>DAIRVG010000243.1:0-6752 GCA_036802945.1 Vicinamibacterales bacterium
CTCGGCACGCAGCACCACAGCCGAGTGACCGGGAATGCGCCAGCCGTTGTCGGACTCGATCTCCGGCGTGCCGGATCCCTCATAGTCGGGATGCTCGCTCGACCAGCGCAGCTTCCACTTGTGCCCGTCCGGCGGCGCCACAAGGGGCTCGGGGAACGCCGGCGCATCGACATCGACACCCAGGTTCACGATCAGCAGGCGCTCGTCTTCCGCGCGGGACGTGAAATATCGGATCGCGAACAACTCTGAGCCGAGCACCGCGCCGTCGATCGCAGTACCGTCCTGCGCGCGAAACGCCGCGTCGGCCCGCCGCATCGCGAGGAGATCGCGGTGCAGGCGCACGAATGACTGGTTCGTCTGGCGCTCGTTCCAGTTCAACTTGCACCGCTCGAAGGTCGTCGGATCGTGCGGCAGCGGCAGGCGCTGCTGCATTTTCGGCGACGCCAGGCTTGGAAACTGCTTGACGAACTCTGCACGTCCCTTCCTGACGGCCTCCGCGAGCTCGGGCTTGTGATCGGCGAAATACAGGAACGGGCTCGTCGCACCGAATTCCTGCCCCTGGAACAGCATCGGCGTGGCCGGCATCAACAGCATCAACGCCGTAATGGCCCGATAGCGGCCCGGGGAGGTGCGAAACCGCACCCGGCTGCCGTCGCCGGAGTTGGCGATCTGATCGTGGTTCTCGATGAACGTCACAAAGGAACAGGCCGGTAAGGAATCGGTGCGGCTACCCCGCCGTTGCTTCTGCCACGCGTACCGCTGTCCCTGGAAGAGGTATCCGTACTTCGCGGCGGAAATGAGCTCCTGAGGCGCGCCTCGATGGTCCGAATAGTAGGCCTCGCGCCGTCCTGTGAGGGCAACCACGGCACTGTGGTGAAAGTCGTCGTTCCACAGTGCGTCCATTCCGAAACCGCCATCGGCGGTCGGATGAACCAGGCTGGCAAGCTGTCGTTCGTTTTCGGCCACCAGGATGATCGAGCGTCCGCGCGCAGCCGAGCGGGCCTTGCACCCGATTTCCGCGATGATGTGTGGCTCGGAACGATCGTGGATGTTCTGTGTCGCGTCGAGCCGAAGGCCGTCAAGGCGGAACTCGTCGATCCAGTACGCGGCGTTGGACACGAAGTACTCGCGTACGTGCTCGGACCGGGGTCCGTCGTAGTTCAGGCCATCCCCCCACTCGTTCGCATAGTGTTTGGCGAAGTAAGCGGACGCATATCGGCCGAAGACACAGCCATCCGGCCCGAGGTGGTTGTAAACGACATCGAGGATGACGCCCAGACCGGCCGCATGCGCACGATCGATGAAGCTTCGAAAGTCATCGGGCGTGCCGTACAGATGTGTCGGAGCGTAGGGAAGTACGCCGTCGTACCCCCAACCGAACCGTCCCGGGAATTCCGAGACCGGCATGAGCTCGATTGTCGTGATACCAGACTCGACAAGCAGCGGGAATTTCTCAGCCGCTGCGGCCCACGTGCCGTCCGGCGTAAACGTGCCCGGGTGCAGCTCGTACATCACCTGCCCGGGTAGCTCCACACCACGCCACGCGGTGTTCCACCAGCCGAACGTTGCCGGATCGACGACTTCAGACGGCCCGAACGGCCCGTCGGGTTGGTACCGCGACGCCGGATCGGCCAGCGGCTCATCGTCGAGCAGGTAGCGGTAACGGGTGCCCGCACTCGCATCGTCAACGAGCGCAGAGTAGTACCCGTGCTCTTCACGCTCGAGCGCGATGGTGCGGCGTTGCGCGCCGCGTTCGAGCTTCAAAGAAACGTTGCGAGGGTCGGGAGCCCAGACGCGGAAATGTGTCGAACCGTCCGGCTGCGCCTCGGCGCCCACAGGCAATCGTCTACAGATGTCGCTCATCTATTTGGCCGGCGACTGCCGGTGCCCATGGCCGTGCAGGGATAATGCCGAACCATGCGGTTCAAGCTCACCATTGAGTACGCCGGGACCCGTTACAGCGGCTGGCAGATACAGACAAACGCCCGGACGGTGCAGGGCGAGCTCGAGCGCGCAATACATGAGTCGACAGGTATCCGGGACTTCGAGCTGTATGCATCCGGCCGGACCGATGCGGGCGTGCATGCGCTTGGGCAGGTCGCTCACCTCGACATCGACGCGACGGTACAGGGCGAGCTGCTACGGCGTCGAATCAATGACATCCTCCCTTCAGATATCAATATCCTCCGGGTCGAAAAGGTGCGCCATAAATTCCATGCGCGCCACGACGCGATCGCGCGCAGCTACATCTACCACGTCGCCCGTCGCCGGACGGCGTTCGCCAAACAGTTCGTCTGGTGGGTAAAGGACCATCTCGATGTCGAGCGGATGCGCGCCGCGGCCGCCCGATTCACAGGCCTTCACGACTTTCAATCCTTCACGGATGACGACCCTGACGAGAAATCAACACAGGTACTCGTGGAAGTCATGGAGATTCACGAGGACGGCGATCTGATGCTGATTCACGTCGAGGGATCGCATTTTCTCTGGAAGATGGTGAGGCGGCTCGTCGGCGTACTGGTCGAGATTGGCCGCGGCGGATTGTCTGAGACGGATGCCCTTGCGATGTTGAGCGAACGGTCCGAACTGCCGGCGCGGCTCACGGCTCCGGAATCAGGCCTTTTTCTTGAACGCGTCTATTACGAAGGGGACGCACGGGACACGCCGGTTCAGTCGCCTGTCGTCATCGCGCGCGCGTGAATCTTACTGCCACGTACCACCGAGAGACCGCCTTGGCCGCTGTGAGATGCGACATGTCCAAAGCAAAACCGTAGTTAGGCCGAAGGCCGACTAGCTTCGTCGCTCGGCGGCGGAGCTCGGTTGCTTCGGACCAAGCCGGTTTTGCGGAGGACATGCCGCGGCTCACAGCGGCCAAAGCGATGCCTCGGTGGCACGCGGGGACCTTCGAACTTACTAAGGGGCCGCACTCGCGGGCGGCGTCACGCCGTTCAGCCGGAGGTAGACGACCATCTGGCCGTAGATGTCCTCGGTGTGGATCAGCGAAAAGTAAATGATGCGCACGCGGCTGGCCGTCGGCCCCATGAATCGCGGCGCCATCACGCGTTCGAGCAGTTGCTGGTCGTTGAACTCCTTGACCAGAGCCTCGCCGTAGTCGAACGACTGCTGCAAGGCCGTCATCACGTCAGCCTTCTGGCGCGCCTGCATGTTGATCATCGGCGCCGGCGTCTTGCCACCGAGCGCGCGAAAGAGGCCCGTATTGACCTGCACGATGTGCATCACCCGCTCGCCGAACGTCTGCTGCGGAGGCGTCGGCTTCGCGTCGAAATGATCCGCCGGCATGGCGTTGGCGGCTTTGATCATCAGATCCTTCTGGGCCGCCCAGTCCGCCTGAATGTCTCCGGCCAGCGACGTGCTGGCGGCCGGCGCCGGCATGTTTCCGCCGCGAGCCGGCATGTTCTGGCGGCCGCCGCCCTGTTCGCCCTGGGCAAACGGCGTCGAGACAAGGGTCAGCGCAAGGGCTGACGAAATAAACAGATGCACACGCGCTGATCTCATTGAGCCTCCATCGGAAGGTAAGCGTAACACGCGGACCCAAAGGGTCCGCTTCAGCGAGAGGTGATGATCCTGACCGCCTCTACATCAGCCGGAACGATCAGCTCGCGCACGGCGCCGGCGGCGGGCTTCTGCCCCGGCATGTAGGTGAAGTCGACCGTCGTCATCTTGCCCGCCTGCACGTCAACCGTCTGCGTCTGCAGTCCCATCGCCTCGTGCCACACGCGGATGGTCTGCTTCCCCGCTGGAACATTCGCGATCGTGAACGAACCGTCGGTTCCCGTTACCGCAAAATAGGGGTTGTCGACGATGCCCACGTAGCTGTTCATCCAGGCGTGGAAGTCGCACTTGATGTGAAGCATCTCAACGCCTTTCAGCTTGTACTCGAACACCATCCCGGGAGTTGGCTGGCTCGTGTTGAAATCGTTCCTCGCCATCGACAGCGAATGCACGTTGTGCCCGGTGATATCGCCGTTCTTGACCTGAAGCATCTGGCCGGTACGCGCGCCGACGACACGCGGCACATATATGCAGTCCTTCTGATCGATCACGACGGGCGTCGTGGAGGGCGGCGCATTCGGAAATGAACCGTCAACGTTGACGAAGACGTTTGCCATCCCGCCGTCAGCGGCAACGACGAACGTCTGCGCGGTGGGACGCTTACCGACGTACAGCTTGTTGCACCTTGGATCGGCGCCCATCCGCATGACTGGATTGACCGGAGTCGGCCCCTTGTACCGCACGTGGCCGACAATCGTTCCTCCCGTCCCTGCCTGTCCTGCGACCGGCATCGTGCTCACGCCAAGCGCGATCAGCACGGCGGCCCCGGCCGCCGTGAATGAAAACAGCATGCGGCGATTCATGGGAACCTCCCTTGCCCTACGGCTTCGGCGCCGGCTTGGGTTTGAACGTGCCGAGAACCTTCCCCACATTCCCTTCCGGATCGTCTTCGACGAGCTGGTATTTCTCATGACACTCGTCGCACGCCACGTCTATCCGCTCGCCGGCGCTGCTCATGCCATCGACATCGTGTTTCCGCGCGGCGACCATCGCGACGTTGCCCGCCTCGACCATCTCGCGGACCTTCTCAGAGAAATCCTTCTGGTACTGCATAGGAATTCTGCCACCCAGGCAGCGCTCGCGTCCGGGCAACAACAGCAGATTTGCCGCCTCGGTCAGCATGACCGCATTGGCATATACGGCATTCCACTCATCGTCAGTCTGCGGCTTGTACTCGTGCACGCCCGTCGCGTCGGTCACCGTTGCTACTGAACCGAACACGGCCGTCGAGGACGGCACGACCAGCGAATTCATGATGTCCTTCATTCTTGCCTTCGGGGACATTCCGACGAGCGGAACCTTTCCCGGGTTCGCGATGGGCGGCCCCGCCAACGCACAGGGAGCCGGGGGCGGGGTCGCCGCCGGCGCCGGCTGCTGCGCAGCCGCGACGCCGCCCAGGACGAGCGCAAGAGCTGTGATAAAAAGCCAGTGGAATGTCCGCATCATGTGACCTCCAAGAAGACGCGCGAATAGAAATAGGAGCCCAGCTTATCTTAACCACAGCACAGAAACAGCGAACCTGAAGACTTCCTGAACTTGGCTTCAGACAACACTGCGGCTGCTAATCAATTACGGGAGGTGCAGGCTTTTCGTTCACGCTCCTATTTTGAGAGACGGGCCACGGAGGCACTGAGACACGGAGTTCTTAACGTGTTTTCTCCGTGACTCCGTGTCTCCGTGGCTTGGCGTACTTTAGGACTGACATCCGGCCGCGCGTAGTGCCCCACCACCTTTCGCGGCGTTGGTTGTCAGCTCACGAACCTTGGCCAGCGTTGCTTTTGGTTCGAAACACCACGGACGAGCTCTGCACGACAGCGACTTTGAATGGGCTCGACATTCTCGGAAACCGCGAGCAGTATTAGGCGTAAAGCTATGAAAACTTTTCTGCTGGTGCTTCTCTTCACCTCGGCGTTCGTCCCGATCGTCCTCGCGCAGGCGAGCCAGGCTCAGGAGGTCACGCTGACCGGCACGCTGCAGGGCGGCCGCATCGCCATCGGCGGCGAAACGACCGGATGGGCCCTCGAGTACCGAGACAGCACGGGACCGCATTCGATTGAAGTGGAGCTGCCTGGCGCCCTGGCCGCGCGCGCCCGCAGTGGCGCCATGGTGAAGCTCACCGGCACCATCGTCACGCGCGAATACGTCGAACGCGGCTCGACACGCATCCTCCGCGTGAGCCGCCTCGAGGACGGTACTGCGGTCGCGGCAACGCCCCCGGCGGCCGCGGCAACGCCTCCAGCGGGCGCGGCGTCACGGCTGCCGCAGCTCACCGTCGAGCAGCTGAACCCGCAGCAGCGCGCGCTCGCGGACGAGATTCTGAAAGTTTCGAGCGTGGGCCTCGGCGGCCCGTACAACTCGATGCTGCGGAGTCCCGACATGGGCCAGCGCATGTTCAGGATGCTGGACTATCTTCGGTTCAACACGTCGGTGCCCCGCCGCTTGAACGAATTCGCGATCCTGATCCAGGCGCGTCTCTGGACATCACAGGTGGAATGGCTCGCGCACTATCCGCTCGCCATCAAGGAAGGATTGTCCGAAGCGACCGCCGCCGACCTCAAAGCTGGCCGACGCCCGACGTCGATGAAGCCCGATGAAGCGGCCGTCTACGACTTGTGCATGGAGATTTCGACGACCCACAGCGTCAGTGACGCCACGTACCGGCGGGCGGCACAGATGTTCACGGAGCAGCAGGTCGTCGATCTGATTACCCTCAGCGGCACCTATGCGACGCTGGCGATGATGATGAACACCGTGGGACAAGGCGTTCCGCCTGGTGCAACGCCACCGCTTCCCCCGCTACTGTCCCGCTGATTCCCACAGGTGGGCACCGTCGTGCCAATTTCGCACAGGTATTTGGCGTCATAAGCAAAAACGCTAGATATTTCCACTGGCAAGGTTATTGAAATGTCTCGGCTCATGAGACGAACGCGCTCACGCCGTCAGCCGATGCGACTCCTTCGTTGGATCTTTCAACGCGACAACCACACACTGACGTGCCAAGTCGATCAGCAGCCGGGGGCCGGCAACTATACGCTCTCGCTCATGCCGCAGTCGGACGCGGCCGCGGGGATTGCTGAAACATTCAACACTGCGTGGAGCGCTTTCCGCCGACACGCGATGATTGCATCCGAACTGCGGCGTTCGGGCTGGACGCTCGCCGCGTATACCGCCGACTGACA
>DAIRVG010000244.1:0-1556 GCA_036802945.1 Vicinamibacterales bacterium
ACCGCCCCGACGTGATGGTCAACCGCCTCACACACAGAATTCCTGACACTCCCCGAGCCGATTCAGAAAGCGATCGAAATACGTGCTGATAATCCCGTAACACTCACACGCCTGCGCTTCCAGGCCTTTGCGATCGGTGACGGTCACCTGGCCGCGGTGGTACGCGATCAGGCCGGCTCGTTCGAGCTGCTTCGTAACCACGCTGACCTGCGGCCGACTCACCCCGAGCATCATGCCCAGAAATTCGTGCGTCAACTTGAATTCGTCGCTGAAGACGCGGTCATGCGTCATGAGGAGCCATTTGCAGGCGCGCTTCTCGACGGAATGGAGTGCATTGCACGCGGCGGCCTGCATGATCTGGATCATCAGCGCGTGCGCATAGTGACCGATCAGCCGGTGCAACGCGCCCTTCCGCGCCATTTCCTGGAGAAACACCTCCGCGGATAGCAGCCGACCGGCGCCGGGCACCTGGATTATTGATTCGCTCGGCTCGGTCGTGTCGCCGAAAAAGAGCGCCACGCCCGTCACGCCTTCGTTGCCGATCGTTCCGACTTCGGCCGTCCGTCCCGTTCGCATCACCGACATCACCGAACAGACGCCGCTGTCGGGAAAGCACACCAGCTTGATCGGGTGGCCGGCTTTGTAGAGGCTTCGCTTGAATGTCAGCGGCGATTGCTGCAGGCGTGGCGCGAACCGCTCGAACTCGTCGGGTGGGAGCGCCGCCAGGATCCTGTTTTCCCGATATTGGATCTTCCGGCCGCGCGAGATATGCGAACCAGCTCTTTGAAATTCAGCCATCCCTGTCTGCTCAGCGCGCTTCGATCTCGATAATGTGCGCGCCGCCGTCTACCGCGCTCACGTAATGAGACGCAGCTCGTGGGATTGAGACCCACTGGCCGGGCCGACGGTAGCGCACGGGCTCTTCACCACCTATCCCACCGTGCTCAAAGACGCCCTCGAGAAGAATGATGATGGTGGACCACGTATGCGTGTGCCTCACCTCGCCCATGTCCGGCTTGAGATACTCATCGTAGATCGTGAACGCGCGCGTCTGCTGCAAAACCGACGTGCCCTCTACGATCATCGGCATCGGCGTGATCCATTTCCCGTCATCGCGCACGTTCTCGACCTCGAGCGCGTGATACTCGGTCGTGCCGGTGTTCTGAACGCGGTATGTCGCCGGCGCGCCGGTATGTTCGGTGACGATGACGCTGCCGCGCGCGTTCGGAGCGGGCGCGGCCACGTCCTGGCCATTCCGGCTGATCCGCAGCGTTCCGTCGCCGATGATCAGCGTCGCCATGTCGTATTCATGCACATGGTCTGCCGTCGCTTCGCCTGGCGGGAGCGTGACGTCGAACATCCGGACGTCGTTCGTGTACAGAAGACGCTTGTGGTGCGGCTCGTTGTTCGCCGGCGGCGCCGCCGACTGTGCTGATAGGACTGACACTGCCGCGGCGCACAGAACCGGGACGCCAAGAGAAGTGATGAGTCGCATCATAAACGCGGATTATAAATGGTGGCAGCACGCTTCTGGAACGATTCCGGCTCATGGCCGA
>DAIRVG010000244.1:1656-6738 GCA_036802945.1 Vicinamibacterales bacterium
AGTAAACGTGCGGACCTACGTCACTGTTGACGGACGGCCAGGGGTCTACTTCTTCAGCCTGGACGCGGAAAGCGCGCTCGCCGTAGCAGCAGCGCGATCGCTACTCCACCTCCCCTATTACACGGCGCGCATGCATGTGCATGACGAGGCCGGTTGGATTCAGTACACCAGCCGACGTATTGGTAGGCATGCCGAGCCGGCGGAGCTGACTGCGCGGTACCGTCCGCTGAGACGTGCGGTCGAGCCGCTTCCAGGCACGCTGGAGTATTTCCTCACCGAGCGCTACTGCCTCTACAACATGGGCAATCGGTCGCGCCCGTATCGGCTCGAGATTCACCATCCACCGTGGACACTTCAGCATGCGGAGGCAGAGATCGAGCTCAACACGATGGCGGCTGCCGCGGGGATCCGCCTGCCCGCTGTTGCGCCGCTTCTCCACTTTTCCACGCGTCAGGACATGGTGGCATGGGCGCCGATAACGCTCGAGCCGGTGTAGGTCCGCGCCTTGCAACTCAGCCCAACATCATGGCCTCAACGTCGCGCGGTTCCAGCACGCTGGTTTTCAAGGCGTCCAAACGCCCCAAGTCGCTCATCGAGTGGAACGACCCGTCCAAGCAGGCACACATTCTCGACTGGCGCCATCGCGCGCAGGACTTTGGGCTGACGGTCGAAACGGACGAGGACCTCGAGGAGGGTCAGCCGCTCGTTCCAAATGCCGAGCAGATCCTGCACGACCAGGAGCCCGAGGCCTTCGAAGACCAGGTCGTCCGCGCGCGGGCAGGAGAAGACGAGGTAGAGCTCGAGGATCAGCTCCAAGCCCGTGCACCCATCGGCCGTGAAGAGGTTGACCTTGTCCGCACATATCTGCAGCACATCGGCAAACGAAAACTCCTGAAGGCGGCCGAGGAGCGCACGATTGGTGAGCGCATCGAACATGCGCAACGCGACCTCGTCATCGCGCTCGGCGACGTTCCGTCTGCGGTTCAGACCCTCATCGCACTCGCCGATCGGATTCGCGCAAAGGGCGACCCCGCGGCGGAGTTGATCCTTCTTCCTGAGGGCGGCGAGGTGCGCGACGAGCACAAGGAGCCGGTCCTGAAAGCGTTTGGCCGTATCAAGCGGCACCGCTCGATCATCGACGCAGCACGGACGAGGCTCCAGCGCCCGCGACTCGGGGAAAAGTCCAAGGCGCAGCTCGAGCAGCAGATTGCGCGCACGCGAAAAACCATCGCCGAAGAGCTCGCCGCGCTCCCTATTCGTCCCGCACTCGTCGACGACATCGTCACCGAGCTACGCCACGTGGACGAAGAATTTCGCGCGCTGGAAAATGTGTCGCGCGAGGCGCGCGCCGCCCGCTGTAACGACCTGGAGACGCGCGTCGGCCTGACACGCGCCGAGTATGGCCGGCGCTACGCGCGCGTCCAGGGCGCCGAGGACACCGTTCGCGAGGAAAAGCGGTACCTGATGGAGGCCAACCTCCGGCTGGTCGTGTCGATCGCGAAGCGGTACATGAACCGCGGTCTCTCGTTCCTCGATCTGATTCAGGAAGGCAACCTCGGCCTCATGAAGGCGGTCGACCGATTCCAGTTCCGTCGTGGATTCAAGTTCTCCACCTACGCCACGTGGTGGATCCGGCAATCGATTAGTCGCGCGATTGCCGACCACGGACGGACGATCCGCCTGCCCGTGCATGTCATCGAGTCGCTCAACCGCCTGGAAAAGGAGCGCAAGGCTCTCCGCAGCGAGACTGGCCTGGACCCATCGGCGGACGACCTCGCTGACCGGCTGAAAATGCCTGTGGCGAAGGTGCGCCTCCTCCTCGATGCGCAGAAGACGCCGTACTCGCTCGAGATGAAGATGGGCGAAGACGAGAACAGCGAGCTCGGAGATCTGCTGCGCGATACGTCCATCCGATCGCCGGAGGAAGCCACGCTTGAAGGCGACCTCTCGAACGAAGTCAGGCGCGCGTTGGCGCCGTTATCGGATCGCGAGAAAGATGTCCTGCGCCTTCGGTACGGGCTCGGCACCGATCGCGAGTACACGCTCGAGGAGATCGGCAGGCGCCTGTCGGTGACCCGGGAGCGCGTACGGCAGATCGAGAGCCGGGCGCTTCAGAAGGTCCGCGCCGCGAGGGATGGCGGCGCGGCCGCAAAATCATCGGTTGCAGCGGCCCTTGCGAAACGCAGGCCCGCCTAGGGCCGGTGTACCTGGGGGCCGCCTTTAGGCCGTGTTGGGCCGCCTTTAGGCGGCCCAACACGACAGCCCTACAAACAATTCGGCGATACCACCTTGAGCGTTTTTACGTGCACCCGGCCGGTGAGGTCGGCTGTCGTCCCCTTGTTGATCGCCAGCGGCACCGCGTCCGGCGGGACCGTGTTGTCGCGCGGCGTACCCGTTGCCGTCACGTCGGACTGGCCGCCGGTCGCCGTCTGATCCTTCGGCGGGACTGACGACTCAACGGCCTTCGCCTTGCCGCTCGTCGCGCGGGCACCAGTGGATCCCATCTCCAGAAGGCCAGTTACTTCGACCCTCTTGCCGAGATACTGCTCCAGCTCCTTTTCGTCCTTGCCAGTCAGCCGGTACGAAATACCGTTCGACGCGATGCTGGCGTCTCCACCGTTCGCGGCGTCACGTACTAGACAGCCCGCGATCGTCGCCTCCTTGCCTTTCCCTGCCTCACGTGTCGTCGACTGTTTGTCCGGCACGCGACCCTTGCCGCTCTGCGTCCGTTGGGACGTCCCCTGCGGCGCCGTCTGCCCCGCAGTCAGCGTCACCGACAGCAGCGCGGCCACGCAGGTTGCTCCTGAAATCCATTTAGCCATGATGCCCTCCCCGAGATGTGCGAACGTCGCCGCCTAACCACGACGAACTCATCGTGACTGCGAGACTTTCGTGCCCATCGTGGTTGAGGGACGGACGCCCGGAGCATATGCGTGCAAAGTTGACGCCCGCGGATATTGTTGAATTTACGAAATTACGAAATTACCAGTTGCGATTCGCAAATGCGTAAATTCCTCACTTGGCCAATTCAGCCGTAAGGATCTTGACCGTCGTGATCGCCTGGCCGGCGTGACGCGTCGAATGCTCTGCCGCGTGGAACAGCAGGCCGAGCACGTTCGACGGCAGCTGTGCCCGACCGATGCCCCGGTGATCGAGGAGCCGATCGCGATTCGTTTGGCGGAGCTGCCCGAGCGCCCGCTCAATCGTCGCGCTGGTTTCGTGGACGAGATCGGCAAGAGCGGCGGGGGGATCACCGGCTGCTGACTCTGCGCGAAGAGCGGTCTTCTGCGCGTCGGTGAGCATGTCACCGCGCGCGTACGTAAAAAGACGGTCGAGAGCGCCGCCAAGATGGCGCACATGGAACCCGACTGACGCAGCGCCGCCAGGGCGCGTCCAGACCTGATCGACAGGTACCTGCGAAACGAGCTGTTCCAAATCTTCGCGAACCTGCACGAGAGCGTGCGCTACGGGCATCAGCATCGGATCGATCCCGTCGATTGGTCCTCGCATCCAGACTTCCGGCTGTGGTGTGGTCGACATGAAGGTCGAGTGTAGCGCGAGACGAACATGCGTGACACACGCGCATGTCGCTTGCATAAGTTTCGCTGCATCTTGTGGCCGGGGTTAATCATGGGCGAGCGAATTGGATCAGCTCCTCCGATTGCAACCGCCGCACCTCGAGGGGCACGACGAACAATTCGGGACATCGTCAGGCAGAGTGTTCCAGCGCTGGCTGACTTCTGTGTCGTGTTCGTCGTGGCCGGGCGGACAATCGTCGGCATCGCGTCGGCACACGCCAAGCCGGACGGCAACCGACTGGTGCGCGCGCTTCAGCGGGTCTACCGCGTCCGCCGCGCGGACCTGCAGAGCACCGTCGCCCAGGTCGTGCGCACTGGACGTCCCCTGATTCGCACCCACATTCTGCCCGAGAGCCATCCCCGTCCGGCGCCTCGCGGCAGCGTCGCTGATCTCCATCGGCGTCTCGCCTGTCGATCGGCGCTCGTTGTCCCCATACATGTTGGTCCCAACGTGTTCGGCGCGGTGAGCCTCTGCTACGCTGTGTCGGGCCGCACTTACGTGCACGCCGACATCCCGGCCGGGCGGCGCGTGGCGCTCGAGATTGCGCGCGCGGTGGCGCCGGCCGATGCTTCCTATGGCGCACTCCGACTACGAGCCGCAGCTGGCGACACTCGTCGCGGAACCACCGTCCGGCGACGAGTGGTTTCATGAGATCAAATTCGACGGCTACCGCATCGGGGCCCGCGTTCGTAAAGGCGCAGTCGCGCTGTACACGCGTAACGGCAACGACTGGACGACGGCGTTTCCCGAAATCGCGGAAGCGGTGACACGGCTCGGCGTAGATGATGCGTTGATCGATGGCGAGGTGGCGGTCGTGCTGCCGGACGGCCGCACCAGTTTTCAGGCGCTGCAAAACTCATCGAGCGCCAACCGCGGCACGCTTGTCTACTTCGTCTTTGATCTTCTTCGGCTCGACGGCCCGCGCATCGCTGCACTGCCGCTCGAGGAGCGGAAAGCGCGGCTGAAGAAGCTCGTCGGCTCGCGAAAGACCGGAAGGATTCGCTTCTCTGAGCACGTGGTGGGCGACGGTGATGCCTTCTTCGCCCAGGCGTGTCGTCACGACCTCGAGGGCATCGTCTCGAAACGCCGTGACCTTCCGTACCGCGCCGGGCGACACGGCGGATGGCTGAAGACCAAGTGCGTCCAGCGCCAGGAATTCGTCATCGGCGGCTTCACCGACCCCGAAGGAGCGCGCGCAGGGCTGGGCGCGCTGCTCATCGGGTACTACGAAGGGGATCGCCTGGTTTTCAGCGGCAAAGTCGGCACTGGATTCACGCATAAGGTGGCGGTGGACCTGCGGGCGGGACTGGATCGCCTGGAGCAGACGACGTGTCCATTCACCCCCCCGCCGGCCGGGGCGCTTGGCCGCAATGCGCACTGGGTCAAGCCGCAATTGGTGTGCGAGGTCGTGTTCACCGAATGGACCAGCGACGGAAAGATCCGCCATCCGTCATTCCAGGGCCTCCGCGCGGACAAGAAACCGAAAGAAGTGACACGCGAGAA
>DAIRVG010000245.1:0-6703 GCA_036802945.1 Vicinamibacterales bacterium
TCGATCCGTTCCGGCGCTGGGTGGTGTATCCCGCGTTGTTGCGCGGTATTCATGATGCCTGGACTCGAGAGTTCAAGTCGGCTTAGGAGGAGCCTCCGGCGAACCAGGAGCGAACCGCCCGGGAGTTTGAATCGTTGCTCGCACGAGCAGGTCTGACGATGACGCGGGTGGTTCCGACCACCACCAGCGCGAGCATCGTCGAAGCCCAGCCGACCTGAGGCGCTTTACACCGACGGGCCACGGAGGCACGGAGCCCACGGAGCGAAAACAAGAATTTCCTCCGTGTCTTCGTGTCTCCGTGGCTACGTGGAAGTGAAAACGGTGTGCGTGCAGGGATCAGGGCTTGGCCGTTGGCAACTCGTACCGCCTGTTGGACAGGCTCACGGGGTGCGTGTCGCCGCGGTGGCAGGTATAGCAGGTCACGACCTGCGGTCCCACCGGGAAGACGCCCGTGCCTGGGAAGTTCGCGTTGATCTGGCGGACGAGCATGATCATCTTGCGCGCGACGTCCTTGCGCGGGTTGACATCGATCTCCTGCGGTTTGTCGCCGCCATGGCAATAGGCGCAATCCACACTGAGGGCGTCGCGGAATTCACCCATGAGGGAATCAGGACCGTGCACGGGAGTGCCCGGAGGCAGGACCTTCAAGCTGATGGCTGGCCTCTGAGGGAATGGCCCATCACCAAGCGAGTTGCCGCGGTTGTAGTACTTCTTTGGCGCCACGGTCTCCGGCTTCACGCTTCCGCGATGGCAGGTGAGGCAATCCACTTCGTGATACCCGTCCGGGAACACACCGGTGCCGCTCGGAAAGCTCGTATCGATGACGCGCCCCATGCTGATCATCTTGCGCGCCATGTCTTTCTTGGGATTGCCCTCGGCAGCGTAGTCCCCCTCGAGATGACAGTAGACGCACTGCACGCCCAGGGCTTCATTGAAGCTGCGCATGATGAACTGGACGTCGGAGGTTGCCGCAAGGAGCTTCAAGTTCTTGTAGGTCGGGGCAGGACCGGCGCCGCGGCCGGCCGGCTGTTGTGCGACGAGCGAAACGGATGCGAGAAGCCACAAGAGGAAAGTCCGCATGATGAGTCCTCCGGCCATCTTCGGCGACGTTGTCAATTTTTTGTCGTGACAATAGGCCGGATTCACCAGGCCTCGCCAACGAGCCTCGTCTTTCAGGCCACCTACACTCGCGAAGACCCACCGATCGGCGCAATGACTTTCATAAGCCGAGGCGGGTGCCGGGAGTAAGGGCCGAAAGTGACGTGAGTATAAAGGCAAAACCGGACTGCAGACGCGATTACTCCCGGGTGACGCCGAAGCGTTTAGAGGCTGTATCAAGACCTTGAGCGGCGCGCGCCTAAAGCCTAAAGGTAGCTTAGCCACCAGTCGTGACGACGCGCTTTCACCGCCGCAAACGCACGGCACACGGGGTACAGCGCCGCCACGATCACGAGCCACAGCGCATAGACCCCCGGCAGGCCAAGGCCGTACCAGTCTGGGTAGGTGATCGTGGGCGTTACGCCGCTGTTCGAGAGGAGAAACGTCGCGGTGCCGCCCTGCGCGTACGCCGTTGCGACAGCCAAGGCGTGCGCGACGTAGATGTGCAGGACGTAGAAGAACAAGGGTACGCGGCCGAAGGTAACGACGACCGTCACAAGTCGGCCGCGTGCGCGCTCGAGGGACGCGAGCGCAACGAGGGCAGGGCCCAACGTCATCAGAAGGAAATCGAGCGACGGTGGGTACTTGCGTACGCGTAGGAATGCGAGGGCCGTATATATGCGACTTGGCTGCGCCGACCAAGGCTGGGGATCTCCGTAGCCGTTCCCGAAGCGGAGCGCGAGGAATGCGGCTATGGTGAGGACACCAAGTATCACGAGGGCGCGGCGACGGCGCGCGGACGGTTGCCGCAGGAGCGGACCTATGGAACCGACCGCCATGACGCCTACCCACGGAACGATCGGGTAGTCGATTCGGACCAGCGTTTCCGCGTATGGGTCGATCGGCGTGCCGATGACATCGGGGACGTGCAGGACGCGCCACAGCCAATCAAGCGCGCCGAACGCGTCCGGTGGCACCGCGTCCGTGGCGTTATGGAGCCCGATCAGCGCGAGACCCACGATGGCAATCGCCGGGAGCGGTAACCACACGAGTGCCGCCATGAGTACCATCGACCAGCCCAGCGCCCAGATCACCCCGGCGGTCCACGGCACGACCCGGAACGTGAAGTACCAGCCGACAGAGACAACTGTCAGTTCGAGCAGCACGAGCCAGAGGCCACGCGTGAGGAAGAAGCGGCTGATCTCTGGCACCGTGCGCCCGCGCGCGAGCGAGAGAGAGGCGCCCAATCCCGCCAGGAGAAAGAAGACGGGCGCGCAGAAATGCGTTACCCAGCGCGTGAGGAAGAGCGCCGGCGTCGTGTAGACGAGATCGAGCGGAGCGAATCGAGCGGCGCTCAGGAACGCCCTCGTGTGGTCGAGGGCCATGAGGATCATGACGAGCCCACGCAGGCAGTCGATCGACACGGCACGCTCGCGCGCCGCCGACGTCGTGGCTTGAGAGAATGGGCCCGCAGTCCCGGGTCGTAGAATCCCGTGGAGTGGTACGCTGGTTGGAACACTCACGATTGCCTCACGGCTTACCCAGCCTGTCGCGGGAAGGCAGCTGAACGACCGGAGATATGGGCCACGCGGACCCTCAGTAAGAGCGCGGGAGCGCCCTTGTAGATCGACCAGCGTATCTCGGCGGACCCCGCGAAGGCTGCAGCATAACGCGAAACTGGCGTAAGGCCGGAATCGTCGAAGAGTGTTGAATGGATTGGGGTTGTCGGGGCCGTCACCCCTCATAAGTCGCGTAGTGGCGACGTTCTCGGGGCTTCGGGTCGGTCGTCCCTGCGGCGTTTATCGCGACTCATCTCAAACAGCATCGACGAACGTCGCTTCGACAGGAGACGTCACGTCGACGTTGACTACGACAAGATTGAACGCACCGCAGGCATTGGAGTCTCAGATCTACTCCGATCGGCGTGACGGGTGCGGGCAATCAGAACGTCGAGCGCCCAAGTCGGTGCCATTACTCTCATCAGCAGCGCCTTGGAACGCCGCTTCACGTGACTTCTTCGGCAGCGAACGGCGCACCAACACAACGAGTTGGACACCCGGGCCAGCCCTCCCCGCGGTAGCGCCCAAGCAGCGTGCCCACGGCGACGATCACTCGAAACAGCACGGCTTGAATCGGCCGCGGCATGATCATTAAGGTCTGCGTATGACGATGCCGTAAGAGGAGATGGGCCATGTAGAAGAGCGGAGGCCGGCCGGCCGAGCCTGCGTTGAGGACTTCGAAGATCGCTTGAAGAAATCGGTCCAAGTCCACTGCGGGCCGCGCATAGCCTTCGAACACCAGCGGTTCATTCCCGTCGTTCCACCACCGGTGGGTCGATCCACGAGGGAGCGACACCCGCTCTCCCGAGCCTGCGGTGAATCGGCGACCATTGAGCACAGCCGACAGCGTGCCGGATCTGACGACCCCTTCTTCATCCTCCGCGACGTGAATATGGAGAGGAGGCCCTTGCCGATGTGCGGGGAGGGAACCTTTCAGTTCCAGCCACACTTCGTCGCCCCGCTTTACACGCCGCAACGCCAACCGCTCGCCCGTATGCCGATTCTCGATAATCAACTCGCGAACACCGCTGTAGGCCATCAGACTCTCCGGTTTTGACGGGCACCCAGGCTTCCCTTCCAGGCCATCCGATTGGACGAGTCACATCATAAGCCCGTGGCCAGAGGTTGCTCTCACGTCGGCCGAATTGGAGCGCGAGTGAACGAAGCGTTAAGTAATGAGTAGTCGCCATGGGTTTACTGAACATCGGACGTTATGCCGCCGACACTCCTGATCCGGCCCCTAGCGGCCGCTTCGTGTCTCACCCGAACGTGGTGAATCGGCTCGCAGACGCATACCGCCGCAGACCATACTCGAACACCATCACGGCAAGGCCCATGTACGCGATCGCCCCCACCGGCGAGCAGAACGACATCCGAGAGGAAAGGGGCCTGTACCACGCGCGCTGGTATGTAGCCGACGAACCCTGCGGGCAACACGGTGAAGAGCGCGAGGCGGAGTGCGCCTCCAAAAAGCGGTTCTGCCGCGACACGGTTTTTGTGTTTGCACCCGTACGCCGAGGCCGTTACACGGCTAGCCGCTGGACCGACGCCCCTGTAGAATGCACGAGCCCTCGAATCTGCGATGGCGCTGTCCCTTGCGCGCGGCTCGGCCCGCACACGATGACCGCCTCGATCGGATTCCGGCGGTATGGCATCTGGCATTTCTCGGCGGGCACAAGCTGATAGGAGAGGCATATGAAGCCACGGGCTGGTCGAATCGGACTCACGCTGGCGGTCGTGCTCGTTGCAGTGGCAGCGATGTCCGGTAGGGAAGTATCCGCCCAGTCGAATCCCTATCGCCCTGGAGAGAACTGGGGCAGGCTTCCGGAGGGAAGAACGTTCGGAAACGTGATCGGCGTAGATGTGGACCGCAGCGGCAATGTCTGGGTTTTCGAGCGATGCGGCGGGGACACGTGCGAAGGATCGAAACTGGCGCCCATTCTGCAATTCGACGCGTCAGGGAAGCTGTTGAAGAGCTTTGGGGCGGGAATGTTCGCGTTTCCTCATGGTTTTCACGTGGACAGGGACGGGAACATCTGGGCGACCGACGGTCCAGGGAAGAGCGGAAAAGGCTACCAGGTGTTCAAGTTCAGTCCGGAGGGAAAGGTCCTGCTGACGCTGGGTAAAGCGGGCATTGGCGGGGAGGCGCCCGGCACCTTCATCTATCCATCGGCTGTCGTCGTCGCACCGAACGGCGACATCTTCGTCGCCGACGGGCATGGCGCCGATACGAACGGGCGGATCATGAAGTTTTCCCGCGACGGTAAGTTCATCAAGTCATGGGGGCAGAAGGGAACGGGCCGCGGCGAGTTCGGCGGCATGCATGCCATCGCCATGGATTCAAAAGGGCGGCTGTTCGTCGGCGACCGCGGTAACAGTCGCATTCAGATTTTCGACCAGGACGGGAAGTTTCTCGAAGAGTGGAAACAGTTTGGCCGTCCGAGCGGCACCTTCATCGACGCCAACGATACCCTTTATGTCGCCGACTCTCAGTCGGACGCAAAGGTGAACCCCGGCTTCCAGAAGGGCATTCGGATCGGCAGCGCCCGCGACGGGATAGTTCAAATGCTCATCCCGGTTCCCGGACCGCAGGAGAAACCCATCACGACGACCGAAGGAGTGGCCGCTGACGCACGTGGCAACATCTACGGGGCGGAAGCGAATTCCAACAACCTGCGGAAATACACCAGATAGTCGGACGCGAGGGCCAGTCGATCGTCGCAACCTGGACGCCCCAATGCGAAATGGCGGTGTCGTGCGCCGCAGTGAAACGCGTACGTTCGCCGCCGTTACGGCTGTCTCGGGAACCGCCAGGGACCCGATACGTGAATCTCCTCGACGTCGGTTGCCACGCCCTTGTCGTCGACAATGAACTGGTAGCCCAGTCCCAGGCCTTCAAACAGCGTCTGGGATTGCGGCACCAGCGGCCGCGACTCGTCGCCGGCGATCGTGCCGTCGGCAATCTTGGCGATCAATTGGCCGCCGGAGAGCGACACTTCGACGGTGCGCCTGTTTGCAAACCAGAACCCACGGTAGACGCCGACGTACCGCGCCAGCACGTCGGGTGCAACGGTCACCGCCGAGTTCGCGGCATCCGAGAGAGTGCCGGTCCAGAGCTCGCTGCTCTGTTCGCAGACCGCCTCGAGCAATTCCGTATCGGCCGCCAGCGCCATGTTCGCCGTAAAACCCCACGGCTTCGCGTACGCAGCCGGATCGGTGAAGGTCACCTCCACCTCCAGGTGGCCGACGTCCGGGCGCCGGTATCGCTCCGTCACACGCAACGCCTCCGTATGCGGCTGACCAGAGGCATTCAGCCATGTCTTGTCGTTGAAGCCGACACTGTCCACGACGAGCGTGTCGCCGTCCCAGCGGCCCACGGAGTACCCCATCCAGCTTGGTGCGGGGTCGGCCTCCAGCGCACGGCCGTCCATGTGGATCACGCGATAGGTGAGGTTGTCGTTCAGGATCGCTAGGGTGGCCGGCGTCTGGAGGATGCGCTTCCACCCGCCAAATCTCTCGGCCTCAGGGCCGCTCGGCAGGCATTGGAAAAAGGGGCGTCTCCTATAGTAATCCTGCTGATGCTGACGGACGACGTCGTTGACCCACGCCTGCGCGTTGATGGGGTCTGCACGGGGGACGGGAGCCGGCCCGTTCCAGATTCCGGTCAAATCGGGCTTGCCGTCGGGCCCGCGCGGTGTCGGTGCGGTGAGATCCGGCTTGCCGTCCTGAGTGCGCGGAATGCCCGGAGTAGGCCGATCCAGCCACTGGGCCCCAGCCGGAATCGTCCCCATCATCAGAATGAGCGCCGCGAGCAACAGCCTCATATCGCCCTCCGATTTCGTTGTGGAACGACCCCGATCGATGCCGGGATGGTAACACTCCAAACGGCTGCATGTCGTCCGAGGTTCCGGAACTATCTGGGGCTGACCTTGCCGCGACAGACTGCGTCTGCGTCGTCAAGCTATCCACGCACCCGATCGAGCGGATTTCACTCACGGGCGGCAATGTTCGCGACAACGCGCGCGGATAGGTCTCGGAAAGTCGCG
>DAIRVG010000246.1:0-6661 GCA_036802945.1 Vicinamibacterales bacterium
CCCGCCGTCAGACGCGGCATCGCCCACCGGCTGGCGGGTGAGGTCGTCAGCTGTCGCGTCGTCAAGCAGTTTGGCGCAGACACGGTAACCGTTTCAGAAGCTGTCCGCGCCGCACTCCAGGACATCAACACCTCACTCCCTAAAGGGGTCACGCTCCGGATGGTGTACGACCAGTCAGACCTGGTCCAGAGTGCCCTTGGAGGCGTCAGTCGAGCAATTCTCATCGGCGCGGGTCTCGTCGTCGTCGTGCTGTTCGTCCTTCTTGGTAATTGGCGGGCGGCGCTGCTGGTGACACTCACCCTGCCGCTGAGCCTCGCGTTGTCCGGACTTCTCCTGCGCGCTGGCGGCGTCGGAATCAATACGATGACCTTGGGGGGCCTCGCGATCGCTGTCGGTCTGCTCGTCGACGCAGCGATCATCGTCACCGAAAATATCGTCCATCACCTGCAACAGCGCCCACAGGAATCTCGTCGCGAAATCGCCCTCCGCGCGGCACAACAGGTAGCCAGACCCATTCTCTTCGCCACATTGATCGTGGTGGCCGTTTTCGTTCCGCTGTTCGCGATGACGGGCATCGAAGGGCGCATGTACCGTCCGCTGGCGGCCGCTGTTGTCGCTGCGCTCGCGGCCTCACTGGTACTGGCTTTGACGCTTGTCCCTGTGGCGGCCGCCATTCTGCTTCGGTCACCGGCACGCGATGCCGACGAGGACGTGTGGATCGTGAGACGCGTCAAGCGCCTGTACGCACCGTTGCTCGATCGTGCCATGCGGCATGCGGGGGTCGTTCAGGTTGTGACCATCGCGATTACGGTGCCGGCCATCGGCTTGGCTCTGTTGGTTGGGTCGGACTTCATGCCACAGCTTGATGAAGGAGCCTTCCTTCTGCAAACGGTCATGCCTCCCGATACCGCGCTGGACGAAGTCGACCGGATCAATCACCGCGTCGAGGACGTCCTGCGCAAGTTCGGCGATGTCGAGGACGTTGTGCGGCGGACCGGGCGTGCCGAGCGCACGGAAGACCCGATGCCGCACGTCTTATCGGACGTACTCGTCGTGCTCAAACCCGATCGCTCGAGCAGCCTTCCGGCGCTCGAATCTGAAATGCGCGAAGCACTGCAGGCAGTTCCGGGTGTCTCGATCCTTTTTACGACACCGCTCGGAATGCGGATTGACGAGGGATTGGGCGGCACGCCTGCGGATCTGTCGGTCCGCATTTTCGGGCCCGATCTGGATGAACTCGCCCGACTCGGAGGTCAGGTCCAACGATTGATGTCTGCGGTGGACGGAATCGAAGATCTGCGCGTCGAAGCGGTCACAGGGCTTCCACAGCTGCGCGTCTCCGTCGACCGATCCGCCGTCGCGCGTAGCGGCCTGACACCCGGGGACGTCGTCCGTGCATTGCGGATTGGCCTCGTCGGCGAAGCGGTGTCGGAGGTCTGGATCGGCCAGCGGCGGTACGACTTGGTCGTGCGACTCAATGACTCGGCGCGCGATAGCGTGGGCGCCATTCGCAACCTGCGACTTGAAGCGCACGACGGAACGCGAATCTCGATCGACCAGGTAGCGCGTGTCGAGGAGGTGCTGGCACCGGGCACGATTCGGCGCGAGGGTGGAAACCGCCGAGTGGCTGTCGAAGCAAGTGTCGCCGGGCGGGACCTCGGAGGCGCGGCGACCGAGGTTCGGCAACGGGTTGCGTCAGGTCTTCAACTGCCAACCGGGTACTTCGTCCAGGTCGGCGGACGGGTGGAGCAACAGGAACGAGCGACGCAGTCACTGACCATCGCCATTGTTGCGGCGTTGATCGCCGTATTTGGATTGCTGTATCTGGCCCTCGGATCGTTCGCAGAAACCGGAGTCATTCTCGTCACGATCCCCAGTGCGTTCGTAGGAGGGATCGTTGCGCTCCTCATCGCGGGAGAGACGTGGAACGTGTCGTCGTTGGTCGGGTTGATCGGTCTGTTCGGGATCGCTGTTCAAAACAGTCTCGTGCTGGTCGCCCAGACCAGGAGCTTCGTGACTGAAGGACGGCCCTTTCGCGACGCGTTGCGCGAGGCAAGCATCGGCCGCGTTCGACCCAAGCTCATGACCGCCTCGACGGCAATCTTAGGATTGCTGCCGCTGTTGATTCTCAATATGCACGGAACGGAAATCGAACGGCCGCTTGCCATCGTCATGATTGGCGGGCTCATAACCTCGACGCTCTTCACACTGCTGGCGCTGCCGACCTTTTACTTGTTCGTGCACGACCTCGGAGATCGTTGGAGGGCCCAGTGATAGGGCTCGATGGCGTCCGAAGCGTCACGCCGTCCGTTGCGGCCGCACCGGCAAACCTGGGAGAAGAGTGGTGACGAGACACGACAGCAACGACAAGTGGAAGGGCTCCGATCGGTGGGATTGGTCAACCGTTGTATTCATCCTCATGGCGATTTTTGCCGCCGTCTTTTTCACGATGGCGCTGTGGACTCCGCACCCGTTTAGTCATTGACCATGACGGACGACCTCGAGTTCCGCATTCACGGCATGGATTGCGCCGACGAGGTCGCCGTCCTGCGGCGTGAGCTCAATGCACTAATGACGCCGATCGCGCCTCTACCGACGCGATAGGGACCCCACCTCGCTCGAACAATAGACGTTGATCAGGCCGTAAATCGCTGGGATCCAACGGATCGCCATGAGGGACGCGTAACCGTCGTGCCAAGAACTGAGCTGCGCTGCATACGGTCGAGTTTGTCGTAGTCTATGCGAATGGCGTGGAACGCTGGCTTGGTGGGCACGCGCTCAACTTTGCCGGAAGCGACGAATCGCCGCTGCGGTGCTCGCGGGTCCAGGGGAACCGAACCCTTCTCAAGCAGGCGCATGACGCGCCGCTTCATCGCGAAGGTTTGCATGTCCCTACGTCGCGCCGACGCGCACGACCGAGACTCTCATCCTTTTGAGCGTGACCCACATTCCGGTGCAGCAGGCTTTTCAGATGGGGCTCGGGGTCGGCGGTGGTCAGGTCTAGGCATCCCGGTTCATCAACGAGCTGGGTCCGGCCCGCCGGGGAAAAGGCGACGCCCCTGCGCGCCGAGCCGAGGCGCCGCACAATGACTGCCTGAATCAGTGTGAGCACAGCTGCGGAGGTCTACGTGACCTTCGATAGCTCCTCGTACGACATATCGATCCAGCGTGCGTTCAGCTTTTCGATGCCGGCGGACGTCACCACCCATTGCCTCCGGCCTCTGAGGAGTTCGTGGTCAGCTTCATCGAAGGGCACATACGCAGCGTCCCCAGACGTTCGCAGAGACTGGAACACAAGGTCTTCAACGACGGCAATCAAGAGCGCTGGCTGCCCTCCTTCTTGCCGTGCCCTCCTTCGGGCGAAGAACTCGGCAATGTCCCGATTGCTGCGGAATACGAACCACACGTCGTTGCCTGCCACTCTTCTAAAGGCGAAATCGGACTCGATCTGCCTGGCGCGGCTCAGGGTGGTGCCATGCAGTAGGGTCAAATCAGTCTTTGGACTCGCCGTCGGCCTCACCATTGCGTCTGCCTTCCCTATCGGAACGAAATAATCACTCACATTCTCCTGGCGGCACCGCGAGGTACTTCCACGAAGCTCTTCTCCCCAACGGCCCGTTTCCACGCCTCTGCGATCTCGCGCCCCCCAATTTCTGCGGTCCGCTGCGAGCGCAGCAGATCGCCTTCGCGCGCTCGCGTACCACACGTGTCAAGTTTTTCGCTAAGGCGAAGAACGGGCGACACAACGCCGCAAACTATTATGTGCGAATGATTTATAGGATGGCGGAGAGGGTGGGATTCGCACCACTGCCGGTTGTTGAAAACAAAGAACTTAACGGATTCCCGCTTCCTCACGATCCGCCAGAGCCGCAAGAAACCCCTGGTAGAGACACGTATTGAGCACGCGGATTCCGAGGGCCCTGGGTGCGGTCGAGGGCTCTGCGACTCGACCACCAAGCTGATTTGGGCCCGTGTTCGGATTGGTCCCGCGCTGATGTTCGTCACGGGCAAGCTGATATGGTGGAATCGCGTAATCCGTCCCACTGCTCGATCCGAGAGGATGCAATAGGACAACGCATCGGCCAGTCTGAAATCTGTGTGCCAACATTTTACTCGACGCCTGGCCTGGATGCCGTGTGCCTCTGGCCTGCCGCGTACTTCAACACTCTCACGCGTTCCATGGTGACGAGCGCACCGCCAGTGATCATCTCGTCGAGGATCGGGAGCAATCGGTCAATGTGCGCTTGATCGTCGACGACTTCAATCACGACGGGTAGATCGGTGGACAACTCAATCAAGCTGGCGTGAATCACGCTGCTCGCACCAAAGCCCGCGACGCCGCACACCACCGTCGCTCCCGCGAAGCCGTCGGCTCGGAGTCGCTCCAAGATTGCGCGGGCCAGAGGCGTGTGGTGCCACTTGTCGGACTCGCCAAGAAAGATGCGAACTGTCGCCGGAGCGCTCTCCTCAAACAGACGCATGGTCTCGTAGTTGAAGCTGGAGTACGTCGTCAGGCCACCGATGAAACCGATCGTGACGGCTGCCCGCACGGTGGGTGACCAGCCGAGTGTCAAAGCCGCATGCATCAAGGCGGCGATGACAAAACAGCCGAACAGGTTGACGATGAGGGGGGAAGGTACTACCGAGCCGCGGCGCGGCCCACAGCGCAATCAGATAACGCGCACCAGTGCCAGCGGCACCAGCGACGCAGATCCAGAAGAATTGTTCCATGCCGTGTCGCCTTTCCGAGGCGCCACGGCGATGTACACGCTCCCACGGCTGCCCGCAGGAGTCATTGGCCGTCAATGACGGCGGTTCAGGGCGGACTCCACCGCCAACGAGATCTTCAGTGTCCTCGCCAAGGGCGCCGGCTGTCAAAGGCTCGTCACAGAACGAGTGCCGCGGCGCACGACCATGGCTCCGACGACGCCCGACACGATCGACCCTGCCAGGATCCCGACTTTGGCTGAGTCGAGCAAGCTCGTGCCGTCAAAGGCGAGCGTGGCAATGAACAGTGACATCGTGAAGCCGATGCCACCTAGCCAGGCGCATCCGTGCAACGCCGTCCAACTGACACCGTCTGGAAGCGAGGCCAACCGCAACCGAACCGCGGCCAATGCGGCGCAAGTGATCCCGAGTGGTTTTCCAATGGCCAGCCCCAAGATCACAGCAAGAGTCACGGTCCCCCCGGACGATCCGCTCAAGCCGACGCCCGCGTTCGAAAACGCAAACAGCGGCATCACCACGAAGGCCGAGAATCCATGAAGCGCGTGTTCCAGGCGAAGGAGCGGGGCGGTGACCTGCTCACTGGCTCGCTCGAGGCCGATGATCGCCTCCTGCTGGCCTTTGCTGGTCAGCACGAGCAAATCGCCAGTCTCCGTGCGATCGAAGTGGTCCAACAAGCCTCGCGCCTTAGCAGAGAACTCCGTCGCGTTGATGCGCGTACGGGTGGGAATCGCAAAGGCGAGCAGCACGCCGGCGATCGTGGCGTGCACCCCGGACTCGTGGACAAAGAACCAGAGCCCCAGACCGAGGACCAGATAGGGAGTCAGACGTCGTATGCGAAGAACGTTCAGCGCGATGAGCAACAACAGGATGAGCCCCGCCATCCCCAGAGCGCCCCACGTGATGGCGCCCGTGTAGAAGAGCGCGATGACCAACACCGCCCCCATGTCATCCACGATGGCCAAGGCCGCCAGGAAGATCTTGAGTCCACTTGGGGCTCCGGGCGCGACGAGTGCCAGTACACCGAGCGCGAAGGCGATGTCGGTCGCCACGGGAATCGCCCACCCACGCGACTCTATCCCTCCGCCGTTCGTCATGAAGTAGATAAAAGCCGGGACGACCATTCCGCCGATCGCCCCGGCGATCGGGAGCGCCGCTTGGCGCGGGGATACCAGTTCACCCGCAAGGGCCTCGCGTTTGATTTCCAGCCCCACAAGGAGGAAGAAGAGCGCCATAAGCCCATCGTTGATCCACTGATGAACGGTGAGCGAAAGCCCACGACCCTCCCCGGCAATGGAGATGGTCGTCGCCAACAAGCGGCGGTAACTATCAGCCGACCCAGAATTGGCAACGATGAGCGCGGCGCACGCGCAGGCGACAAGCAACGCACCTCCCGCCGCTTCCGTTCGAAAGAATTCGTGAAAGGGACTCGTTGAGCGGGACTCCTGAAACTCGGGCGTCATCCCCATACTGTGCCACCACTCTGGACCGACCGCGTGTTACTGGAGGTGGAGGCCACACTCCCCCGAGCAAGAGGCGCTCTCGTCTCCGCTTCGTGGCAGCATCGCTGCCGGCGTTGTCTTTCGGTCCTTTCGCGCGGATGGCTGCGTGATACTGCCGTCGATTACTGGGGCGACGACGACAAGCTGTCGCTTCTCGAAGATCGATCAGGCCGGCCGGCGGGGCTGCTGCGCAACGACCGGAGTGTTCGCGTTTGCGCGAGCGCTGCGGATCAGGACGACCCCGACGACCAGGAACCAGATCAGCGGGGGGAAATTCGCGACGATGGCTGGCCCCCAACCCCCTGGGTTGTAGAACCCCTTCCCGTCAATGGGACCGGTGAACATCGCCGGCACGGAGATCAGACACAACGCCGCCGCGATGTGGGCGAGCCAGCCCGTCCAGCGAGGCAGCACGCCGCTGTCGAGCGTGGCCC
>DAIRVG010000247.1:0-6622 GCA_036802945.1 Vicinamibacterales bacterium
GAAGGAACGGGTTCTTAACAGACGGTGGTGAGCAGCCTGTAGCAGGTGACGGCCTACGCCAAAGAGATTCCGAACGATGCCGTGGACCGACAAGAATCGTTGCGCGTGAGCCGTGGATTTGAACCTTCGCATCTGGCGCTCGCGTTGGCGGGTTGGTTGATGAGAGACTTCGGCTCGATTGTTCTCGTACTGCGTCGTGCTGTGCGCGACAGAGGGCATCACGCGGCGGTGGGCGGCCGAGTAGCTGCGAAGCTTGTCTGTGATCAGACGTCGTGGCGCACGGCCCTGCCCTTTCAATAACTTCCGGAAGAAGCGTTCGGCTGCGCGCCGATCGCGCCTTGGCTGAACGAGGATGTCGATCACGTCACCGTCCTGGTCGACGGCCCGCCACAGATACTGCAGGCGACCGTGGATGTTCACGAACAGTTCGTCCAGGTGCCACGTGTCGCCCAGGCGTCCCTGCCGGTGCCGCAGGATACGAGCGTACGCAGGACCGAACCTCTGACACCACTGCCGAATCGCCTCGTAGGACACAGTGATGCCCCGCTGAGCGAGGAGATCTTCGGTATCGCGGAAGCTCAAACAGAAACGGTGGTACAGCCAGACGGCATGACTGATGATTTCCGGCGGGAATCGGTAGCCGTGGTAGCTGTCGGGAGGGCTCGTCATCGGCCTACTCTGCCAGCCCCTGCCTCAACTTGACAGTACCGCTGGGATCATTGCGGGCCAGCTCCGATTCATGCACCAACGCCGCTCGGCGGCGTCACGCAGCAGTCTGCGCCGTCATTTATTCGTAAACAGGGCCCCTCTACTCTGCCGCAGAAACGCAACGGTTACCAAGCTCGCCCCCTGCGATTCGCCTGTCAGCCTCGGTTGATACGGCGCCGGCGAGCTCGCACGACCATTGCCGCCACGCCCGTCCCCAGGAGTGTGAGGGTCGCGGGCTCAGGAACCACGGTTTGAGGCTCGCTGTAAATAAAGTCGTCGAGGGCGACCACGTCCGTGGCGCCGCCGTCGTTCGGGCCCAACGCGGTGTTTCCGGTCGTGATACGGACCCTTCCAATCGCATCGGTGAACGTCACGCCGAGAAACGAGAGTCCATTGTTGAAGGTCGGAACGAAGAATGTCCCAAGGGACTGATTTGACAGATCGAAGAATTCCAGACTCGAGGTGTTCGGGAGATCGACATCCGTGAACACAGCACCGAAGCCGAAGACGGATGCCGGGGTGCTCGTGCCGGGCACGAAAAAGGTAGCATCCATGACGTTGCTTCCGAGCGGACTGAAAAGCCGCGGCGCGCTGAAGGTTTGAAAAATCCCCGGATACGTGGCGTTGATCTCACCGAATTCGGGTGATGGCTGACCGCTGATCTCGAACCCCGTGCCGGAGGTTGTCGACACCAACCCGCGCGTGGTGCCGCCAGCATTGAACGTGTTCATTGGGCTGGCAAACAGAGTCGCGACCGCGGCGACGCCCCCGCCGTCCCAATTGACCTCACGTCGGCCATTGGAAAGTGAACCGACCGTATTGCCGTTGTTCACGCCACCTGAGCTCACGTTCGTTCTGAATAGATCGACGATCGCCTGAATCGAGGCGGCATCAGGCCCGCTGATGGATTGAATAGTGATTACAGAAGCCGATGCGCTCACAGGAAGCGCAAGCATTATGGCAATCGTCGATGTTGACAGGATACCAAGACCAAGGTGTCGCAATGCTTCGCCTCTCATACGTCCTCCTTGGAAACGCCGTCGCTCGCGTCGCTGCAAGAATGAACGCCCGCAGGACGCGATGACGGCTGGAACCCCTAAGCTCAACTGATTCGAAAGAGACCGGCCAACGTTCTTTACCGTCAGTCGCGTCGTTGATGTGGAAGAACGGGACGCCCGCGTGCTGATAACACAAGAACCGCTCTAACCGACAACCAAGTTCAAGCTGGCTGGTCGTCGTCACAATCAGTCCTGCAGAAACAAGACCACAGATGTGCGTTGAACTGTCGCGCTGTACGAGAGATCAGTTACGTGCGTTGATCGCGATCGCGCAGACAAATGTTCGCCGCGAGAGTCAACGCGCAGACAAGCGAATCGAACGTGATCGACGTACGCGATGATGCGTGAGGCACTTACCGCGATGATCGGTGCTGCCGATCACGCATGAGATTGACATCGATGACGCTAGTCACGTCGATCGATGAGTCGGCTGAGTTGTCCGAAGAGTGTCGGGGGAGTCCGACGTGCAGTCCATGCAGCAGTAAGTCATCCGTGTCAGGTCGGAAGAGCTTGAGTGATTTTCGACGCTCGAGTTCCTCAAGCACTCCTCAGACTACCAGGCGGATCCGGACCTGCTCAGGGGAGTGTTGTAGTCCTCCCTGACGTGAAGCTAAATCTCTACGGAGACACCTACCCAAATTGCGCGGTTCCTCGAACTTCTTGAGTGATGTAATTTTCTCGACGGCTTTGTGGGCCTGGGACTGTGGCGTCGCTGTACCTGTTTTGTACCTGGACCTCGGCTTTGTGGCGAATCTCGCCGATGTGGCGCTTCGTTTTATTCAAATTGCTCGAGAATTCGAAGGAACGGGCAGACCGACTCCCGCCGCCTCCACCATTTCTGCCCATAAGTCATTTCGTATTAATGATTTATGGGTTTGCCTACGGTAGGTCCAGTTCCCGCCGCCAAGTGTGGCGATCCCAAGCGCTCCCAACGACTTCCACCGCTGAGTCGTCGGCCGTCTCCACCATATCTCCACGGTCCTCCCTCGCAAATGGTCACGAAGAGTTCATCGAGATGCCACATGTCGCCGACGGGACCCGCTCGATGCCGGAGCTGCCGCGCGTACGCGAGGCCAAACGTTTCGCACCAGTGCCGGATGGATTCGTACGAGACGGTGATGCCACGGTGCGCGAGGAGGTCTTCGACGTCGTGGAAACTCAGAGTAAAGCGGTAGTAGAGCCAGACGGCGTGGCTGATGATCGCTGGCGGGAACCGGTAGCGTGGATAGTGCGCGACATCGTCGGGCATCCAGCTACTATGCCCGCGGTCGCATCAAGTTGACAATGCCGCGCTGACTGTCACTTCGCGAACCCTGGAGCTCCTGCCGCCAACTGCCCTCCTATTGGGACCACTCGTTCCACAGCCGCAACAATGTCGCGTGTGAGAAATGTCACGGAGGCGATGCGACCACGTTCGGGCCGTTCGTCGCTCAGCGAGGCATCCCAGTCGCTGTTGTGCGCGCCAGGCCGCATCACGCAACACCCTTCGCCGTTCTCAGCTTGATTCGTCCTTGAACCGCCGCCTGGACGCCCAGGAATTCGCCCACGTTGTCCATCGTGAGCAGGCCGACCAGATCCCCGCGGCGGAGGACCGGGATGGTCTGGCAGTCGCCGCCCTGCAGGCGCTGAAGCGCCACCTCCATCATGTCCCCCGCATCGGCGAAGTGGAAATCACGCCTCATCACTTCCGCCACAAGTGACCGCTGGTCCTGGCGCGCCAGCGCCCTCAGCAGATCCGCGCGGGTCAGGACGCCCACCACCGTGCGACCGTCCATGACGGGAAAATCCTGCTGGGCTCCGGACAACAACAGGTCCACGGCGCTTGTAAGCGAGTCCTGCACTGAGAGCGTCCGAAATTCCGTGATCATGGCCCGCTCCAGCGGAATGCCGCCAAGCGCCGCTTTCATCTGCGTCATCGCGGCTTCCTGGCCGGCGCCGATCCAGACGAACAAGGCGATGAAGATCAGAAACGGGTTTGTGAACAGCCCCACCAACCCGAAGAATAACGCCATCCCCTGGCCGATGGTGGCGGCAGCGTGCGTCGCTCGCGTGTATTCCATGCGGGTCGCCAGCAGCGCCCGCAGCACCCTTCCCCCATCCATCGGAAAGGCAGGCAGCATGTTGAAGACAGCCAGGAATACGTTGAGGATCATGAGCCGTTCGAGGAACGAGCCGCCAGTCGGCGTGAGCGTAACGACAGGCGCCAGGGTGCCGGTGCTCCGCAAGACCGCGAACAGCCCAGCAGCGATCACGACGTTCACTGCGGGACCCGCCAGCGCCACCCACAGCTCCTGCCTCGGGTCGTCGGGCATCCTCTCGAGCCGGGCGAGCCCGCCGATGGGCAGTAACGTGATGTCGCGCGTCTTGATGCCGAATCGTCGTGCCGTCAGGGCATGCCCGAACTCGTGCAGGACAACACAGGCGAACAGCGCCAGGATGAACCCGACACCGGCCGCGGCCACCGCCACGCTGTGACCCGTCTGCCAGTGCGCGAGGGCGACCCACGCGATCAATATCAGGAAGGTTGCATGAACGTAAACGCCGATTCCGGCGAATGTGCCGATTCTGATTGACCATTTCATGAGATTTGCCTCGTCAGCAAGGATCAAACCACGATCCGAAGGTCGAGCGGCACTGTCAAGTGACGAGGATCGTGCGTGACGAGGAGATCTTCGGTATCGCGGAAGCTCAAACAGAAACGGTGGTACAGCCGGACCGCATGACTGATGATTTCCGGCGGGAATCGGTAGCCGTGGTAGCTAGCGGCAGGGCTCGTCATCGGCCTACTTTGCCAGCCCCTGCCTCAACTTGACAGTAGCATCGTAGGGAGTAGGAGTAATAGAACGAGGTTACCACTGGGGCTCGACATCGTTACACACCTGGCCCGGGTTTGGCGGTCCCGATCTGATGCTCAGGCCACTCCGGCAAGTCAGTGCACCTCCTCCTGGTCCCACTGACGTCGGCGCCGCGATCGTTTCCGTAGTGTTGCCAGAAAGGCGAGAACCGCCAGCGCCAGAATGCCGATCCAGAGCGACGAGGCGCTGGCCACGACCGGAATCCAACTTGTCCAGCGCCGGTAGATCTGCCACGCGCGGGCGGCGGCCTCGTCTGGCGTGTCGCCGGTCTCCAGCGCGAACGCCTCCCCAAAGACCGCGCCACGCGCAACGTGGTCGACGATCGCCCCCGGCGCCGCCGCGCCATGACGTTGCCGGAGGTCCGACACGACCGCAGCCGCAAGGAGGTACGCGCTGGCGGTCTCCGGTTGCGTCTCGGAGTTGAACAGACGCTCGAGGTCCGCGAGGCCGGGATTACCGCCGGCCGCGAGCAACAACTGCACCTGACTCGTGATGTCCCATCCTTTTTCAACCGACATCGCCACGCCCTCGTGGAACCACCGCGGCAGTGGTCGGTCGCCAGCCTGGGCCGAGAGCGCAAGGTGCACGGCCTCGTGCCAGACGACCGACTCCAGCGAGTCGTACGGATACGAGCCGATGCGCGCAGGGAAGATGGCGATGTCATGAGAGCCGGACGCCAAGCCCACGATCCACACGGGAGTGGCGCGTGCGCGCGGGTCGTCTTCCGCAATAAGCGTGACGCGGATCTGTGGCGGAATGTTGAGTCCCGCGCGCGCGAGCGCTCCCGCGAGTTGCTGTCGATCGACGTGGCGCACACGATCGGCCACCGGAGCCAGTGACGCCGGTGCCTCGACCGTCAGATCCAGTTCGGCGCGCTGCGGCACCAAGCCGGACGCACTGGCCAGCAGCATGACCGCTACCAGACCGGTGCCGACGCCCTTGAGCGGCGAGCGGTTCACCTCACCAGCTTAACGCCCTCTCGCCGGGCCACGCGAGATTGCACCGCAGTCAAACCTCCGCGCATCACTGCCCTCCCAATCGCACGTCGACTTAGAAGACTCGCCCTAGACTCCTCACATACCTGCCAGCGTGCCGCACAGATTCCACATTGCTCTCGCACTGACTTGGCGCCGCCACCTTTCACCACGAGCTCCTCGATCCGCGCCACCAGTCTTTCCTCGCTCATCGTCGACACGTCAGAAATCTTCAGCGCTGTCCGAGCCGCCAGCCGCTCAACGCGGTTCCGCACGACGTGGGGCTGAGGACCCTGGGGCGGTTGTGGATCGCGCGCGATGATGCGCGCAATTTCATGGTGCTTGACGCGTTTCACACACCTCGGAGATCGAGTCCGCTTTACCTGTTTTGTACCTTGACCGCCTGTTCAGCGGTCCGTCGAACTCTTACGGGGTTCGCGGACTGAAGGCGATGATCCGACCGCGTGCGAAGGGTGCGTGGCCGAAGGGGTATAGAGTGGTGAACTGATGGCCACTCAGTCCGGAAGAATCCTGCTCGGCGCCTTGGATCGGATGGTCTACAGCTCTGCCAATTACTGGGTGGCGATACTCAGCGATCTGGCCGCAGCGCTGGTATTTCTGGCCCTCGGGCTCGATCGATTCTCCGGTCCCTGGGTCGTGGCAGGCGGCGTCGCCATCGTGGGGTTCATGTCCTTTGGATTGGTCGAGTACGTCGTTCATCGGTGGGTCCTGCACGGCCCACCCTCTATGGCGAGGCGCGGTCACGCGCAACACCACGCAGAGCCCAGAGCGCTCATCAGCACGCCACTCTTCGTCATCATGACCGGGGCGCTGGCGGTCTGGGGGCTGCTCGGGCTCGTGCTTCCGGCCGGGCTCGCCGCTCTTCTGGTCTTCGGGCTGTATGCCGGATACAACTATTTCGCCCTCGTGCACCACTGGCAACACCATCGCGGCCACGACCTCGCGTGCGTCGCCTACTTGCGACGTCTCGAGCGACTCCATCACCTCCATCACCATCGACAGGTCG
>DAIRVG010000248.1:0-6612 GCA_036802945.1 Vicinamibacterales bacterium
CGCAGCTGCGGCAGCCCTTCCTCGTTCAGCACCGCGACGTACTGATCCTCGACCTTGACGACGTAAACGTCGGGGATGACGTATTGCGACTGCGAGGGGTTGAGCCGGCTGCCGGGCTTGGGATCGAGATGACGAATCAGCTCGATGTGCTGCTTGAGATCATCGATCGAGAGACCGAGCTTCCGCGCCAGCTCCGGCACCTGGTGGTTCTGCAGGAGCCGCATGTGCTCGGTCACGATCTTCTCGGCCGGCGTTCCGGCCATCCCAAGATGGCGAAGCTGCAGCAGCAGGCATTCCTGCAGGTCGCGCGCCGCAATGCCGATGGGATCGAAGCCCTGAATCAGCTTGAGCGCCCGCTCGACCTGTTCAGTCGGCCACGGACCCATCGCCGACAGCTCCTCGACCGTGGCCACGAGCTGGCCATCGTCATTGAGGTTGCCGATGATCGCTTCGCCGATTTCACGGATCGCCGCCTCGTCGGTCTGCATCGACAGCTGCCACAGCAGATGGTCGGAGAGCGATGCGGACGTGGAGAGGGTGTTCTCGATCGGGGGGAGCTCCTTGACCTCGGTCGGCGTTCGCGGCCGGTACCCGTCGTCAAGGTAGTCACCGAAGAAATATTCGTAATCCTGATCGTCCCAGGTGTCGCCTTTTTCCTGGGGAGGTTTTTCTTCCTGCTTTTCCTGGGCGGCTTCGACCGGCTGAAGCTCCTCAGTCGGCACTTCTTCGAGCATCGGGTTCTCCACCATCTCCTGGTTGAGAAGCTCCGACAACTCGAGCGTCGACATCGGCAGCAGTTTGATGGCCTGCTGAAGCGACGGGGTCAGAATCAGCTTCTGGACGAGCTTTGTGTGGAGTTTCTGCGAGATCGCCATGCCGTCAGCGGTTCAGTTTTGGGTCCAGCACCACGCAATCCATCTTAGTCCAATTAGTCCAATCGAAAATCCGTGCCCAGGTAAATGCGCTTCACCTCGTCGTCCGCGGCGAGAAAATCCGGCGTCCCGCTGCGAAATATCACGCCGTCGTGCACGATATATGCCCGATCGGTAATGCGCAGAGTCTCCCGTACGTTGTGATCGGTGATCAACACGCCGATGCCCCGCTCTTTCAGGTGAAAGATGATGTTCTGGATATCGGTCACTGCAATCGGATCGATACCGGCGAACGGTTCGTCGAGCAGGATGAAACGCGGGGAAATGACGAGCGCGCGCGTGATTTCCGCCCGCCGGCGTTCACCGCCCGACAGCGTGTGGGCCGGCGCCTTCGCGAGCGGTGTCAGGTGCAATTCCGCAAGAAGGCCCCGGAGGCGCTCCTGGCGTTCCGCCGCGGTCAGATCCAGCGTCTCGAGAATGGCGAGAATGTTCTTCTCGACCGAGAGGCCGCGGAAGATCGAGGGCTCCTGCGGCAGATAGCCGATACCCTTCCGCGCCCTGACGTACATCGGATCGTCCGTGACATCTTCCCCGTTGAGGAACACGCGTCCCGAATCAGGGACCGTCAATCCCACCGTCATGTAGAACGTCGTGGTTTTTCCGGCGCCGTTTGGGCCAAGCAGGCCGACCACCTCGCCGGAATTGACGTCCAGGCTCACTCCCCGGACGACCGTACGCCCGCTGTAGGACTTCGTGAGTGCTTCTGTGCGAAGCGTGGACGCGGGTGTGGACATCAGCGGGAGCGCGGCGTCGCGGTACACGCGGGGCTGACGCCGTTCTTCGTCTGCGTGCGAATCTCCTCGTTGCCGTCCACGATGACCCTATCGGCCGATTTGAAGAAGGTCAACGTTTTGCCCGTCGTTTCCTTGCACATCTCGATGACTTTGACGGGTTTCGCGCCGGCTCCCGACATCAGGTAACGCTCATCCTCCGCGAAATACGTCAGCCGATCGCCGGTGGCGGTTCGCGCATCGAGCTTGAGACTCACGTTCGTGTACGCCTCGAGGCGATTGACGTGGCCGCCCTGCTCCGCGAGCAGCACCTCGATGCGATCCGCACGCAGATCGCCCTGCGGCCCGCCCAATTGCGCTTGTATCGCGACCACGCCGAGCGCATTCTTGACCGATCCGTACGTAATCGTGTGTGCGGCATCCGCATAGCGAATCTCCGCCGAGCGCGCGATCGATACGCCTGTATCAAGGGTGATGCTGGAGCGTGCGTTACCGGTGGCAACGAGGTCGCCCGTGGTCTGATCAATCGTGATGAGATCCGCGCGCATCGTCGTCTCGCCCTGCCAGAGCGTCGCGTTGCCGGTATAGATCGCCTTGCCCGATGCGCCCTGGTAGTCGAGCGCGTCAGCATTGACGTTCGCCGGCTGATCCTGCTTGAAGAGACTCGGCAGCTTCGTCGCGTCTCCCCCACCTGTGCCGCCTCGTCCGGTCGCCGTGCGCGCGCGAAGCGTGGTCTTTACGCCGCCGGTCGCCTTCATCAAGCGTCCCTGCAACCCCACGTCGATCGCGTTCCCAACAATCGTCACCTGGTCGTCGCTCACGCGCGGGACGGCTCCCGCTTCGATGCCGGTCAAACGGAGCGAGCCCTTCATCGGGTCATAGCGCGCCTCGCCCGCCGCCGCCTGAAGGCCCTGCTCCTCGAACTTCACCGCACCCGTGAAGACGGCATTGCTCACGGCATCGTCTGTCAGCTCGACCGTGAGCGTGCGCGACGTCGCAACCCGGGCCGCGGACGACGTGCCGCTCTCTTCGCGGTACTCCACGTTGTCGGTGAACTTCGCCGCCGTCAGTCCCTTGCCCGCCGCGCCGTCGGCGTCGAGGGTACGCGCACGAATACTGCGGGCGGGTGATTCGGGCGAGCCTGGAAGGTCGAGCCGAACGTTGCCGTTCCCTGTCGATTTCGTCAGCGATCCATCTGGCGCGAGCACGATATCCAGCGTGTCCCCGATGATCTGGCGTCCTGCGGATCCGCCCTGCCCGGTCATCGCAACGGCGCCGCCACCAAGCAGAAACACGCGCTCGAGCGTCTCGCCATCGTCGGCGTAATGGAGATCGATGTCGCGCGCGCTCATCGACTCCACGCCGGCGCCGCCGCCAACGACGCGGGAATTGCCGCGCAGCTCAATATCGGTGATGTGCTGTTCGTCCTCGGTCAAGTGCGCAACACCCTGCGTCGCGTCGATCACCTGCTCGCCTCTCAGCGCGTGGACGTTCCCCTCGAGCGCCAGGGTGTGCTCCATGCGCGCGAAGGTCGACTTCCCAGACGTGAACTCCATGGAGGTGTTGCCGTGCTCGTCCCTGAGCGTGACGTGCGACTGGTCGGCGAGCATCAGGATGTCGTTGTTCTTGTCGTACGACATGCCGACGCCGGAGCCCATCATCCGATCGCGCTCGAACGTGACCGCGCCCGGCGCTGTCATCAATCCGCTTTCCTCGCTGAACGTCGCGGTGTCGGCATGGACGATGAAGCCGTCGCTGGCGGCAAGCGTGACGCCACCGGACAGCTGCAGCTCTTTCTGATTCTCGCCGGCAGTCGCTTCGCGGCCGGTCACGACGTAGTCACGGCCACCGCGATTGCGGACGGTGATCTTGACGCCGATCAGCTTTGTCGCGCCGCCTGCGTACGTGAGCTGACGCTCGGCTTCGATGAGGTAATCCTGCCTGCTGCCGCGAACCTGCTGGAGGACGTTGCCAGAGCTTTCGACGATGGCGTTCGGATCGCTTCGCTGCGGGGGCGGCGCCACGGTCTGCTTCGTGCGCTCCCCCATCGCCGCATATATGGCAATCGCAGAGGCGATGCCAACCATCGCCACCACGACGCGGGCGCGCTTCTGCCACCTCATTGGGTTAAGGATAGCAGTTCACCCTTCTGCGTTCTCTGTTCTCGGTTCGTGTTCAGTTTCAGGTTCGTGCTGCGTTCTGAGTTCAATGTTGGCAGGTTCTGCGTTCGCGCCTCCGGGGCAGATTCGAAGAACCTGCCATCTTCGCGCCGATTGACGCTCATTTGCGTTTGTTCCGACACGGCGATCGAGCGTGCGTCCCGATCGCAAGGGTGGGAACGAGCAACGAACAAAGAAGGCTGAACCCAGCACCGAACATGAAATTGAACGCGAACAGAGAAGGGAGAACTCGGAAGGGTGAACGACAGCTCTAGCTCTCCGGAGCCCTGAAATCCGCGACGGAGAGCTGCAGGTAGCGCTCCCCATTCCATGTGTCCTGCTCGAGTGAGAACGCGAGATCGATGGCGGCGCGGTGCTCGGTGACGAAGCTCTCGCGCTCGGAGGCGCGCCACGCGATGCCACGCAGCACACGGCCGTCCTGCTTGAACGCCATCTTGAGATGCCGCTCCTTGAGGCGCCGCGGACCGTCGACGATCTCGACATTGCTGGTGCGGAAGATCGGACACGGATTGCCGGCACCGAACGGCGCCAGCGTGGCCAGCTCGGAGATGACCTGCTCGTTGATCGAGCGGAACGCCAGCGAACCATCGATCCAGAGCCGCGGGCGGAGATCGTCCGGCCCGAGGCGGCTGTCGGCGTACTCGTTGACGCGGGCGCGCAGCTCGCGGATCCTGCCGCTCTCGAGCGTCAGCCCGGCCGCCTGCTTGTGACCGCCGAACTTCGTCATCAGCTCGCCGCACGATTCGAGGGCGCCAAGCATGTTGAATGACGGGATGCTGCGGCACGACCCGTGCGCGACGTCGCCGTCGATGGAGATGACGATCGCGGGTCGATGAAACGCATCCACCAGCTTGGAAGCGACGATGCCGATGACACCGCGGTGCCAGCCGTCGCCGGCCACGACGATGACCGTGCGGGAGCCGACCTCGAGGTCGGTCTCCACGATCTTCCTCGCCTGCGCGACGATTTCCGCCTCCTCCTGTTGACGCCGGACATTTTCCGAGTTGAGTTGCTCGGCCAGGGCCCGAGCCTCCTCACCCATCGCCTCGTCCGATGCAAGGAGCAGTCGGGCGGCGATATCGGGCGTGCTCATGCGTCCCGCGGCATTGACCCGCGGAGCGACGACGAACCCGATGTGATAGCTGTCGATCTCGCGCCCCGACAGCCCACAGACATCGAGCAGCGCGCGAAGGCCAATCTTGTGCGGGCCCTTCGACAACATGCCGAGCCCGAGCTTGGCAATGATGCGGTTCTCCCCCGTCAGCGGAACGACGTCGGCAAGCGTCCCGATCGCGGCAATCTTCACGAAGGCGGACAGCCAGTTCGCGTGGCCGGTGCGTCCACAGAGCGCCTGCACGAGCTTCAGGGCGACGCCGACACCCGCAAGGTTCTTGTCCGGATAGGTGCAGTCGTGGCGCTTCGGATTGATCACCGCCAGCGCGTTCGGCAGCGACGCGTCGGGCTCGTGATGGTCGGTGATGATGAGATCGATTCCCAGCTCACGCGCGCGGGAGGCCGCTTCATCCGCGCGGATGCCGCAATCCACCGAGATGATCAGTTGGATGCCGTCTCCATGTAGCCGATCGATCGTCGCCGGCTGAAGACCGTAGCCGTCCCGAAAGCGCTCGGGGATGAAGTGGACGACATCGGCGCCAAGCAGCTCCAGGGCGCGGCGGAGAATGACCGTCGATGTGACGCCATCGACGTCGTAGTCACCATGAACGGCAATCCGCTCCTTCGCCGCAATGGCGGTCAGGATGCGGTCGACGGCGGTCGCCATATCCGCGAGCGCAAACGGATCGTGCAGATCTTCCAGCCGCGGTGCCAGGAACCGGCGCGCATCCTCGATCGCACCCATGCCGCGAATGCAGAGCAGGCGCGCGGTAACAGGCGAGACGCCAAGCTCGCGCGCGAGCACCTCGGCGTGCCCGTCGTCACACTGAACCGACTCCCAGATTCGATTGATCATGGCAATGGCGAATGGCGAATGCTGAATGCCGCATGAGCCGCCGACTGCAGCGTTCGTAATGAATTCAGCATTCGCAATTCATCATTCAGCATTCCCGCGAATGCCCACGCTGCCCATGGCGCGAAACTTCTGGTACCGCGCCTCCATCCGCGACGCCGGGTCCATCGCCTGCAGGGCCGACAGCGCGCGTGCGAGCGCCGCGTCGAGGAGCGCTGCCGCCAGCTCGTGGTTCGTGTGCGCACCTCCAGTCGGCTCAGGGACAATCTCGTCGATGATCCCGAGGCCGAGCAGATCCGGGGCCGTCAGCTTCAGCGCTTCAGCGGCTTCCACCTTGCGACTCGAATCGCGCCAGAGAATGGCGGCGCAGCCCTCCGGCGGAATCACGCTATAGATCGAGAACTCGTGCATCAGAATCCGATCGCCAATGGCAATCCCGAGCGCCCCGCCGCTCCCGCCTTCCCCGTGCACAAGGACGACGATTGGCACGTCGAGAGCGGCCATCTCGCGGAGGTTGTAGGCGATGGCCTCTGCGATGCCGCGCTCCTCAGACTCGACGCCAGGGTAAGCCGCCGGCGTATCGATGAACGCAATCACGGCTCGGCCGAACTTCTCCGCCATCTTCATCGCGCGCATCGCTTTGCGGTAGCCCTCGGGACGCGCGTAGCCGAAGTTGCGGAAGATCTTCTGTTTCGTGTCGCCGCCTCCGCCCTTGTGATGTCCCACGATCATCACCGGCTCGTCCTTGTAGCGCGCGAAGCCCGCCACGATGGCGCGATCGTCAGCAAAACGCCGGTCGCCGC
>DAIRVG010000249.1:0-6559 GCA_036802945.1 Vicinamibacterales bacterium
CGAGAAGCGCAGATGGAGTGAACTCAGTATTTTCGTTCAGTTTGTGCGCGAGATCCAGCACCGTTCGGGACGCCAGCCCATCTAAATCCGTGCCATCCAGGGTCTCCAACGCCCCGAGCGCCCCCTCCGGTTGGTGGACCAGCAGCCAAATCAGCCCTTTTTCGGCCTTCGTGACGTGCCCGAAGCTCGGAACGTCACGTTTTGTCAGTGAGGCCTGCTTCTGGACCACGGCTTTTCTGATTTCCGCACGAACGACTTCGTCAGTGACACGCGCTTTGAAAGACAGCCTGTCTGCGAACCGATCTCTCATTGAAGCGTCCGGGATGCGCCCGGCAATTGGAAGCATTTCGCCCAGAAACTTCACGCGACCTTCATCGGTATTGAGATTGTGGCCCGCAGCCACCCGGTCAAGGAGATATTCGAGGTACGGACGGGACTGCTCGAGGAGCTCACGATATCCCTGGCGGCCCTGCCTCCTGACAAACGTATCAGGGTCCTCGCCCGGTGGCAGTATGGCGACATTCACGTCAAACCCCTCGGCCACCAATATTTCACACGATTTGGCGGTTGCGCCCTGGCCGGCGGTGTCCGGGTCGAAACTGAGCACGACCTTGCTCGTGAATCGTCGCAGCTGCTGAGAGTGCTGAGGCGTAAGCGCCGTGCCGCACGACGCGACAACCGCCTGGAACCCCGCCTGGTAGACCTGCGCGAAATCGAAGTAGCCCTCGACGAGCACGGCAAACTTGCCGTTTCGGATGGCGTTCTTGCTGAGATGCAGCCCGTATAGCGTGCGGCCCTTCGAGTAGATCGGCGTCTCCGGCGAATTGAGGTATTTCGGCTGCTGGTCGGCGTCGACGGCGCGCCCGCCGAAGGCGATCACGGACCCGGTGTCTCTGCAGATCGGAATCATCAACCGGTTACGGAACCGATCGATCACCGAGCCATCGTCTCGTTGAACGAGAAGGCCGGCGCGGACAAGCAGCGCCTGCGAAAACCCTTCCTTGATCAGCGCCGCTTTCAGTCCCTCACGGCCGGGCGGCGCGAACCCAAGGCCCATCACCTGTCGCGTGTCGTCGGTGACGCCGCGCTCGGCGATCTGCCGCCGGACCCGCGCGCCGGCGTTCGAGGCAAGCTGTTGCTGGAACCACGCGGCCGCGGACTCGTGCACCTTGAGCAGCGTCTCGCGTTCGGCGGCGTTGGCGCGCTGGTCGTCGGTCTGCTCCATCTCGGGCAGCGACATGCCGAAGCGCTGCGCGAGCAGCTTCACGGCGTCGGCAAACCCGATCTTCTCGTGCAGCTCGAGGAACTTGAACACGTCCCCGCCGACGTTGCAGCCGAAACAGTGAAAGAAGCCTTTGTCGCGGGTCACGTGGAACGACGGCGTCTTCTCGCCGTGGAACGGACAGAGACCCTTGTAGGTTGCGCCCGTCTTCTTCAGCGACACGTAGTCCTGGATTACGACGACGATGTCCGCGTGATGTTTCAGGTCGTCGATGAACTGCTGCGGGAATAGGCCCATTGGCGTAATTCAAAATGCAAAATGCAAAATGCAAACACGACGTGGCTCGACACCTCGTACTGTTTGCATTTTGCATTTTGAATTTTGCATTTCAGTCCTTCAACTCGACTATCGTAGCCCCGCCTCCGCCTTGATCCTGCGGCGCCAGCTGGTAACTCGCGACAAGCGGATGATTCTTCAGGAACTCGCCGATCGCGCGGCGAAGCTGTCCGGTGCCGTGGCCGTGAATGACCCGGATCGTATGCTGATCCGTCACGGTTGACTCGTCGAGAAATTTTTCAAGGCGGGTGAGCGCCTCGTCGACGGTGGAACCGATGACATTCAACTCGGACAGCAAGCCCTCCCGCGGCTGAAGGTCGACGTGCACGTTGACCCGTGCCGCGGGCGGAGGGCCGTCAATCACCCGCAGATCGCGAACAGCGGCGCGCAGCCGCTTCCCGCGCACATCGACCTCGGCCTGCTTGCCGTGGAGCTCGATGACCGTCCCTTCGAGTCCGAGCCCGCCGACCATGACGCGAGCGCCCGCCTCGATGGGGCCGGTCGCGGCGCCGGCTTTCTTGTCCGACGAAGCGCGGAGCGCGAAGTCGGAAGCCGGCCTTTCGCCGATCTCGCCCACCGCTTTGGCGAGAATGTTCTCGACCGCCGCTCGCGCCTCCGATCGCGTCGTGCCGGTTTGCCCTGTGTTCACCAGGCGTGGCGCGCGTGTCTTCAGCTCTTCGATGACCTTGTCGATCTCGCGGCGCGCCTCACGCAACTGCGCGTCAAGCCTGGTATCGAGCTTCCGGCGGAACGTCTCCTCGCGCTCCTGAACTGATTCTTCGCGGCCGCGCAGCTTCCTCTCGGACTCCGCTACTGTGGCCCGCTGCTGCGATAGTTCCTTCCGTTCCTGCTCGAGCGCGCGGAGATCGTTGTCGACCCGCGCCAGGTGGTCCGCGAGCTGCTTCTGCTCTTCCGTAAGATTGTCGCGTGCCGACGCAATCACGGAGGGCGGCATCCCGAGTCGAGCGGCGATCTCGATCGCGAGACTGCGGCCGGGCGACCCGTAGATCAGCCGGTAGGTTGGCGCGAACGACTGGGGGTTGAAGCCGAACGCCGCGCTGGTGACGCCATCGGTCGTCGACGCGTACGACTTCAGCGCGTCGTAATGCGTCGTCGCGACCAGGTGCGCTCCGCGCGTGCGGAAATGGTCTATCACCGCGATCCCGAGCGCGCCGCCTTCGACGGGATCCGTGCCCGCGCCCACTTCGTCGAGCAGCACGAGCGCCGGCAGGACGAGGTTCCGGTCCATCGAGACGACGTTCGTGATGTGCGCCGAGAACGTGCTCAGGCTCGCCGAAATCGATTGCTCGTCGCCGATGTCGGCGAACAGCGATTGGAACACCGGCAATCGCGATCCGGTTTCCGCAGGGATGTGCAGTCCAGCCTGCGCCATGACCGCGAGAAGGCCGGCTGTCTTGAGCGCGACAGTCTTGCCGCCGGTGTTCGGGCCGGTGATGAGAAGCACACGCGTGGGCGGAATCAAGAGGATGTCGACCGGGACCGGAGCTTCCGGGATCCGGGATCCGGGATCCGGTTGTTCTCGAATCCCGAATCCCGAATCCCGAGTCCCGAGTCGAGCCGCTCGTTGACCTTGCGCATCAGAAGTGGGTGCCGCGCTCCGCGCAGCTCGAAGGCGCCATCGCTCGAGATCATCGGCTCGGCGCCGTCCACGATCTGGGCGAATCGTGCGCGGGCCTGGATGACATCCAGCTCCGTTGCGACGTCGATGGTCCTCTGTAGATCGTCCGGTCGCGCACGGAAATTGTCGGTCAGCGCCAGCAGGATGCGGCGGACCTCTTCGGCCTCCTGCTCTTCGAGCGCGACGATATCGTTGTTGATCTCGACCGTGGTCAACGGCTCGAGAAACAGGCTCGCGCCGCTGGCGGATGCGCCGTGGATGATGCCAGGGATGGCGGAGCGATGCTCGGACCTGACAACCAGCACGTAGCGGCCGTTGCGATCCGTGACGACCTGTTCCTGCAGGTACTTTGACGTCTCGCGTCCGCGCACGAACGATTCGAGCGTCGTCCGGAGTTTCGCGCGCTGGCGGCGCAGGCGATCGCGGGTCGCGGCAAGCGCCGGGCTCGCATGATCGGCGACCTCGCCCGACGGATCGATCTTGTGCCGGACGTCCGCGATCTCGCCCTTGAAGGAGGCGATGCGCTCAACCAGCCCTCCGAGGATCGAAAAGGTGCCGGACGCGTTCCTGATGGCGGCTCGCGAGTGCTCGATCGATTCAAGGTAGTCGGCCAGGCCAAGCAGCCGCAGCGATTCGAGCGCGCGTCCGTCAACGCCGAGCGCGTCAAGGATGGCGTCGAGGTCTGACGGCGCCCGAAGCGGAAAGCCCGGATGGTCGGCGAGGAATCTCGTTCCTTCGCTGGTGGCCTTTTGCGTCGCGACAACGGCGCCAGCGTTCGTCAGCGGCTGCAGCTCCGCCAGTCGATCCTGCCCGGTAGGCGTTACCGCGAGGCCGGCAACGACCGAGACAATGCGGTCGAACTCCAGTGCCCGCAATGCCGATGCATTCATTGGTTCAGAGGGTTCGGGGGTTCAGATCGTTCAGAAGGTCCTGTTCCAAAGGTTCAGACGGTTCGAAGGGTTCAAGGCGTTCAGGGGGTCCGCTGGTTCGAGTTTACAGATGATTGATCAAGCTGGCCATCGCGGCGCCACCGAATCCGTTATCGATGTTCACGGTGGCGATGCCGTTAGCGCAGCTGTTGAGCATGCCGAGCAGCGCCGCAACGCCGCCAAAGCTTGCGCCGTATCCAACGCTTGTCGGGACCGCAATGACCGGCACCTTCACGAGTCCGGCGACCACGCTCGGCAACGCACCTTCCATGCCGGCGACAACGATCACAACACGGGCGTTCTGGATTCGGTTCTGCTCGCTCAGCAGACGATGAATGCCAGCGACACCGACATCGTAGAGACGGTCGATCGTATTGCCCATCAGCTCCGCGGTGACCGCCGCCTCTTCCGCTACATGGAGATCTGACGTTCCGGCACATGCGATGAGGATGGTGCCGTGCCCTCGCGGAATCTCGCCCTGGGGCAACGTAATCGCCCGCGCCTCGGCGTGATAGATCGCTGCGGGCGCGACCGCGCGCACCGCCTCGTAGGCCTCCGGCTCAGCACGCGTCACGAGCAGTGCCTGGCCTCGCGCCACGATACGCGACGCGATCGCAGCGATTTGGGCGGGCGTTTTGCCTATGCCGAGGATCACTTCGGGAAACCCCTGGCGGAGTTCCCGGTGCGTGTCGACACGCGCGAAGCCGAGATCCTCGAACGGCGCGGCGCGCATCGCTGCGGTGATTTGCTCGGATGCCGCCGCCGGATCGACTCGACCGGTGCGAACCGACTCAAGCAATTTTTGTAGCTCTAAGCTGTTCATGTCTACGTTTTGGTCGCTTTCCCGAAGGGGACGGTATCCGTATAATTATTCAACGGTGTCTACAGCGGGCCCTTCCACTCTATGAGTCTCGGCGAAACCCTCATTCTCGCGACCTACTTCTTCGTCCTCGTCATTCTGGCCGTGTACGGATGGCACCGGTATTACCTGGTCTATCTGTACATGAAGAACAAGGACAAGGTGCCTGTCCCGGGCGTGCCGCTCGACACACTGCCGGTTGTCACGATCCAGCTCCCCATCTACAACGAGATGTACGTCGCCGACAGGCTGATTGACGCCGTCTGCGAGATTGACTATCCGCGTGAGCTGCTCGAGATCCAGGTGCTCGACGACTCGACCGACGAGACGACCAGCGTGGCCGAACGCGCGGTCCGCCGCAACGCGGCGCAGGGGATCGACATCAAGTACATCCACCGCAGCGATCGTACAGGCTACAAGGCGGGCGCGCTCGAGGCGGGACTCAAGGCGGCGAAGGGCGAGTTCATCGCGATCTTCGACGCCGACTTCATCCCGACGGCCGACTTTCTGCACCGCACGGTGCCGTTCTTCGGGGATCCGAAGATCGCGATGGTCCAGGCGCGCTGGGGGCACATCAACTCCGAATACTCGCTGCTCACGAAAGTGCAGTCGATCCTGCTCGATGCGCATTTCGTGCTCGAGCACGGCGCCCGCAACCGCTCGGGCATGTTCTTCAATTTCAACGGCACCGCCGGCATCTGGCGCCGCGAGGCGATCGGTGATGCGGGCGGGTGGCAGCACGATACGCTCACCGAGGATCTCGACCTCAGCTACCGCGCGCAGCTGCGCGGCTGGCAGTTCATCTTTCTGCCCGGACTGATTGCGCCAGCCGAAGTCCCGGTCGAAATGAACGCGTTCAAGTCGCAGCAGCACCGGTGGGCGAAGGGCTCGATCCAGACATGCCGCAAGTTGCTCCCGCGCATTCTGCGGTCGAACCTGCCGCTCAGGGTGAAGACGGAGGCGTTCTTCCATCTGACGGCGAACTTCAACTATCCGCTGATGTGCGTGCTCTCGGTGCTGATGGCGCCGTCGATGGTCATCCGCTACAACATGGGGTGGTACGAGATGCTGCTCATCGACGTGCCGCTGTTCTTCGCGGCGACGGCGTCGGTGGCGAACTTCTACATGGTCTGCCAGCGCGAGCTGCACGACGACTGGATCACACGCGCGAAGTATCTCCCGTTCTTGATGTCAATCGGCATCGGCCTCACCGTGAACAACACCAAGGCGGTGTTCGAGGCGCTTTTCAACCAGGAGAGCGAGTTCGCGCGCACGCCGAAATACCGCATCGAGGCGAGCGCCGACGAGTGGATCGGCAAGAAATACCGGCAGAGCGTGATCATCCAGCCAGTGATCGAGCTCGTGCTCGGCCTCTATTTCACCGCGACGGTGTTTTACGCGCTCGCAAACGGCATCTACGGTACCCTGCCGTTCCTCGTGCTCTTCCAGATAGGCTTCCTCTACACCGGCCTGCTCTCCATCGTCCAGCAGTACGCGGGCGATAGCGTCGTGCTGGAGCCGTCGGAGGAAGAGGCGTAGTCAAATCCCAAATCCCAAATCCCAAATCCCAAGTC
>DAIRVG010000250.1:0-6556 GCA_036802945.1 Vicinamibacterales bacterium
CGAATCAGCGCGCCCCCGGCATCGCTTCCTGGCGGAACCCCGCGGGAACGTCGAACGTCGCGGGTGGGATCGTTTCGCGCCGCAATTCGGCCAGTTCGCTGACAGACTCCACCGCGCCGTTTCGGAACGACGTCCGTCTCACCGGAAAGCCCGCGAACCCCTGTTCCTCGACGGAGCCGTACGTCGCGATCTGCTCCGCGGCCTGTGGCAGCATGGTCTTGATGAACTCGGCGAACTGTCGCGTCACTTCGAAATCCGCAGCAGTCACTCCGAGGTCGCGAGGCTCGGCGGCGCAGACTTCGACCACCTTCGCCTGACCTCGATAACCCTCGTACTTCGTGCACGGAAACTGCGCGACCTTGTCGGATCCCGTTCGGCGATATTCGATTCTCTCGGAGGCCGGAGGTCCGCCTCCGCGCGTAGGGCCTGCGCCAAGGCCGCGGGCGCGCATCATCTGCTCGACCATCTGGCGCTGCTCCGGCGGCATGTTCTTCAGCTGCTCCTGCATGGCCGCCATCGCACTATCGGCTTGCTGTCCCATCTGCTGCGCCTGGGCCCGCGTCATCTCGAAATAGGTCTTCTTGTCGAGATTGATCATCCGTGCGACCTGAGCCGACCCGTCGTACACGAATGCGACCTGTTCGTTCCCTGATCGCGATTCCGCGCGCATGTGGGTCCTGTCCAGGAGGACATTGTTTGTGGTCACCTGTCCGTTCCGTGTCTCGCGTTGGACCAGGTGAAGTCCCTGGGAATAGGCGGGCGAGGTGACGAGCCCGATCAGTATCAGTGTTGTGGCGATCTTCACGGCGTCTCTCCAGGTTTGTGCGGTGTCTGTGAGCGGGCCGGTTATGTTACATGGGCCGAGTATGGATGAAAAGAGCCAAGTCAGACGCGACGCCGACACCGCCTGAGACATCATGATGAATAGGACGAGGAGACATCATGATGAATCGAGTCCTCTCAGTTAGCGCAGTCACCGCGTTGCTGTGGGCGGTGCCGGCCGCCGCGCAGCAAACCGTCTTGGCCGAGACGCCGGTTGGCTTCAACGGGCACGAAGGCAACGAGAACAGCCAGGGGTCGAAGATCGACGACCCAGCGAAATACCGTCTGACGACACCCATCACCGAGCACGGCGGCGGTGGCGGGATGCTCAGCTTCAACGCCTCGCGTTACTTCAACCAGGTCGTGTTCGCCGGGAACCAGCTCGAGATGGGTGGACTGCGCGTTGCGCAGGCCGAAGACGTCCGTGGCCAAGTCGGCAACTTAAAGGCCGAATTCACGTTCCTGTGCAACGACGGGTCCGGCGCCGACGACGCCGCAATGCGGAAGTGTCTGAGCTTCACGTATCGCGGCATCACGGAGATCTCGCCGTGGATCCTCGCGGACCTGCGAACCCTTATCGGTGGTAATGGCGTCTCGGTTACCGCAGCACGATGGTGGCTGCAGGTTCAGGACAATGGCAATTACGTCATTTACGATTCTTGGGTCTTCGACGAGGATGGCAACACGACGCCGAAGCCAATCTTTGACTTATGGTCGCTGATGGCACGTCTGGATCGTATCGACGCGGAGCTACGCGCGCTCGAAGGGCGGCGGTGAGCTGCGAGGTGCTGATCAACGGCGACACGAAGTTTGACATGCAGACGCTTAAGGCCGAATTCAACCACTAAGGTCACGAAGTACACGAAGTGAAAAATTGCGTTGTGTGCTGTTTCTTCGTGTCGTTCGTGTTCTTCGTGGTTTTGTACGTCTTTGTGCCCTTGTCAGTGCAGAAAGAGAATCCAATTACCCATTCGGGATGGAACGAATTTTGGAGGGTGTGACTGCGCAGAACGTTTCGGTGCCACAAATGAGCGTCTTCGTTACACACGTGCAGTTTGGGAGTATCGCCGCCATACAGTTGTGCTGCGTCGTCACTGGGCTCGCAGATCCGAGCCTGTAATGTCTGGCTCCCTTCCGTTGCTCCTCGAATCTGATCCCATTCGCCTGGCGCGGCTGCATGACGGACTTCAGCAGGCTGGCGTTGACACAATTGCCGCCACGAATATCGCGGAGGTCGAACGATGGCCCTCCGGTACATGTGTGATCACCGACCTTGCTCGCGTGACGCCGTGGTGGTCAGCGGTAGGGGCGATCGGCGTCATCGCGCTGGCGAATACACCGGAACAAGGTGCCGCGGCATGTCAGCGTGGAGCAACGAGGTGGCTGCCGCGTGATTGCACCATTTCGACGCTCGTCGCCGCCTTCAACGCACTGTGTAGGTCTGCGCAGGGAGGGCCGTTCCCTCCAGCAAAGCGAGCGCAGGGTGTTTCAGAGACCCGGCGCGTGCGTATCGTCAAGCCGCTGGCTGGTATTTTGGATGGCGTAAGTCTGAGTACACTGGCGCCCGGGCTCATTTACGACCTGGAGGCCAGCCTCGCACGTTATTTGATCAGCTGCGGAGCAGCGGAGGAGAGCGCCGCCGCGCGAGCCGTCAGCGTTGTTCCTGAAGACGACCCCTACATTGCCCATCTTGTGGGCGGCGTCATCGTGACTCAGGCCGCCGCCTCGCGGCAGGTCACCGCGGCCGACAAACCTCCGAAGGTTCGACTCCACAAACGGAAAGTAAAGCGTCGTTAATTACGTCACTTCTCACCGCAGTTTCAGAACGTGAAGCTCTAATCCCTCCCCTCTGGCAGAAACGCGACGAATGTCCGTCGCGTGGATCCGTGTGCCTCTCTCAACACTACAACTTGTTTACCGGAGGGCAGAGCATGACTGCGCCTGCATTCGACCTGAGCCCCCATGTGGCGCTCGTCACGGGTGCCAATCATGGTATTGGAGCGTCGACAGCCCGTACGCTCGCCGCGGCCGGCGCGCGCGTTCTCGTCACGTATCTTCGTCTGGAGAATGAGCCCGACGTCGCACTTCCCGATGCCTACCGGCAGCATCGTGCGTCGGATGCCGACCATGTCGTCGGGGCAATCCGTGCTGCGGGTGGACATGCGCTCGCGATGGAAGCCGATCTGGCGCAGCCTGCGGCGGTGGAACGGTTATTCGATCTCGCAGAACGGGAACTGGGCCCGGTGGACATCCTGGTGAACAACGCGAGCGCCTGGCTCGCCGACACGTTCACGAATGAGTCGCACGACATGTTTGGCCAGGCCTGCGCGCGCGTCTCACCGGAGACGTTCGATCGACAGTTCGCTGTAGATGCGAAAGGCTCGGCGCTTCTGATCGCTGAGTTCGCGCGGCGGCACATTGCACGGGAGGCGGGCTGGGGCCGTATCGTCGGCTTGACGTCCGGCGGTCCGGGTGGCTTTCCGGGCGAAGTGTCGTACGGCGCCGCGAAAGCGGCACTCGAGAACTACACGATGTCGGCAGCGCTCGAGCTCGCACACGTAGGAATCACTGCCAATATCGTCTACCCGCCCGTGACCGACACTGGCTGGATCACCGACAGGGTTCGGCGCTACGTCGAAGGTCGTCAGGACCTCGTCCACATCGCCCAACCAGACGAGGTTGCAAGCGTGATTGCCTATCTGGTTTCAGACGAGGCGAAGCTCATTACAGGAAACATCGTCCGCTTGCGTTGAAAATCAGCGGAAGGATCTGGTTTTATGCGTCAAAATCGCACGTCCGTCCGGCGTTGGGGACCGTCTAAACATCATTCGCGGTGGTGCTTGGACTGCCCGTTACAATTAACAAGTCGGTTTGTCCGATAAACCATATGGCCTTGATGACTGTTCGCGCACGCCTCCGGTTGGTGCTTCTCCTGTCGGCGACGGTGGCAGCCACCACCTTCACCGGCGCACAGCAGACGGCGATCCCCCCGAATGTTCTCGCCGCCGCGCTCGACGACACCGTCCCGGTCGATCCCCTGATTACGGTCGGCACGCTTCCGAACGGGCTCCGCTACTACATCCGCGAGAACAGGCAGCCCCAGTCGCGGGCCGAGCTCCGGCTCGTGGTCAACGCGGGCTCCGTGCTCGAAGACGACGACCAGCGCGGCCTCGCGCACTTTGTCGAGCATATGAGCTTCAACGGCACGCTGCACTTTCCCAAGCTGGACGTCGTCAACTTCATGCAGTCGCTTGGCATGCGTTTCGGCGCGCACGTGAATGCCAGCACCAGCTTCGACGAAACGATCTACAAGCTGCAGATTCCGACTGACAATCCCGCGGTCATCGACCGGTCATTACTCGTCCTCGAAGACTGGGCGCGCAACGTCTCATTCGATCCGGTGGAGATCGACAAGGAACGGGGCGTCATCCTGGAGGAATGGCGGCTCGGGCTGGGCGCCGACGAACGGATATCAGACAGGCAGTTTCCTCTTCAGCTCAAAGGTTCGCGCTATGCGGAACGGCTGCCGATTGGCAGGCCCGAGATCATCCAGAACGTCAATCACGACAGGCTGAAACAGTTCTACACGGATTGGTACCGCCCCGATCTGATGGCGGTGGTCGCTGTCGGCGACTTCGACAAGGCCACCATTGAGGCGCAAATCCGATCGCACTTCGGCTCGATCCCTCAGGCCGCATCTCCGAAACCACGGCCCGTGTACGGCGTGCCGGATCAACCGGGGACGGTCTATTCGGTGATTACCGACCCCGAGGCGACGAACACGCGCATCAGTGTGTCCGTCAAGATGGACGCGCGTCCGCAGTCATCGATCCGCTCGTATCGGCAGCACATGGTCGAGAACTTGTTCAGTGCGATGCTGTCTGCGCGGCTCGACGAGATTGCGCAGGCGCCGAATGCGCCGTTTCTCAGGGCTGGAACCGATCGCGGACTCTTCGTGCGCACAGAAGAGGCGACGTCGCTCCTTGCGCTCGTGACGGGAGACGGCGTCGAGCGGGGCCTGGCGGCGCTGTTCACCGAGGTCAATCGAGTGGCGCGCTTCGGTTTCACGGCGACGGAACTGAGTCGGGAGAAGCTGAATCTTCAGCGATACCTCCAGCAGTCAGTCATCGAGAAGGACAAGAGCACCTCCGGGCCTCTGGCCGACGAGTTCGTACGCAACTTCATCCAGGCCGAACCGATCCCTGGCATCGTCTACGAGTACGGGTTGAACCAGCGTTTTCTGCCGCAGATCACGCTTGCCGAGGTCAACAGCCTGGCCGCGGATTGGGTGCCCGATCGCAACCGCCTCGTGGTGATCAGCGCGCCTGAGAAGGACAAGCCGCTCCTGCCCAACGAGACGAGACTGACAGCCGTCATTTCGGCTGCCAGCGGAGCTCCGGTAACCGCTTACGTTGACACGGTCAGCACGCAGCCGCTGCTCGCTCGACTCCCCGCTGCCGGAGCGGTCGCCACGACCACCACGAACGAGGTCCTGGGCATCACCGAGTGGCGGTTGTCCAACGGCGCCCGTGTCGTGTTGAAACCGACGACGTTCAAGCAGGACGAAATCCTGTTCAGGGCTGTCAGCCCAGGCGGCACATCGCTCGTCAGCGATGCGGATTACGTTCCCGCTGCAACCGCCGCGAGGGTCATTGCGGAAGGCGGACTTGGCGGCTTCCGCAGCATCGATCTGGACAAGGTTCTCGCCGGCAAGACCGCGTTCGTCAGAGCCGACATCGGGTCGACGGAAGAAGGGCTCGGCGGCGGCACCGCCAGCCGGGATCTCGAAACGATGTTTCAGCTCATCTATCTCAGATTCACCGCTCCTCGTCCGGATCCTGTCGCGTTCGGTGTGATGAAGGATCAATTGAAGATAGCGCTGGCCAATCAGCGCTCGACGCCGGAGACGGTGTTCGACGAGGCGCTTGATGCCGCCCTGAGCCAGAATCACGTCCGCGCCCAGCCGCTGACGCCAGCACGCATCGATCAGATGAATCTCGACAAGTCGCTTGCGTTCTACAAGGACCGCTTCGCCGATGCCAGCGACTTCGTCTTCGTGTTCGTCGGGAGCTTCGACCTTGCGACGATGAAGCCGCTGGTGGAGCGCTACCTGGGCAGCCTGCCGTCGCTCCGCCGGAGCGAGGCCGTGAAGGACGTCGGGGTCCACCCTCCCGCGGGCGTGGTCGAGAAGCAGGTGACAAGCGGCATCGAACCCAGGAGTCAGGTGAGTATCGTGTTCAGCGGGCCGTTTCAGAACGACGAGATGCATCGCGTGGTCGCCAACGCGATGGCAGAGACGCTGGCTGGAAACCTCCAGCGCACGCTGCGAGAGGAGCTGGGCGGAACCTACGGCGTGAGCGTCCAGCCGACCTTCACGAAACGTCCGACGGAGGAGTATCGCTTTACCGTCAGTTTCGCGTGCGATCCGGCTCGAACGGAGAGCCTGGTCACCGCGGCATTCCAAGTGATTGAACGGTTCAAGATGTTCGGTCCGAGCACAGGGCAGGTCGTCGACACGCGCGCGGCGCTCGTCCGGGACTTCGAAACGAACAGCCAGCGGAACGACTACCTGCTGAATCGGATCCTCTTCAAGTACGAATACGGCGAGGACGTCAGAGAGATCGTCAACATGCGGCCGTTCTACGACCAGCTCACCGCAGCGATGCTGCGAGATGCCGCGCGGATGTACCTGGACACCAATCGCTATGTGAAAGTCACGCTCCTGCCTGAGACA
>DAIRVG010000251.1:0-3180 GCA_036802945.1 Vicinamibacterales bacterium
AAGCTGGCCGTTGCGAAGAGCACACGTGGCGCAATCCAGCGTCGCGCAATTCAGGAGAAGGCCATGAACAAAGAGCTGTTGGCGAAGCTGCGCAAGACCAAGTCAGTGAAGCTCTCGGGAGGGGTTGTGCGCACCCTCGATGACGCGGAGCTCAACTCGGTGGTCGGTGGTATGAGACGTCAAGGGACGAGCTCGGACTCGATTTCCGGCGGCATCTACGACGACTGCGTGGACTGACCCTCGCGGCGTCGTTTCGGAACTGATTCGAACCCCCGTTCGGTCAGCTCACATGGCTGAACGGGGGGCTTTCGCTTCGGGAAATCGGGAGGACATGCGTGGATCCGATCGTCATCGAAACATTGCTCGTCACAGGTGAGGGAGAGGGCGTGCGCGTGATCCTGGGGCCGTACTGCCTGGACTTCGAGGCCGACGACGTCCTCAACCTCGAAGAAATGCCGTTGCCGTATGGCGTCACTGCAGGAAGCGCGATAGCCGGCCGAGTGACGCTCAAGCCAGGTGCGCGCTTGCTCGGTCTGAGTTCCGCGAGCCCCTATCGGGACGTGTTGTGGAGCCGCGCCGTCCCCTTCGCGCTGGCCACTCGCCCCACCGCAATCTTCGAAGTGGACCGCACTATGAAGGAGCGCGAGGAGGCCTTCTTCGCTGCGCGGGGATTGACGGAGCACATCTCATGATCCTCATCGTCGCACCTCGATACGATGCGCACGCCCGGTGCGTGGCGCAGGACCTCGAGAAGATGGGAAAGGCGTTTCGGTTCGTCGACTCGTCGCGACTGGCCAGGGACGGGCGTCTCCAGTTCCGCGCCGGCCAGCACAATGGCAGCACATGGATGTGCGTGGACGGGCAGCCGATTGCGTTGGACACCGTGGATACGGTCTGGCACCGCCGACGCTTTCTGCCTCCGGTTGCGCCTGGACTCCCCGTCAGCGATCAACAGTATTTCCAACGTGAATGGACGGAGATGATCTCGGGAGTGTTCGCGTCACTCGACTGCGCGTGGTTCGTCAACGATCCGGATCGGCAGAATGCTGCGGTGAAGCCGCTGCAGCTGCGGCTCGCCGAAAAGCTCCACCTCCGGATCCCCGATACGCTAATCACGAACGACCCCAGTGCGGCCGTGGCGTTCATCGAGCGACACCGGCAGCGGGTGGTGCACAAGACGCTTGCGCCGCCAAGACATCGCTTCCTGCCCACGAAGGCATGGTCGGAGGCTGATCGCGACGTGCTGGACAACCTCGTGCTCGCGCCGACGATCTTTCAGGAGACTGTGACCGACTGCCGCGAACTGCGAATCACCGTCATCGGCGATCAAGTCTTCGCTGCCGAGTTCCATCCCGCGGTTGGCCTCATCGACGGACGGCTCGATCTTCAAACGCCATATCACCCGCACACGCTCCCACACGACCTCTCGCGCCGTCTGCTCGCGCTGGTGCGAAAGCTGGGGCTGGTCTTCAGCACGATCGACATGAAGCTGACGGATGAAGGTGAATACGTCTTTCTCGAATTGAACCCGATGGGGCAATACCTCTACATCGAGATTCTCGCGGGCCTGCCTCTCACCGCAGCGATGGCCGAACTGCTCGCCCTCGGGCGCGGTGGCGTTGACGACACGTGGCGGGTGCCCGATGCGATCTATCCGCCTCGAGCACTTGCCGGGACAGATTGTTGAAAGCCCTTCTTCTAAGCGCGTTCGTCGCAGCGGTCGCGATCGGTCTGAGTGCCCCGGCAGTTGTTTCCAGCCGCGCTCAGACGACAGAACGCCCCCGGCGGGTTTTTGCTTCAGAGATGAACACCCACGTCGCCGACGTCACCCCCCGAGCGGAACAAACGGACGAAACTGGATTTCTCGGTGTCGTCGTCGCGCTTCAGTCGGTCGAACTATCCGCCAAGTTTGATGGAACGCTGGAGAGACTGGATGTCCACGTCGGCGATCACGTGAAAGCCGGGACGGTCATCGCTCGACTGGACAGCCGTTCCGTCGTCCAGGATCTCGCGATCGCAGAGGCGTCCCTGCTGGTGGCCGAAGCCGAGCACGATCGTCTGGTGGTTGAGTCGCGGGATGCCTCCAACCGGCGAGCACGACTTCAGATCATTCCGGAGCTGTTTGCTCGCGAACAGCTCGAGGCTGCCGACTCGCAGGAGCAAGTGGCGGCAGCACGCCTGCGGGGCTCTGTCGCAGAACTCGCCGGAAAGCGGGCTCGGACGAATCAGCTGAGGGAAACGTTGCGCAACGCCCGAATCGTCGCACCGTTTGACGGTACGGTGGCCGCGCAGTACGTGGATCCGGGCACCACCGTGAGCCGGAGCACACCGATCGTGCGCGTGATCAGCCCGACGAGTCTCGTGATCCGTTTCGCCGTGCCGGAGGAGCAGGCGGCTGGTATTGCGGTGAGGCGGAACGTGACCGTTCGTGTCGAGTCAGTGAACCTGACCGCCGATGGCGTGATCGAGAGTGTTGTTCCTGAGATCGACGCGGCGCTTCGGATGGTCGTCATCGAAGCGCGACTGACGGCGAACGGCGGCCACACCCGCGCGATTCCAGCCGGAGCGATCGCGCGAGTCCGTGTCGCCGCCGATCGGAACCACCGAGGACAGGACGCGACGATCGTGCCGTCTCGCAACTCAGCCCTCGGCGGGAGCACAGAACATGAGCGATCGATCAACTGAGCTCTTTCGCGCTGAGGCGCTGAGCTACCACGATGAGGGTTACCGTGGCGGTGGTGACGTCCTGCGCATTTCGCCGGAATGGATGCCCGCCGCATACTGGCTGCTTTTGCTGGTGGTGGGAGCGGGTGCGGCGTACGGAGTATTCGGTACGTTGACCGAGTACGCGACCGGCCCGGCTGTGGTTCGAGTAGAGGGTCGAACGCGCGTGACGGCACCCACCGCAAGTACCGTCGCGACGGTCGACGTCGAGCCCGGCCAGCGCGTCGGGGCCGGTGGCGTGCTGGTCACGTTGTATCAAGCCGATCAAGCAGCCGAACTCGAGCGATTGAACCGCGAGTTCGACCTGCAGATGATCAAATTCCTCCGCGATCCCGCCGACCAGGCCGCGCGTTCGTCGCTGACCACGCTCCGCGCCGGGCGCCAGTTGGCCCAGACTCGTCTCGCGGAGCTGTCAATCAAGGCGCCGCATTCGGGCATCGTCAGCGACATTCGAAT
>DAIRVG010000251.1:3280-6431 GCA_036802945.1 Vicinamibacterales bacterium
CGATGCCGTACCGGTCGTCGGTCCCGCTGTTCTTGTGAAGGCGCAGCTGTCATCGAATACCTTCCACGCAGACGGCCGGTCGTTGTCCTACTACGAAGGAATGCTCGGCACCGTGGACGCGCGCCTTCGCCGTCAACCGATTCTTCTGAGCCTGATACCCGCGCTGAAATCACTGTTCCGCCATGGCGACTCATAAAAGGCTTCCGTACTCCAGGTTTGTCGACGCGTTTCCCGCGCTGAGGCGGCTCGGACGACGACGTGCGCCGAGCCGCGTCCCCATAGTGCGTCAGCTGGCAGAAGCAGAGTGTGGCGCCGCGTGCCTGGCGATGATCCTCGCGTTTCATGGCAAAGCCGTCCGTCTCGACGATCTGCGCGGATCCCTCGGCGGAGGACGCGAGGGCACGACGGCGCTGTCACTTCTGAACGTCGCTCGGCAGTTTGGACTTCGCGGTCGAGGCGCCAGAGTAGAGATCGAGGATCTGAAGTACTTGCAGCCGGGAGCCATTCTCCACTGGGATTTCAGTCACTTCGTGGTACTCGAGCGGGTGGGCGGCCGCGGCGTGGACATCATCGATCCCGCGTGCGGACGCCGCTCGGTGACAACGACTGAGCTGCGCCGATCGTTTACAGGTGTCGCTCTTCTCCTTGAGCCTGGCGAGACGTTCGAGGCGATGGCTGCTCCGCGGAAATCGGCGTGGCGATACCTTCAGGAGGTGCTCCGCGAGTCAGGATTGTGGGTACGCATCTCGGTTATTTCGGTTCTCCTGCAAGTTTTTGCCCTCGCGCTGCCAATACTGACCGGAGCGCTCGTGGATCGCGTTGTCCCGAGAAATGACTACAGCCTGCTCATGGTGCTCGGCGGCGCCCTTACTGCGTTCATCGTCTTCCATTTTCTGGGCTCGTTAATCCGTGCGCATTTGCTCCTCCACGTCCGCACGCTGGTGGATGCTCGGATGACGCTGGGATTCATCGAACACCTCGCCGCGCTGCCGTATGGCTTCTTTCAACAACGCTCGGCCGGCGATCTGATGATGCGGATGAACAGCAATGCCAGCGTGCGCGAAATTATCACGGCTGGCGTGCTTTCGGCCTTACTCGACGGCGGATTTGTCGCGCTGTATCTGTTGATCCTGTTTGCGATCAGCCCTCCTATCGCGATCGTCGCCCTGACCCTCGGTGGGCTGCAGGTGGCGATCGTTGTGCTGACCTGGCGACGCCAGCGGGAATTCATGTCGGCGAACTTGCAGACACAGGCGGCCGCGCAGGCCTACCAATTCGAGATGCTGACCGGCATGGAAACACTGAAGGTCATGGGCGTCGAGCAGGCCGCCGTTGACCGTTGGTCGGACCTTTTCGTAGACGTGTTGAACGTGTCGATCTCTCGCGGTCAGCTGAGCGCCATGACTGAGGCCATCACTGGCGCTCTGCGGCTCGGATCGCCGCTACTCATTCTCGGTTTAGGGGGGCTGAAGGTCTTGAACGGCGATCTCACCCTCGGCACCATGCTGGCGGTCAGCGCGGTGGCGGAAGGATTCCTCAGTCCCCTGGCCACGCTCGTGACGACGGCCAGCCAGTTTCAGCTGCTGGGAAGTTACGTCGAACGACTCGATGATGTTCTGGACACGGCACGGGAACAGGATGGATCGCAGGCACGACACGCTGACAGGCTTCGCGGCCAGGTCAGATTGGAGCACGTCTGTTTCCGCTACGGACAGGCTGGTCCGGTCGCGCTTCGGGATGTGTCGGTGGACATTCAGCCCGGCCAGCACGTGGCCATCGTTGGCCGGTCCGGTGCAGGCAAGTCGACGCTTGCCCGCCTGCTCGTCGGTCTCTACGCGCCGGAATCGGGTCGACTGCTGTACGACGGGGCCGACCTCGCGGAACTGGACCTCCGCTCAGTAAGGCGGCAGATGGGCGTCATGATGCAGCAACCGTATCTGTTCGGCGGTTCTATTCGATCAAACATTGCGCTTGGTGACCCGTCGATGCCGATGGAGGCCGTTGTCGAAGCGGCGACACTCGCGCACATTCACGATGATATCGTTCGTATGCCCCTCGGATACGACACCTTACTGGCGTCGGGCGGTGCGTCCCTGTCAGGCGGACAGCGTCAGCGCTTGGCACTCGCCCGCGTCCTGGCGAGGAAACCATCGATGCTCGTCCTGGACGAAGCGACAAATGCGCTTGACGCCGTGACCGAGACGCAGGTTCTTCAGGAAATGCGCGCCTGGCGATGCACGACGATTGTCGTGGCTCATCGCCTGAGTACGGTGGCCGCCGCCGATCTCATCCTGGTGTTGGACGAGGGCGAGTTGGTTGAACACGGCACCCATCGGGAGCTCCTCGCCAAGAACGGTGTGTACACAAATCTTGTTCAGGCTCAGGTCGACGGCTCCAATGCGCAGAGCTGCGACACGCACGCCGTCGCCCTGGCATGTTGATCCGGTTCGTCCGCCGCCTCGGTGCGGACGCCGCGGCAGATGGACGTCACACGATCAACTTTTCGGCGTTTATCGTTCCTAACCTTGAAGGTTTTTGCAATCGGTCGTTACAACTACTCTGACCGGTTAACGACCTGCATCACCGGGGGGCGCGAGGTAACTTTCCATTTTGGGATGCTGGCAATCGCCGCGCCGGAGCCTGCGAGGGTTCGCCGACTCTGTTTAGGCTTCGAGCGTTGCCTTCATAGTGCTGAGCCCCTTTTCGATCATTTCAGCAATTGCACCGACAATCTCGTTTGGCATTAGATCCGCGATCCATACAAGGCGGCAGGTGCTTTCGTTCTCAGCGAAGACTTGAAGGGAAGCATTGTGGTGTGTAAATGGTTCACCACGCGCGGACCATGAATGACGAAATGTCTGATTGTCAACGTCAACGATGATCTCGCGCATCGTCATTCCATTGCCAAACGTCAAGTACCGCGAGTCACCTTCAAGTCGGCAATCAACGACGAATCCAGGGACCAATCGTTTATGGATTGCGCCAACGTCTCGGATAGCGTCCCAGACGACCCCTCGAGGTCGTCGCACCTCAATCTCTTTTTGGATGCTGGCCATTTTTTCCTTGGGAAACGCTTTGCAGTGAAACTGAATTGATCGGGCTGCCGGTTAATTACGCCCCGGGCCGTTCCCGTGATCGACGTAGTCATCGA
>DAIRVG010000252.1:0-6385 GCA_036802945.1 Vicinamibacterales bacterium
TTCCTGTCGAGAACGACGTTGCGTCCCTTGGGTCCGAGTGTGACCTTCACTGCGTCGGCGAGCTGGTTGACGCCGCGCAGGATTGCCTGTCGCGACTGCTCGCCATAAATAATCTGTTTTGCCATGTATCTAGACTCCATCGGCCGCACAGGCTGACGCCCGCGCGCTGCGCGTTATTTCGAATCGAGAACCGCGAGCACTTCATCCTCGCGCATGATGAGGTATTCCTCCCCATCGAGCTTGATGTCCTGCCCCGAGTACTTCCCGAAGAGAATCGTGTCGCCTGCCTTCACGTCGAGCGGCACGCGCTCGGCCTTCTCCCGTTTGCCAAGGCCGACAGCGATGACCTTACCCTGCTGCGGCTTCTCCTTGGCGCTGTCGGGAATGATGATTCCGCCGACTTTCTGCTCGCCCTCGTCGATGCGCTGGACGATGATGCGGTCGTGTAGTGGTCTGACTTTCATGTGCGTCGACTCCAACTGTCTGGTAGGTGCGGCGGGGCCGAAAGGCCCGCGTAGATGCCTGAAATGTGATGCGGCACAGACGGAAAGTTAGCACTCACCGCTGGCAACTGCTAATCATAGGGTCCTGACAGAGGCCCGTCAAGCAGGACCGGGCGTGTCGTCGTTTCTCGCCCTGGGCGCCGGGGTCGGCGGCGACCATGGCGAAAATCACAGGTCAAGCTAGTTGATGCGGTCGTCGAGGAACTTCGAAAAGGCGTGAACTGGCTGAAGCTGTCGCGGGTGCTCGATGCCCGGCTGTTCAAAATGGGTGTGCAGGTCGATTTCTGAGGAGACGTGATTTCCGTCGGGTCTTAAGCGGAGACACGGCCCGTGGGAATGTACTCCGGCCACTCGAAAGGTTCTGACGAGTAGTAGAGCTCAGGCTCTCCGGTCGTGACGACCGCGTCCGAAGGCTGAACTTTCTTCGGGCCGAGCGGCTTGTTCGCCACGAGAAGTTCCTCGACCGCCTTCGTCGACAGCGGACGCGAGAAGAGGTAACCCTGGGCGTGAGTACACCCAAGGCGCTCCAGCTCATGCGCCTGCACGTCGTCCTCGATTCCTTCGGCCACCACACTGGTGTTGAGCGTTCGGGCCAGCGCAAGGATGCTTTCGACGATGGCCGGACGGTCGGGCATCAAGAGGCTTCTCACGAACGAGCGGTCGATCTTGAGTGCGTCGACTGGAAGCTTGTGCAAGTGGCTCAGCGACGAATAGCCTGTCCCGAAATCGTCGAGATAAATTTTCACGCCGAAATCGCGGAGCTCGCGGAGGAGCTGCGCGGCCACGTTGGGGCTGTCCATCAACGCGGTTTCCGTGATTTCGAGACGGATGTCGCGCGGCTTCAGTCCGGCCTGGTGAATCGCCTGCTCGACGATGCTCATGAAGTTCTGCTGCATCAGCTGCCGGCTGGAGACGTTGACGGTGATGAAGTCGAGCCCGCCGGCAGGAAACCGTCGCTGCCAGTCGGCGAACGTACGGCACGCTTGCTGGAGGATCCATGTGCCAAGCGGCTCGATGAGTCCCAACTCTTCGGCGATTGGGATGAACGTGACCGGTGAGACGGCCTCACCGTTGCGTTGCCATCGGACCAGCGACTCGAACCCGACACACATCCCCGAGGCCAGCGACACAATCGGCTGGTAAACCACCTCGAAGTCATTGTTGCTGACGGCGTGACGCAGGTCGTTCTCGAGGCCAAGCCGGTCGAGCGCTTGCGCGTGCATGTCGGCATCGAACAGCTCGTGCCGCGCCTTGCCGCGCGACTTGGCGTGATACATGGCGGTGTCGGCGTCGCGCATGATCTCGTCCGGGCTCGTGTAGTCGGCGAGGCCGAACGCGATGCCGATGCTGGCCGAGGTGAAGACTTCCCGGCCGCCGATCGAAAAGGGCGCGCTCAGCACGTCCTGGATCCGGAACGCGATGGCGTTGGCCTGCTGCTCGTCGTTGAGCCCGTTCAGGAGAATGACGAACTCGTCTCCGCCCAGGCGGGCAAGGCTGTCTCCGTCCCGCAGGCACGACTCGAGCCGCCGCGACACCGCGATGAGCAGCTCGTCGCCCACCAGGTGGCCGAGGCTGTCGTTGACCACCTTGAAGCGGTCGAGGTCGAGATAGAGCGCCGCGAACCGGCCGCCGCCGCGGCGCTGCTTGAACTCATCGAGCCGCCGGCCGAGCCCCTCCACGAAGACCGCCCGGTTGCAGAGCCCGGTCAGCGGGTCGCGGAAGCCGTCGCTGCGGAGCCGCTCCTGTGCGATCACTCGCTCCGTCGTATCCGTGAGCGACCCTGCGATGCGGGCCGCCGAGCGCCGGCCTGCGCCTCGCGCGGCGACACCGCGGCACAGGAACCGCCGGTAGGTCCCGTCCTCGTGGCGGATCCGGTGCTCGTGCTGAAGGTGATCCGTCTGGCCCGACAGGTGCGCCTTGAGCGCCTCTTTCAGCGCAGCGACGTCGTCGGGATGAACACGCTCGAACCATTCGTCGGACCGACCGCTGCCGGCGGGCGCGTTCACACCAATCATCGCCTTCCATCGTCTCGAGAAGTAGAACTCCTGAGTGCGAACATCCCACTCCCACATCCCGTCGTTCGCGCCTTCCGTCACGAGTGAGAACCGCTCCTCGCTTCGCCTGAGTGCGTCTTCCGCGTGCGCTCGCTCCGTCACGTCATGCCAGAGCAGGGTCACGCCGCCGGCAACAGGGAGGAGCTTGACCTGCAGAATCCGCGCGCCCGCAGCGGATGGCAGGGCAAGGTGCGTGAGTGTCCGGGGGCTTCGGTTTGCCAGGACTTCGGTGATGACTCGAGGGATCTCGGTCTTCGCCAGGGCCGGTACCGCGCCAACGAGCGAACGGCCCAGCGCTCGTTCTCGGGGACAGTCCACGATGCGTGCGAGGGCATCGTCCCAGAACGTCACAAGGCCGTTGCTGTCGACGACGGACATACCCTGATCCCGGGATTCCAGGACCTCCCGATGGCGATGCTCATCTTCGAGCTGGTCCAGGTACGCGCCGTACGCCCGATAGGCGAAATACAGCGGCACTGCTGCGACCAGCGAGACTTCCCACACTCGGTGGTCGATCACTTCGACGAGTGAGACAGCGATGCTCGCCCCGATAACGTAGCTCGGACAGCCCAGGAGGGCAATTTTCAGCCACGCTCGATTGAGCGACCGTTTTGCGAAGAGCGGCACGATGACCTCGGCCGAAACGCTCCGCACGAAGCAATACGCGATAACGGCAGCCGCAATTGGCACTGCCTGCCACGGCCACATGAAGTGGCCCATCGTGCCACCGAGCGCCACGTGCGCCGCGCCTGCTGCCTGTATCGCAACCATGCCGGTCGCAGCGTTCAGGAACACTCGGCGCGGCGGATGTGCGCGCTGTGAATTCGCAAGCCCCCTGGCGATCGCACCGACTGCTACGACGAGCATCGTCGCGTGAGGACCGAAGAGCAGCAGCGAGGTGAAGTCGATGACGAAGGACGGCGGCATCGTTCCGCGGTCCTCGGTGGTTGACTGCTGCAGCGCGAGGGCTGAGGTCAGAATCGCTGCGAGGATCAGGCCGGAGAAAATGAGGGCCTGATGAGGCTGCAGCCAGCCCGCGTACCCAACGAGCAGTACCGCCCCGATCCCTATCGCCGCAAAGGCGAATACGCCCGACAGACGAGGAAGCGTCGGCATTCAGGTGACATCGGCGGCGGATTGAGCGAGTGGATCCACTGCGCCGGACGGAGCAAGGTCAGGACCAGCTATGGGACGCGCGGCACAAGGGCTTGCTGGAGAGCGTGTTAGAGAATATTTGGCCCGACGCGGGCCATGCCATCACCGCAGGAGCGTGTCCCATGTCGGCGCACGGCTGTCCAGGAAATCCTCGAGGAAAGACCAACGGGACTGAATTCACTAGGAAAAAACGGGCGGTCTGCGCCCGTCCCAAAATAGAGCCGCATGTTCTGTTGGCAGACACACAACAGGGCTCCTCGATCACACGAGTGCGCAGATTGGCCACGCAACTTCCTCGGGTCGTCGGGGTCTTGTCGGCGGCGCCTGGAGCGCTCGCACGCGAGTGGGTCCAGGCCGCACGGCACGATCCGGCGGGCTTAGAATCGGATCCGCTCGCATTCTATGGACGTCACGACGCACCCGCCAGGATCGTTCTGCACCACCGTGCTCCGCACAGGAGACCCGGAGCGCGCCGCTGCCTTCTACAGCGCGCTCGTCGGCTGGACATCTCAGGAGGTATCGGGCACGCCCTGCCATCGGTTGCTGCAGTTCGGCGGCAGGACGGTCGCCAGCCTTCACCAGACCGCTGGCGGAAGCGACCTCTGGATCCCGCACGTATCGGTCGAAAACGTCGAGCGCACCACGGCAGACGCCCTCGCGCTCGGCGCCACGCTCGTGGACACGGCCGACGTCCCTGGCCTGGCGCGGCTGGCGACACTCCGCGACCCGGAGGGCGCGTTGTTCGGGCTCTGGCAACCGGCGCCGCACCAGGGGGCGCAACTGACGGAAGACGTGGGCAGCCTGTGGTGGATCGAAGTGCTCTCGAACAACGTCGCGGGCGCGCGCGAGTTCTACGGACGCCTCTTCGGCTGGACCTCCGTCGACACGTCGTTCGAGCCGTTTGCCGCGTACACGGTGTTCAAACGCGGCGACGTCCAGGAAGGTGGCATCCTGCCAATCGGGCGAGATTGGGAGGTAACGCCAACGTGGAACTCGATCTTCGCGGTGGACGACTGCAACGCCGCGATCGAGCGCGCGAAGACGATTGGCGGCTCCCCCGTATTCGTGCACACCGTGCCGAAGCACGGGCGGATCGGCAGCCTGCGCGATCCTGGCGGCGCGATGTTCGTGATCCGCGGGCCGTTACCCTCGCAAACGTGAACGGCTTCAAACCGCCGTGCGATGAGGCCGTCATCCTGACGGGCGTTGCGGATCGCACGGATGCCCGCCGAGGCCGTTGGGTGCTGGCGGCCACCATTCTCGGGTCGAGCCTGGCGTTCATCGATAGCACGGTGGTGAATGTGGCCCTTCCGGCCTTGCAGTCGGCTCTCGGTGCGACCCTCGCACAAGTGCAATGGGTGGTCGAAGCCTACACGCTCACGCTGGCCGCGCTCCTCCTCACCGGCGGATCACTTGGCGATCTTCGAGGCCGCCGCAAGGTCTTTGCCGGCGGCGTGACGCTCTTCGCCGCCGCGTCTGCGTGGTGCGGCCTCTCCCGAACAATCGGTGAGCTCATCGCAGCTCGTGCCGTGCAGGGTGTCGGCGCGGCGCTGCTCGTTCCTGGCAGTCTTGCACTGATCAGCGCGTCATTTCCAGCGGCAGAGCGCGGTCGCGCAATAGGTACCTGGTCCGGGTTCACCGCGATCACGGCTGCATTTGGACCAGTACTCGGAGGATGGCTCGTCCAGCACTTCTCGTGGCGTTGGGTCTTCTTCATCAATCTGCCGCTCGCCGCCATCGTCCTCGTGATCACGATCTGGCGAGTCCAGGAGACGCGCGTCGCTCACGCATCGGAGCGACTGGACTGGCCGGGGGTTGTGCTGACGACCGCTGGCCTCGGGGCTCTTGTCTTCGCACTGATTGAATCCGCCCCATTGGCTGGTGTCGCTGGCATCATCCTGCTGATTGGCTTTCTCGTTCTCGAAGTCCGCACGCCCGCTCCGATGCTTCCGGTGGCGCTGTTCCGCTTGCGCAGTTTCAGCGGTGCCAACCTGCTCACGTTTTTTCTGTACGCGGCGCTGAGTGGCGTCCTCTTCTTCTTTCCCCTAAACCTGATCCAGGTACAGGGTTACTCGCCAACCGAAGCCGGGGCGGCGCTGCTCCCGTTCATCGTGTTGATGTTCCTCCTGTCGCGCTGGTCCGGCGGGCTGATCCAGCGGTATGGGGCGAGGCGGCCCTTGATCGTCGGACCGTTGATCGCGGCCGCCGGCTTTGCGCTTTTTGCCAGGCCTGGCATCGGCGGTTCGTACTGGAGCACCTTCTTTCCCGCCGTCATCGTGCTCGGCTTCGGCATGGCCATCAGCGTGGCGCCGCTGACCACGACGGTGATGAACGCGGTCCCGCAGGACCGGGCGGGCGTCGCGTCAGGAATCAACAATGCGGTCGCGCGCGTCGCGGGCCTGATCGCGATTGCGGCCCTCGGTGTGGTGTTGTACGCAGGATTCAATCGAGCGCTCGATCGAGAATTGGACGCTCTGAATCTATCGCCCGCAATTCGCGCTGAGATCGACGCGCAGCGCCGCAACCTGGGCGCTGCTGAAACGACGGACATCAAGGGGCGGGAGGCCATCCAGAGGTCATTTGTCGCGGGTTATCGATCTGTGCTGTGGATTGCCGTGGCGCTTGCGGTCGCAAGCTCCGCCACCGCCGCGGTGTTGATCGAACCTGAAGGGG
>DAIRVG010000253.1:0-6332 GCA_036802945.1 Vicinamibacterales bacterium
CTCCAGGAATCGATCGACTTGCACGACGCCATCGTCGGCGAGGCGAGCAAAGCCTTGATCGGTTACGACACCGAGAAGGCCCTCGCCAATGTCGTTCTGCTGTCGGAAATCCCGACGACGTACGACAAGGATCAGAAACGGCAGGTCAATTCCGGCAACCTGCTGTTGCGCGGTGTTCCGGGCGTGGGCAAGACCTTCTTTGGCGTGATTCTCGCCGCCATCAGTAACGCGAAATTCGCCCGCATTCAGGGCCGCGCCGACTTGCAGCCCACCGAAGTGGTCGGCTTTCAGATGATCAATCCGGCGACCGGCGCGTTCATCACCGAGTTCGGGCCGCTGGCGTCCGCGGAGGTCATTCTGCTCGACGAGATCAACCGCATCCCGTTGAAGTCGCAAAGCGCGTTCCTCGAAGGGCTCCAGGACCGCACGGTCACCGTCGGCAAAGTCACCTACGAACTGCCGACGTTCAGCTTCGCCATCGCCACGATGAACCCGGTGGAGCTGGGGCAGGGAACGTTTCCACTGTCGGAGGCGGCGGTCGACCGGTTCGCGATCATCGTGAACATTCCGTACCTGTCGCCCGACGAAGAGCAAAAGCTGGTCAGCTTCGACTTCAAGAAAGTCCATCTGAAGCCGCTGATGTCAAAAGAGCGGATCATCGAGCTGCGCGCAGTCATCACGCGCGAAGTGTTTTTGCACGAGGCACTGGAGAAATACATTCGACGGCTGGTGGTCGCTACGCGGCCGTACCACGCCGAGACCGAGTGGCATCACCATTCGCCATCCGAACTGGTGGAGAAGTGCGTGGACCTCGGGGCCTCACCGCGCGCGACCATCTGCTGGGGGCGGCTGGTGAAGGTATGGGCGCTGCTGCGGCGGCGGCGGGACGAGGTGTATCCCGAGGACGTGCAGGATCTCGCGAAGTATGTGCTCGGACACCGTGTCTGGCTTGGTCCGCACGCCGCCAGCCACGGCGTGACCGTTGAGATGGTCATCAACGACGTTGTTGATCGGGTGCCGGTTCCGTGACGGAAAACCCGGTACCCGAACCGCTGGTCAACCTTTCCGAGATTGCCGAGATCGAGCTTTTCATTCTGAAACGGATGAAGGAATTTACGCTCGGCGATCACGCCAGTGTGTTCAAAGGTCCCGGCTTCAACTTCGTCGGCGTGCGCGACTGGGAACCGGGTGATCGAACCTCTTCGATCGATTGGGCGCAATCGTCGCTGACCAACTTCAGCCCGATGATCACGCGGGAGTTCGAGCAGCCCAGCAACGCGACGATCATCGCCGTGGCGGATGCCTCTTTGTCGACGCGGTGTGGTACGCACGGCACGCCGATCGCCGCAGCCATCGCGCGCTCGGTGGCGGCCATCGGCCTGTCGGCGGTGTTTTTTCAGGACCTGTTCGGGCTGATCACCTTCGACGAGGGGTTCCACCAGGTCGCGGCCGCGAGGCCGCGCATCGGCAAGCCGCACGTCCTGCACTGCCTCGATCTGTACGAGCATCGAAAGGAACGCGACGTCCCGGCCCACCTGAGCGACTTCACCGCGACCATCGCGGGCCACCTTCGGAAGACGTCACTCGTGCCGGTGATATCGGATTTTCTGTTCGCCGACGTCCCGCGCGTGATCGGGGAACTGTCTCTCCTGAATGCTGTGCATGACGTCTTCCTCATCATGGTGGACGTCAGGTTCGCGTACCGGCTGCCGGACGTGTCAGCCGGGTGGATTGAAATCTTCGACGTGGAAACCGGGCGGACGCGGATCCTCTCCCGCCGGGAACTGGGGAAGCTCGCTGACAGAATCGAGGAGTGGCAAGAGGAAATTCAACGCCTTGCCAGAGAGTCCGATCTCGACATCGTTCGGGTCGGCCTGGACCGGTGGGAAATGGAGACCGTGCTCGTCGAATTCGTCGCCGAACGGCGATTGCGCAAGATGTAAAGTAGCCCGCAGCCAGGGGGATACGAGACATTCATGAGTTGGAGATCGTGGCGCGTCGGTGTGGCGGTAATGCTGGCGGTGTGGGGCGCGTGGCTCGGAACGGCTGACGCGGCCCAGGCGCCTCAAAACGGCTCGGATCCCGGAGGGATCGAGGCGAACCCGCTCGCCTGTTGGTGGAGGACCGACAAGAGCGCGGTGCACATCGGCGAGCGATTCACGCTGACGCTCACCTGCCGGACTGCGGAAACCAGCGCCTTTACGGTCGCGCCCAACGTGAGCGAGATCGAGCCGACCTCGATCCAACTCACGCCGTTCGATGTTCTGGCCGGCACCCGTCACGAGGACATTCTGGCGCCGCCCTGGCGCTACTTCCAGTACGTGTACACCGTGCGGCTGCTGGGCGACGAGTTCTTCGGGCAGGACGTCAACATCCCTGCGACCAATATCAAGTATCGCATCCAGTCCGGGGGTACGGAGAGCGTGGAGGGCGTCGAACGCGCATATGTCCTGCCGTCAATGCCGATCCGGGTCATGTCCCTGTTGCCTGCACAGGCGGCAGACATCAGGGACGCATCGCGGGAGACGTTCGGCGACATCGAGGCCCACCGCTTTCGATCCACCGTCGGATTCGTAACGGCAGCAATCTGTTTCGGTTTCGCTGTCGTGCTGCTGGTCGTCGCCTGCGTACGCGTCGTGGAACGAGCTCGAAAGCGTGGGCCCGCGGTGGCGGAATCCCTGCCGGTCAGGACCGTGCTACAGGGCTGTCTGCGTGAGCTCGAACGGGTGAAGGCGGAGGCCGCGCGCGGAGGTTGGAATCCGAGTCTCGTGGCTCGTGCCCTCGCGCCGTTCCGGATCGCCGGCGCGATCGCGCTGTCGCAGCCCGTCACCCACACGATGGTCGACGTCGAGACCCCGACACGAGAGGGTCAGATCGCGCTGCGCCACGGGATTGTGCGGCGGAGACGCGCCCTGGTATTCGCGCCTACCACCGCCGACGCGATCGACCGTCTGCGCACCGGGGGAAATGGACATCGACAGACCGCCGCCACGGAGGAAGGACTCGATCGGATCCGTGAGTCCCTGCTTGTGCTCAATGCCGCCCGGTACGGGCGTCATGGAAGCCTCGATGCTGACGAGCTCGATCGAACGGTCGACACAGGCAGCCACGCGTTGCGGCGCCTGCGCCGCGCGCGGCTGTGGCCGGCGCGCGCCGCCCAGAGGCTGGCGCAGATCCCCGCCGCTTTCGGGATAGGTGCATGGGGCCGCTGAACGATCTTCTGATTGTCGTTCGCCGGACGTTCGCCGAATGGCTGGGTCTGCGCTGGACCGATCTGAGTTTTACGGAAGCCGGATCCGCGTTTCTCGTCCTGATCGTCCTGCTGGCGAGTTCGCTGCTGATGCTGCTCGCCCGCGGGGCACGTTTCCAGCACGCGAGACGCGCGGCCATCGGGGTGCCCGCCATCCTCTCGGTCATGCGGCGGACTCCGCTCTCGGCCGCCCGCCACGCCGCCTTTCTCCTGTTTCTGCTCGGGGTCCCGTTCTTCGCGGTCGCGCTGGCCGATCCGCACACCGCGTACACGCGCGAACAGCGGTCGTATCCGGGCCGGCGGATCGCCCTCGTCGTGGATGCGTCGAACAGCATGATCCTGCCGTTCCAGACCAAGCAACTGAAACCGACGACGGACCGCGCGTTCTTCACGGCGGTCGCCTCGGCGGAGCGTTTCATGAAACTGCGCATGAACGGTCCCTATCGCGACCTCATCGCGCTCATTCAGTTCGGCACCGACGCGTACGTCGTGACGCCCTTCACCACCGACTACGAGAATGTCTTACTGAGCATTCGACTCATCGGCGATCCGGTCAATTGGGCGCGATTTGATGATGGAGGCACGACGATTCTCCAGGGCATCGAAGAGGGGACGAAGCTGTTTGAGACGTTCGACTTCCTCAATGCCTCCGGCAATCTCATGGTGCTCTTCAGCGATGGCATCGACAGTCAGCTGTCTCTCAAAGGCAAAGCGATCGATCAGCTCGTGACCACGGCGCGTAAGTCCAAGATTCCCGTCTATATGATCCGGACCGCCTACAATCGCAAGTTTGGTGACGTCAAGGAGGACGCGTTGTGGAAGCCGGCTATCGAGCGAACGGGAGGCCGTTTCTACCCGGCCGCAGACGAGGGCACGATCTTGCGCGCGGTGGAGGATATCGACAGGCTCTCCGCGGGGCGCATCGACGTTCGCGAATACACGGCGTACCGGCCGAGGTTTTCGGGTTATGCGCTTATCGCGGTTGCGCTCTGGCTCTCTGCCGGGCTGCTCAAACTCGGATTCCGGTACTTCAGGGTGTTTCCGTAGTCCTCCTGGTATGAACCACTTCTAGGCATGGTACGGTGCAGCGTGCGCTGATGTGTTGGAGGTTGCGATGAAAGGGATTGCCGGTTACCTGGTGGGAGCAGCCGTCCTGGCGCTGCTGGGGAGCGTGGGCCTTGCAACGAGCAGAGTCGAGCGCGAGATGGCCAGTGCGCAGGAGACGCTCGTCACCGTGGACTACGAGACATCAGTTGCCGCCCTCGACACTGTTGAGCGCTACTACGAGTACGCGAGCCATCTGCCCGGGGTTGGTGCCGATCCCTTGAACGACGTTCGAGCGCGCAAGGCCGCGCTTCGGTACTGGCAGCGCGAGTACGGTGCCCTGGTTCCGGCCGGTCGCGCCGATCCCGTTGCCGACGTGGCGCCCGACAACATACCGCAGCAGCTGATCGTCGCCAACGCCGTGTTCCGGAGCGGACAGGCGCAGCCGAAGGATCGAGCAGCCACGCTGCAGATGCTCGACGCGGGTATCAATGCCTACCTCACGGTTGTGACGAATGCCGCGCGACAGGAAGACGCTTTGTACCTTGAAGACGCGGCTTACAACTACGAGTACCTCATACGGTTACGAAACGAGATGGGACGCCGGCGGCGCGACCTTCCGCCTCCCGGCTCCGACCGTCCCCTTGGCACTGAAGGGCAAATAGAGAGGGGCAAGAGCGAGGAGCAGTTCAAGACGTACGTTCCTCAGGAGAAGAAGGAGCGAGAGGACGGCGATGCGGCCAAAGGCGCGCCAAGGGTTCGCAAGGGATAACCGCGATGCTGCGCTGGATCGATTTCAGCACGCTCAGCTTTGCCGAGACACCCTACCTGTGGCTGCTCGTCGCGCCAGCCGTCCTGCTGGTGCTGTGGATCTGGCAAGTGCTACGCCGACGTGCCGACGCCGGACGGTACCGGCGCGAACGCGTGCTTTCGGTCCGCGAACGGCACGTGCTGCTCGGCGATCTCGCGTTCTGGCTGGCTTTGGGCATCGCGACCACCTTGTGCATCCTCGCCCTCGCCAGACCCGTCGCGCGCATTTCCGCGGTGCGAAGGGCCAGTGCCGACATCGTTCTTCTGCAGGATGGCTCCGCGTCGATGTCTGTCAGAGATGTGGCGCCCGACCGCTGGCGGCGATCCGTCCAGTTCCTGCGCGCGTTCGGCGAGGCGCTGAGCTGGAAGGGCGATCGGGTCGCGCTGGCGCTGTTTGCCTCGCACGCCGCCCCACAGATCCGCCTCACGAAAGATCCCAATGCGCTGTTCTTCTTTATCGATCACCTCGGTGACCATTCGCCGTTTCCTATCGAAGATGAGGCGACCTGGGACACGAACATCGAACAGGGCGTGTCATGGGGGATGCAACTCGTCGAGATGGACGAGAAGCTGTTCGGCGCGACGAAGAACCCGAAAGCCTTCGTGGTGATCTCCGATGGCCAGGCCTGGAGCGGGAAGGTGGCGACGGCGCTCGCCGAGGCGCATACGCGGGACATTCCTGTCTATGTCGTCGGTGTTGGCACAACGGCCGGCGGCATCATCCCGGACCCTCTGCCACGACCCCCGATTCGCGCCGTGCTCGACCGCGCCTCGCTTGCCGAGATCGCTCGCATCGGCGGTGGCCAGTATTTCGAGATCGGCCGCGAACCCGATTCCTCCGTGGCGTTCAAGATCATCAGCAGCATTCGCCGCCGCATCCCCGGCGCCCAGGAAGAGGAGAGCACCGAAGAACTCTATTGGCGTTTTCTCTTCGCGGCGGGCGCCTTTCTCTGCCTGGGATCGCTGGTTGTCACACGACGCGCCGAGCTGTCGTGGTTGGCCGGAGGCGCACTCGTGGCATTGCTGATCCTTGTAAGCACAGTTCGCTGAAGCGCAATACCGTCATGTAAGGAGTGAACATGCGGACACGTCTATGTTTGTTCGTTGTCGCGCTTGTGGGTGCTGAAGGAGGCGACCTGACCAATGGCCGGATGTTCGCTCAGCAGCCCGCCCCGTCAGCAAACGCGAATTCGACCGACGCCAGCCAGTTCTCATGTGCTGCGGCGGA
>DAIRVG010000254.1:0-3660 GCA_036802945.1 Vicinamibacterales bacterium
CCAGGCGCCCACCCTGGATTTCGTACGGGACGAGCCACTGCGAGCCGAACCCGGTCGAGATCGGGGACGTAGAATAGCTTGTTCGGGCTCTTGTTGTAGTAGGTGCCCTGGATGTATTTCGAGGAACCCCAGCACCGATGGGCGGTGTAGAACCACAGCCGGTCGCGCGCGATCGGACCCCCGAATGCCCCTCCGTTGTCGTTGAATCTCCTGATCGACGCGCCGCGCTCTATGCCGCAGCCAAGATCGCTCCGAAGATCATGACGGTGTCCGCCTTGAATCCACTCGGGATGCGATCCGATCGAACAAGGCACAAAGACGGGGTTAACCGGCGCGGACCGAAAGAGGAGCGATTGGTCATGCGCGATGATCCGCAACATGCACTCGTGAAGCTCCTGAAAAAGAAGGGTAGTCCGCCAGTGGTGACTTTTCTTGTCTGGACACTCGTTGCCTGCATCCTTGCTGTCGCGTTTTGGATCGCACATCTCGTCAGGGACATCAACGAGCGATTCGACCAGGTCGAGCACAAGCTCGATGTCATCATCGACCAACTCGAAAGTGGCCAGTCTTCTGAAGAGGCGTCCAGCACTTCAACAACTACTTAGTCCCGGACTAGTTCTGTTTTTCATCGTGCCCTTCGAGGCCTTTCGTGGTTAAAACCGTCTTTGTGCCCTTACCCAGGCCCATGAGTTGAACGTTTAGCGATGTCCTGTTTCGGAACTTGTTCGGGAACACACGGAATCACGGTTCAACCGTCAGGCTTTCGAGCGGAAAAATCGTCTGGCGCGTGTCGGATGTCGTGAGCGTGATTCGTGTCTGTCCCAGCACGAGCCCCGATGGCAGCACGAACACGACGCTCCAGTCGTTCCATTCGGTGACCTTGGCCTGTTGTCCGGCCACCGCGATCGAGCCGGGCGTCGTACCGAAGCGTGACCCTCGCAACGTGATCGAGCTTCCCGCCTGTGCTCGAGCGGGCGTCACGGCGGCCAGCAGCCTGGGACGCCGCTGAGGATCGGCCACCACCTCTGTGGCCGGCAGGAAGACCCGCAGCAGCTTGACGAAGTCTTCAGTGAAGATGCTGCTGTGATCCCTCACGATCGACGTAGGGATCTGCATTGCCCAATACGGCGTGTCGTTCCAACGTCCCGACTTCTCGCACAGCTGATACGTCTTCGCATTCGGGAGCGTGAACGAGACAGCCGGAGACAAGGGTGTCGAACCCTCGGCGCAGGCGGCGCCCTCGGCGACCGTGTGGCTCTGAAGCGCCTGCATGTGCGCGACGGTGCTGGTGAAGTACGCACTCTGGGCCGTGACGGGCGGTTGCGGTGCATCGGCAGCCCCGTAGGAGCGAAAGCTGCCCGTGCTCTTGTGGACGAGGAATGACGGCCCGTGCCCGACGGGGAGCGCGAATCGCGTTGCTGCATCGCCAAGCGACGAGACCGACAGGAAGAGCGGGTGCGGATAGTCCCTGCCCGTGTCGTCGCGCGTCAGAAACACGGTGCGGTTCTTCAGCAGATCGAGCATCTGCTTGCCCTCGTTGGCAGCCGCCGCTGAGTTGATGTAGGTCACGAGATCGGCCCACCCGCCATCCCGCGTCGTGGACGTCGTGCTCGTGTCGGTGGCGGCACGCAACGCGTAATCTGCCATTGCCTGCGAGAGCGCCCGCTCGAGCACCAGCGCGCCGAACGAATGTCCGATCATCAGGACGTAGGAGCCAGGGTTTCGCTGGTGCGCCGTTGTCGCCACTGTAACGAGCGCGGTGGTCAGGCTCGGGCCGGGCACGCGAATCGCAGCGTTCTCGCGGTTGAAGTAACTCAGTTGCCGGCGCGCGGGCCAGTACGGCGGTATCAGATCCCCACGCCAGCCGATGTATATGCCTATGACGGGAGACTGGGGGTAGACCGACTGTCGCAAGTACTCGAGGATGCCTTCGAATCCGACGACGTTGCCGTTGCGATGGCGCTCGTCGCGATCGGCGTTGTTCTTCCACCCGTGGATGAAGACCACGACGACGGGCGGGCGCGGCAGCGACGTGGCGCGCTCGATCATCGCGATCGCTTCGGGGAGCTGGCGGCGATCCCAGCTCTCACCCATGTCGTCGAATTCGAGGAACGCGAGGCAGGCCTTGTCAACCGGCGTGCATGTGGCATCGACCACGTCGGGCTGAGAGCTGTTTGGTGTGAGCGCGACGACCGACTCTAGAGCGGGTGTATCGCCCAGGCCGCTCGCGGGGTTGTAGAGGCGATTGCTCACGTGACAAGCCGTGAGCACCACGACGCTGGCGAGAACGATGATGAGGCGCATCATGGCTGGCTCGCCGGCGTGGCCGGGCTCGTCGACGTGGCACCGCGCCTGAACATGCGGCCGAGTACTCGACCGAGCTCCGGCTGGAACTCGTTGTAGAAGCTCGCGAAGAGCGCCGTCCCGAGCGATCCTCCGATCCGCTTCGAGGTCTCGGTCCGAGTCGTCAGGCGGTCGGGGTACCAGAGGTTGCCGGTCACGCCGCTCGCTACCGCGCCGGCAAACAAAGGCCAGTTGGGTCGACGGCCACCATCGCCCGCGGGCGTGGACTTTCTGACGGTGGCCCAGTCGACGATCGCATGGCCCACGCGTGTCCATGTACGGCCCCTTCGCTCGCGACCCATCATAGGATTTCGCTGACGCTGCTTCCGGTCGATCAGCGGATCGCTGGCGTAATCCACGAGACGAGGATCGTCTCTCATGATCAGGCCCACACCCAATACCGTGAGGCCCTTCGCGAAGCTCTGGCCGTACCGGGTGCCGACGCGCCGGCCGAGCCCCTCCCAGTCGCGCTCCCACTCAGGGGGTGACTTTCTTAACTGCGCGACCGTACCGAAGAACGACGCGCTCAGCACGGCCTGATCGGTCACCGATCCGCCGAAGAACTTCTGAAGTCGCATCGTCTTCGTGTACTCACAACTCAGGGATCCCAGATTGCCCGGCGGGTCGCCAGGACAGGTCACGCGTCCCAGCGCCTGCTGAATGGGCTCGACGTCCTGTTGCGGGAAGGCCTGCCCTACGGCCTGCCCCCATGCGGGCCGAGCACAGAGGGACGTCAGCACGGCAAGCAGCGGGAGGAGCCGCCGATGCCTCATGCCGCCTTCTCCAACGGGCCGCGCGGTTTCCATGGGCCGTCCGCATCGATTTCGCATGTGTGGCTTTCAGTGTCGACTTTGAGGTGGGCCTTCGTCATGCGTTGCGGTCCGGTCGTGACGCCGAGACGGACCTTCATGTAACCCGCGCCTTGTCGGGCCTGATGCGGTATGCGGGGATGCCGAGATCGTCCACCCGAGAGAAGTCGGAAAACGGTCCCGGGCAATGCATCAATGCCTCGTGATGGGCCGCGCACCCTGTGAACGGCAGGCAGGCTGCGCCCGCAGCAAGCTCAAGAAACTGTCTTCGGTTCATGGGTGAGCCTTGCGTCACACTCATGAACGCTGCGCGTCGCGTAATCTGACAACGGTCGGAATATGCGGGATGTTACACCGCAATGGCGATGTGGCTTTCTTGAAACCACGAAGAACACGACGTGTTAACGATGTTCGGGTCTGGACGTTCGCGATTCCCTAGGACACGAAGAAGGTTTGCATTTCTTTTCTAAAGACGGAACAGCCGCACCGCATTGCCCTTCAGGATGCG
>DAIRVG010000254.1:3760-4895 GCA_036802945.1 Vicinamibacterales bacterium
TTGCATTTCTTTTCTAAAGACGGAACAGCCGCACCGCATTGCCCTTCAGGATGCGGTCGCGATCCACGGCCGGCAACTTGAACTGCTCGACCACGGCGCTGGGGTACTCGATGTCCCTGGCGTTGAAGCTGTCCGTGCCGACGACGATGCGATCTGATCCCACCAGGCTCAGAAGAAAGCGGAACCCCTCCGGGTGATAGGTGAGGTAGTCGTAATGGAATCGCCGCACGTACGTCTTGAACGGACGTTGCGGTTTCGGGCGGTCGCCTCCCATGTGATCCATGAAATGTTCAAGTCGTCCCGCGACGTAGGGGAATGCGCCGCCGGCATGCGGCAGGACGATTTCAAGTTTCGGAAATCTGTCCAGCGTGCCGGTGCTGATGAACTTGGCCGCGAGGACCGCGTGTGCGAACGTGTTGTCGAGGCCGGCATCAGCTGGCCTTCGTCCAAAAAGATCCGAATTCAGATTGTGAAAGAGGATCGGATATCCCAGTTCCTCGATCCGCGCCAGCAGCGGAACAAACTCCGGCTGGAACAGATAGTCACGGTTGTCAATTGAGTCCGGCAGGTGAACGGCTCGCAGGCCCGGCTTTCCGGCAACGCGACTCAGTTCCTTCAGCGCCATGTCGGCGTCACGGATCGGCAATTCGATCGAGGCGATAAAGCGGTCGGGAAACCTGGTGTGGGCCTCGACACCGGCATCGTTGACAATCTGCGCGAGACGCACCCCCTCCTCCGGCGTGACGAGCTGCCACGGCATCCCCCCGTTCAGGGTCAGGACGTGCATCTGCACGCCGTGCTCGTCCATCCATTTGCGGCGTTGGTCGATGTCGAGCTCGAGTGGGAAGGGGTTGCCAAGGGGCCGCCCGAGATCCGCCATGGCTTTGGCGTAGGTCGGCGGCACCCAGTGAGCATGGAGATCGATGGCGACAGGCCGATTGGCTTTCGCGCTGGACGGCCGTGCGGCCCACCACGGTTGCAGCGCCGTCTCCGCCGGCGCGGCGGCGGCAGGCCACATCGTAGCGATAGCGCCCAACCCGCCGGCTCCCGCTTTGATGAACCCGCGCCGTCCGGGATTCGGGATTCGGGAGTCGGGATTCGGATTCGAATCTGTCATGATCGTCCTCCGCGAACA
>DAIRVG010000254.1:4995-6188 GCA_036802945.1 Vicinamibacterales bacterium
GTGACGATGTTGCCCTTCGGATCGACGCCGAGGCTGTGCAGGTGAAAGAACTCGCCCGCTTTCCGGCCAGCGCGGCCGATCTGACCGATCTCCTCTAGCGTCTTGCGATCGAGGATGGCGATGCGTTCATTGGAACCGTCCGCGACGTACAGGAACCGCTGCTGCGGATCGGCCGACAATCCGACGCCGAACGCGGAGCCGGTGCCATCTGACTCGCGTTTCACGAATCCTTCCTTCAGGAACACGCCATCGAGCGTGAACGTCTGAATCCGGTTGTTGGCGCGATCCGCCACATACACCACGCCGTCGTTGGAGATCGCGATGCCGTGCGGCGTGTTGAATTGCTGTGACGCCTGGCCGGTGGACTGGCGCGCGTTCGGCGCCTTGTCGTCCGGCTTTTTGCCGTAGGCGCCCCAGAGGCGCTTGTAGGCGCCGGTATCGGCGTCGAAGACGATGACGCGGCGATTGCCGTACCCGTCAGCAACAAATACTTCGTTCGTCCTCGGATACACGGCGATGCCTGCCGGCCTGCTCAAGTGTTCGGTGCTGTTGCTGTCAACGGCGACTCCGCCTTTGCCGATCTGCAGCAGGAACTTGCCGTCCTTGGTGAACTTGAGGATCTGCCCGTCTCCGGTGCCGTTGCCGGTCAGCCACACATTGTCTTTGTAGTCGACCGCGATGCCGTGCTCGCCGCTCCCCGGACGTCCGTCGCCATTGGTTCGGTGCTCCTTCGAGCACGAGGCGCATTCCGCGAAGGCGGAAAAGAGACCGCCGCGATTGAACCACTCGTAGCGTCCGTCACGCGTCGGCCCGCCCCATCCCTGGATGTACTTGCCCGTTTCGCTGAATTCCATGACTGGCGGACCCGGCGTGTACCCGTTCTCGGTCGCGTTACCTTCCTCGAGCGTGTGCGGCCGGTGGAACACCCAGACGTTGCCGTGAGAGTCGGCCGTCGCTCCACCGACGCCGCCCATCAGCATCCGGTCCGGCAACATCGGAAAGCGGGAGTCGACTTCGAAGACCGGCAGGGTCGCCTTCGAGCCCGCTTTTTGATCCTGCGCGGACGCGCGCATATCCGAGCGAGGCATGCCGAGAATAGTCAGCAGTGCCAGACACACCAACCCCGCGCCCGCGACGAGTGGCTTTCTCATGCCTCAACCCTCCAGACGGGCTGAATCCTACACCCGTCTCGA
>DAIRVG010000255.1:0-6186 GCA_036802945.1 Vicinamibacterales bacterium
GGCTGAATCCTCCTTACTTCGCTTTCCTCAGGATGACGGTCCCGTTGAAGCTCCGCAGCTCGACGTCCGGTCCTCCACCGTTGACCGCCCCGTGAACCGACCTGTTGACGTCGATAGTGAATCGGTTGCCTTTCCGCACTTGCGGCCGGGCGCCTTGAATCTCCTGAAAGTCGAAGTCGGTGAACACGTCGCCCTGGTCGCTTCGCAGCTTCAGGTTCGCCTTGATTCCTGTCGGCAGCGTGACGTCCACGGTGCCGTTCATTGAGGTAAACGACAGTGGCGCCTGCGGCGTGACACGGGTGACGACCGCCGTCACGCTTCCGTTCATCGAGTGCGCCACGACCGATCCACCTACGTTCTTCAGCACGATCGCGCCATTGAGGTTCGAGATCTCCAGTTCGCCCTCAACATCTTCAACGGAGATGACACCGCCGTTCATCGACGACAGATGGAGGTTCGTTTTCGTGGGCACTTCTATCTGAAGGTCGAGGTTCCTGCTGAACGATGCCCCCGACAACGTCATCTCATTGGCGTCTTCCTCGACTCTGAACCCGGCCGGGTGCGTCAGGCGCCGGAGCCCGGCCGGCGGATCCGCCGCTCGCCTCCGCGAAAGATCAGTCCCTGGCCCGCCTTGGATCGACACGTCCCTCCGGTTTGTGCCTTTGACGACGATGCTTCCCTGGAGAACGTTGACCTTCAGCGATCCGGGACGCGCCGGGTCGCTGAAGGGAACGGTGATCCGCTCGGCATCTTGCTGCTGCTGCGGCGGCTGTGGCTGCTGCGCCGCTGTCGGCACGGCCAGGGCTGTGCAGAGTCCCGCGGCCGCAACGTATCGAACGATGTTTCGCATGCCTAACTCCCGGCGGGTCCGACCGCCTCCGCGTTTCGCGCTACGGCGAGTCTCGCTCCCTTCATTACCCCAGCTGCTGCAGACCCCAAGCGGCGCGCGCGCGTACGGCGGCGTTGACCTTCGGATCCTGTGAAAGGCGCCGAAGGGTGCCGATCGATTCGCGTTCGTTCACCTTCACCATGAAATCGATCAGCGCGATCTGCACGAGCGGCGACACCTGACGATCGACCGCCTGGATCGTGCCGCGGCGCACGACGTCCTGCGACGCGAAGCGCTCGAGCGCATCGATCGTGGCCAGGCGTACGTTGACGTTCGGGTCGTGCATCAGCGTGTCGAGCAGCGCGGCGACCACCTCGCTGCTCGGGCGATCGATCTGGCCGCTCCAGCTCACGCCCTTCAGCCGGTTGCTGGCCGATTGCTGCTGCATGAGGGAGAGCGTGATCATCTCGCGCAGGTCGCGCAGTTCCCCGCGCATCGCGACGATCTCCGCAGACGTTTCCGTAGGGCGGGTCTTTTCGGACCCGCCGGACAGCGGCACCATGTAGTGACCGATCGCGATGCCGATCGCGACGAGCGCGCACGCGGAGGCGGCGCGCATCAGGTGGTGATGCGAGTGTCGGGTGAACGACGCAGCCAGACGACCTCGGATTCCTGGAGCGGGAGCGCTGGCAATGGCATGCTCGAAGCCATCGATGATGGCGGTGAGGCGCGTCCGCATCCGCGCGGAGTCCGGATCGGGCGATGCGATCGATCCAAGCTTCCGCCACGTCTCCGCGAAGCCATCAGCCTCGTTGCGGCAGGTGCGGCAGCCGGCGAGGTGAAGACGGATTTCTTCCGATTCCGCGTCCGTGAGCGCGTGGCTCAGAAAATCGGGAAGCTGTGCGTGGACTGTTTCACATTGCATGATTGACTCTCTGCCAGCCGAAGAAAAATCTCGCGAAGCTCATTCACCGCGCGATGGATGCGCACCTTGACCGTGCCGGGTTCGACGCCGAGAAGCTCCGCAATCGCCTCGTGCTTCATGCCGCGGTAGCGGGCCAGGACGATGAGCTCGCGCTTGTCGGCGCGAAGCAGCAGCAAGGCGCGCTCGAGACACGCGACCTCCGTTTCGCGCGTAAGCCTTTCGTCCATCGCGATCGCGGGAGACGCGTAGTCGGCGCCTTCGTCGAGCACGTCGTCCGGCGTGCGCCGCGCTTTGAACCAGTCGGCGCGGGCGTTGCGGGCGATGCGGAAGATCCAGGTCTCGAAGCGGCCCTCGTCTCGAAAAGTCGCGCGGTATTTCAGGACGCGTATGAAGACGTCCTGCACGAGATCCTCGGCGGCGGCGCGGTCGCCGGTCATGCGGGCGAGGAAATCGAAGAGTGGGCGGTGGTAGCGCTCGAACAGGACCCCGAGCCTGGCCACGTCGCCCCCGCGCACGGCACGCATGAGGGCCTCGTCAGTCACGATCGCGTTCTTTCCTGAAAACCGCGACATCGCAAAAAGGTTACTGGACTAACGAGATTGCCTCCGAATCCCGAACCCCGAGTCCCGAATCCCGGTCTGGAAGGCTGGTCTGTTTCTTGCGCGAGCGGCCAGCATGCGCCAGCTTTTTTTCGGCTGCGCGGTGCTGGCAGCGTGCGCAAGCACGCCGATGGCAGCGTGCGGCGGCAGCCCGGTCGAGCCGACTCGGTCATCGCAGGGCCCGACGCCTTCACTACCGCTTCCATCCTCGAATCCCGAATCCCCAATCCCGAATCCCGGCCCGAGCGCCGTGCGGTTGAACGACGATTTCGGCGGGCGCCAGCTGTATCCGTCCGACAACTGGTGGAACCAGGAGATCACGAACGCGCCGGTCGATGCTCAGTCGAGCGCGTATATCGACTTCATCGGACGGACGCGCGCCGCGCACCCCGACTTCGGTCCGCCTCCGTACGGGATCCCGTTCGTCGGCGTTGGCGGCACCGAGGCGCGCACGCCGGTCGCCTTTGTCGACTACGGCGATGAGAGCGACGCGGGCTTCCGCGGAGAGGCAGGCTATCCGATTCCAGACGCGGCGAAGACGCAGCCGAACTTCATCGAAGGCAGTGTGCCCGGCGGCGGGTCCGATGGCGATCGCCACCTGCTGATCGTCGATCGGGACAAGTGGGCGTTGTACGAGCTGTTCGCGGCGCGCTGGAACGCCTCGCGTCAGCGGTGGGAAGCTGGATCCGGGGCGGTCTTCGACCTGTCGTCCAATGCACGGCGACCGGAGGGATGGACGTCGGCGGACGCCGCGGGTCTCGCGATCCTGCCAGGGCTGGTTCGCACGACGAAACGATGCGCGGTCCAATCCGGCACGCGCTCCGCGCGACCGTCCGTCGGACGAACAATTACGTCTGGCCGGCGTCGCACCGCGCGGGCAGTACGGCGGGCGCCCTGCCGATGGGCGCGCGGCTACGCCTGAAGGCGTCGAAGGATCTGTCGCGATATCCGCCGTACGTCCAGAACATGTTTCGGGCGATGCAGACCTACGGTCTGATCGTTGCCGACAACGGCAGCGATATGTATGTCACCGGCGCGATGGACACGCGCTGGAACAATTCGGAGCTGAACCCCGCATTCAGCAGCCTCACCGCCGGCGATTTCGACGTCATCCGCCTCGGATGGCGGTGACGCTGGCGTCTCGACCGTGGCTGCGCTCGCGCGGCGTACGTCGAGCCACCTCCTCGACGACGGACAGGGCGATTCTTGCCGCCACGTCGATCTGCGTGGCGAGCGGATCCTTGACGTCGCATTCGTGTATCGCGCTCCACACCTGAACCTCTTCATGTGTGTCGACGAGCCAGACGGCGATGCGCATGCGTGCGTCTTGTCGTCGAATTCCACCCTCGAGCAGATAGCCCACATCGAGAGACTCGCCCACCTGACGGGCGCGCTGCCCGGTCCCTGTGCACGTCAGCGCTGAGATGCGCGCAATGACTCGAACATCTTCAGCTCCACGGCTGCCGAGCTGCGCGATCAGCTCCTCCGTAAGCCCGTTGCCGAAGTCCTCGTCACCTCCCAGCATGCTAAACGGCAGTACCAGCAGGCGGTTTCCAGGTGGCTGCGGCACACGGCGCGCGTTGGTAGCGTGATCCGACGCTCTCCAACGATAGCCGCGGCGGGCCAGTGTTTCGACAAATCTCGGGTTCTGTGCGTCGTCACCGAGCGCCGCCCGTAGCCGTTTGATGGCGGCATTGAGACTGTGCTCGTAATCGACGAAAGTTCCCTCAGGCCACAGTCGCTGCCGCAACTGATCACGCGTCACCACGCTGCCGGGCCGCTCGAGAAGCATGCGGAGGATCTCGAACGGCTGCCCCTGCAGTGTCGTCCGTGCGGATCCGTTGTGGAGTTCGCGTGACGGCAAATGCAGCTCGAAGGGCCCGAACGACAGGACGTCGTGAGGCGCCTGCAACGCGGTCAGGTCGGAAGGGGGGTGAAGTGAATGCATGGTCCGTCTCCGCCGGCGCCACCAATCGCGCCCGCTGCTAGAATCGACCCCCGAGTGTTGCGCCCGCGGCCATCCGCCGTCTTTTAGGAAATCTGTAAGTTTTTGGGATTTTGTGTTGGCGATGAGCAAACCGGCATCGATCTACGAATTTGGGCCGTTCAGGCTGGAAACGAGCGAGCGCCGTCTGCTTCGCGATGGTTGCGCGGTGTCACTTCACGGAAAACTGTTCGATACGCTGGTCGTGCTGGTCCGCAACGCGGGGCGCCTCGTTGAAAAAGAGGAGCTGCTCGGGATCGTGTGGCCGGATGCCACCGTCGAGGAGACGAATCTCAGTCACAACATCTCCATCATCCGCAAGACCCTTGGTGAGACGCACGACGGTCACTCGTACGTGCAAACCGTGCCGAAGCACGGGTACCGGTTCTTCGCCGGGGTCCGCGAGATCACGCACCACAGCGGGGACGACGTCGCATCGATGCCGCGAATGCGGCTACCGGTCCCATCAACCCGGTACACAAAGAGCGGCGATGTCACCGTCGCCTATCAGACGCTCGGCGACGGACCGTACGACCTTGTGTACGTGCCGGGCTGGATTTCGCACCTCGAGCATGGATGGCAGCAGCCGCGGGTGGCCCACATGTTCCGCAGGCTCGCATCGTTTTCCAGATTGATCCTCTTCGACAAGCGAGGCACTGGGCTCTCCGACCGCGGGCACGGCTATCCATCGCTCGAAGAGCGTATGGACGACGTGCGTGCTGTGATGGATGCGGTGCGCTCGGAACGTGCGGCGCTCTTCGGGATGTCGGAAGGCGGCAACATGTCCGTCATGTTTGCTGCGACGTATCCAGAGCGTACACGTGCGCTCGCCCTGTTTGGAACATTTTCCAAACGGATCTGGGCACCGGACTATCCATGGGCGCCTCGACCCGACGAGCGCCAACGTTGGTACGAACTGCTCGAGCGTGAATGGGGCGGCAAGACGGATCTCGACACGCTGGCTCCTTCCCTCGCTGACGACGAGGAGTTCTGCGAGTGGTGGAGTACGTACCTGCGGCTGGGCGCAAGCCCGGGCGCCGCACTGGAGCTCGCACGCTTCAACACGGAGGTCGATACTCGGGACGTCCTGCCCGCCGTTCGGGCCCCGACGCTGGTCATGCACCGCGTCGGCGACCGCGACGTCAAGATCGAGGAAGGACGTTATCTGGCGGCGCGTATTCCGCACGCGAGATTCGTGGAGCTGCCCGGCGACGATCATCTGATCTACGCGGGCGACGTCGATCGAATCATTGACGAAGTCCAGCGTTTTTTCGAGGCTGACAGCACGGAACGCGGGTCTGAGCTCGAACAGGTCCTGTCGACGATCGTCGTGATTCACACCGACCTCGGCACCAGTGGCATTGGACGCATCGTCGAGCAGCAGTGCCTCTTCCACCGCGGAAAACTCCTCACGTCGTCGGCCACATCGTGGGTGGCTGCCTTTGACGGCCCCGGTCGCGCCATCCGCGCTGCGTGCGCGATAGTCGATTCGCGCCGCGGCGCGGACGAAACTCTCCGCGCCGGGATTCACACAGGGGAATGCGATCTCATATCTGGACTGCCCAGCGGGCTGCCAGTGACGGTGGCGACGCGAATAGCGGCAGTGGCAGACCCTGGCGCTGTCGTCACGACTCGAACCGTGAGGGAGCTCGTGGCCGGCTTGCCCTTCCATTTCGAACCGCGAGGTGCGGTGATGCCCCCCGAAAGCGGAGAATGGCCCATCTACGAGGCACGACTTCGCGCGTAACCTTCGCGCACCTGCATTCAGCAGCCTCACCGCCGGCGATTTTCGATGTCATCCGCCTCGGATGGCGGTGATCCGCGCGTAACATATCCGGCCATGCCGTGC
>DAIRVG010000256.1:0-6171 GCA_036802945.1 Vicinamibacterales bacterium
ACTTCGAGAAGTTCCCGCAGGCGGATCGCACGTTGACGACGCAGATGAAGTCGGTGGGCGAGGCGATGGCCATCGGCCGCACGTTCAAGGAGGCCTTCCTCAAGGCCGTGCGTTCGCTGGAGCTGGGACGATTCGGGCGCCTGTTCCCGGATATTCCGGACGAAGCGAGCGACCAGGATGAAGATGACACCGCGCTGCGGAAGCGGCTGGTCGTCCCGAGCGATCGCCGCATGTGGGCGGTGTTTCGCGCGTTGCGCCGTGGCTGGACGATTGAAACGATCCACGAACTGACGAAGATGGATCGCTGGTTCCTGCAGCAATTTGCCGAGATCGTGGCGTTGCGCGAGATGGCCGCGCTCGGCGAGTTCCGCGAGATTTCCGTCGACTTGCTGCGCACGCTGAAACGGAACGGTTTCAGCGACGAAGACATCGGCGCCGTCTACGGTGTGGACGAGGAGGTCGTGCGCCAGCGGCGGCTGGATGAAGGGCTTGTGCCTGCCTACAAACGCATCGACACGTGCGCCGCGGAGTTCGAGTCCTTCACGCCGTATATGTATGGTACGTACGAAGAGGCGTGCGAGGCCGACCCGACGCCACAGAAGAAGGTGATCATCCTCGGCAGCGGACCCAACCGCATCGGGCAGGGCATCGAGTTCGACTACTGCTGCTGCCACGCGGTGTTCGGCTTCCGCGAGGAAGGTTTCGAGACGGTGATGGTGAATTGCAACCCGGAAACGGTGTCGACCGACTACGACACCGCCGACCGGCTGTACTTCGAGCCGCTGACGTTCGAGGATGTCATGGGCGTCATCGACCGCGAACGAAGCGCGGGTGCGGATGTCTCGTGTGTCGTGCAGTTCGGCGGCCAGACACCGCTGAAGCTCGCGCTGGCGTTGCTGGACGCGGGTGTCAAGATTCTTGGGACCACGCCCGATTCGATCGATCTGGCCGAGGATCGGCAGCGGTTCTCGCAACTGCTGTGGGACCTCGGCGTGCCGCAGCCTGCGAGCGGCACCGCGGTCTCGCGCGAAGAGGCGCGCGAGGTGGCGGAACGCATCGGCTATCCCGTGGTCGTGCGCCCGTCATACGTGCTGGGCGGACGCGGTATGGCGATCGTGTTCGATTCGGGCGCGCTCGATCGGTACATGATCGGGGCGGTTGATGTATCGCACGATCGTCCGGTGCTTATCGATCGCTTCCTCGAAGATGCCTTCGAGTTCGACGTCGACGCGGTCGCGGACGCCACAGGGGCGGTCGTCATCGGCGGCATCATGGAGCACATCGAGGAGGCCGGTATTCACTCCGGCGACAGCTCCTGCGTGGTTCCGCCGTTCATGGTGGCCGAGCGCCACCTCGGCACGATTCGCGAGTACACGCGGCGCATCGCGCGCGCGCTCAAGGTCGTGGGACTGATGAACATCCAGTACGCGCTCAAGGACGACATGGTGTACGTCCTGGAAGTGAATCCGCGGTCGTCGCGGACGGTGCCGTACATCTCGAAGGCGACCGGGGTCCCGATGGCCAAGGTGGCCGCGCGCGTCGCCGCGGGTCGCACGCTCGCGGAACTCGGCGTCGTCAATGATCTTGAAGCCGCTGGCGTGTTCGTGAAGAGCCCCGTGTTCCCGTTCGTGCGTTTCCCGGGTGTGGATACGATCCTTGGCCCGGAAATGAAATCGACCGGCGAAGTGATGGGGTGCGCCGACAACTTTGGCGCTGCATTCAGCAAGGCCATGATGGGTGCCGGCCAGCGGCTGCCGGAAAACGGGTGCGTCTTCATCAGCGTGAACAACAGCGACAAGCCGACGGTCGTGCCGGTGGCGCGCGACCTTGCCGCGCTCGGGTTCACGATTGCCGCCAGCCGCGGGACGGCCGCGTTCCTGCGGGCCCATGGCATCGACGTCGAAGTGATTTACAAGGTCAACGAAGGGCGCCCGAATATTGCGGATCAAATCGTCAACCGCAAGATCGACCTGGTGATCAACACACCGCTGGGACGCGAGTCGTTTTTCGATGATCGGGCCGTGCGACGGGCCGCGACGATGGCGCAGGTGCCGTGTATTACGACGTTGACCGGGGCGACGGCGGCGGTGAGCGCCATCAAAGCGCTCAGATCCCAGACCCTGACGGTGCGGTCGCTTCAGGATTACTATGCGGGGGTAGAAGCAGGCGCCTGAGATGAACCACGAAGTCTTTTCAACCACGAAGGCCACGAAGGACACGAAGAAAAATGAATCCGTCGTGCTCCTCGTGACCTTCGTGGTTTCAACGATCTTCGTGGCCTTCGTGGTTAGTCTTTCGGCACAGACCTTTCGCGGCGGCGTCACCACCGTCGAGATTCCGGTCACCGTCACCGACAGCTCCGGCCGCCTCATCATGGGCCTCACGAAAGAGGACTTCGAAGTCTTCGAAGACGGCGATCCGCAGCCGGTCACGCAGTTTTCCGACAAGCGTACGCCTGTCAGCGTCGGCGTGCTCCTCGACATCAGCGACAGCATGCGGGGTCAGCCGATCGTCGACGCGCGGACCGCGCTCGATCGCTTCATGGCGGATCTGCTGGACCAAAGCGATGAGGGTTTCGTCGCGGCCTTTAGTCACCTCCCCCGCATTCTTACGACATGGACCGCCCCGCCATCGCGGCTGGCCGGACGGCTCGGGAACGAGCGGCCTGCCGGCGGCACGGCGATTTACGACGCGCTCTTCGCGGCCACGCCGATGTTTCAGCGGCGTCACCAGACGCGCGCGGCCCTGATCGTCATCTCGGACGGCGCCGACACGGCAAGCGACCACTCGCTCGCGCAGGCACGCGAGACGCTGCGGCGAAGTGACGCGTTCGTGTATGCGATCGCGATCGACTCCGCGGCGGATAAGCGGGTCAGCACCAAGGTGAATCCCGAGGCGCTGCGCGAGATCACCGGTCCGAGCGGAGGCTATACCGAAGTGGTCCGGACCTACGAAGACCTGGGCCCCGCCACACAGCGGATCGCGGAGGAGCTCAACTCGCAATACACGCTCGGCTACGCGGCCGTGCGCCCGCAGGACGGGAGCTGGCGGTCGATTCGCGTGCGCGTCAAGAACCGCGATTACATCGCCCGTTCGCGCCGCGGGTATTTCGCAGCCGTCCCTCCGTGAACGTAGCGAACTTACCAAGTCCCAAACCCCAAATCCCAAGCTCCAAATCCAAACCAAGAACCCAGAATTAGAACCCCGGATCCCGAATCCCGAATCCCGGATCCCGGAATCCCGTCCACCCCCTTGACCGACCATTAAGGTCGGGTATAAAGTTCCTGAAATTGAGACTCAGTCTCAGTCATCTCAGGAGCCGCCCGTGTCCGACCGCCGTGCACCAATTGCCCCCCGAAGCTTTCCGACGCTGCGAACCCTCGTCTTCTGGCCGCATCTCATCGCCGGCGTCAGCGCGGGCCTGCTGATTCTGCTGATGTCGGTCACCGGCGTGCTCTTGATGTACGAGCGCCAGCTCATTGCCTGGTCGGACCGCGCCTATCGGTCGGCGCCAGCCGGGTCGACGCGCCTTCCGCTCGGAACACTGCTGCAGAGGGTTCAGGAGACCTATCCCGACCTGGCGCCGACGGCTGTGACGATAGCCGCGGACCGAGAGGCGCCTGTGACACTGACCGTCAGGCAGCGCGCGCTATACGTCGACGCGTATTCCGGACGGGTGCTCGGGGAAGGCAATCAAACCGTGAGGAGCGTCATGAGCGAGATCCGGTCATGGCATCGCTGGCTCTCGGTGGATGGGGATGGCCGCCCTGTGGCCAGGTTCTTCACTGGATGGTCGAACGCCGTGTTCCTGTTCATCGTGACATCGGGTTTCTACCTGTGGTTCCCACGAGAGTGGAGCTGGCAGCACATCCGGTCCCGGGCATTCTTCAACGGCAAGCTCCGTGGCAAGGCGCGTGACTTCAACTGGCACCACGCGATTGGCGTGTGGTCGCTGATCCCTCTGTTTGTCATCGTGGCGAGCGCGTTGCCCATCTCATTCCCCTGGGCGAACGCCGCGCTCTATCGCGCGGTCGGTGAAGAGCCGCCGAGGCCGGGAGGTGGTGGACGCGATGGTGATGCCGCTCCAAACGGCCTTCGGGAGACGCCCGAGTCTTCCGAGACCTCGCCTGACGCGATGAACGCGCTCTGGATTCGCGCGGAAGCACAGGAAGAGGGGTGGACGACCATCACGATGCGGATGCCCGCGTCGGCGCGCGCCCCGTTGACATTCGCCATCGATCGCGGAAACGGGGGCCAGCCACAGGTTCGATCGACCCTCACGGTGGATCGGAACAGCGGGGCGATCCGTTACGAAACGTTCGCGGATCAAAAGCTGGGAGCGCGCCTGCGAAGCCTGTCGCGCTTCGCCCACACGGGAGAGGTTCTCGGTGTGACGGGCCAGACGATTGCCGGACTCGCCTCGGCAGGCGCCTCGGTCCTCGTGTGCACGGGCCTCGCGCTCGCGTTTCGTCGTTTCCGTGCCTCGCTGCGGCGCCGCACGGAGCGCCAGATGCCTGCTGCTGAGACAACCGCGGCGTGACCCGTCGAGAGACACTCGCATGAAGAACAGAACCTCTCGCGCGTCTCTTCCCAGGTCCCCTCGTCCCAGGAAGCGCGGAACCGCCCGTCTATTCGTGTTCGGCGCGGCTTTCGCCGCCTCGACGGCCGTGACTGGAGCCGGCGTCGCGCCCGCCCGGGCGGCACAGCTTGGTGGGAACGAACGTTCCCCAGTGGGCTCTGGCGCGGTCTCCGCGCCCGCGGCTCAGGATCCAACCGCCGTGCGCTTCGACATTCCTCCAGGCCCGTTGCGCGAAGTCGTCGAACGATTCGAGTCGGTCGCGGGAATCCGAGTGACGATCGCGATGGATGGGATCGGTGACATCCACTCAGCCGGAGTGGCCGGCGTCATGTTGCCGCAGGAGGCGCTCGATCGGCTCCTGAATGGCACCGGCGTATCGTTCGCCTTCACCGCACCAAACGCCGTGACGCTCGACATCAAAGCGTTGTCAGAATTCGTCGCGGTTTCGGGAGACGCTCCGACCCCGTCTTCGCCGAAGTACACCCAGCCGATTCGCGATACGCCTCAGACCATCGTCGTAATCCCGCAGGCCGTATTGCAGGAGCAGGGGATGACCTCGCTGCGCGATGCGCTGCGCAACACCCCCGGAATCACATTGACAGCAGGGGAGGGAGGAACGGCGCCAGGCGACAACCTGCTGATCCGCGGCTTCAGCGCGCGAAACGACGTGTACATCGACGGCGCTCGCGATCCGGGCGTGGTCAGCCGCGACACGTTCAATACCGAGGTGGTGGAGGTCGCAAAAGGACCGTCGTCGGTTACGGCGGGTCGCGGGTCCACGGGCGGATCGGTGAACCTCGTCACGAAGACCGCTAACCTTGATGATTCCGCGAATTTCCGGGTGACCGGCGGCAATGCCAGTTACAAGCGAAGCACGCTCGACGTAAACCGCAGGCTGGGCGATTCGGTGGCGCTTCGAATCAACGGGATGTGGCAGGACACAGGTGTCCCGCGTCGTGATGAGGTCACCCAGAAAGGCTGGGGCTTTGCGCCCTCGGTTGGTTTCGGCCTGGGCACTCCGACGTCGTTGACGATCGGTTATCAGCACCTGCGGCAGAACAACATTCCGGACTACGGGTTGCCCGGCACGTTACCCGATCTCGCGGTGGCTGCCGGCAGGACCGTCAATGACCTGGACTTCAGCAGTTTCTACGGGTTGGTCTCGCGCGATCACGAGAAGACAAAATCGGATGTCGCGACTGGGACGATCGAGCATCGGTTTAACAGGACGCTGAGCCTGCGCAATCTCACTCGCTACGGCCGGAACGCCCTCGATCGAGTGGTGACGTCGCCGCGCGCAGCGACCGCAGCCAACGCCGCTACCGACCCCGGCTTCAATCCCGCAATGTCTCAGGTCCGTCGCACCGACACGAAGTATCAGTACCGCGACGACAGGACGCTGACGAACCAGACGGATTTCACAGCGGACCTCAAGACCGGCGTCATCGGGCATAGCGTCGTTGCCGGCCTGGAGTTGGCGCGAGACCGTCAGCCGAGCGATGCGGTGACCGATGCGTTCAGCAACGGACGTCCCCCAGTAACCGATCTGTTCACGCCGAATCCCGACGACACATATGCGCCGGCACTCGTAA
>DAIRVG010000257.1:0-2723 GCA_036802945.1 Vicinamibacterales bacterium
ACGTACGCCGCGCCGGAATCAGCTGCCGCGTTATCGGCTTGATTGCCGTTGATGCCGCGGGCGCCGCCGTCCTCCTGGTGGGCGCCGACCACCATCGTCCGGCCGTCGCCGCTCAGCGCGACGGCGCTGCCGAACTCGTCGCCCGCGTCGGTGTTGGAGCCTTTAATGTAGGCTCCCGCCGTCCACGTGGCGCCGCTGCGCGTGAAGAGATACGCCGCGCCCGATTCCTCGGCCTCGTTCCGGTGCTCCCGCCACGCATTGAAAATGGCCTGGATGAGGAATTGCTGGACCATCGGCGGACGGACGCCACGGCCTGCGTTGTCCTCGAGATAAGAAGTTACGGCAAGCGCATTGCCGTCGCGGCTCAGGGCCAGCCTGACGCCGAACGAGTTGTACGGCCGTGCGTTGGGCGCCTTGATAAACGTCTGCTCGCTCCATGTGGTGCCGTTCCGAACGAAGACGTACGCGGCGCCGACCCAGATGTTCGCGCCTCGCCCCGGCGGCGCGTCGTCGGCGCACCCTGGAGGATTGATGCCCGGCGTCAGGCAGGCCTCATCGCCGGAGCCGACCGCGACGGTATTCCCGTCATCGCTGATGGCCGTGGCAAAGCCGAATCCGTCGCTCGTCTCGCCCTTGGAGCCTTTGATGTACGCCTGCTGGCTCCAGGCGCCGTTCTGGCGCGTAAAGATGTAGAGCGCCCCGGAACTAATGGATCGATTGTCGTAGGGTGGATTGATTCCCTTGCCTGACCCGTCCTCATCGAACGCGGCGGCGGCCAGCGTGTTGCCGTCGAAGCTGAGCGCGACGGAAAACCCAAGGAGATCACCAGCCACCTGGGTTGAGCTCTTGACATAGGCCTGCTGCGTCCACGCGCTGCCCGTCCGCGTGTACACGTAGACCGCTCCCGCAGACTGCGCCGAGTCGTCGTTCTGGTTGCCGTTGATCTGCTGCGCCCCGCCGTCTTCGGTGATGGCACCGACCGCCAGCGTGTTGCCGTCGCCGCTCAACGCGATTGAGAAGCCAAACTGGTCGCCGTCGCCGAACACGTCGCCCTTGTCGGCCTTGCCCGTATTCGAGGCCTTGATGTACGCCTGCTGCGTCCAGGTGGTACCGGTGCGCGTGAAGATGTAGGCGGCGCCGGCCTGCGGGATGGAATCGTCTTTCTGGTTGCCATTGATGCCGGTTGCGGCGCTCGCTTCCCAGTGTGCGGCGACCGCCATCGTATTGCCGTCGCGGCTCAGCACGACCGACGATCCGAAATGACTGTTCAGCCCGGGGTTGGATGCCTTGACGTACGCCTGCTGCGTCCACGCATCACCCTGGCGGACGTAGACATAGACGGCTCCCGACGCGTAAACAGAGTTGTCGCTCTGGTTCCCGTTGACGCCCGCCGCCCCGCCACTCTCGAACGGCGCGCCGATGGCCATCGTGTTCGCGTCGCCGCTCAGCGAGATCGAGGTTCCGGTATGGCCCTGGTTTCCGCCCCCGCACGCGAAGTGGTCTTGCGCTTCCGCGTTCGACGCCTTGATATACGCGACCTGCTTCAGCGGCAGCATCGGCGGCACCTCGGTAGGTAGCGCGGGCGCCTGTGCACGCAGATAGCCCGAAATGAGGAGAAGCACTGCGACTGTTGCGATGAACGACGCGCTTGCCGTGCAGCCCTTCAGGAAATGCCAAAGATGATGGAAATGGCGCATAGTTTCGCCTTCCAGCGCGGCCCAGTTGGTTTGCTGGGGCGCTGCTGATGTTCGGATGATTGAGTGACGCGAGAGCACTTCCGCTTCGCGCTCAAAACGTGCGAGCCGGTCAGCATCGGCGGCAACGACTCAGGAAGAACCTTAAACGGCGGGATTATACGGCAGTTGGTAGCGTGTGGTTGCCAGCAACTGGGTCCGGGCCATGCCGCGCTCCACGAGAGGAGCGCGGCGATGGATCGACATGGCTCGTCCGATCGGGCACGGCGTTTGTTCGGCGCGCCGAGCCATGCACAGCGGCAGCTGTTGGATTCCCCGATGCTTCAGGAGTGAGCTATGCGCATTCGGCAAAGAGCAACGTGGCTCCAGTCGCCACGCCGAGCCTCGTTGATGCCCTGCGCGAACAGCCGGCTAAGCGCCTACGCTCGCCGGCCGAGCCGTCACGACCAACACGCACCACAACGCCATGGCTCCGTGCACTGCGATTGCGGCCCACAGGAGCGGACTGCGCGAGCCAAGGCTCCCGGTGAGGATGAGAGCAACAACCGCGACGTTGTAGATCAACAGGCCGCTCACCAGCCCACTCGAGGCAGCGCTGCCGCCGTCATGGCGTGCCCACCAGCACGCCGCGCCCAGCGACAGCAAGGCCGCGCCTGCCACCCGCCCGATCGCCACCCCTGTCTGGATGTCTGAAGCGGCGAACAGCATTCTGATCACCAGTGCGGGCGCCACGAGGAAGACCAGGCCGGCCCCGATTTCCAACGCAGCGGTCACCACGAAGAATGGTGTGGGCGTCATCCGACCGACCGATTCGATGCTGCTCATTTGGCCCTTCAGGATCCACCGATCCGCAGCGCAGGTCAGAAAGCCGACGAGGGAGAGGTTCACGTTCACCCTGGACGTCTGCGATCCGCGCAGCGCTCACAATGGCGTTTGGCCGGCGGCCAGGCTATGCGCATTCGGCAAAGCGAGGAACGGGCTTGCGGAGACTTGGGACAGCATGAATCCGCGGAATGTCTATACTGGCGC
>DAIRVG010000257.1:2823-6085 GCA_036802945.1 Vicinamibacterales bacterium
CGTCATTTCCTGGCCGTGCGCGTCAGTCCCGAATACCAGAGCATCACAGGTAACCCGAGCGGAGGTCGACCATGTCTGAGAATCTGCGCGGCCGCACGAGTCGGCGCGATTTCATCCGGGCTGGCGCAGCGGGGCTGGCCGGGACCACGATCGCGACCGTCGCCTGCGGGCCTCCATCCGACAACGCGAGTCCGGGACAGCTCGGGGGCCTGCGCTCGGCGACCCCGGCAGACCTCCAGGGTCTGGTCGGCGACGGCCGGAGGCGCCGCATCCTGCTGCGCGGCGGCGTCGTGCTCAGCCTCGACCCGAAGGTGGGCGACTTCGAAAAAGCTGACGTCCTGATCGACGGGAAGACGATCGCCGAGATCGGACCAAGCCTATCCGCCGGCGATGCCGAGATCGTCGACTGCTCTGGCACGATCGTCATGCCCGGCTTCATCACGACGCACCATCACCAGTACGAAACGTTACAGCGCAGCATGATCCCGGATGGACTGCTCGCGGGCGCCTGGCCGCAGGAGAGCTACGGGTCGGTCGTTCAGAACATCTGGACGGCGGGACGCATCACCGATCCGGCGAATCCGAACACCGTCGTCTGGGACCTGGGCCGTGCCCCGTACGACCCCGAGGACTGTTACATCTCGGAGCTCGTCGCATGCCTCAGCGAGATCAGCGAGGGCATCACCACGGGAACCGACACCTCGCAGTCTTCTCACACGCCCGAGCACACCGACGCGATGATCAAGGGCCTGATGGATTCGGGCCGGCGATCCGTCTATGCCTACACGGGAGGGATCAACCGAACTGGCGAGGGCATCCCGTACGAATTCCCCGGCGCCATGAACGACACGACGAAGGGGATCGGTCGCATTGCGAAAACGTATTTCAGCTCGAAGGATCAGTTGGTGACTCTCGGATTCGGCGGCGGTCCGGGCCCTGCGGTCCCCGGCGCTGAGTACACCGGATGGCAACTGGCGCGGGCGTTCGGGGCATCGATCCACAACCACAACGTGGGCGGTTCGAGTGTGGTGATCAATGCGGCAGCCGACGCACGTAACGGAAACGACTGGTCAGACGTCACCTTCATCCACTGCACACGCTGGCAGGACGAGCCGCTCGCTCAGATCAGTTACGGCTCGCATGGCTACCCGAAGGAGAACCGATCCAGAGCGTGGGAGATCTGGCGCGACAGGGGCGCCCATGTCTCCATTGCGACACTCATCGAAATGCAGATGCGGCACGGGATGCCGCCGTTTCAGCAGGCGCTCGACTACGGCATCCTGCCCAGCCTCAGCCCCGACGTCGACACGAACATGACGACGGATCCGTTCTCACTGATGCGGGGCTCATTCTGCCTGCAACGCGCCCTGGCGAACGACCTTGCCTTTCGGGAGAGCAACCCCGGTAATCTGCCAGTCCCGCAAGTCGTCACGTCCCGTCAGGTCATCGAGATGGCAACCATCGCGGGCGCGGCGTCAAGTCGCCTCCTCGATAAGGTCGGCACACTCACCCCTGGCAAGGAAGCCGACATCATCGTCCTCGACGCGCGCAGCATCAACACGTGGCCGATGAACAATGTGCCCGGCACGATCGTGACGATGATGAATCCCAGGCACGTCCGCGACGTGCTGATCGCAGGGAAGGTGGTCTACTGGAAGGGCGCGCTCGTGGGGTGGAACGTGGACGCGTTGCTGCGGCAGATTGAGCAGGCGCGCGACCGCGTGCTCGCGCGTATCAACGGGACTGCGAAAATCGGGCGGATTCCTCCCGGCAACAACAGTCTCACCAATCCATACCGGCCCAACTTTCTGGCGGGGTGCTGCGAGAAGGGACAGAACACGACGGCTCCGGCATATGTACTCCGGCCGTGATCGGCGTCCAACCGTTTCGCGCTGACGGCTTGACAGGCGCGCGAGGGCGCTATAGAACACGCCCACGGTGAGTCTGTACCCGCGTGATTTTGGCATCAGGAGGTACCGATGAGCAGACGATTGCCCGCGTTGATGATTGGTGTGGCGGTGGTCATCGTGGCCGTGGTTGCGCTCCTGAGACTGGCGCCGGGCCAGGCTTCGAAAGCGACGACCGAAGCGGGAGCGACGAATGCGGGGCCGGCACCCAGCACCCCCTGGGGCGAACCCGACCTGCAGGGCATCTGGACCAGTGACGCCGAGACACCCTTGCAGCGCCCAGCCAAGTATGCCAACAGAGAGTTTTTTACGGACGAGGAACGAGCCGAACTGGATAGGCTGCGAGCGACCGCTATTGGTCGAGAAGCTGATGAGAGCCGCCGCCAGCGGGGGAGCGAACAGGACGTCGGCGGCGCGTACAACGCGGCGATCTTCACGACGCACAAACCCCTGGGTCGCCGGACGTCGCTGATTGTGGATCCGCCGGACGGGAGAATTCCTGCTCTTACTCCCGAGGCTCAGAAGAAGAGGGCGGCCATACGAGATTTTCAGCTGGCCCTCGTGCAAGCCACAGACTTGTGCAAGAACAAGCTCCCCGGCTGCGAAGGCGGGAAATATGGACCGCCATCCCTGAGACGAGCGGAGACACCTCCCTACTACCTGACAGTCGGCGCGGCCGGCGGGCTCGGGGCCGGAGGTGGCGTTATCAATCGAGCCAGTGGTCCGGAGGATCGCGGCCTCGGGGAACGGTGTATGGCTGCCGTTCTGCCAGATTTTGGCGGCAATACGGGCTTTTTCCTCCAGATTGTGCAGTCGCCTGAAAGCGTGTCGATTTTCTACGACACCGGCCAGGGACAGGGCTGGCAGCGCATCGTCCCCGTAACCGGCAATCCGCATCTGCCTTCAGATGTCCGCCAGTGGTGGGGCGACTCACGCGGGCGCTGGGAGGGTAAGACACTCGTTGTCGATGTAACCAATTTCAGCCCCAAGTCCTACTTCCAGGGGTCCCAGGAAAACCTGCATCTTGTCGAACGGTGGACACGCCTCGACGCGAACAGGATTGAGTACGCCGTCACGATCGAGGATCCAACGACCTGGACGAGATCGTGGACTGTCAAGCAGGAATACAACAAGCAGAACGATCAGGCGAATCGGATCTACAAGGAGCCCCGCTGTCACGAGGGCAACTACGGTCTGCCGGCGCTGCTTGTGGGCGCGCGTATCGAAGAACAGGCCTTCGCGGAGAAGCGCGGCCCCGATCCGGCCACACTGTGCACGGCCGGATGTGGAGGATTCGCTCTGGGATTTGCGGACAGCGGGGAGGACAGCAATCCGTTGGCCAGATAGCTTGAACT
>DAIRVG010000258.1:0-1790 GCA_036802945.1 Vicinamibacterales bacterium
CGGGCGTACTGCCCGTGAGGGGCGATCGCGATCGCGAGCGGCCGACAGGCCGGTATGCCCCGGATCTGTCGAAGGTCTGCCGCTGCCAGCACACCTTGGGTGAGCACATCGCCGAGGGCCGCGTGGCGGGGCGGGAATGTCTCCGATGCTACTGCGGCGGGTTCCGGCCGGTTGCTCTCGTGCGGCGGGACCGCTGATGGCTTCGTCCATCGTCGCCAACACTCAGCGGACGGGAGGCCGGGCGCAGCCCGGCCCCCGGCCGCATGGGCTTGTCGTAAAGGTAACAAGTAACACGCGGACTCACCGACATGGCACAAACGACTGGAACCGAGCGGACTGTTATCGCGGTCTTAACCGTCAACGCCGTGTGCGTCGCATGCGGCGAATTGTCGTCCGGTCGGCTGAAGCTGCGCGTCAAGGCATCGAATCTGGAGGGGGTCGGCACTATGCGGCCTTTGTCACGCTCACTTATCGACCGGACGTGCTGTGGTCCCCGAGGCACGTGTCCGAGTTCATCCGACGGACTCGCCAGTGGTGCGCCCGTCGGGGAGTGGTTGTCCGCTATCAGTGGGTTTTGGAACTCACCCAACGGGGGGCTCCTCATTACCACGTGCTGCTGTGGCTTCCGAAGCGAGTCCAGCTACCCAAGCCTGATAAGGCTGGATGGTGGGTGGCGGGCCTCTCTCGTATCGAGCGTGCGCGCTCGCCGGTCGGTTACTTGGTCAAGTATGCCTCTAAAGGGTTGGACGATTCGGCTGCGGGCGAGATTCCAAAAGGCGCAAGGCTTTTTGGATGCTCAAACGCGGGCGATGAGAACCATCAGGTCCGACGTGCACGGCTCCCGGTTTGGCTGGAGCGGTGCACGGAAGAAACGCAGCTCCCGAGGCGGATCGCGTTCGTAGGCTTCGTCTGTTCGCAGACGGGGGAAATCTTCCGCTCGCCATATAAATTCGACGTCTGCAGGGCGTCGGACGGGCGGTATGTCATTTGTTTCTTGGAGGAAGTCCGATGCTGATTATCGCTGTAAAGAGCACCCAGACCACGAACAAGTCTGGGACCAGTGGCAAGGGGAAGCCGTACTCCATCACCGAGCAGGAAGGGTGGATCGATCTGGCGAACGGTGAGCGGCGAAAGGTTCGGTTGACGTTGCAGGACGGCAAGCCGCCGTTCGCAATTGGTGAGTACACGCTTGGGGCTGATTCGTACTTCGTCGGTGACTACGGCGCGCTGCAACTCGGGCGGCTCGACCTCGTGCCGCTGAAGGCGGCGTTGGCGAAAGTATCTTGATCCCCCGCAGGGGGCGCGCACGGTGGCCGGATCATGGATCGCGATCATGCAGTGCGCGTCTCCTGCGTTTTGAGGTGACGTGATGCCTACGTTTTGTTGGCAGCAAGACGAGTCCGATGAAACGGGCTCGGTCGGGGCATGGGGTAGTTGCGATACGGGGTTTCAGTGGGCGTGGTCGGCGCTGTTTGTCTGCGTGGATGTGGACGAGGCGTCGTGTTCGGACGGGCCTTTTTACGCGGCGCAGAATTATCAGGGCGATCACGCGGGTTGGCTCGCAGATACGGGCTTGGTAATGCAACAAGTTCCGAACTCGCTGTGGACAAGTGGGGAAGCGACTGGTGGCGGTGGGGGTGAGGAGGGGTGGTTGCCTTCTCTCACGCTGGCAGAGGGTGGGCTCATCGCTGCCGCAATAGCGGGGTTGTGGGCTCTCGGTATGTGTCTTCGTTTCATTCGCAAAATGTTGGAGGAATCGTGATGAAGAAGTTGGGCTATGCAGTCGCGGG
>DAIRVG010000258.1:1890-5999 GCA_036802945.1 Vicinamibacterales bacterium
AACCGGAGGGGAGGTCGCGTGGAAGGTTGGATATTGCTAATCGCAATCCTGGGGGCGTTGTGGCTGATGTTCCGCGACTGAACGATCCGGCCGTGGATTGGTTCTGGCGGATCGTGTTTGGCGCGGGGCAGCTTGCGTTGTATGCGCTGCTCGTGTTGCTGGCGACGGAGCCGGCTTGGGCGGTGGATTGTCCGACGACGCAGAACTGGCCGGAGACGCACTCGCCGAGCGGGCCCGTCGAAGAAACGGCGGGGTCGAGCTGCGGCACCAAACAGTCGACGGGGTATGCGCCGGGGTCTTTTTCGTCTTTTGAAGCGATGGCCGCGCAGTACGGGATCGACCTGGTGGCGTTCTACTCGCCGCAGACGATCACGGGGCCGACGATCATTAGTTCGGGCACGGTGAGCGGCGGCTACATCACGGCCTGCATGCAGTGGGTGCGAAGTGGTACGCCGGGGACGAATCGCGGCACGAATTTGCGCATCCCTGTGACGGCGACCGCGTGCGATCCGCCGCCCGGCGACGAGGCGGATTGCGGCGGCGAGGATGTTTCGGTCGGCGAGGCGCGGGATGAGGCGCAGTCGGGTGAAGACATGTGGACGCACGCGACCATCGTCGCGCCGACTTGGAACGAGGCGGCGGGTCAGGTGCCGGAGTGTCTTCCGATGTCGGACAGCGACACGGAGTGTGTTGTGACGGGCGTCTACAAGACAGGGCCGGGGCTCAATAAAAACGGGGCCGGCTCGTACGAGTGGGTCGCAAGCATCCGGCTCGGCGGCGGGACGTGTCCGGACGGGACGGGTGCTGAGGCCCCGCCTGTGGAAGACAATACCCAAGGGGAGAACTGCGAGGAGTCGGACGCGGGTTACGAGTACTGCCACGAAAATAAGCAGGACGACAACGACCAGACGGACTGCGGCTTCTACGAGGATGAGCAGGTCTGTCTGGATCGTGTCGAAGACGACGAGTGTTGGATCGGCGATGACGGCGCGCGTTACTGCGGCGACAGTGCACCGATGCCTCCTGTGCCGGACAGCGGCACGCCGGGCGATCCGGCCGAACCGGACGACGAGATTCGCGATCCCGACACGGACAACGAATACGACTATTACGACGGTGACACCGTAGGCGGCTCGGCGCGGCCGGCAGGTGACTCCGGCGCGAATCCGAATCGACCGGGCTCGACCGATCCCGCGACACCGACTCAGCCTGTGGCGGAACAGGGCGACGGCAACGGCGACGGCGACGGTGACGGTGAGGGCGGTACGGCCTCGGGCGGCGAGACGTGTGACGCCCCGCCTGTCTGCGACGAGGACCCGGTCGGCTGCGCGTTGTTGCAGCAGCAATGGCGCACTCGTTGCGACACCGAAACCGACGGGAGCGGCGTATTCACCGAAGGCGAAATCGGCGGCGAGCTGGGCGAAGGTGAGGGCGGCGGTGATGTTGGCGGGCTGGACGCTGAGGGCTCCATCGGTTCCGTCGGCGCGTGTCCGGCACCGCTCGACATTACGGTGATGGGGCAGTCGATTGATCTGGACATCTGGTCGGCGGGTTGCGACATGGCGCTCCTGTTCGGTCCGTTCGTGCTGGCACTCGGTTATCTGATCGCGGGCCTGATGCTCGTAAAGGGAATCTGATGGCACTGCCTCTTGCTGCTGCAATTTGGGCCGCGCTGGCGACGGTCATTGTGCCGCTCGCGGTTCGGTTGCTCGTCGGGATCGGGGTTGCCTCGGTCACGTACTTGGGCGTCGGCGAGTTGTGGGACACGGCGCAGGCGGCGGTCGCGACGAATCTCAACGCGACGTCGGAAAGTATCTTGATCATTCTCGGCATGGCGCGCGTCGATGACGCAATTCAGATTGTGCTTTCTGCGGGTGGGGCCGTGCTGTTCTTCAAGGGGCTGAATGCGGCCACAGGAGCGATTACGCGTGCCAAGTGGACCCCGAAGCTACCGGGGGGCTGATCTCGTCGTGGCGGGCCTTACGTGCGTCCTGGCGTGCGTTGTGCTCGCTCCGGCCGTGGTCGATGCCTATCAGCGATTCATGTTTGGAATTCTGCCGGGACGCAACGTGGGTGATCTGCCTGACCCTACAGTGATCTTGTCGCCGGACGCGTGGCACGCGGTGGCGATCATCGTCGCGTTGTACGTTGTGGGCTGCTGGTCGGTGTTTACTTGGGCTTTGGAGGTGTGCGATGGCGGCGATTGATGTCGACGCGGTGGTCACGGAGGTTGTGTCGCAGGTGGTTCCGGTCACGCTGATCGGCGGTGCGGTGCTGCTGCTCTGGGTGGCGATCAAGGCGTTCAAGTGGATTCGCTACACGCTGTCGGATGAGTCGGTGGAGGACTGGTGGAATGAGCGGGAGCAGCGTGAGTACGACGCCACCATTGAAGCAGGGCGCGATACGTTGTGAGGCAAGGGCGACGGGGACGACCGCTCGGCGCCAAGTGGGCAACTCACCTGGAGTCGTGCCCAGACTGTCGCGCGTGGTTGAGGGCAAGCAATGGCGGTCTCAGACGCAAAGATTTATCTGATTACGGGGCAGCCGGGCAACGGCAAAACCTTACGCTCATTCTCGGTGGTCGAGGACCTTCGGAAAGTCCTCAAGCGGCCGGTGTATTACCACGGCATACCCGACCTGGCGCTGGATTGGGTCGAACTCGACGACCCGCGTAGGTGGCACGAGGTCGCGCCTCCGGGCTCGATCATCGTCATTGATGAATGCCAGAAGGCGTTTCCTCCGCGTAAGCAGGGCGCGGCGGTTCCCGACTACATCGCGGCATTCGAGACGCATCGGCACCACGGCTGGGACGTGATTTTGATCACGCAGCATCCGCAGCTGATCGACATCAACGTTCGGAAGCTGGTCGGGCGGCATTTTCACATGGTGCGGAAGTTCGGCCGGGAGGCATCGACGTGCCATCAGTGGGAGCAATGCGTCAATCCTCAGGATCGCTCGGTGATGAAGGACGCGCTCACGAAGGTGATCCCGTTCGACAAGAAAGCGTTTGAGTATTACCGGTCGGCCGAGGTCGATGTCGGGAAGAAGAAGGATTTCCCGCTCAAGCCCGTCGCCATCCTGGCGGCGTCGGTGATTGGCATCGTGTCCTTCGGGTGGATGGCGGGATCGAAGCTCATGGCCAAGGCCGAGGAGCCGGTGTCGATCTCCAGCTCGTCAACGGATCTGGCCGCGGTTCCCCCGCCGCACCTTCAACCGCAATGGCTCAAGGGCCGAATCATTCCAGAGGCGTTCGATGAACAGATTCCCGGCATTCCGTTTACTGCGCCGTTTTATGCGGACGCGGTTCAGGTATCGGCAGCGCCGAAGGTGTCGGGCTGTTCGTTGATGAAGATCGGCACGCGCTCGACGTGCGAGTGTACGAGTCAGCAGGGGACGGTGATCCCGCTTGAGCATCGCCAGTGCATCGCTTACTTCAAATCGGGGGCGTTCGATCCAGGTGGCAAGGGTCGGTATCCGAACTACCAGCCGTACACACCTGGGCTCGCCGCCCCTTCGGACGGCGTTGTCTCAGGGGGCGGTGCAAGTCCGGGGATGACTCCAACGGTCGAATCCGTTCCGTAGCGCCGAAGGCGCGAACAGACTCCGGGTGCCTTTGGCACTGGAAAACCATTCTTTAGCTCGCCTAAAGAGCCAGTGCGCATAATGTATAGATTGTCGCATCGGCGGGTGGCCGATGAAGGGCACTTGGGTGCTGCGTCCGACTACTCCTCCGGTCGCGATTGACGCAGCAACAATCGCCGGAAGTAGGCGCGGGCAGTAGCGGTTCCACAGGTCCATAACCCACGGGCGCGGGTTTTCTTTGCCTGCTTCTCGTTCACATTCGATCATTGCCAAAATCTCGAGCGGCGGTTGCCCGAGCAATTCGGCTATTGCTGCCGATACTTCCGGTGCGGGCGAACTTTTACCGCTGCGGTAATTGCTGATGGCGTTGTGGGTGACGCCGAGTTTTTTCGCGAGGGCGTAATCACTCGGCAGCTTGTGGACCTGTTTTACGCGGTCCAGCAGCGCGGTGGTGGTGGTCACGGGAGGCACTGTACACCCGAACATGTAAAGGGGCATGGCGTAAAGTCCTTGACTTAGGGAAAGGG
>DAIRVG010000259.1:0-5906 GCA_036802945.1 Vicinamibacterales bacterium
TGTAACCGAGCTTGCCCAGCGCCATCGGCACGGTGCCGTTGACGATCTTCATCAGCCCGCCGCCAACCAGCTTCTTGTACTTGACGAGCGCGATGTCCGGCTCAACACCGGTCGTGTCGCAGTCCATCATGAAGCCGATGGTGCCGGTCGGCGCCAGCACGGTCGCCTGGGCGTTTCTGTAGCCGAAGTCCTCGCCGAGCTCCACCGCCTCGTCCCACGCCTGCTTGGCGCCCGCGTAGAGATCCGTCGGGACGAATTTCTGATTGATCTCGCTGACCGCCTCCCTGTGCTTGTTCATGACGCGCAGGAACGGCTCTCGGTTCTTCTCGTACCCGCTGAACGGACCGCCATGGTCGCGCGCAATCCGCGCCGACTGCGCGTACGCCTCGCCGGTCATCACCGCGGTGATCGCCGCCGCATACGCCCGCCCCTCGTCGCTGTCGTAGGGCAGCCCCCGCGCCATCAGCAGCGCGCCCAGGTTGGCATAGCCGAGACCGAGCGGACGAAACGCGTGGCTGTTCTTCTCGATCGCCTGCGTCGGATAGCTCGAGTTCGGCACGATGATCTCCTGCGCGGTGATCATCGTGCGGCACGCGGACTTGAACGCGGCCACGTCGAGCTCGCCGTCATCCTTGACGAACGTCATCAGGTTGATCGACGACAGGTTGCACGCCGAGTCGTCCAGGAACATGTACTCGGAGCACGGGTTGCTCGCGTTGATGCGATCCGTCTCGGGGCAGGTGTGCCACTCGTTGACAGTCGTGTCGAACTGCATGCCCGGATCGCCGCACACCCACGTGCCCTCGGCAATCTGGCGCATCAGGTCGCGCGCCTTGTACGTCCCCATCGGCGATCCGTCGCGCACCGCCTTCGTCGTCCAGTCGCCGTCATCCAGCACCGCGCGCATGAAGTCGTCGGTCACGCGCACGCTGTTGTTCGAGTTCTGGAAGAAGATCGACCCGTACGCCACGCCGGTGAACGACCCGTCGTAGCCGGCGTCGATGAGCGCCCACGCCTTCTTCTCTTCCTCGACCTTGCAGTTGATGAACTCGACGATGTCCGGATGATCGGCGTTGAGGATGACCATCTTCGCCGCGCGGCGCGTCTTGCCGCCCGACTTGATTACCCCCGCAAACGCGTCATATCCCTTCATGAAGGAGACAGGACCGCTTGCCGTTCCGCCGCCCGCCAGGACTTCCTGCGACGATCGAATCGTCGACAGGTTGCTGCCGGTGCCCGAGCCGAACTTGAACAGCATCCCCTCGGTCCTCGCCAGCGTGAGGATCGAGTCCATCGTGTCCTTCACCGAGTTGATGAAGCACGCCGAGCACTGCGGTGCAGCCTCGAAGCCGCAGTTGAACCACACCGGGCTGTTGAACGCCGCCTTCTGATACACGAGCAGGTGCTTCAGCTCGTGACTGAATGATTGCAGAGCATCTTCACTGGCGAAATATTTCTGGTCGCGCGCCCACCGCGTAATCGTGTCGACGACGCGGCCGATGAGCTGCTTGACGCTGTGTTCGCGCTCGGGCGCCCCGATCTGTCCGCGGAAGTACTTCGAGACGACGATGTTGGTCGCCTGCTGGGACCAGAAGCTGGGGATCTCGACGTCGCGCTGTTCGAAGACGACCTTGCCCTTTTCGTTGCCGATCACGGCGGAGCGGATCTCCCATTCGACCTCGTCGAACGGATCGACGCCCGGCAGCGTAAAGTAGCGCGGAAACTCAAGTCCTTGAACCGCAGGGCCCCTGACCTCGGCGCTCTTGCGCGTGCGGGTCGAGGGGTCGACGGCTCCGCTCTGAGTCTCCGCCTGCTGACCGGCTGCGACAGCTTCGCGGGCAGGGCCTCTTTCCATGGTTCCTCCGAATTAACCTGGACACTCCTCACCCCTGCGGGAGGTCCGGAATCTTTGATTATTGATGTGCGCCCGAGATGTCCTGATGAGCTCTTCAAGCGGCTGGAATGCTGGGCGCCTCCCGCCGTTTCAACCTCTTTGAGCGCGGACGTGATAGTGCGCTCAGTCCCCAGAGTTGTCAAGCGTCAAACCACTACATATAGGGCTTTTTATTTAGGGCACTAGCAATATGTAGATATATTGTCGCACAGGGAAACGCAGCCAAGAAGGGCGCGAAGGCCACGAAGATCAACCATTTAGACCTTCGCGTGCTTCGAATTATTCGTGGTTGAAAACCCGTGGGTTTCAGCTCTTGCGACCGTGAATTTTGGACGTCAAAAAGAACGCACTCGCTCCCTTGATTTCGCGAAGACGTCGGTCGTCATGTAACGAAGACCTGAGTCGACGATGATCGTGGCAACGGTGGCGCCAGGTCCCAGCCGCTCCGCCACGCGCAAGGCCGCGACAATATTGGCGCCGGTCGAGGCGCCGGCGAAGATCCCTTCCTCACGCGCCAAACGTCACGCCATCGCTTTCGCCTCGTCGGTGGTGACGGTCAGGATTTCATCCACTTCCTTCGGATTCCACAAGGGAGGGACGAAACCGATGCCGATCCCTTCGATCTTGTGAGATCCGGAGGGCCCTCCGGAAAGCACTGCCGATTCTGCGGGTTCCACCGCGGCCACGTGCACGGCCGGATTGTGACGTCGAAGCACCCGCGCCGTTCCATGGATCGAGTGCGCGGTACTCACCGAGTGAACGAATGCGTCGACCTTTCCGCCGGTCTGCGTCCAGAGTTCGTCCCCGAGCGCGTGATACCCGCCGATCGCGTCGTGATTGTTGAGCTGATCTGTCCAGAACACGCCGGGGCGTTTACTGATTTCGCGCGCCGTCTCAATCATTCGCTTGATCAGCGCCTGAGTGATTTTCTTGTTGTCGCTCGGGACGATCGTGAGATTCGCGCCGAACGCGCGCATCGTCAGACCCTTCTCCTCGCTGAATGCATCCGAGAACACGATCTCGAGGCGATATCCCTTCGCGGCGCACACCAGCGCGAGTGAGATGCCCGTCGTTCCGGCCGTGTACTCGACCACGGTGCCACCCGGTGGAAGGCGTCCATCCGCTGCAGCCGCGTTGATTGCGGCGAGCGCCATCCGATCCTTCATGCTGCCGGTCGGGTTCGCCGATTCGAGCTTCGCGACGATGCGGGCGGCTCCTGAAGGCACGATCTTGCGGAGTGCCACCAGTGGCGTGTTGCCGATGGCGTCGAGGATATCTGCTCCCGGCGTCACACCCGGGTCAAGAGTGAATACCTGAGATCGTATCGGTCATTTCGGCGCAAGCTCGCGTGCGTAAATTGCGTCCCACTCGGGGAAACGATTCCCCTCCACGCAGGCGTTCTCCCATATTTCGCCCTGGGTCTCCTGCCCCTTGCTGCGCACGTAATTCCACCCCATCGTCCAGGGCCTGGTGAACACTGCGGGATCGGTGACCGTGCCAGTCCACTGCATGGTGTTCGCATCGACTGGCCTGAACCGCTCGACCACGGTTGCCTGATCGGAGAGGAAGCTTCCGATCACGTCGAGCCACGCGTATCCATTGAGGTTGGTCGTTTCAATCACGAACGTGGCACCTTCCCAATGGCCGCGTGCATCGCCGTTCCACAGTTTGATCTGTGATGGCAGCCGCGGCCGGCCGTCCGTATAAATGATTCTGTACTCGTGTCCGTACTCAATCTGCATCAGGACGTGCGTCGGGAAGATTGTGATGACGGGTCCAGCGCGGTTCGCGAAACGCGGCACACCGGTCGGATAGCATTTCGCCTGGGGATCGAGGTCCTTGCTCTTCATACGAGCAGGATCGGTATGCAGTTTGTCGCGCTCGTCGCGGATAGCCTTCGCCCAGGGCTGGAAGGGAATCCTGCCATCGGGCGGATCGACAATGACACTGCGCTGCGTCGACTTCCCGGCCATCAGCGCTGCGTGCTCCGGAGGCCACCCGAACTCGAGCGTGTAGTTCGCCTGCCCCGCCCCGGCGTCCCATTGACCGGCGATCGTCGGAGCCTGGCCGGCAACAACGACGGAAAGAAGCACCGCTGCGACGGCGACGACGGCCACCACCAGCGGTGCTCTGAAACCGATGCAATTCCTCATCGTGGCGCCTTTCATATCAGCGTAGCTATCGGCTCTGCCTGGGTGGCGCGAGATTGCCTGCAGCCTCGTCTACAAACGCGATGCAGTCGTACTCGAGGATCTGGAAATTCGGCTCGGTATGGCGATACAGGATCATCTGCATCTTCCAGGGGCGGGAGAACACGTTCGGGTCTTCGACCGTCGCTTCGTACTGCATGTGGTCCGGATCCAGCAGTGTGAAGCGTTCCACCACGTGCATCTGGGGACTGTGATAATTGCCCGCGCGATCGAACCACGTCTCGCCCGTGAAGTGAATCACATCGACCACGAGTGTGTTCCCTTCCCAGCGGCCTCGTGAATCCCCCATCCACCACTCGATTGGACCTTCCGGATGTGGAGCGTTCAGATAGATGTTTCTCGTGGCGTGGCCGTACTCAAATGCCATCCTCACCACTGTGGGCGTCTGAAAGATCTGGAAGGGATAGGGCTCGTACATGACACGCGGAACGCCGGGGAGCAGACATCTCGCGTCCGTATCGGCAGTCTTCCGGGTGCGATAGTTCTCCTGCTTCTTCGAGAGCGCCGAGGGCAGATAGGGCAGCTCGCCGCCGACGACGACGCCGAGGCCGCCGGGGCCATCCGCCGACGCCGCGTGCGGCAGGATGTTCCAGTTGGCCGTATTCACCGCCTGCCAGATGCCGGAGAGGTCTGGTTTATCGTCGGCCGCTCCGATCGCCACTGAGAGCCATGCCACTGCGCACGCAGCGCCCACCGCTGCCAGAAGCGCGAACTTGATCTGGGTCATCATCGCTGCTCTCCAGGGTGTGGCCCTTACGGCAAGGGAGGCTCCTGTATATACCTCCCGGGGACTGGTCCTCAAGGTTTTAGTGATCATTCGGGCAGCCTCGCGGCGTTGAGGCGGCCAAGGCGGTCGAGGGTCAATCCATTGATAAGATTGCGGGAATGTCCACATTCAAAATAGCCGTCATCCCCGGCGACGGCATCGGTCACGAAGTGATCCCGGAAGGTCTGCGCGTCCTCGAAGCGGCCGGCAAGAAGTTCGGCCTGTCCTTCGAGATGACGCATTTCGATTGGAGCTGCGAGGTCTACGCGAAAACCGGCCGCATGATGCCGGAAGACGGCCTCGAGCAGCTGAAGAAATTCGACAGCGTCTTTCTTGGCGCCGTCGGCTATCCGGGCGTTGCAGACCACGTGTCGCTGTGGGGGCTGCTCATCCCCATCCGCCGCGGCTTCGATCAGTACGTGAACCTGCGACCGGTCAAGCTCTTCAAGGGAGTGGAGACGCCGCTGGCGAACCGTACGGCGAAGGACATCGATTTCGTGGTCATTCGCGAAAACACGGAAGGTGAGTACTCGTCAATCGGTGGACGCATTTTCGCCGGCACCGACCAGGAGATGGCGATCCAGGAGACGGTGTTCACGCGCAAGGGGGTTGATCGCGTGATGCGCTACGCGTTCGACCTCGCCAGGAAGCGGCGCAAGCACCTCACGTCGGCCACCAAGTCAAACGGGATCATCCACACGATGCCGTTCTGGGACGAGCGCTTCGCGGCGGTCGGCAAAGACTATCCCGACATCAAGACGGATCAGTTCCACATCGACATCCTCACCGCCCATTTCGTCCGCAACCCTCACTGGTTCGACGTCGTCGTCGGCAGCAACCTCTTTGGCGATATCCTGTCGGACCTGGGTCCCGCAGTTGCGGGAGGGATCGGGATCGCCCCGTCAGCGAACCTCAATCCGGAGCGCAAGTTCCCGTCGATGTTCGAGCCGGTCCATGGCTCGGCGCCCGACATCGCCGGACGGAACATCGCGAACCCGATCGGCACCATCTGGTCAGTAGCGCTGATGCTCGACCA
>DAIRVG010000260.1:0-5889 GCA_036802945.1 Vicinamibacterales bacterium
AAACGCCTGTTGTTGTCAGTGAGTGTGGTCGCGATGGCAGCTGTTCCCGCGGTCCTTTGGGCACAGAGAGCGGAATATCCCATCACGATCATCGCACCGGGAGAAGGCTCGTACACCTTTCCTCCGGGCTACCAGACGCCCTGGGACAAGATCGAGATCAGGGTAACGGCAAAGATGTCGCCCAATCTCTTTGTTCTGCATGGCTCGGAAGGCCTTGATCCGGCGCACCCCGACGCGTCCGGCGGGCGCGCCATGGTGCTCTTCGGACCGGATGGCGTCCTGATGGTGGATACCGAGAACAGACAGGTTGCCGAAAAGACACTGGCGGCGATCCGGTCCTTCACCAACGCACCCATCAAGGTTTTGGTCAACACGCATATTCATGGCGACCATACTGGCGCCAACGCCTTCTTCGCCAAGCAGGGGGCGTTGATCTTCTCGCAGGAGAATCTGCGCAATGAGATGCTGCGTCCGCCGCGGCGTGCCAACGCTCAGCAGGCGCCGGCGCCCGATATGGCCGCCGTTCCGGTGGTGACCTATAACTACAACCCCGCCGCGTCGGGCGAGCCTGCCGTGACCTTCAATATGAACGGCGAAACGGTGGACTTTATCCCGATGATGCCGTCTCACACCGCTGGCGACACCATCGTGCGCTTCCGCAACGCCAATGTGATCTACATCGAGGATTTCTACCGCAATTTCGGTTATCCCTTCGCCGATCAGGCCAATGGCGGATCGATCAAAGGCATGCTCGATGCGATTGACCTCATCGAGAAACTGGCCGGCCCCGACACGACGCTCGTCCCTGGCCATGGCACGCTGGTCAAGAAGAGAGATCTCCTCGCCTATCGTGCGATGCTGGTGGACATCATGGCCAAGGTGACAACGCTGCGCAATCAGGGCAAGACGCTGAAGGACGTTCTTGCTGCGAACCTGACTGCGCCGTATGACAAGACGACCCAGGGCGATACGCAGCAGAGCAAGGATCGCTTCATCACCGAAGCGTATGACGAGGTGAAGGACTTTCCGCCTGTTGTCGACGGCAAACGGACGATGCCGACACATCCCTAGGCAATGTCCTGTCAGTGTTCGGTCTCCCGCTCGTTAGCGTTCTGGCCACCTTGCCGATAACGTTCATCTGAACTCCGGTCGGCAACGAGAAAATCAACCAGGCGAGAGCGTTCAACGCCATCACCCATCGTGAGCCATTTCCTTAACGCGCGGAAAGCCCAGGGCAAGTGGTGTGCACCACCACTGTCGCATCACGCCGCGACATCGGACGTCTGACGCCGGATCGAGCCAAATTACGCTTCGTGCGTTGGTCTGGCCCGTTCTGAGTCACGGCGCTGCAAGTACTGGAATTGAAACCAGCAGAAATACCCAGCGCGCGCGGGCATTTTGAGGGGACGAAAGGAGTCCGGCGGTCTGGTACGACCATTGCCCCTGACATGGTCACGTGCCAAATGAGAATTCATTGGAGAGGCCGCATGAAAACTACGACGCGTGATCGGTTTGCCGACTGGCAGGGAGCCATGAAGACACGAGCCTCTGCGAGGCTGTGCCTCGCTCTCGCGCTTCTGGTCGCCAGCGCCGGCGCAAGCTACGCGCAAGGTAACCAAGTCAGGGTGGACAGCGCCGTGCCCAGCCTGGTCTCCCAGGTCGTCACGATCAGCGGTGCGAACTTCGGCAGTCAGCCTCCGTCTGTGACGCTCAACGATGTGCCGCTCGCCTTGTTGAGTTCGTCGCCAACGCAGATCGTCGCCGCTCTTCCCGCGTCGGTCATCGCCACGCCTGGCACGTATCAACTGGTGGTGAGAAAAGGGAACAGCAACAGTCAGAACAGCGCGAACGTCGCAACACTCGACGTCGCCATCGGTAACTTCGGCGCAGAAGGTTCGACCGGCGCACAGGGTACAGTCGGACCGGTCGGCCCTCGGGGAGAAACAGGGCCGCAGGGCGAAGTCGGACCCGCCGGCCCGCAGGGCCCGATCGGATCGATTGGCCCTCAGGGTGCGATCGGACCCGACGGCCCGCAGGGCCCGATCGGATTGACTGGCGCAAAGGGTGCGATCGGACCCGCCGGCCCGCAGGGCCCGATCGGATCGATTGGCCCTCAGGGCGCGATCGGACCCGTCGGCCCGCAGGGCCCGATCGGATTGACTGGCGCACAGGGCGCGATCGGACCCGCCGGCCCGCAGGGCCCGATCGGATTGACTGGCGCACAGGGCGCGATCGGACCCGCCGGCCCACAGGGCCGGACTGGAGCTGACGGTCCGCGCATCGGCCATATGTATCGCTGGAACGTGTTCGACACATTCGATCACCCGAACGTCACCTGGTTGTTCGCGAACAACCCGACCATGTTCGGAGGCGTTGCCCCTTCAGCGTGGTCGGACGGATTCGCGCTGGCTGCCAGCGTTGCCGCCGACAAGGACGTCCAACGCTCACTCTTGACGCAGAAGGGTTATCCCGGACGCAACGCGATGGTGCTCTCGGATACGCGGCTTCAATTCGGCTCCAACGACGGAAAACTGGTCGTGACGCTGTTTCGCGTGAGGAACACGACGGCGGATCCGATCAACTGGCAGGCTCACTTCTGGTATAGCTGCTATCGTCCGTGGGGCGAAGTCGCGAGCGCCGCGCTCAACGGCGTGAATGTCGTCGTGGACAATGCCGGATGCTCGACGAGCGGCAAGCTGGCGGTCGTGACCCTTCCGATTCCGCCGAACCGGACCAGCACGGTGATCTTCGTGTCCGCGTCAGGGGTTCCAACGTCATTCGCCAACAACAACCACTGGGTGAGACCGACGGTCGCGGGGTTCATCGACGACAGTCTGTCGCTGCCGACTGGCCTCGAGTTGGTGGACGACCTTGACACTGCGACTGGAGGTTACGAGCAGTAGGTGATCTGGTGCCTTCCCGCCCGTGAGTCGACCGATGCGTTACTCCAGGTGAACGACGGGCGGATCGATCGACAGCGGAAAAGCCGTACTACTGAGGAAGCGCCCGAGGCACTCGCAGACGAATGATCTGCGCCATGCCTCGGGTCGTCGACCGCTCTTTATTTCGCGATAGGGTTCGGTCGCATCTGGAACTTCACAACCTTCGGTCTTGAACCCTTGCCGCCTTCCTGGTGCCAGGGCGTGTACATCGAATAGCTCGACCACATCCCGCGACCCTTCCAGCCGGCTTTCGGGTCGTCGATCCGTCCGGCCACGTGACGAGAGTGGAATCCGAGCGGGTAAGGCACGCGCAGGGTCAGTGACTTCATCTGACCGTTCTCCGGCATCAGGACCCAGAAGGAGTCAGCGTTGACGTCGCCGGCCAACAAGACATCCTCCCCGAGACCGAGCGCGTTGTGGTGATCGATGTTGCTCAGGTACAGCATGTCGGTGCTGAGATCCGGCTCCCCCTTGAACGTAGGGCCGGGCTTCTTGTACACGGTCCAGCCTTCGGGGCACTGCTGACCGGTGGCCGTCGGGCCGTTCAGCACCTTGCACTTGCGACGGTCGAAGCTGAAGATCTCATGGACGCCCCGCCAGTTCAGCCAGGCGACGCCGTCACTGTCGACGGCCACGCCTCCCGAATAGGGCAACGGTATCGTCGACGGCGGCGGCACATAGACCTCGGCCTTGCATGACATCGGCGGGTTCGGCCCGCGCTCGAGGCGTACGAGCGTCTTGTCGTCGTGACCGATGCCTGAGCACCATATGCTTCCGTCGGTGGGGCTGAGGCCAATCGAGTAACACCCGAATTCGATCCGGTGGTCTCTCTTTGGATCGATTGCCTCGCTGGGTTCGGTCCAGCCGGTCGAGATCTTGCCGTCGCCGTTGGTGTCGACGACGCCTGGGCACCATGCTTGCGAGGCGGCGCCGTCGCGGGTCTTGTCGAACGCCACGGTGTCGACCCAGCCGACAGCGTCGTCCTGGCCGAAGATGAGCGCGTCTTTGTCGTCGAAGACGTTATGGTCCGCGGCGAAGCAGGTATCGATCGCCGTGAACTGCTTCGTCTTCGGGTCATACAGTTGGACCTGCCTCGCGCTCGGGCCCTCCATCGGGAAGTACTTCGCGAACTTGTTCGTCGCGCCGTCCTTGCAGTACGCCGGCTGCTGCTGCGGACCGCGATTCCGTGCCGTGACCCACACGCGTCCCTTGGCGTCCATCGCCACGCTGCGGGGGTCGGCTTGCCGCTGCCAGATTTTCTCGTCCCCCCACACCGGAGAGGTACGAGTGTTCGCGTCAAGCACAGGTCCGTTCGACGGAATCTTGATCTCCGTTGACGAGTTCTCCCGCGGGTTGAACACGGTCAGAATGTCGGATGTCTGGATGGCCCCGTAAACCGGCCCGTTCGCGTTTATCGTGGGATGGCGTTCGTCGGTGCCCGCCGCATCGCTCCGTCGGCTGGTCGGCTGGGCCCAGTCCCACATCGAGATCACGAGGTTGCGCTCGACACCGGCAGGACGCGGCGGCGCCTCGGGATACGCGCCGGCGGCAATCCGATCGGTCCAGTCGGCGAACGCCTTGCGCTGCGCCCCGAGGCCCTTGAAGAGAGCGCCCATGTTTGGCCCATTGGGTCCCATCGTGGTGTGGTGATCCCACGCGTCAAGAGTCGAAGCAAACGTGCCAACGCCCTTCGACAATTCACGAGTCGCACGGTTGCCCACTTGATGGCATGAGTAGCACGCCTTTGTTTCCAGGGCCACGTGCCCGGCCGTGTGTTCTCCTTTGGGGATTTCCAGCAGGCTCAGCCAGTAATTTGCCGGATACACCTGCGCCGCCGCGCGTCCGTCAGGCGCGATGACCGCTTTGAGATCGAGGCGCTGCCCAGGTTTCGTAGAGACGCGCGCCGAGTCCACCAACCCATAGCCCCGCACGAACACTTGGTAGTTCGCCGGCGGAAGATCCGGCAGCACATAGCGCCCCTGATCGTCGGTGACGACCGTCCTGGCGAACTTGGTCGGCAGGTCCGTTGTTTCCGCGACCACCCACACGCCTGCCTCGGACCCCTTCGCGCTCGTCACCACGCCGCCGATGTCATCGGCATCGATCGCGACCGCGCCGCCGCTCCCCTGCTGGGCGCCGACCCAGGTGAACGACACCGCCAGTGCGCCCGCCGCCGCCCACAAACCGACGCTCCGATGCCATTTCATCTGCTCCTCCAATCCATCCGTTCAGCGCGCCTGCGATTGCGCGCTGGATCGACTGCCAATCCGCTGACATGTTGCTCGACGGGTACCGCGTCGGCACGTTAAGCCCGCAAGCGATGAATGTCAATCGTTCACTTACACGTTGGCTCCGTCGTGTCCTACACAAAAGGCCAGCGTTTGCGCTGAAAAGCACTGAGGCTGTTTACGCGTATGTTGTGTTCAATAGTGAGCATCGGCTCAACAGCCCATGTGTTAGCGTCCATCTTTTCCAAGGTTGAACATTGAAAACAGACTGAAATCATGACGGACGACCCACGCGAAGCAGCAACCAAAGCTGCGCGGCCGCTCCCGGAGCTTTCTGACGCCGAGTTCATCCGACTCTCGAAGGCGCAGGTCAGAACCCTCGTGGATGCCATAAAGCAGGATCTCGAGGCACTCGCACATAAAGAGATAGGTGACGAGGATCGACTCACGAAACTCGAAACACAGACGCAGGTCCTCGCCGAAGCGGTGATCGCGATCACCAAGACCGACGAAACCCTTGCCCCTGCGATTAGCGCAGTGAAAGCTGAGATGCATGGGCCGCAGCACTCGACAGAACGCAGGCCAGACACGGCGGCCGTAGCGACCCTCGACATTGGCGGACTGGCGGATATTGCCCGCAGGGTCCGCGACACGTCAGGCGACCTAAGAAGTCCGTCACTGCCACAGTCGCCACATCAGTGGCTACACGCCCGCGACGT
>DAIRVG010000261.1:0-5887 GCA_036802945.1 Vicinamibacterales bacterium
ATGTCCCGATTGACGCCGCGAAGTTCGGGGAGCCAGTGATAGCAGCGCGCCCCTAAGGGAGTTGGGTCGCACTCGAGGTCCAATAGGCCGGAGCGATGGCACTCTGTCATCGCAGAGGCCGGCATGGTCATGCGCGGAGCAAAACCCGTTCAGCGAACGCCGCAGGCGAAGCTACTGGGAGCCTCCATGCGTTTTGCGGAGCCGCATGGCCATGGCGGCCGCGCATCCTAGGTTCGCCAGTCGCTGATAGCAGGCCGAACTAGGGTCGGTCTCTACGACCGGATCCCGGATCCCCGATCCCCTTTATTTGGGAATCGCGTCCTTGTATTTGACGCTGTCCTGATCGAACCGGCAGTCCCACTCGAAAATTTCGGCGGTCTTATCGATGATTCGATAGAGTGGCATGCTGATCTTCCATGGCCGCGTGAAGACGCTCGGGTCCTCGATCGTCGCTTCGTACTGGATGTGATCGCGGTCGATCGGGGAGTAGCGTTCCACGACGTGCAACGCGTCGCCGTGGAAATTGCCCGCATGGTCGAACCAGCTGCGCTCGTCGAGCTTCCGAACGTCCACGACGAGCGTGTCGCCCTCCCACTTCCCACGGGAGTCGCCCATCCAGAAGTCCGGCCAGCCTTCCAGCCACTCCCGCGACCGTCCGGCGAGATCGATCATCCGGACCGCCCGCGCGAACGCGTAGCGGATGCCGACCATTTTCGGGTTCTGGATGATTTCGAACGGGTACGGCATGTACGTGGCCCGCGGAACGCCAGGCAGGAGGCACTTCGTGAACGCGGGATCCTCCGTATCGCGCGTGTCAAAGTTCTTTTTCTTCTGCACCAGTGCCTCTGGCTTGTACGGAATCTCGTTTCCCTCGACGACGCCGCGGCCGGGCGGCACGCCAAGGTACCCGGCGAGCGAAGAGTTGTGGTCCTGAATGTCCCAGGCTGCCGTGTTCAACGCCTGCCAGATCCCGCTGAAATCAGGCTTGCCGTCAGCGGTCCGTGGAAGCTGATTCGCTCCCGCGGCCGGCCGGGCCTGCGCTGCCGCTCGCGACGCGGGAGCGGGGGCCGTCGTCTGGCCTGCGAACGTGAAGACACTGGAGACGACAATTGCCGCGCCCGCTAGGAGAGTGAGCCTGCCGAATCGTTTCATCTGATGCGCCCTAGAAACCGAAGATGTTCTGCATCGAGTAGCTGCCTTCGTGGCACGTGAACTCCGGGGCCATCTCCTCGTCCTCGTTGGCAGGGTAGAAGAAGCCCGCGGACTTGACCGGACGGGTGAACGTTTTCGGGTCGTCGTAGGTGAGTACAAACGTGATCAGCTTGTCGGACACTACGGTGAAGCGTTCCGTGATGTGCAACTGCCGGCTGAAGGGCGCGATCGTATTTCCCACCCCGAAGTACGCCCTTCCATCGAGGTTGGTTGTATCGACGACAAGGTCATTGCCTTCCCAGCGTCCTGTCGAGTGTCCGCCGAAGAAGGTCATGTTGGGGTTGGGGTGCGCGCGGCCGTCGGTGTAGAACACGCGCGTGTGGTGGTTGGCCTCGAACAACAAGGCCACTTCACCGGGCCGCTGAAAAATGGCGACCGCGCCACCCGCCCACGGCTGTGGGGGAGTGCAGCGCACGCTGAGCTCGAGATAGCTGAGCGACTTCGCCGGGCAGCACATGTTCTTCGCGTAATCCATGCGCAGGGCGCGCCCCTCGGGCGTGTACGGAAGCACCCTGTCTGCCGGATCGATGATCCCTTGTGGCGGGCGCGGGTTCGGCATGTACCTCGGCGCTCGAGCCGGCGCCACCTCTCCCTCGGGACCCGCGGCGACTTGCCCCTGTCCGAACCCCTGGGGTTCCGACAGCACGCCAAAGGCCTTCAGCTCGCTGTTCGGCGGGTTGGCCTCATTGAGATTGCCGCCAGCTCTGACCCAGTTGCCCCGGATATCCGGCGTTCCATCCGGTAGTCGCTTGAGGGTGCCGGATGGCGCAGCCGCGTTCCGGGTGGCGGCCTGCGCGGTCCGCGCGCCAGCCGGCGCCTGACCCTGTGCGCGAAGCGGCAGGGTCAGCAACGCACTGGTCACGGCGACAACGGCCGTACCGATGACAACGACGTGCTTTCTCACGTATGACTCCTTTCGTGCGCAGCTGCTACTTGGGTGCGTCTTTGATCGACGAGGACGCAAACAGGTCTCTGCCATCGGGCAACCTGACCTGGAATGCGTTGCCGACCGACCCGCCCGCCCGCGCGAGGAATCCGCTGATGGTCACGGGGGTGCCAACCTTGATATCACTCCTCGACCAACCGGCCCGCAGCAGCGCGTTCGGCGCGCCCATCTCAAACCGCCAGCCAACAGTCTTCCCGTCGGTACCCTTGACGTCGATAAAGAGCCATGCGTGCGGATTGACCCATTCCAGCTTGGTAATCTCTCCAGACACCTTGACCGGCTTGGACTGATCGAACTCCGCAGAAAACGCGTGATGGGCGAGAACCGGAACGGCGGCGCTCAAAAGCATCACCGCCAAGGCTACGAGGCGACCTGTCTTTCGCATGCATCTCTCCTATGCGAGCGGTCAGCGACGCGCTCGACTTCAGCAAACCCGAATATGTCCACCGAATCATCTCATGGGGATTTCAATTTTGCCTGCCCCGAGGCCCTTTTTATACACCGAGAGTGGCGTTGGTGCATGAATCTGCAGTCTGGGGAGGTCCAGGGACTGGGATTCGCTCGATCTTCTGCGGCGTCCGACCCCGGCCTCGTTGAACCTTTCAACTCTGGTCACATGTTAGGATCCGCCGCGCTATGGCCGATGTGACAACAGTACATACACACGTACAACCCAGCACCATCCAGGTGGCCATACAGGTTGAAATTCCAACTCAGGAGCTTCGGGCGGGGGAAGCAGCTGAAGTGCTTCTGTGCTTGTCCGAGCTGGCTGCACTGATAGCGGGCAGCGACTATTTTGATCTTGCGGAAGCGGACCCTGCCGACGCCGAGAACTGGAGGTCCAACGCATTGGTCGTCAACCAGATGTCGATTAGCCCTCCGTTGGAGATCCTGGCCGTTCTTCCGGGATGCACACCGGAGCAGGTTGAAGCATTCGTTGAGGCGCTTACGTTCATGTACCTGGTTGTTCGGGATCAACAGGCTGGCAAGAAGACCAACGACGATGAGCGACTGACAAAGGCAGCACACTTGCTCGTCCAAGACACGTCAGATGTGCCCAGAACCCCACCGATTGAAAAAGTTCGAGCCATCGTTGTGAGGTTGGCTGTTTTGTCCCTCACTATCGTCGACATCACGATTCGTCGGGGGTAAAGTGCAATTGTTTGCCACCGCAATCGCCGACACTGTTTTCACTATGACGGAACACCGAGGCATCGAGGCAAAACCCGATTGAATTTCTCGGTGTCTCGGTGTCTCGGTGTCTCGGTGGTACGTGGCAGTGAAATTCGCTCTATTTCAGCACCGATGTCCGTAAGGGGAGCAACATCATGAGCATGCGTGTCAGGCGGCGTGAGTTTCTCTCGGGTCTCGCGGCGGCGGGCGCCGTCGCATTGGTCCCCGACGTCTTGAAGGGCGCGCAGGCGCGGCCCCCGGCGGCTGCGGCCCCCGCGCGTCGCATCATCGACACCCACTACCACTACTCATCGCCCGCCTACAGAGCGGTGCTCAAGCCCCTCAACACCGGGCAGACCGGGCTCGTCGAATGGGACGAAACGAAAGCTCTCGAGGACATGGACAGATACGGCGTCGCGACGTCGATCATGTCGATCAGCGAACCTGGCGTCCACTTCGGCGACGATGCGAAGGCGCGTGCGCTCGCACGCGACTGCAATGAGTACGCGGTGAAGCTGATGTCCGATCACCCGGGACGTTTCGGGTTGTTCGCGATCCTGCCGCTACCCGACGTCGACGGCGCGCTGAAGGAGATCGAGTACGCGCTCGACACGCTGAAGGCCGACGGCATCTGCTTCATGAGCAGCTATCCCAACCCGGGGAAGTACCAGGGCAATAAGTACCTTGGCGACCCGCTGTTCACGCCGGTGATGGAGGAGCTCAATCGGCGCAAGGCGATCTGCTACACACATCCGTTCCGCGCCGAGCCGATGTACAGCCTGCTGCCCGATCGCCGTGCGATGGGCATCACGCTGGCCACCGATACCACGATCACGATCCAGAGCATCCTCTACACCAACACCGCGGTGCGTTTCCCCGACATCACCTTCATCTGGTCGCACGGCGGCGGGACCATGCCGTACATCACGAGCCGGTTTGGTGCCGCCAACGGGCCGGACGGAACGCCGAACGCGACGCTGGCGGTCATCCAGCGCTTCTACTACGACACTGCGCAGGCGTTCACTCCGTACACGCTGGATGGATTCACGAAGTTGATTCCGAACTCGCACATCCTGTTCGGGAGCGACTATCTCGGCAACGCTGGAAGCGCGGGCAACGTAATACGGGGGCTCGAAAGCTACACAGGGTTCACGCCGGCGCAATTGCGCGCCGTCGAGCGCGAGAACGCGCTCGAGCTGTTTCCGCGATTGAAGCGGACGTAGCGAGCGCTGATCAGTTCTGGCCGCCAACCCCTGTCGCATCACCCCTCGTGTTGGCGCCGCACAACTGAGCCCTCGCATCGTCAGCTAGCGCGCTTTCCGACGGAGAATGGCAACCACTTCCGCGTCGCCGATAGCTGTGTCAGCGACCGTAAGGCCCACGAAGCCGAAGCCTTGCTCTCCAGCCTCTGCGAGTTCCTTCTGCAGCGTTGATGTCTTCTTCGTCGCCAGGAGCCGATACTCATAGCGCGCCTTATCCGACAAATTCGGATCGCGCTCGAGGATTGCGACGACTTCCTTGCCGCCGAACGTACTCTTGAAAACGGTCTGCCCGCGGTATTCGTAACCTGCGTCGCCGGCCCCCTGCAATTCCTTCTGCATAGTGGACGTTTTGGTGGTCGCAAGGAGGCGGTAGCCGAACTGGCTTGGCTGGCCGTCCTTGACCATCACAACGACGACCTCTGAGCCGCCAAAGGAGGTCTCGCCGCCCATCACGCCGGCATACCGGAAACCTTCGTCGGCCGCTTCCTGCATCTCCTTCTGCATCGTGGAAGTCTTGTTAGCCGCCAGCACGCGATACTCCGACCGGTCGGCGGGAGTTTGCGCGCTCAGTGAGATTGCAGACGTAAACAAGCCAATGCAGACAAAAACACCGGCGGCAGCTCTGAATCCGTTCATCTATGACACCTCTGTAACGGGATTTCCGTTTTGGATTCCGGCGTAACAGTTGCCGCTTGTGTTGGCGATATCCAGCACCGGCGGCAGCACTAGTATCGGCCAAAGTCGACGGCGCCAACCTTCGCCTTCTTTTGCATGAGCGTGAGAAGCGGGCTTGCCCCGGCCGAAGCTCGGAGGTTCCATGAGCGAAGGCGGAGCTTGCCCCGCCGAAGCTCGCAGGTTTCCATGAGCGAAGGCGGGACCTACCCTGTCACAGCCCTTTTCTATCCTCTGGATGGAGGGTCGAGATGTCTTTTGCCGCCGCTGACGAGTCAAAACACGCTCGCCAGACCTGCCACAGCTGCCGCGACCGCCCGCCTTCGCAAGAGCGCTTCGGCGCGGCAAGCGATCACCAGCCTTCGCTCTACGAGCCACGGCGGGGAACCGTGCTCTGTTTCGAGTGTTGTCGCTCCGAGCTGAATCGCCAGCGCGCCGAGCGCCCTGAGGCGCGTCCTTCGACGTTGCCGCTGCCGCCGTTCTTCTCGGAGGCGCGGCAGCTGACCGCCCCCGAAGTCGCGCATCGGCGGCAGATGCTGGGATTCCTCCAGCGTGCCTCGCCGAAGCCTTAGGGCCAGCGCGGATCTAGGATGCGCGGCCGCCATGGCCATGCGGCTCCGCA
>DAIRVG010000262.1:0-5866 GCA_036802945.1 Vicinamibacterales bacterium
ACCGGAACGCCATGGTCCGACATTGCTGACGCGGCACGCGCTCGGTCAACGTGGCAGTCGTCGCCTTTCGGTGGAGACCCGCCCGAGCCGCCCGACGACGCGGCCTAGCGAGCCGGGGGGCTGCAGCAAATCGGCCGCATGTCTGAAAGCGTGCAGCCCATGCGTGCCGTGCGCTTACTGGCAGATCGACCTCGTCTGACACGCTCAGGTCAGGGGAGGTAGTCAGCTTTCATTTTGATTGGACCGCGACGCAGCGCTGACCGTTCATGATCCGGGATCGGGGATCCGGGATCCGGCGGCTAGAAAAGCAACCACGAAGATACGAAGAACTCGAAGGCCACGAAACGTAACAAAGGGAATTCGTGATCTTCGCGTCTATTCGTGACCTTCGTGGTTATCGTGGGGGGCCGGACGAATTCTCGGGCCCCAGGAAGAAATTTCGCCCGTCCGCCATTGTCACGGTCCGGCCGTTGGCAACCGGCTTCCCGCTCCTCGCGAGGTAACCTTTGACGGTCACCTCTATCCCGACCGGAAAGTCGGTCTGCCGGAGGCCACGCCTCAGCAGTCCGGCGGTGGCGCCCGCCTCGACTGCCCAATTGGTCACAGTACCGTCCGGGTTCTTCACGTCAATGTAAATCCACCCGTGCGGGTTCACCCACGCCATCTTCGTGAGCGTCCCTTTCAGCTCGATCGGCTTCTCCGAATCAAATTCCGCTGCGAATGAATGGTGCGCCGCCACGGGAGCGGCGACCAGAAGGAGACCGACACCCGCAAGCAAACCAAGAATCCGCTTTTTCATTTTCAGAACTCCACTCGTAATCCCAGCTGCAGCATCCGCGGAGCATAGGCAATGCCGGTATTCGTGCTCGGCTTCCCATAGCTGCTGCTGGCCTCGTCGGTGATCCAGGTTCCGTAGTTGGCGCGGTCGAACAGGTTGAAGACCTCGAGCATGCCGTCGATTCCCGCCCGGCCGCCCAGCGGGAACCGTCGCTGGATTCGAAGATCGACCCGGTGAATCGGGTCGCCGACAAAGTTATTGCGCGGCACCAGCGTGTTATCGGGCCGCAGCCGGTTGGTAGGGTTCAGTCCCTGCCGCCGAAGATCGCCCCCGTATATCGTGGAGTAACGTTGGCCGGATCCGAAAAAGTAGATCCCGCTTAGCTGGAACCCGTATCCCGCTTCCAGAATGCCGTTGAACACGACCCTGTGACGCTGGTCACCTGCCGCAAGCGCGCGTTCAGCGCCCATGTCCACCGCCAGCGGGAACCCGACGTCCGGCGCCGGGATCTCGTCCCACGTGCCCGAGAGGAGATAGGTCGCCGAGCTCTGCCACCGTTGACTGAAGCGCTTCGTGAGGCCCGCCTGCAACGCCTGGTAGCTTGCCCGGCCGTCCGAATAGAACTGCGAGATGTTGCCCCAGTTGGTATTCAGTCGAGTGGGGATGACCGTGGACGAATAGTTCGCCCCCGTCGCGGGGTTGTAAGTCAGGTTGCTGTTGCGGCTGAAGAGTTCATGCCGGTGGACATTGAACACATAGTCGGCCTCAATTCCCACCGTGTTCCCCACCTGTCGCTGCAGGCCGATCGACGTTTGATAGCTGTACGGGACCTGCAGGTTGTCACTCGCCAGATTGTTCTGGATCGATCGGCGAACGCATCCGGCGGCAGATGGGTTGACATCGCACATCTTGCCCTTGATGTCCGCAACCGAAGGGATCGGCCCGTTGAATGGGTTCGAGGCAAAGTCGGGGCGCCCATCGTTCAGTACGTCCAGAGTGAACGTCCTCGTCCACGCCGGGCTTCCGTGTGCGATCTGGTCCGAGACTTCGCCAAAATACTTGCCGGCCCCCCCGCGCACGACCGTCCGGTCATTCAGGGTGTAGGCGAACCCGAAGCGCGGTGCGTAATTATTGGTGTCGTGGGGACGGTTCCCCTTCAGCCACGGCAGGAGTTCTGTCGACTCCGCAAACACCCCGGTTTCCAGGTCGTACCGCATCCCGAGATTCACTGTCAGCCGGCTGGTGAGCGCCCAGTTGTCCTGCAGCCATCCCGCAATGACGTGGCGCGGAACATACGTGAACATTTCGTCCGTGAAACCCAGCGTGTACATCCGCGTGATGGATGACAGTGGCGTCAGGTTCCATGTGTCGGGGTTGTCCCAGACCGGGAAGAGAGCCTCGAGATTGGCGGGAGGGGGGCCATTTCGGGCATCAAGGATGCCCATGCACTGCCGGCAGTTACCCAGCCACATCTTCATGTAACCGTACTCACCACCCATCTGGAGATCGTGTCGCCCTCCCTTCGTCAACGAGTACGTGAAATCATCCTTAATCGAGGTGTAGTCCTGGCCGGAATTCGTCGGCGCGTTCGTGCCATCCTGCCCAATCGTATAGCCCAGAAGACGGATATTCGGAGTCCCGCTTGTGACGCCGAGTCTGGCTGCGGCCGGGTGACCCTTCCAAACGATGGGAGACGTCAAGCTTGATTCGAAGCCGAAAAAGCCGCCCCGGATCTCGTTCACGGCGCGATTACTGAGAACCTTCGTCAGCGTGCCCAACACGCTCGTCGTATCCACCGGTCTGGCCTGGCCTGCCGATGGATGCCGCACGGCACCGCCAGCGGTCCCATCCTCGAACGGGACGACAGCATGCCGCACCCCCGCGCGCGCGGATAGGCGAGTGCTCGACGAGTGCTGGTAGTCCAGACGCACACCCGGCTTATGTTCCTCTCGCGTGACCGTCTGGTCGATATTGAACGAAGGCCACGGCGATTGATAGGTGTAGGTCTGCGGCTCGCGCTCGTATTCGTAGTAAGCGAAGAAATGGACTCGATCCTTCCGGATCGGCCCGCCAAAGGTGGTGCTCACCGCTTGATTCGAGTAGGGAAGCACGTACCCGGCGATGTGGTCGGCGGCATTGAAGCGGTCGTTGCGGAAAAAGCCGGACACGCTCCCAGAGGGGATGTTGGTGCCGGACTTCGTAATCGCATTCACGACGACCCCGCTCGATCGGCCTTGGGTCGCGCTGAACCGACCGGTCACATACTCAAACTCCGCGATGCCATCGCGGCTGACTCGGTGCTGGCCATTGGCAAACGAGTAGACCTGTGTCACTTGCTGGCCGTCGAGATTGATCTGGAAACCGCCGGAACCGATGTTGAGACCAGGCGCGTCGGCGGTTACTCCGTTCTCCCGGGCGCCAACCGCCAGCAACGTGAGATCCATCCAGCTCCGGCCGAGTACTGGCAGATCCGCGACCTGCCGCGGATCGATGTTGCTGCCCAGACTCGATGTGGTGGTGTCGACCAGTGGCGCTTCTCCGGTCACGCTCACCGTCTCCGCCAGTTGCGAAGGGGCGAGTTGGAGATCTACTTTCGCCGTTTGACCCACCAGGAGCACGAGCCCGGTCCGCGTGATCGTCGTAAACCCGGCGAGTTGCGCGCCCAGGCTGAACGCGCCCACGCGCACCTGGAGTCGAAAGTTACCGCGCCCGTCGGTGACCGTCTCAAATGTGTTGCCGGAGGCCTCGTGCACCGCGGTCACCGCCACTCCGGGCAGCACCGCTCCGGTGGAATCGGTGACCGTGCCGCTCACCACCGCTTCCTGAGCGTGCCCGACGGCGGGCAATGTGACGAGCGCTCCAACGACGATGAACCAACTGACGATGGTCGATTTCGTTCCCACCAGTCTCCTCCTCGCCGTTTGTTGCCTGGAGCTCGAGTTTTCAACCACGAAGCGCTTCGTGTTTTTCGCGGCCTTCGTGGTTGATTCTTGTTGCCGGAACCTGACGCTCAGTCAGCAGGCGCCGATCACTTCGGAGGAGTCACGCCCTTGAACCACTTGAAGCCGAGTTCGTGCTGCGTAACCGTGTTCTCGTGATTTCCCTCGAAGCACGCCGTTTCCCACACTTCTTTTTCATACGGGTCGACGGCCGCGGGGCGCACGTTTTCTGTAAAGCCGGCCGCAGCCGCCTGCGAGGGCGCTGTCGCGGCGAAGGCGGTACCTCTAAGGTTCCGTTTATCAGTTCCGTCACGCCTTTTCGGGTGGTTGATCTTCCAGGGTCTGGTATAGATCGTGGGGTCCTCGATCGTCACTTCGTAATCGATCGTGTTCGCGTCGACCAGCCTCCAGCGTTCCACCATACGCGTATTCTCGGTGTAGATATTCCCCGCGGTGTCAAACCACCCGCGGCCATTGAGATTGGTCACCTCGACGACCAGCGTGTCGCCTTCCCAGCGGCCCCGCGAATTCCCGAGCCAGAACTTCGCGTTTGGGCCCACATGCGGACGCCCGTCGGTGGGGATGACGCGGTGCCAATTCCCGATGGTACTGGCGAGGATGATCACGTAGCCAGGCTTCTGAATGATCTCCTGACCGCCATCCACATTGACGCGCGGCATGGAATTCAGACACAAGGATCGCGGCGCGCCGTGGGTGCGTGGACCCGACTCGCCTGGCCAGCCCCGCCCCAACCCCGCCCGAATCTCCCTGTGTTTGGCGAGCGCCCACGGCAGGTAGGGGACCTTCCCATCCGGTGGATCAGAGATGAAGGTTTCTTCGGCCGGTGTCGTCACGTCGAGGTACTCGTGATCTTCAATGTCGGCGGCACCGTCACCACCTGCGCCGTCCCACATACCCTGGAAATCGGGCACGCCGTCCGGTGTCCGCGGTGGAGTATAGGGCGGGAGCTTTGCCTTCTGGGCGATCCACGTTGGGGCCATCGGGATCTTCGGCGTGTCCTTCGGCCAAAAGGCCTGCCCGGACAGATGTACCGGCACCACCAACCAGAGCGCGAGCACCACGGTCAGCGTCGTAACGGCGGCAAGAATTCGATGACTCACCTGACTACCTCACTTCAAATGCCCCAACTCAGCGCCTATCGAAAATATGTCGAGGTCGGATTGTCCCATTCCCGCTCGAGAAGATATGCGGGGCACGCATTTTCCAACACCTCAACCTCTTTTTCCTGTCGCCGGTAGAGAGGCATGCTGATCTTCCAGGGCCGCGTGAATACCTTCGGGTCCTCGATCGTGGCTTCATAAAGCAAGTGATAAGGGGTCGTCGGTGTGTAGCGCTCAACGACGTGCAACGCTTCGCTGTGGAAGTTTCCCGCCCGATCGAACCACGTGTCGGCGTTGAAATAAATCACATCGACCACGAGGGTATTCCCCTCCCAGCGACCGCGCGAGTCCCCCATCCACCACTCGATCGGCCCGCGGGGATGCGGATTCCCATTCATGTAGATGTTGCGCACGGCATTTCTGTACTCGTAAAGGATGGAAACCTTGTCGGCCTGCTGGACGATCTGAAACGGCCCCGGCATGTAGGTGATGCGAGGAACCCCCGGGAGGAGGCACTTGGTCTCCGGATCGAGCGTCGCGCGCTTTTCGAAGTTCTCTTTCTTCCTCGCGAGCGCCGACGGCTGATAGGGGATCGCACCCCCTTCCACCACGCCGGGTCCAGGGGGCACGCCGAGGCTTGCGTTGTGGGCTTCGAGATCGTCCGCAGCCGTGTTGAGGGCCTGCCAGATGCCCTGCAAGTCCGGGTGCCCGTCCCGTGTGCGCGGCGGCGTGTATGGTGTCGTCGCCGGCGTCTGCCCCAGGCCGGGCATCGGCGTGAGTGCGAAGATGGCCGTCAGGCCGAGCAAGAATCCTACGAACCAACGTTTCACGGGAGAACCTCGCAGCAAGGGTTCCGCACGGACTAACGCCGACGACCGCGGCCACGGTAGGAGATTGCCTATTCTTTGTCAATGCTCCATGGGAGTTCTTTTCCTGGCGCGCAACATATAATGCTCCGCCCTTGCATCCAGATCTCCAGGAATCGATCGACTTGCACGACGCCATCGTCGGCGAGGCGAGCAAAGCCT
>DAIRVG010000263.1:0-5802 GCA_036802945.1 Vicinamibacterales bacterium
AGTTGGACGTTGGGAGTTGATCCACCCCATGTCCGGTGGACGCGACGGGACGTCACCGGTAGGGGCGCGCTGACGAAGGGATCAGGGATCAGGGATCTGGGATCAAAATCCAGCGCTCTTGATCCCGGATCCCGGATCCCGGATCCCGTTCATCAAGAACTCTTCGAAGCCTGCTTCATGAATCCGAATCGGCTTGGAGCGCGACAAGCCACGGAGGCACGGAAACACGGAGAAATCTATTTGGCTCCATGACTCCGTGTCTCCGTGGCCCGTGCGATCGCCGAAGGACTCAGCGACGCGGGATTGCGTCGCATCCAGCGTCCCGCGTCAACGGCTGTGACGAAATCGAGGACCGCCCGGTTGAACGCGTCTGGTTCCTCCAGGTTGATCGTATGGCCGGACTTCGGCAGGACGACGAGTCCTGCCGCTGGAATCGTGCGCTTCATGAACAGCGCCGGCTCGAGGCACGGCTCGTCCTCGTCACCCGTCATGATCAACGTCGGCACGTCGAGCCTTGCCATCTGGTCGCCCAGTTCGTAGATCGACGGCCGCTTCATTTGTACGCCGCGCATGGTCAGGGCGTGACCAATCGCGGATTGCCGCTTCAGCAGGTCTCGGAACTCTGTCCAGCCGTGGGGGTCTTTGTCGATGAACTGCACGCGCGTCGGCGCGCGCGCGTACGTCTCCGCGGCTGTGTCCATCCCCTCGCGCTCCAGCTGGTCGGCGAGGGTCGCGCAATCGCGGCGGAAGCTGTCGCGCTCCTCAGGCCTCGAGCCGTAGCCAGCCCCCGCGACCACGAGCGACAGCGCGCGCTCGGGATGAGAGAGGCCGAAATGCAGCGTCGCATAGCCCCCCATCGACAGGCCAATGACATGAGCCTTGTCGATCCTCAGATGATCGAGGACACCGCGGATGTCCTCGACTGCCTGAACCTGCGAATACGCTGCCGGATCCTCCGGCACATCCGATGGCGGATAGCCTCGAGCGTTGAACGTGATCGTGCGATAGCGACGGCTGAAGAAACGGATCTGCGGCTGCCAGCTGGCCGCCTCTCCGGCGAACTCGTGAACGAAAATCATCGGGACGCCGTCACCGACCTCCTCGTAGGACAGAGCCACGCCGTTGATGCGTGCACGTTCGCGCAAGGGCATCCCCTTTTTCCGGGATTCAACCTGAATGGACACGCATTAGCGCTTCTTGGTGCGCCCCGATGCGCCGAGCGCGGCGATCTGTGCCGACAGCGTCCGCTGCAGCAGCTGGAGGTGTTCTTTCGTTGCCATCTCTTGGCGCAGGTCCCGAAGATCTTCTTTCGTAGCCATCTGTTCGGCGAGCAGGCGGATCTGCTCGCGCGTGATCTCGTTGAGCCTGTCGGCGTGCGCTTTCGCCCCCTGAAACCCCGTTTCAATCTCGTGCTGCAACGCTTCTGTGGTCAGGCGCAGGTCGCCCTGCAACGCTTCTGTGGTCAGGCGCAGGTCGTCTTGCAACGCCTCGGTACGCAGGCGTAGTTCGTCCTTGGTAGCGAGCTTCGCGACTTCGTCGCGCAGCTCCTCTTTGGTCGCGAGCTTGGCAAACTCCTCGCGCAGATCATGTCTCGTAGCGAGCGTTGGCAGGATCTGCGCAATCGCCATGGTCCGTGCGTCGAGGTTTTTGAGCTGCTCTTCCATCTCGTAAGGCGTCATCGCCGAATTCCTTCGATGATCGTGGATCCGGCGGAAGGCCGGATTTTACCATCGTCATCGGAAGGGCAACGGACGTGCCCGGGGCGGTTTGACCGCGCGCCCTCACAACTGATGCCCCAACGGCATCGCGATTTTCACTAGCGATGTGCGCGACCGTCAGGAGGCCCTACCAGCCTCGCCTGAGCTTCGCGCGGTCGACTTCGTGGCCGCGCAGGAACACTCTGGAGATGCGTCGTGTGTTGGTGATGTCTTCGAGCGGGTTCCCGTCCAGGACCACGAAGTCGGCACTCTTGCCGGACGCGACCATCCCGAGGTCGTCGAGCCCAAGAATTTCCGCCGAGTGGCGCGTCGCATTGACGAGCACCTGCGCGGGTGTGAGGCCCGCAGCGACCAGGTTTTCCAACTCGGCGTGCATCGTCCAGCCGACGAATTGATCGCCTGTCTGGCCGCCGCCGTCTGTGCCGACACCGATCTTCACCCCCGCAGCCGATAACAGTCGGAGACCGCGTGCCAGACGCTCCCACGCCCTGCGTCCCTCCTCAAGTGCCTGAGGACTCTGTGACGACAGCCGATCCTGCAGTCTTTTGATTTGCTCCGGCCGCACGGTCTCGGCGATGAGTGGGTGCACGGGAGAGAGCCAGGGCGCCGCAACGATGCGGCGAGGTGCGCTCAGTGCCGTCAGCACCACCGTGTTTGGGTGCTGCTTGAAAAGCGCGATCAGCTCGTCGTCGACATCGCTGATCATGTGGGCGAAGACGTCGATGCCTGCCCGCAGAAGGTTCTTGGCGTCGGACAGTTCGGTCGCATGAACGGCCACGCGCATCCCGCGCTTGTGGGCCTCGTCGAAAATGGCGCCGTACAGGTCGGGCGTCAGCGTCTTGATCGTCCCGCCGCGACTATCAACCCACGTCTTGATTATCGGAATCTTCCGCTGCGCCAGCTCCTGCACGTCAGCACGCGCGCCTTCGACTGTGGTCACGACGTAGGCGGCGTGACGCATGTTCGCCGGGCTGATCTCTTCAAGCGGTGCGAGGCCCCGGCCCGCAGTCAGGAATCTGGCGGCATCAGGATCCTTCCCGGCACGCTGCTCCTCCCTGATCTGAAACGGCAGCTCCCCGAAATCACTCCCCATCGCTTGCGACGCGGCCACGCCGAAGTACGCAAACCGATGGAGGTGATCGAGGATGTTCTCTCTCGTGTAGTTCTGGGGGCCACTCGTGAGGTTCTTCATGTAGCCGATGTGGGAGTGCGCATCGACCAGCGCGGGAATCACCGTCTTGCCGGTGAGATCCACGCGCATTGCGCCGGCGGGCGCCTGGACCTCTCCCTGGCGGCCCACGCGCGTGAAGTGGCCGCCCTGGACGAGGATTGCGGAACGCTCGATCGCCGGACCGTCGCCGCCGGTAATGAGCCGTGCGCCCTCGTACAGCACCACGTCCGCGGGACGTGGGCCCTGCGCGGCGGCGGCATCCATCAACAGTGCCGCGGTGATCAGGGGGAGGAACAACGCTCGCGCCATTGCTGTGAATTGTAAATGTAGAGGCGGACCTTCAGGTCCGCCTTTTGAGCAAGTCCGAAAAATGGGCGCTTCGGCTCTGACGCGTTTGCCGCAACCGCAAAGCGCGGTTCCAGTATGACGGCGTCGACACCCGCCCACTTGGCTATAATTCCGCCATGCCGATCCTCGAATACTCATGCAGGGCCTGCGGCCATCAATTTGAATTCCTCAAGCTGCCGACCACGCCCGATGCCGCAAGGTGTCCTGCGTGTCAAGGCGAGGATCTGGAACGGCTTCTGTCAGGCTTCGCGATGAGCACTCGCGAGCTCACGAACACCCGCTTCAAGGCGGCGCGAAAACAGCAACTGGGAAGCAAGGAGCATAAGGACAAGCAGGTCGCCATCACTGAGGAACGCGAACATCACCATTAGTGCGCAGGCCGCCGTCGTTGAGCCTGCAGCAGCGGTCGTCTGACGCGGCGGATGTAGAATGCCCCGAGATTAATCTCGGGCCGCTCAACTACTGGAGATCGTCATGCTTTCCAGGATGTCGGTCGTTGCTTTCTCGATAATCCTGATCGTGATGGCGGCACTGGTGTGGACGCCGACGCCTGCGGCCAGTCAGGATGCCGCTCCGGCGATCACCTTCCACAAGGACGTGCTTCCGGTCTTACAGAAGAATTGCCAGACCTGCCACCGGCCGGGTCAGATCGGGCCGTTCTCGATGCTCACCTTCAAGGACACCAGGCCGTGGGCAAAGGCCATCAAGGCGGCGGTTGTCTCGAGAGCGATGCCGCCCTGGTTTGCGGACCCACGCTATGGGCACTTCAATAACGACCGGTCTCTGACGCAGAGCGAGATTGACACCATCGCGGCGTGGGTCAATAACGGCGCGCCCGAAGGCGATCCGACCACTGCGCCGCCGCCGATCGAGTGGCCGGCGGGCGGCTGGCAAATCAAGCCGGACGTCACCGTCGATCTGCCGCCGTACCCGGTTCCAGCCCGTGGCATCGTGGAATGGGAGCGCATCGCGTTTCCCGCGCCGTTCAAGGAGGACACCTGGGTCACCTCCGTTGAGATCATGCCGGGCGTACCGGCCGTCGTCCATCACATGTGCTTTGGTTTCCAGAAGCACAAGGCGACGACGCCCTACGGTGAGTACCAGTGGATGGAGGTGCCGCGCGGCGAGGACGGCACCATGACGAAACCCGACGGGACGACGACCGGCCCGCGCGATGGCATCGTGCTGACGCGCGTCGCGGGCACGACCGAGGTAACGCGCCGCGTTGGCCGTCCCACCGTCTATCACGAGGGCACCAACGAGTTCTGCTACCTGCCGGGGCTGCCGTTCGAAGACTATCGGCCCGTGAACGCCGGGATGCTCGTGCCGGCGGGTTCCGACATGATCGTGAGCCTGCACTACACAGCCACCGGGCTGGCGGTCGTCGACAAGAGCCGCGTCGGCTTCACCGTGACGAAGACACCGCCTGCGAAGAAGTTCCTCCCACAGGATGGACCGGAAGGAGACAATGCGCCGGTCGAGCGGCAGCAGGCGAACGCGACGCTGGCGATTCCTCCCTATGCGAACGACCATCCGGGTCCGCTCGCGGAAATACGCTTTCTGAAGGACGTCGAGCTCGTCTGGTTCCGGCCGCACGCCCATGTACGCGGAAAGACGGTCCGCTACACGCTTGTGTATCCGGACGGGAAAGAAGAGACGCTCCTCTACCTGCCGCGGTACAACTTCAACTGGCAGCTCACGTACCGGACCTCGGTGAAGATCCGGAAGGGCGCCAGGATGCGCGTGCAGTTCACCTACGACAATTCGACGACAAACAAGTACAACCCCGACCCGGGCAAGTGGGTCTACTTTGGCGGTCAGAGTTGGGAGGAGATGGGCACGCCCAACATGGGCTTCCTGGTCGATCGGGAGGCCGACGAGAAAGGTTTCCTCGTCGAGCGATGAACCACCTCGGACTCGTCTCCATCGTCATGCTGCTCTTCGCGGCCGCTGCGCACGCGGACGAGCGGCAGGTCAGCGTCACTGCGGGCGACGGGTTCGCGCTCCAGGGCAATTACTATTCAGCCGAGAAGGGCGGGCCTGGCATCCTGCTCCTCCATCAGTGCAATGCCGATCGCCGGATCTACGACCAGTTGGCCACGATGCTGAACGTCGCCGGCTACAACGTCCTGACGATCGACTGGCGCGGCTTCGGCGGGAGCCGGGCAGGGGCGTTCACCGACTTTCGGGCGCAGCGTCAGAAAATTCAGGACTTGATGCCGGGCGACGTTGACGCTGCGCTGAAGTTCCTCAGTGCGCAGCCAACCGTCATCAACAGGGCGCTCGGCGTGGTGGGCGGGAGCTGCGGCGTGAACCAGGCGGTGCAGGCCAGCCGACGTCATCCCGAAATCCGGACGCTCGTGCTGCTGTCGGGAGGGACCGACGCGCAGGGCGAGGCTCACATCAAGAGCTCGGCGACCCTTCCGATATTCGGCGCCGCCAGCGAAGAAGATACCGATGCCGCGGCGGCGATCAAGAAGATCGTCGGGCTCTCAGCGCACCGGGACAGCCGCGTGGAAATGTTCAAGGACGCCGGTCACGCCGCGTCGATGTTTGCGAAGCAGC
>DAIRVG010000264.1:0-5777 GCA_036802945.1 Vicinamibacterales bacterium
GCCCACGGAGCGAAAACATGAATTTCCTCCGTGTCTTCGTGTCTCCGTGGCTACGTGGCTACGTGGCTACGTGGCTACGTGGAAGTGAAAACAGTGTGAGTTAGGGCAACGCAAACACATAGATCGCGTTGTGTCCGAACACGGCGGGCGGCATGGCCTTCTCGGTCAGCCCGAGTGGCCCCGTCGTCGCCGACTGCTCCGCACCCGTGTACACCATGACGTACTGCTTGCCGTTCACCGCATAGGAAATCGTGCTGTTGACGATCATGCCTCCGACCACGGCCTCCCACAGAACCTTGCCGTTGTCGGCGTCGAGGGCGCGCAAACGCCGGTTGAGATCGCCGAAGAACACCAGGTCGGCCGCTGTCGTCAGCGCCGATCCGTTGGTCGGCTGTGCCTGCGAGTAGATCACTCGCATCTCACCCGTTGCGACGTCGATCTTGGCCATGCCCATGTATGCCTTCGGATCGGAGCCCGGACGCAGCACGCCGGTGCGCCGCCCATAGCCGGTCGCGCTGGAATTGGCCGCTTGCATTGTCAGGCACTGGTCGTGGAACGGAACGTAGAGCGAGTTCTTGCCGGGATGATAGGCGATTTGCCACAGGCCGCGGGTGTTGTGGTAGCAGCCGAGGATCGTGTCGCCGTCTTTCTTGAAAAGCTTCTCGGGATTGACGCTCGTCCGGCCGGTCTTGACGTCATCGACGCTCATGTTGATGTTCGGATCGTCGAAGGGGAATGGCCGCGCCCATAGGAATTGACCGGTCTCCTGCGCGACCGCGAAGATGCCGCCGCCTTCGGCGACAGTGATCACGACGTCCTGCTCGGTCCCCGCCCTTAACCCCGGATTGATCCATTTGACGAATCGCGCGTCCGGGCTTACGCGCGTGCGCACGAGAATCCGTTCCTGGTTGTGATCGGCGTCCCAATCGTCGCCGGGCAGTTCCTGGAAGTACCACACCAGCTTGCCGGTCTCGACGCTGAGTGCCAGCGTCGAGTTGCTATAGAGCTCCGACGGCGAGGTCAGAGAGGTGAAGTCGTAACGGCCGTGACGTTTGAACCGTGTGTAGGGATTGGGATTGGCCACACCCCAATACACAACTTTCCGGACCGGATCGTACGAGCCAGGCAGGCCCCACGGGCCGGCGGCCCGTTGGTCAACCGGCAGGTCGCCCCAGGTGTCGCCCCCCGGCTCGCCAGGTGCGGCCGTGACGTAGAACTTCCAGAGCTCTTTGCCTGTCTTGGCGTCGTGCGCGGCGATGAAGCAGAACTCACGCTTCCCTTGTAGACAGGTGCGGTTCGAGATCACCTTGCCATCGGCAACCAGCAATCCCCCGGCAGTGATCTGGCCCTCATCAACCTTCGTTTCCCACCGCAGCTTGCCGGTCCGGGCATCGATGGCCACCAGAAACCCGTCCGGCGCGCCGAAATAGATCATGTCCTCGTAGATACCGAGGCTCTTGCTGCGCGCCGCCGTGGCCAGGACGCCGCGCGGATAGTCGCGCTCATACAGCCAAATCAAATCACCGTTGGTGGCGTCGAGGGCCTGGATGCTCGCGCCCGGAGCCATTACATACATCACGCCGCGATAGACGATCGGCGTCGATTCCTGGGTGCCCACCGGCAGGCCGCGCGACCATGCCATGCGCAGTTGAGCGACGTTGCCCTTGTTGATTTGGGTAAGTGGACTGAAACGATGTTGATTGTACGTTCGACTGATATGGAGCCAGTCGGCGGGATCGGGATTAGCCTGCATCGCCTGGGTGACCGGGACGAACGCTCCGGTCTGCGCGACCGCCGCCGGAATGCCCAGCGCCGCCAGCGTGACGGCCCCGAAGGATGCCGCAAGGAAACAGGATCGGGTCATCGTCATCCCCCTTCGATGTTGACTAAGGCCACCTCATTCGCGCGGCGCTGAACGGCTTCTCGTTACCTGTCTTCTTGCGCAGGTGCCCGTACATCATCTCTTCGACGAACTCGACGCACTTGAATTCCAGGAGTTGAGCGCCCTTGTCTTGCCTCCGATAGAGAGGCATCTGAATTTTCCATGGGCGCGTAAACACCTTGGGATCCTCGATCGTGACCTGATAGTCGAGCAGGTCAGGGCTCACGGGCGTGAATCGCTCGACGATGTGGAGCGCCTCGCTGTGGAAATTGCCGGCGCGGTCGAACCACGTCTGGTCGTTGAGGCCCGTGACGTCGACGATGAGCGTGTCACCCTCCCAGCGACCGGCTGATTGCCCCATCCAGGTGTCCACGGGTGGCGGCTCCACCTTCCCCATCTTGATGACACGACTGGCGCTGGCGTACTCGTACGCCATGAGGATGTCGTTGTTGCCGGTCTGCAGGATCTGAAACGGATACGGCATGTACGTCGCGCGCGGCAGGCCCGGGAGGTAGCACTTGACCTCCGGATCTCGGCTCAGCCAGTTCTCGTAGTTCTCCTTCTGCTTGGCTGCCGCCCACGGCTGATACGGAATCTCGTTCCCCTCCACCACGCTCAGACCCGCCGGAACCGCGAGGATGGCGCCGAGCTCGAGCACCGGACCCGTTCGGGCCTGATGATCCTGAAGGTTCCAATTTGCCGAACCGACGGCCTGCCAGATGCCGTTCAAGTTCGGTTTCCCGTCCGCGGTCCGCAACACGTTTGTGTCCGGAGTTCGCCCCTCGACCGGCCCTCGTATCATCGGCGAGATCGCGAGGGTCCCGGCGACAGACACGAGTGCGATGACCGCGCCTTTCACCCAGTTCTGCATTCAGCCTCCTCGCGAGGATTACTACTGCGTCTCGGTGGATGGCGCGCCCTTGTCTCGCGCGCGCCCGCCGCTGAGGGTATTCGGAACGGCGCGGTTGCCCTCGTGACACGCGTACTCGAACATCTGGTAGTCCGGCTCTCTGTGTAAGGGCATCGCCACTTTCCACGGAGACGTGAAGACCTTGGGATCCTCGACAACCACGTCGTAGTTGATCGTGTTCTCATCGACGCGCGTAAAGCGTTCGACGACATGCAGCTCCTCGCTCTGCGGAATCGCTCGAACACGCTGCGTGGCGACGTTGGTCGCGACGGTGCCTTTGTCGTTGTAACCGGTGATGTCCACGACAAGGGTGCTGCCTTCCCAATGGCCCCTCGAATCGCCGTTCCACAGGCGGAAACTCCCACCCAGGTGCGGACGCCCGTCGAGCGGAATGATGCGCGCTTCGTGGATCATCTCGTAAACGATCGCAACGTAGCCGGGACTCTGGAGGATCTGGTACCCCGAGCCATAGCCGGCCGGGAAGATCCCTCCCGGCACGCCACGGGTGATACACCGCTCCCACGCTGTGAAATTCACCCAGTCGTCCTGGATGTGTGCGAGCTTGTAGTTTCGTCTCTCCTCGGCCCAGGGCATGATCGGCACGCGCCCGCTGGGCGGATCCACGACGAGCGAAGTGGCTTTCGTCAGTTGACGATCGGTGGTGTCGTTCAGGAACGAAGAAGGGCCGGTGCCCCGGCCCGTGCCATCCAGATCCCCGGCATAGAACTCAGGCTTGTCGCTTTTATCAGGGACTTCGAACGGCGTGCCGGTGTAGTTCGTCCAGATGCCCTGCAGGTCCGGCGCACCGTCGGGAGTTCGTGGTGGCGTCCAGTTCTTCGCGACTTCCGTGTTCGCGGGAGCGGCGTGCTCCTGGCCGGCGGCCGCGACAAGCGCCGCCACCGCGACGGTCGCGGCGATCGCGAGCGACATGAGACCTCGACTGCGCGTCCTCATTTCTTCCCCGCTGCATCTCGCCCGTCGCCGGGCGCGCCGGTGCCAGTCGACCCGATGAATAACTTCTTCCCGTCGGGTAGCGTCAGATCGCCGCCGCTGGCCCTGTTCGAACCGTCCCTCGCCCGAAAGCCCTGGACAACGACCGCCGTGCCCGGGGCAACTGAATTCCTGTTCCAGCCGCGTCGGAGCAGCGCATTCGGCGCGCCGCCCTCAACCATCCAGCTGACGACTTGGCCGTTGGGGCCCTTGACATCAACGTGAAGCCACGCGTGGGGATTGGTCCATTCCATCTTCGTGACGGTTCCCTTGAGCGTCACCGGCTTCGAGCCGTCGAACTCCGCTGCGAAGGAATGATGCGCCGCGAGCGGTGCGCTGGCTGCGAGCAGAACGAGCCCTGCAGCCGGAATGAAGAGAGGCGTTCTCATCGACGTTACCTCCTGAATGGAACCCGCAGGTCGAGGCCGTTCCGCCGCAGAGAGCTTGCGAGGTCGTGGAGATAGTAATGCAAAGCCGACCCTCGATTCAGGCGTTTGACGGCGACAGGAATCCAGCGGTCGGTGGTACCTTTGACCCCTGGCAAGCTCCGCCCCGGGGCGCGCAAAGGAGACGCGATGCCTGGACCAACCAGCAGCATGACTCGACGGACGCTCATCAGCCGTGGCGCGCTGGCGCTGGTGGCCGCCGTCATTCCCGCCGCTCGTCTGCGCGCGGAGGTGAGCCCAGTCATGGAGACGCTGAGCCGCTACATGGCGGCGGCCAAGGACCATCCGCTTCCCGCCGAAGTTCTCGCCGCGGTCAAGCACCATGTGCTCGACACGTTCGCCGCAATGGTCTCCGGTTCCGAGCTGCCGCCCGGCAGGGCCGCGCTGTCTTTTGCTGCCGCGCAAGCTGGCCGACCGGTGGCGACCGTCGTCGGTTCGGCCATCGTTACGTCTCCCATGGATGCCGCTCTGATCAATGGCGTGCTCGCCCATTCAGACGAGACAGACGACTCGCACGGCGAGTCGCAGTCGCATCCCGGATCGTCGACCGTTCCGGCCGCGCTGGCCGCTGGGGAGTCGTTCCAGATCACAGGCTCGCAGTTCCTGCGCGCCGTCGCGCTCGGCTATGACATCGGCACTCGCGTTACGATGGCTCTCGGTGGGGTGACGTTCCGGAACGAGACCCGCCGCAGCACGCACAGCATTGCAGGAACGTTTGGCGCCGCGGCAGCGGCCGGCTGTGCCGCGTCGCTCGACGCGACGCAGATGCGCTGGCTGCTTGACTACGCGTCGCAGGAGTCATCGGGATTCGCGGTCTGGGAGCGGGACACCGATCACATCGAGAAGGGATTCGTGTTCGCGGGCATGCCCGCTCGTAACGGTGTCACCGCCGCCCTGCTCGTGCGCTCGGGCTTCAACGGCGTGGATGATGTCTTCTCGGGGGCCGATAACTACTTCCAGGTGAATGCGCCCAAGGCGACGACGGCGACGCTGGTCGACGGGCTCGGGGAGCGCTACGAGGTCACGCGCACCGACATCAAGAAGTGGACCGTCGGCACGCCGATCCAGGCGCCGCTCGACGCGATCGCGAACCTGCGCCGCCAGCGGGCATTCGAAGCGGACGACGTGCAGCGGGTCATCGTGCGGCTCGCACCTACTGTCGGCGCAGTGGTCGACAACCGCGACATCCCCGACATCTGTCTGCAGCACATGGTCGCCGTGATGCTCATTGACAAGACCGCGTCATTTGCCGCTGCGCACGACAAGCCGCGAATGGATGACCAGACGGTGCGAAGCCATCGGGCCAAGGTCGAGTACGTGCCCGACCAGGAGCTCGCGCGCCTGCTGCCGGTGCGTGTGGCGGTCGTTGAGATCACGCTGAAGGACGGCACGCGGCTCAGCGACCGCGTCGAGGCAGTCCGTGGGACCGTCCGCAATCCGATGACGAGGGATGAGATCGCGGATAAGGCGCGCGACCTGATGGCGCCGGTCCTCGGCCGAGCGCAGACGCAGCGCTTGATTGATGCCGTGCTGTCGCTGGACGCGGCCC
>DAIRVG010000265.1:0-5758 GCA_036802945.1 Vicinamibacterales bacterium
TTGCGCACACGAGAGATGGGGCCTCACGGACACGGCCTGGAATCGACCCGCGCCGTGTAACCGTTCCCCGCCTCTGCTCGCACCCAGATTGTTCGCCTGTTTCCTAAAGGCGGACGGTAGTAGGAAATTTGTGGTGGATCTGCCCGCTACCTGGCTCGACCTGTAACGTCGGATCTCACGGCGTGACGCGGAGCGATACCGTCCGCGCGACGTCACCGGCACTCGCCGTGATCTCCAACTGGGTATCGAGTTCAACTGCCGCGGTTGTCACGTTAAACGTGGCGCTGACGGCTCCGGACGGGACTGATACGCTCACTGGGACCCCCGCGACGGAGTTGCTGCTCTTGAGATTGACGGTGAATCCACTCGCTGCCGCTGCGGACGTCAGGAGGACCGTTCCACGCGCCGACTGCCCAGCTCTCAGCAAAGTTGGTTCAATCAGTATCGCGTCGAGCGTTGCCGGCCGGGCAAGTGGCGCCATAATGCGCAACGTCGCTGCGCGTGTCTGTGCCCCTACAGTGACAGTAATCGTTGCACTCGTGTCAGCGGCAACTACGCGCGTCTGAACGGTAAATGAAGCGCTCGTCGTCCCCGCATTGATCGTGATGGAGGGTGGCAACGTCGCCGCGCCATCGCTGCTCGCAATCGTCACCGAAACGCCTCCGCTGGGGGCGGGGCCGCTAAGCATCACTGTCGCTTCGCTCGCCATGCCCGCAACCACGCTCGATGGTGCGACCGCGACTTGCGCAAGCATCGCGCTTGGCCCGGTGGGTGTGCCGCAACCGCCGGCGACCAGTGCCAGAACGCCGAAGACGACGACTCCGATTCTCGAGGAAGTACCGATCATCGACTGAGCACGATGTTGTCAACGCCCATCGGATTGCTGCAACACGGCGCCGAAGGATTGGAGAGTCTGATCACGAGAACATCGATCGCCGCGTCCGGGCGTGGGTTCGGCGTTCTCGCGAAGCTCCCGAATGTATTGCCGAGAACATTGACGACCGTGAAGACCGGATCGGAGCTCAGCGATCCCTCGAAGACGTACGGAATCTTCGTGGTGCTCGAGTACAAATCGATGGAGTTGAACCAGAACGGTGCGCCCCCCGCGGTAATTCGGATTTCGCCTGTCGTTGTCTGCCCGGCAACGGAATTGAACTCGACGAACGGTATGGGATTGCCGTACGTCGTGATCGCGATCCAGTCGGCGGAGACGACGGACACGGTGAAGCCCCAATCGCTGTACGTGGTGAAGGCCGCTCGGTTCTCGCGCAACGATGAAAATCCCAGGGTGTACGTCGCCGCAGGCTTCAGGGCCGCAGGATCGATCTTCACCCGCAGCAGAGAGGTTCGGCTAACGTCTCCGGTCCTCGCCGTGATCGTGACGTCGGTCGTCGTCGCGACCCGGGTCGTCGCGATCTCAAAGCTACCGCTGGTTGCGCCCGCGGGAATTGTGAGCGTTGACGGAGGGATACCCGCAGCGTTGTTGGCGGTCAGGTTGATCGTGACGCCGCCCTCCGGTGCAGCATCACTCAATGTAACGACGCCGTGCGCGATTTGTCCTCCGGTGACAGACGTGTCCACGTCAACGCGCGCGACGGCGGCGACGGTCCGCGGGGAAGGTGCCGTCGGCGACGATGGGCCACCGCACCCCACGAGCACGTCAACAACCGCGAGAATCAAAGCGATTCGCAACCGGCGCATTCGCTGCATGGGTTGATGCATCGAAGTGCAGGATTTGTGCCGCGCGACCACAGAGGGTGAGATTAGTTATTTGCCAACTGTGGCCTTGGCATGGCGAGACACAGGCAGAAACCGTGGCAGATCGGCTACGGCACGTTGCGAAGTTGACACGCTCGCCATCCGACGAGATTCAACTGAGAAGCTTTCCCAGCGACTTCGTCTTCGGAAAATTGTAGAGGCGACCGAAATGGTTGAGTCAAACCGGCGGGGATAATTGTCCGACGCGGTGATCTTCATCGTCGATGATTTCGAGGACGCGTTTGCGATTGATTTGGCGCGCCCAGCAGGCGTCAACTTCCCGTTAGCGCAGCTGCCGCCTTAAACACTCTGCCCCCTCTTGGCCCGCTCTCCCAGTGTCCCGGATGACCGGGGCTCCACGGCGCCTCCGTCCAGAAGAACGTGAACCGATTGACTCCGGAGGGAAGAACGGCCTCGTAACCTCCTTCCGGCAGGGGCATGAGCGGCACATTGCAGACCGGGTCCCAGGTCCCGTCCGCGCACGCGACGCCTGCGTGGACGTAGCCGCTGGCGCCGACGCGGACGCGAACGCGGCCGTCCGGGGGGAAATGCTTCCGCTCGAAGGTCCAGAGAACCGTGTCGCCGACATCGGGCGGGGATTCCGGAACCTTCGCTCGTCCGGACTCTTTCAAGGCGGCACTCGCGGCGATGATCAGGTCGATCGTTCTCAGGTACCCGCGATGCAGGTTGATGATGGACTGCCCCGGCATCTCGAGCATCGCGTCGCCGACGTTGATGACAATGCCCACTCTGCCGGCCATCGCGTGGTCGATCCCGGCCGGAGCGGAGGAATCCCCGATGTAGACCACGCTTGCGGGATCGAGCTCCGGAAGCGAAGGGAAGAAGCGTCTCTCCCTCGCGAGTCTTACCAGCGCATCGAAGCCCTCGGACGTGACCTTGCCGGTGTTCCTGGACACCAGCCGATACGCGCCGTCCTCGAAGACGTAGATCTCGTTGCCGCCGGGGAGGACCAGCAGCACCCTGGCCAGCAAGCGCGAACGAGGCCCGAGCTCGATGATGAGAGGCCTCAGGAGGCGGTAATAGAACCAGTCGAAGGGTGCTGCCGTGTTGAACACGAGAGTGCCGCCCGCGGCGAGATAGTCCGAGACCACTTCGATCGTGCTGTGCTCGAGGTCGCCCCCGGAGAACGCCGTGAGCATCTCGTCGAGGTCGGTGACGACAACGCACCGTCCGGTCTGCCGGATCGTGCCGAGGAACCGCTCCAGGGCGCCGACCTGCTCGGGGGACAGATCTACGAAGAGGGCCTGCTGGATCTCGATCGATCTCTTCTTGGACTTCGCCGCTCCGAAATACCTCGTGAGCATCCGCCTGACGTCTGCCTCTCCTTCGTCTTCCGTTGACCTCTCACCCGCTGCAGCCTCGTGAGCGAGCCTCACGAACAGCGGCCCCACTTCGACGAGCCGTGCAGGTCTGCCTGGCGTGACCGCCACCCACCCGAAATCGGTCAGGAGCAGACCGCCGTTGCCGGTCCCGTGCTGCCGACCGACGTCGATGGCGATGTAGTCGCGTTGGAGCCACGAGCCCGGGGAATAGCGGATCTCGCCGTTCTCGCTCGCGGTATGGCCGATGACCTGCGGCAGGAGCTTGTCGTGGTACCGGTAGTGGTCTACCTCGCGAAGGTCGGGCGTGAAAATGCCGGCGGGCTCGTACCCGATCTCGCCCGGCAGACGTCGCTCCCTCGCATGGCTCGTACCGATGCGGAAGATCTCGTGCGGCAGGTCGCGAGCCCCGATCCTCTCTCTTTCCACGAGCGCGTGGCGAAATACCTGGTTCACGTAGGAGGCGATCTCCTCGGCTCCGCGCGCGCCCTGTTCGCGCATCGCGATGTCAACGATGTTCGGAAGGAGGCCTGCATGGACGAACAGCTTGTCATGGTCGAAGTAGGCAGCTTGCACGACCAACCCGGGGTGTCGCTCAGGGTGCAGCGCCGCCTCCCTGATTTTCGGCCAGAGGCGGTACCCGAGGGAATCCTCTCCGCCCTGACCGCCTTCCCGGTCCACATAGAGATCGTGGTTGCCCAGCGTCCACACGATCCTTCCACCGAGCCGGTGCGCCTGACTGGCGAGGCGATGGATGAAGTCGAACACTTCCTGCAGATGTCTTCCGTGGCCCACGTCTCCGGTGAACACGAGAGTCGCGTCGCGTGCGAACCAGTGGTCGAACGAATCGATGAAGCCGAGCGCGCGAAGAACCTCCTTCAGCGCCTGCAACTCGCCGTGAACGTCCCCGACGACGCCTATCCTCTTCGTGAAGTCGTTGAGAAACTCCGAGACGTCACGATGCGCAGCGAGAGCCGTCTCGACCGCTACGTCCTGCACGACGACGTCCTCCACCTGAAGGACGTGGAGCTCATAGGGTGCGAGGCCGAAGACGAAGCCACGTCGGGCGAGATCCTCGCCGGAGCGGACGTACACCTCCCCGGTGAAGAGGTCGCGGAGGTGGTAGTGGATAGCCGGGTCGTTTTGGACGTCCAGTTCCGGGGGCAGGTGGATCCGGCCCCAATGCTTCACCAGTCTCGGCACATCGTCCGAGACGTTCGTGATCAGCACGAGTGGCCGTTCCTGATAGACCTTCAAGGCCGCTCGAAACTGGGCGAGCGGCTGCACGTCGTCCATCCCCCTGACGGAAAGCGCGCGGTCGTAGATCGCGTCGGGCGTCACCTCTTCGAGGATGGAACGGAGCAAACCGCTGAGCGGGTGCTTGAGGAGCGTACAGAGTTGGGCCTGAAGGACCGTGTTGATGTCATGGGCGCCTCGTTGCCCCCACGTTCGTTCGAAGTGCCCGACACTGAAGGGCCCGTGTTCCTGATCGATCCCGCTGGAGGCGATGTGGAACTCTCGCACGACCTCGGCGGCTCCGTCGACGCGCTCTTGCGGGACGTCGGGCGAGCCCATGACATTTTGCTGGACGCGCCACAACGCCCATCGGCTGCCGTCCCGCGCCGCGCGCAAGAGCTCCTCGGGCGATCGATCCCCCGGCGGGCTTTCCGCCATGGGATCGTGAACCTCCCGGCCGCCAGCGGCGATATCGATCAGGCCCATGTGCGGGTCGAAGACCTGGAGCCGTTCAGCCTCTCCAGAGCCGGCGATGCCCACGTTCAGGATCGAGAAGTCGAGATGGGAGATACCGAACCGCCATAGCTCGTGCACGAACCGCGTGTACCTGGCTTTCAGATCCCGCGCCGCGTCGAGGTTGCCCGTGCGCACCTCCCGTTCGATTGCGACGTCGAGAGGGGTCACGAGGGACTGGATCACCAAAACGGAGACCTCCACGCCGTCCGGTGCCCGCTTCTCGTCCGGGAAGTCGTCGGGGTAGTGGACACGGAGCGTCCGAGGACCGCTGCCCAGGGATCGCACGACTCCGATCGACTGGAACCGCTCGAGCGCCCGGCGCTGGTCGTCGTTCAGAAGCCGGTACGCGCTCTCCGCCAGGTAGACCCGGTTCGGTACCGCAAGCGGTCCGTACGTTTCAAATGAACGTATGTGCTGCCAGATCGTCGGGTGGAGGCAGCCATCCGGCTTTATGCCGTGATCGTGCGCCCACTCCTCGCGACGCGGCTGCTCCTGGGGCGGCGCAAGCGGCGGTATGCCTTCCCGGTTCTTTGCATATTTCACCACGAACCGGTTTGCGGGCTCCGCCAGCGTCATGACGTGGTAGCCCTCACCGAGAAGATGCATCCCTTCGCGGTCGAGGACCTGCAGCACCTCGCGATCGGGAGGCATGTCGTCGGCCTCCAGGAAGGCCTCACGCGTGACCGGTACGAGCTCCCCATCGAGGATTCTCTTTGCGATCCAATTGGCGCCCCCGTGGGCTTCATCCCGGTGGTAGGCCCTCAACACTCGTTCGAGAATCTCCTTGAATTGAGCCTCGGCGTGCGCGGGTCCCAAGAATTCGTCTCGACTCGTGGTCACGTTCCTCACCCGAATAGTGTGAGGCGAGGGACGACGTGGCGGTTCGGCTCGTTGGGGGGCAGCGACGT
>DAIRVG010000266.1:0-5576 GCA_036802945.1 Vicinamibacterales bacterium
CATTAGAAAATGCCTCCGAGGATCTCACCCCAGACGACGTTGTCGCCCCACACGACGTTCGAGGCGTTCAGATCGCCCCAGACGACGTTGTCGCCCCAGAGGATGTTCTTCCCCATCAGCATGCCGAGCGGGTTGTCACCCCACACAACGTTCTCGCCCCAAACCACGTTGTCGCCCCAAACCACGTTGTCGCCCCAGACGACGTTGTCGCCCCAGACGACGTTGTTCCCCCAGGCGACGTCATTTCGCCATGCCGGCAGGTTCCTGAAAATCGAGTCGCCCCAAAGGATGTTGTCGCCCCAGACCACGTTGGCTGCCCACGTGTAAGTGGTGCTGCCGATCTTCGTGTCTTGCAACACGCCCGTGCCCAGCCACCAGGATCCGGCCGGTCTCGACGTGTCGATCGCGCGGGCAAGCGTGATGGCGCCGGCCGCATTGATTTCACCGGCGCCCTGCGTGAGGTAGTCGGCGTCCGCGACGCGAATCGCGCTGTAATCGAGCAGTGCCTTGACGAAATTCGGCGTCAGCGCCGTCTGTCTGTGGAAGCCGGACTGGTTGTGTGCCTGCAGCACGAGCGCAACCACGCCGGTCGTGACCGCTGCGCTCATGCTGCTGCCGCTTAATACCAGCAGCGGCTGTCCGTTCGTCGACGTGCCGTTCTTCCAACTCTCGAGCGCCCGTCGATACAGGCTCGAGTTGACGGCTGCGTCCGATGCGAGGCGATGGCCTGGCGCCACGACGTCCGGCTTTGCGCGGGCGTCGTACCACGAGGGTCCTCGCGAACTGTACGGCGCGACGCGGTCATCGTCGCGCGGCACGGTGTCCTGTGTCATCACGGTGCCGACGCTGATCGCGGAGCGGGCGTTTGCCGGAGACGTGATGCCGCCATAGCCGGTCGTTCCGTCCGCCCGTTGGCCGTAGTTACCGTTGGACACCACCACGATCAGGCCGGCCGCGCTGGCTTGTTCCACTGCCTGCACGAGCGGGTCGCTGGCCGCCGGCGCAAAGATCGGATGCCCTAGCGACAGATTGATGATCTGGACATTCAGCTTCGCTTTGTTGGCGATGATGAACTCAATCGCGTGAATGACGTCGCTGGTCCTGCCGGCCCCGGTCCTGTCGAGCACCTTGAATCCGAGGAGGTGGACGTCAGGAGCGATGCCCTGGAATTCGGAGTCCGTCAGTTTGCCACTGCTGCCGATCAGTCCGGCGATATGCGTGCCGTGACCGTAATCGTCGTATGCCGCCGTCGCAACGCCGCCCCTGGTGAAATCCCAGAATCCTGTAATACGACCGGTGAAATCGCCGTTGGGCTGAATGCCGGAGTCGATGATCGCGGCCGTGATTCCCGTGGCTCCTGTCGGCACGGTCGAATCGAGCGTCGCGTAGTGCGGCAGTCCCATCGTGTCGCGGAGCGTGCTTTTCAGTGAGGGGATCGACCCGAATCCCCCCGCGCTCGTTGTCGCGTTTCCCTGGATGCTTCCCGCGTAGACCAGCGCGTCGGTGGAGACGGCCCTGATGCAACCGCTGCTCGCATACGCCTCCACGTCAGCGGCATGGATTTCAGCGGAGACGGCATCGATGGCGGGGTACTCGTCCTGAACGACGTCGCCATGCTTTTCAAGCGCCTGCCGTACGCCCGCGCGGCAGCCGGGATTTACCGAGATGATGACGTGGTGTGTTGGCGCGCCGCCTTTCAGCGCGGACTCGAGCGCGAGGTCGACTTTCTGCGCTCCCGCCGCATCTGCACGAGTGGTGGAGATGACGAGGAGAAGAGCAGTCAGACTGGCGAAAGAAACACGACCCGCGAGGGTAAGCACATTAACGACTCAGCAATAGGGCGGCCACGCTGAGCCGGTTGCCGTTAACCTGTGGTCGGCGTTTGCGTTAAGCTCGATCGGGCGCATCGGCAGCACACACAGAATTGTGCGTGCGTGTTTAAGAGTGGGACGCGCTCCGGTCACGCATTTGGTGATACGTGCAGAATTGCGCGCGAAACCACCTGAATCGTGGCTGTTCCAAATTGATGCGACACGTCGCGAGATCGCACAGCGGATCTTACAGAATGAGTAGCAGCGATCATCACCACACGCCAGAAGAGGAGCGCCGCATCCGCGAAGCCGCGCTCGACGAAACCATCGCGGAATCGTTTCCCGCCAGCGATCCACCATCGTCGCTTCCAAATCCTGACGAGCATGACGCGGAGGGAAGCGGAGCGGAGGATGCAAACGTCGCGGACGTTCGCGATAACAGGGAGGCGAGTCGATTCGAGATCGAATCGGCCGGAGGGGTCGCGTTTCTCAATTACGTCCGAAAGCCGGACTCAATGGTTTTCGTGCACACCGAGGTGCCCAAGGAAATGCGGGGGAGGGGCCTGGCGCACGCCCTTGCCGCAGCGGGCCTCGAGACGGCCCGGCGCGAAGGGTTGCGGATCGTCGCGCAGTGCCCGTTCGTCAGGAAATATTTGCAGGAAAGGTCCGGGCCGCTCTAAGAGGCTCGACCTGGGTGAGGGCCTGTGTGAAGACGTCAGCCGGCTGCGCGCCCGCCACGGCGTAGCGCCCATCGAACAAGAAGAACGGTACGCCGTTTACCTGGCTCGCCCGCGCCTCCTCCAGGTCCGCTTCGACGGCTTTGGCGTACGCGTTTTCGCGGAGGGCGCGCGCCACATCATCCGCGTCAAGTCCCGCCTCTGCGCCTAGCGTTACCAGAGATTCATACTCGAAGATTGAACGCTGTTCGACGAAGAACGCGTGATAGAGCCGCTCCAGTACGGCATCCTGACGGCCTCGATCGCGACCGAGGAACACCACCTGGTGGGCATCGAAGGTGTTACCCGTGACGCCGCCCTTCAAGTGATAGTCGAGCCCTTCCGCGGCTGCGGTTCGCTCCATGCCGGAGTTCATGGCGTCCGCCTGCTCCTGCGTCAGTCGGTACTTCCTCATCAGCATGTCGCGCCGATCGACGGTCACGCCACGCGGAGAGGACGAGTAGAGCAGGTAAGCGCGGTGAACGACCTCGACATCGTCACGATTCGGAAAGGCCTCGAGGGCGCGTTCGAACCGCCGCTTGCCGACATAGCACCACGGACAGACGAGGTCGGACCAGATATCGATTCTCACCATTCCTCCGGCGGACCTAAAAGGTCCGCGCCGCACTATTCCTCCGCGGACCTAAAAGGTCCGCGCATGTGGATATTGTGACAGCGACGGGCCACGGAGGCACAGAGGCACGGAGCAAAAGCATAAAATCCCTCCGTGTCTTCGTGTCTCCGTGGCTACGTGGAAGTGAAGACAGCGTTCACGATGGTGGTGCGGGTCGCATGGACGGGGCGTCTCGGGAATAAACGGATTGACAATAGGTGTTATCACACCTAGTATCGGTTCGTGCCCTCGGAACTTCAGAAAGAGCTGAAACAGCACAAGCCGTTCAGGAGCCTCAAGGAAGAGGCCCATCTCAGCATTCAGCGGACGGGCGCCCTGCTCGAGCACGCGTTCGAGTGCGCGCTCAAGCAACACGGGATCACGGGTACCCAGTACAACGTCCTCCGGATTCTGCGGGGATCCGAGCCCGATGGGCTCTGCCGCAACGAGATTGGCGCCCGACTGGTTCGTCAGGTGCCGGACGTGACCCGGCTGCTGGATCGGCTCGAGGACGCGAGACTGATCTCGAGGCAGCGAGGCGGAGACGATCGGCGATTCGTGACGACGCGGATTACAAAGGCGGGATTGAGGCTCCTCGATCAGATGGATGACCGCATCAACGAGACCCATGACGAGCAGCTCGGCCACCTCGACGAAGGTCAGCTCCGTAAGCTCATCGCGCTCCTCGCCGCTGTTCGCAAACGGACCTGAAGAGCGCTTTTTTTTGACGACAATGAGTGTTATCACATCCATTATGACTGACCCGATGCGCTTTTCACAGCGACGGACCACGGAGGCACGAAGGCACGGAGCAAAAACATGAAATCCCTCCGAGACAGCGGCGCGGACCCTCTAGGTCCGCGGGAACGGGGCATTCGTCCTGACGGATATCGGCTGCCGGATGCAGCACGCATCGGAGCGGTGCGCCTCCAGGTCAGCGACCTTGCACGCTCGCTCGTGTACTACACGACTGTCCTCGGACTCCGCTTGCTGTCGCGGACCGGTTCAATGGCGGTGCTCGGCCCGCAGGGTAGTGCCAAGCTTGTAGTCAACACGGACCCAAAGGGTCCGCCCCACCCGCTCGTCGAATTGCACGAGCGTCCCGGTATTCGGCCCGTGCCGCCGCGAGGGCTGCTCGGCCTCTATCACTTCGCGATCCTTCTGCCCGATCGCGAGTCGCTTGGCCGGTTCGTGACACACCTCGCCGAGGAAGGCGCGTATGCCGGGTCAGCGGATCACGCCGTGAGCGAGGCGCTGTATCTGTCAGATCCGGACGGTCTTGGTATCGAGGTGTACGCCGATCGCCCGCGCTCGCAGTGGCGGGCCAACGACCGCGAGATCGCGATGACAACCGAGCCGCTCGATCTGCGCTCCCTCGTCCGTGCGGCTGCCGGTCAGCCGTGGACCGGGATGCCGGTCGGTACCGTCATCGGGCATGTGCATTTCCACGTCGGCGCAATCCGCGAAGCCGAAGCGTTCTACCACTCGGCGCTCGGCTTCGACAAGACGGCATGGACTTACCCTGGTGCGCTGTTTCTTTCCGCCGGCGGCTATCACCATCACGTCGGCACAAATATCTGGGCCGCGGGCTCGCCCGTAGCGACGCCAGACGACGCGCGTCTCCTGGAGTGGGAGCTGGTGCTCCCGTCGGCCGCCGACGTGGATGCGGCAGCGGCGAGCGCGGCGGCGTCTGGACACGGTGTGCAGGAAGACGGCGCCGACAGGCTGCTCACTGATCCATGGGGAATCACGGTGCGCATCACGCAGTCTTCACTTCGACGTAGCCACGGAGACACGAAGACACGGAGGAATTCGTAGGTTTGGCCTCCGTGGCCTCCGTGCCTCCGTGGCCCGTTGAAGTGAAAAAGGCTCTAGTCCGCATGGGAGCGGACGCAACGAACAAGGGGGCATTGTGACTACAGCAACGACGACGACTACAGCAACGACGACGAACAAGACGACGACGTATCGCATTGATAAGGCTCATTCCGAGGTGGTCTTCCAGGTGCGCCATCTGTTGACCAAGGTGCGCGGGCGCTTTTCGGACTTCGAAGGAGAGATCGTCTACGACGAGCAGAATCCCGAACGATCAGCGGTCAATGTGACGATCAAGGCGGCAAGCGTGGACACCAACGAGCCCGACCGTGACACGCACCTCCGATCGGCCGACTTCTTCGATGTCGAGAAGTTCCCGACGCTTACGTTTAAGAGCACGCGTATGACCCGGAAGGGCAACGACAGCTTCGACGTGACCGCGGATCTGGCCGTTCACGGCGTAACCAGGCCCGTGACGCTGTCCGCCACATTCCTCGGTAAGGCGAAGGATCCGTGGGGCAACGAGCGCCTCGCGTTCGAGGCCGAGACGACGATCAACCGGAAGGACTTTGGTTTGCTCTGGAATGCCGCGCTCGAAACGGGCGGCTTTCTGGTGGGTGA
>DAIRVG010000267.1:0-5561 GCA_036802945.1 Vicinamibacterales bacterium
TGCTCGAGCAGGAGTACTACTCAGTGGGCGGCGGATTCATCGAGTGGAAAGGGTACACGCCTCCCAAGAAGAACCCGCCGAAGTACCCCTTCAGGACGATGAAAGAGCTGCGCACCTACGCCGACGACAACAAGACCACGATCGCCAAAATCATGCTTGCCAACGAGATGTCGATCACGGGCAGGTCGGAACAGGAGGTCAATGCCTTCATCGACAAGATCATCAACGCGATGGTCGCGACGGTGAAGTCGGGGCTCTCGATGTCGGAGGACGACGTGCTGCCCGGCCCGATCAAACTGCACAGCAAGGCAGCAACCGTATACAAGCGCGCCATGGACGACAAGTATGAAGCGGAGCGCGGTATCGGCGCTTTGTCGGCATTTGCTTTGGCGGCATCCGAAGAAAACGGGCGCGGCCACCTCGTGATCACGGCTCCGACCGGCGGTTCCGCCGGCGTGATGCCGTCGCTGGTCTATGGACTGCTTGAGGTCCGGAAGGTCGACCGGCAGAAGATCCGTGACGGCATGCTCGCGGCTGCGGCGGTTGGCTACCTCTGTAAGCACCACGCGACGCTGTCTGCGGCCGAGGGCGGCTGCCAGGCAGAGATCGGCGTCGCGTCGGCGATGGCGGCGGCACTGGTTGCCACCGCGTACGACGCACCATCGCTGGTCGTCGAGAATGCGGCCGAATCGGCTCTAGAGCATCACCTGGGCATGACATGCGACCCGGTCGCCGGTTACGTGCAGGTTCCGTGCATCGAGCGTTGCGCATTCGGGGCCGTCAAGGCCTGGACAGCCTTCGCGATCGCGAGCAACGAGATCGCGTCCAGACACCGCGTCAATTTCGACGAAACCGTCGTGGCCCTGGCCCAGACCGCCAAAGACATGAATAGCAAGTACAAGGAAACGAGCGAGGCCGGACTGGCCCAGTCGGTGACGCTCTGCTGATCGAGCAGAGCGTTCGATGAAACGGATAGGGATGGAACTCGAAGTCACGTCGGCGTTCCCCACGCTCATCGGCCGATTCCGGGTGCCAGACGCCGAGTCGATGAATCGGGACCTGCAGGCTCTCATTCTGGCGGAAGAAGCCAGTTACCAGAGCTTGGGGCGCAGCAACATCGGGGGCTTGCACTCGCAAACCGACTTTCTCACCCGTCCGGAGCCGGCCGTGGAGGCGTTAGCCACATGGGTCGACTGGGCGGTAGGCCAGATGGTTGATGCCACGGCTGGCCCAGGTGCACTCAGTGGCTCCATGTCCGTTTCAGCATGGGCGACGATCTGCCGCGCCGGCGCGTACCACGCGCCTCACTCTCATTCGGACAGCGCGTGGTCCGGCGTGTACTACGTGGATGCCGGCACGAACAACCCGGAGCATCCGCTCAGCGGAGTACTGGAATTCCTCGATCCACGTGCGGGCGTGGAGGCTGTGACCGCACCAGGCGACCCGTACGGAGAACCTTTCCGAGTCCGGCCTGAAGCCGGACTGCTGGTCGTGTTTCCGAGCTGGCTCTTTCACTGGGTGCACCCCTACGCCGGAAAGACTCCGCGCATCGCAGTCTCGTTCAACGCCACCTGTCGGGCGCTCTCCGCGGTCAAGCCCGGCGCCGGGGAGACCGTCGGCAGCAAGAGAGCCGAGCGGCAGATATCACTCGTCGCCTCGCCTCTTAACTGACCCACTGGAGAGCGGCCGTGCTGATGCGCCACCTATCCTGTCTGCTTTCTGCGGCACTGACGGCGACGTTGATGACGTGTTTCGTGACCTCTGCACAGGCGCAGGATCAGGGACCCGCCTCGGAGGGCACGGGAGGCGGCGGCGCGGAGATAAAAACCGAGACTGACGCCCTGAAAGAGCAGCTGAAGAGCGAAGTCGACACCTTGAAGGCAGAGAACGCGGTTGTCCGAGAACTGCTTCTCAAGATGGAGGAGCAGCAAAAGGCACTGCTGGAGCAGGTCGACCGCTTGCAACGACGGCTTGATGGCGTCACGACCGCTGTTGTGCAGACCAGTGGGCAATCGCAGGTCGCGGACGCCGGGGAGCCGTTGGCAAGTGATGCGACTGCCCCAGTGCCGGCGACGAACGCAGGAAATGCTTCAGCACAGCAAGCATCCGTCGAACAACCGGAGAAAAGGGATCACTACCAGGATGGAATTGTCATTTGGGAGAATCCCGAAGACGCCAAGGTGCCCTTGCTGCTGAAGCTCAACAACGATACCCAGATTCGGTACCTCAACACCCTCGACAGCAGCGACACCTTCACAGACCATCTGGGAGTTGTCCGCGAGGTCCATCGGCGCAATGACATTACGGTCAACCGCTCGATGTTCAACTTCAACGGCTACATCTTCGACCCGAGGCTGGGATACAGCCTCAAAGTCTGGACCTCCGCCGGGGCCGCCTCGATCGTCGTAACGGGGAACATTAGCTGGACTTTCAATAAGGCCCTTACCATTACTGGAGGGTACACAGGTGTTCCAGGCAGCCGATCGCTTGTCGCCACGTTCCCGTTCTTTCAACCAACCGACAGGAGCATGGCGGACAACTTCTTGCGCCCCGGCTTCACCCAGGGAGCCTGGGCGTTCGGAGAACCCCTGAAGGGTCTGAATTACTTCGGGTTCGTCGGCAACGGTCTCAATACTCTGAATATCTCGGCAAACAAGATTGATACGAATCTGGTTTTGGCCGGCAGTGTCTGGTGGGAACCGCTGGGACCCTACTCGGAGCCCGGTAAATCGCGACAGATGTACGATGATTACTTCGCCCTCCCGAACACTCGCATTCGGGTCGGAACCAGCTTTACCAGGTCCCGGGAAGACCGTTTTTCAGAGCTCGATCAATTAACTCCAGATAACACGTCAATCCACGATTCCGACGGCGTGCTGTTCTTCTCGACCGGAGCGCTTGCTCCAGGTGTGACTGTCCAGGAAGCCACCTACAAGATGTGGGCGATCGACGGCGGTCTCAAGAAGAGTGGGTTTTCGGTCAACGGGCAATACTACTTTCGCTGGCTGAACGATTTCGAAGCCGACGGGCCACTTCCCCTCGCATCCACATACGACAGCGGCTTTGAGTTGTCGGCGGCAAAATTCATCGTTCCAAAGACGCTGGAGCTGTATGCCCGCGGCTCAAAGGTTTTCGGACAATTTGCCAACCCCTATGAGTATTCCGGTGGTTTGAAGTGGTATTTCCTTCCGACCGAACGTGTCTGGCTCACCGCCGAGCTGATGCGGGTTCATAGATCGCCCTATGGCGGGGCCTTTACTCCTTACACCGCGGGTATGAACGGCTGGGCGCCGATGATCCAGACGGTACTGGCTTTTTAAGAATCGTGATTCCACGCGCGCATCCAGCTGATATTCAATTTCTGACGTGCCGGGGTGCCGTCGATCCGCTGCCGGCCTCGGAGTGAGGCGCCGCGCCTCTCCACGCCGCAACCCATCTCGCGTTCGGCGGATGCCGAATGTGCATAGCCGCGTCGCCGCCGAGGCGTAACACTTGGGTCACACATAGATGGCTAACTGCATTCTGACCCGCATAGGCTGCGCCGCGGCGATGGTGGCCGTATCGGTGTCGGCGTACGCACAAGATGCACCCGTCGAACATCCTCCTGCCATCGCCACAGCTTCGCCAGTTGGAACACCGACAGCGGCCGACCAGGCGGTCGTCGAGCAGGGCCGCAGCTCCTGCCAATCCGAGGTCGGTGAGCGGCAGCATTGCCCGGCCTCCACGTCCGCGGGTGTCGCGCTTGTGAAGTCGACAGGTGCGGCGCCGTGTCTGCTCGGCAAGACCTGGGGCTACGACGACACGGGCATCTGGGTATCCGACGGCTGCAGCGGCGAGTTCCTCGCCGGCGCGGTCGCCCAGCAGCAGGAGAAAAAGAAACCGCTCGAGCACATCCCGAATGTCGGCTTCCTTTTGTACGACGGCGAGAAGGGGCAGATCTATTTCCGCCTCTTCAGCTACGTGCGCTATCTCAATCAGCTAGGCATCGACGCCACCTACACCGACGCCTTCGGCCTCGAGCACCCGGTGCAACAGCGGCAGGACATCCAGCTGGCGAAATTTTTTGCGCCGTTCGCGGGCTGGTTCATGACGCCGAAGTTCCGCTACTACCTATACGTCTGGTCGTCAAACGCGTCGCAGGGCGACCCGGCGCAGGTCGTCGGCGCCGGCAACCTGAGCTACACGTTCAACCGGTTCATCACGGCGGGCGGCGGCATCACCTCGCTGCCGACCGTGCGCAGCACGGAGGGGCAATTTCCGTACTGGCTCACCGTCGACGGCCGCATGATCGCTGACGAATTCTTCCGCGGGTCGTACACGAATGGCGTCTGGGTGAAAGGCGATCTGCCCCGGCGGCTCAAGTACAACGTGATGTTGGCCACCAACCTGAGCATCCTCGGCGTCAATGCTGCGCAATTGGACAACAAGATCGACACGCAGTCCTACGCGCTGCAGTGGTTCCCGACGACCGGCGAGTTCGGGTTGTACGGAACCTTCGGCGACTTCGACGACCACGAACAGGTGGCGACGCGCGTGGGCGTGCACTGGTCGCACAGCCACGAGGACAAGCAGAGCCAGCCGAATACGAACGGGATCGAGAACAGCCAGATCCGCCTCACCGACGGCAGCGTCGTCTTCACGCCGGATCTTTTCGGCAATGGCATCACGGTCGCCGAGGTCAACTACGGGATGATGAGCCTCGACGCGGGCATCAAGTACCACGGCATGTCGCTCGAGGGCGAGTACTACCGGCGCTGGCTCACGAACTTCATCGGCGTCAACACGGGCGGCATTCCCGAGATCACCGACAACGGGTACCAACTGCAGTCGTCGGCGATGGTCATCAAGAACAGCCTCCAGCTCTATCTGAACGGCTCGCAGATCTTCGGCCGCTTCGGTGACCCGTCAGAGGTGCGCGTCGGCGGGAACTGGTACTTCATGAAGGAGCGCGGGCTCCGGTTGAACACCGAGTACATCCACGTGAACCACAGTCCGGTCGGCTACACCGCGTATCCGATGCCTGTCGGCGCCAACGGCAGCATCTTCCACATCAACCTCGAAATGAACTTCTGATCGCGCGAAGGAGAACGGGACGCCCGGACGATTACCGGTGCGGCTGCCGAAATCGCATAGCCAAGGCGATCACGCGCGAGAAGAATGTCGAAGAGTCGCCGGAGCGTTCACGCCGAGGCGCAGGCAATGGTGACGCCGAATTCCGGCACGCGACCTGTTCTGACAAAGTCACGCTGGCACAGCGTGCATCGACGCCATGAATGACGGTCATCCTCTCAGTCGCCTCTGCATCGTCACGTGCGTCGTCGCAGCGTTGGCGGTCTGGAGTCTCCCCCCTTCCGCCGGTCGGGTCGCGGCCCAGGGACCTGCCGCGTCATACGAGTTCAACGATTCGCACTTCCACCTGACGAACTACATCCAGAAGGGCATCGACGTTCATCAGTTCCTGGAGATCATGGGAACCCGGGTCGGCCGATCGACGCTCTTCGGCATTCCGCTGCAGCAGCAGTGGTCGTACGCGAACTCAGGGGACTTCGCGCCGACCTACT
>DAIRVG010000268.1:0-5526 GCA_036802945.1 Vicinamibacterales bacterium
AAGCGCTCGAGGAGCTCGCGCGCGAGCGTGCCTGCCTGGATGCCGGCCACATCTACGCCCGCGAATGTTCCGCCACCTGTTCGTACGCCATCGGCGCGATCCGCCTTCGGCTCGGCCAAGATTGTGCGGCCGCGGCATTTCGGGAGGCGCTGACGTGCGTGCCGGGGCATGTCTTTGCGGCTATTGGCCTGGCGGCGGCGTCTGGTCAGAGCGGGGCGGGCCTTGTGAGGCCCGCGGATGCGGCAAGCCTTGTCAGGCCCGCCGCCGCGAACTCCGTCGACGCTGCCCTCGCAAAGGCTGTTGCTCTGTCGGTCCAGGGGAAGCACGACGAGGCGGCGCGAGTGTGCGGCGAGGCCATCCGTCAGGCTGATCCCGGTTCGCGTGGATGGATGACGCCGGTGGAGCCGCTACTGCACCCGACCTGTCACTCTGCCGCCTGGGCGCATGCGCTCGCGATCCTGCGCCACAGAGCGGCCTGAGCCTCGCGCAGCGCATCGACTAGGCGCGATCCGGAACGGCAAACGAGTTCGGCACTGGGCTTTCAATGCGGCTCGCGGGCAGACTTGTTCGGAGTTATGCTGCGAGCGACGCGGGCCGAACCGCGATAGGCCGGGCAGCCTACCGGTAGTTAGACAGCCCAAAAGGGGATTACGGTTAACCGTGTCAATAAGGAGCAAGCCAATGGTGCGAGGCATCACACTCACGGTCATTCTGGGTGTTCTTGGTGTTCAAGCTATTGCGCAGCAGCCCGCTCCAACCTCACCCCCCGACATTCACAATGATGGCGCCCCGATCATCGTTGCGGGCGCCAGGCAATACGACATCCGGTCCCGCATCAATGGCGAGACGTATCGCGTGATGGTCTCTACGCCCTTTAGGGCCGATCCCGCTGTGGCGTATCCGGTGCTGTACGTGCTCGACGGTAACTCGTGGTTTGGCACGATGAACGAAGCTCTGTCGAAGCAGTTCTCGAATAGGGTGACGGCTCCAGCCATCCTCGTTGCCATCGGTTATCCCACCGACGACTTGTCGGAGTGGGGTAGCCGCCGAAACTACGATTTGACCTTCGCGAAGGATAGGGCCCCGAACGCTCAGGGCCGATCGGGAGGCGCTGATCTGTTTCTCCGGATCATCGAAGAGGAAATCAAGCCGTTCGTCGCGTCGCGATACAACGTGGATCGAGCCCGCCAAATCATCTGGGGCCACTCGTTGGGTGGGTTGACAGCTTTGCGGTCACTGTTCCGGAATCCGACGGCGTTCTCCACCTATATTCTGTCGAGTCCATCTATTTGGTACAACGATCGTGACGTGCTTGCCGATGAAGAGGCCTTTTCGAAGCGCGCGCGTGGTCGAGAGTTGCATCTGAAGATCCTCATTACGTCGGCGGGAGACGAGCAGTATCGAGGAACCGATCCGCAGCGTCTAGCGGCGGAAACTAATCGTCAGGTCGATAACGCCTCTGCGCTCGCCGAGCGTCTCAAAGCGCTCAATCCCGGCAACATCACCGTGGCTAGGACTATCTTCGACGGTGAAGTGCATAACACTGTTGCTTCAGCGTCGCTCAGTCGCGCGCTTCGGTTCGCACTGCCACGAGAGTGAGCATCTAGAAGATCGATATCGCTCCCACGCGATTGCAGATAACTTAAAGCCTCTCCAAGCATGAGCTGTCTAACTCGGCATGGAGCCTTAGCGTTTCGCTCATCGCACCAAGCTGCACCAAGATGCAGCGAAATGAACATAATCCGGCACTGAATCTAGGCGATGCCAAGACGAAAGCTGATTTCGAGCGCGGCCACTCCGCAGAAAAAGGAGGAGGGCGGTTTCTACGAAGCGTACGTCGCATTCGCACGAACGCTGCGCCTATGGTTCACTGCGTTCGGCATAGGCGGGCCTGTGCTGTTCTTGACGAATGAATCCGCTGGTGCGAAACTTTTCGCCAGCGGCTCGGGTCGAATTGTCGTCTACTTTTTTCTTAGTGGCGTGGGCCTTCAGATCATGGAGGCCCTGGTCTTCAAGTCCGCTATGTGGTACCTGTACCTCGGCGAGTTCGACGAGCGCGTGAAATCCTGGCGGCGCTACAAGGCATCGAACTGGTTGTCAGAGAGCTATGCAGTCGAGTTCCTCGTCGACCTGATCACGCTGGTGCTCTTTGCCGGCGCCACGCTCCGCCTTCTCAGGATCTTTTCGTGAGACCACAGACGTTTGGGGCGACGTAGAGATCATGCCCAACAGTTTTGGGCTCGCCATGTCTAGCACGGTCGATAAGCCGCTGTCATTTTCTTCATTATTTTTCATCAAACCTGTCACGACTTCCGTTGAACCGCGGATCGACCATACGGGCCGGGCAAAGGAGGCCCATGTATGAACGCTGTTCAATCTCGTCGATACGAAATGCTTGTGCGGGTCCGAGACTTCGGGGACGCACATGCTGACCTGTTCCAGGAATCGAGTCTGGCCCAGCAGACGTTCGCGGCAGTCGCTGAGGCGGTGCAGCAGTTGAATGCGCACACCGTCTCCAAGCTGTCGGCGGTTCCAGGAACGACCCCCAAGGCGATGGCTCGTGCCGATCTGCATGACCGCCTCGAGGCGATCAGTCAGACCGCCCGTGTCATCGCCGAACAGACGCCTGACCTGGAGGAGAAGTTCGTGCTTCCGAACGTCCTCTCGAACCAGACGTTGTTGATGACAGCACGCGCCTTCGCGCATGACGCCGAGCCGATCGCGGATCGGTTCATCGCGCACGTCATGCCGAAGACGTTTCTCGCCGACCTCGAGGCGGCCATAGGGCGCTTCCCCGGCATTCGTGACTGGCGATGTTCGGCGGGCTGGGGCTTGACGCGGACACAAGTTATTTGTCAAGAAGCTCGTGCTTGAACACATTCACGCGGTGGTAGTCCAAATAGGTGTTCTGGTCTTTGGAAAAGTCACCAACGCGCACTCCGGCATCGATTCCCCACGCATCCAGAAGCTTCTCTCTGACCTCCGGGACGACGACCAGTTGCTGGCTGCTGGAGAAGGTGATGTAGCCTTCGTCGAATAGATGATCGATGTGTGGCGACAGCAGCAGTCCGTTGGCACCATCAAGGCGTTCGGCATCGGTGGCCTGGCGCCACGGCTTGATGTGACTTGCGTTCAAATGTCTTGGCTCGTTCACTCTGGTTACCCGACAGGACTGTTCGCGCAAGAGGACATTGGATCTGAAGACGCCTTGGCCACGTCTGGCCCGGACAAGTTGCTCTCTGAAGGTCGGTCCACTGATTGTCCCGTCGACAATCGCTTCTCCAAGATCCAGCGGTTCAGAAGGGGTCTGATAGACAGAGATCGCGGCATAGGCGTCCCAGTACGCCTGTCCGATGAGAGCAATCAGGGCGTCTGCGAGTGCCTGTGGCAGTTCAGCGAGATAGACCGACTGGAGTCCATCACCGTTTTCCTGAAGGGGCGAGTACCTGGCCGGCAGGAAGGGGCGAAGGATGTTTGCATGGTCCTTGGGCCGAATTTGATTAGTTAGGAGGTGGTAGTCGACGGGCACGTACCAACCTTCTCGCGACCAATTCGAGCCAGCGGCACCGAAATCAGGTTTTGGTCCGGTCTGAGCTTGTCCGGTCACAATCCCAATCGCCTTGATGCGGGTATCGCAGTATGAGAACACGATGTCGCTAGGCGAGACTTCGCGCATGTTCTCGTAGAACTGATTGCGGGCTCCGTTTGCGTTCTGCTTCGGGGACCACATGAAGCTGCCGCGAACTTCGGCCTTGTACGTCTGGTTCTGATTAACCCACCAGTACCGCATCACTCGAGTGCTCGCGATTACTATAGGCGGTCCAAAAGCGATTTAGCCCATCTTCGCGTCGAGGTCTAGCGTGAGTCAGGTCGCTGTCGACGGCATATTCAGGGACCGGGCTCCGAAGGTAAGGGGAGGCGAATCGCCCCGGCAGCCGCCGCCGTGCAAGATTTCTGGCCTCCTCCGTTCTAAGGCAGGAGGACATATGAACAACCGTTTCGCCTGTCTGATTGCCGCCGGTCTCGCGCTCGCCGCCGGTCCGCACACCGTGACGTCCGCTTCAGACGTCCGTCATTCGGTTGGGGACGTCGAGATCCTTGTTGATGGCGCCCCTCAAGCACGTTACGCGCATAACGGGCGCTGGTACGTCGAGGCGCGGAAGGGGCGGGAATATGCCATTCGACTGCGGAATCCCTACGGCGTCCGCGTGGCCGTGGCGCTGTCGGTCGATGGGCTCAACACGATCGATGCGCGCGAGTCGACCGCCGCTGACGCGCGCAAATGGGTCCTCGGCCCGTACGAGGCGGTCACTATCAGCGGGTGGCAGACGAGCCGGCTCGAGGCGCGACGCTTCGAATTCACGACCGAGGCGCGCTCGTACGGTCAGGCCCTGGGCAAGACCGCCAACCTGGGCGTGATCTCCGCGGTCTTCTTCAAGGAGCGCGTACCCCTTTCTCTTCTCAGGTCTGACTCGTCCAGCGATGTCGCGGGCCGTCAGGCGCCGGCCCCGGAGTCGTCTTCGCCGGCGAATCAGGCAGCTGCGGCTGGCGCTCTCGCGGGCACGGACAAGAAGGCCCGCGACGAGTACGCCGCCACTGGCATGGGACGCCGGACCGACCACGCCGTCACGCAAGTGTGGCTCGACCTCGAAGACGTACCCGCGCAGACGGTGAACATCCGTTACGAGTTCCATCCGCAGCTCGTCAAGCTCGGCATCCTGCCGCCCGCTCCCACGGCCGATCCGCTGCAGCGCCGTGAGCACGCGCACGGCTTCGAGCCGGGCTTCAGTCCCGAACCGCCGCGCCAACGGTGAGCCCGACGCGTCTGAGTATCCGGTCTGCAGGAACGGATCTCCCGTGCAGGCGGTTTGTCGTTATGCTGCGAGAGCGCCGTAGGCCGGCCGCGTAATGCTGGTCGGCCTGCCATTCATCACGCGGCAGACAAAGACCACTAGCCATGCGCCCCTGGTCGCAAGCCACTGTTCAGGAGTACCACCGCCTCATCCTTCGTGCCCACAGCCTTCTTCACGATGTGCCAGTACACGATGTCTGGCGCGTTGACCTTCCGAACGGTGGGCCGTCCAGGACGATGAAGGACGTTCGCTCCGTTCTCGAGGTTGTCAGGCAGCCTCGGCGTCTGAGTCCGCCCGTGCGTGCACTTTTCGGGCTTCGATGGTTCATCGGGCGTCTGTTTCGATGGGATCGTCCTCATGGAGAACGAGAAGAATGGTCGTTCCGCTCTCGGCTCAGCGACGCGGATCGGTTGCAATCGATCGTGGAGCCGGGCACCTCCGATGGACCCTTTTCTGTCCTGTACGTTCACGCGATGGAGGCAGTCAGCGAGATCCGGAATGCAACAGTTCACGGATTCCTCGTCTGGGCGCTGGAGCCAACATCGGATGGTTATCAGCTTTTCTGGGCGATCCACGTTCTCCCGGTCAGTGCCTGGACGAAGCCGTACCTTGCGTTGATCGATCCGTTCCGGCGCTGGGTGGTGTATCCCGCGTTGTTGCGCGGTATTCATGA
>DAIRVG010000269.1:0-5523 GCA_036802945.1 Vicinamibacterales bacterium
GTTCGCATTGAACGCGCGCGATCCGGTAGCGGCCATCCAAGCGCTGCAGGTCGCCTCTCGTTACGACCTCCATACCGTTGGCGTCAGCTACATCGGACGCTTCGGCGCCTTGTACCCCATCTACGTTCGCGGCCAGGCGTACCTCGCGGCACGTCAACCCGCCGAAGCCGTCGGCGAGTTTCAGCGGATTCTCGATCATCGGAGCATCGTGCTGGTCGATCCCATGGACGCGATGGCGCGCCTGCAGCTGGCACGAGCGCTCGCGTTCTCGGGCGACACGGTGAAGGCGAAGAGCGCCTACGGCGATCTCTTAACGCTCTGGAAGAACGCCGACTCGGACATTCCGGTTCTCAAGGCGGCACGGGCGGAATACGCACGCCTCCCGTAAGCGACCCCTTCCTGTACGGGAGTCTGGCCGGGTCGCTCCAGTGCAGCAATGCTGACGCACACCGAAACGCACGAACGCACTTCCGATCAACGACTTCCTACAACAACGATGTGTATCGGCGTGTCCCCGAAAATCACGGTGTTTGCCCGGGGTTTCAGGGGGTATCTGACACAGTTCTGACACAAAACGGCTGCTGATTTACGACGACACACATCGACGCACATCGCTTCGTACGGAAGAGCGTCGCATGCCCCGAGGCTGATCGCGTCTGGCCGCAGTCCTGCCTCCCTGATTTTGCAGCTGCATTTCTCTCTCTCTAGTAGTCCTACACACGCGCTTGACATGACACAGACGTGTCTCTATGTTACAGACGCGTCGCGCGAGGACGCGGGACGGAGGAACGCCGGTGAGACGTGGCTTCACGGGGTTGATCGTCGGCGTGGCGGCGCTCTGCATGCTCACGTCCCCGCCGGCCGTCGGGCAGACTCCGGCGCCGGCGCCGTACACGCCGCCGCGCACGCGAGACGGGCACCCTGACCTGCAGGGCGTGTGGCAGGCACTCAACACGGCTGCGTGGGACCTTGAGGATCACGCGGCGAGCCTCGGCGTGCCCGCCGGGCTCGGTGTGGTGCAGGGGGGCGCCATCCCGTACCAGCCGTCAGCGCTCGCGCGCAAGCGGGAGAACTTTGCCAAGCGCGGCACGCTCGATCCGGAACGCAAGTGCTACCTCCCGAGTGTGCCCCGCATCACCTACATGCCGCACCCGTTTCAGATCGTGCAACAGGCCGACAAGGTTTCCGTCCTCTACGAGTATCTGAACACCGTTCGCTACATCCACATGAACGGGAACCCGCATCCTGAGGGACCGATCGACTGGTTTATGGGGGACTCGCGCGGCCGGTGGGAGGGGAACACCCTCGTGGTCGACGTGATCCATTTCAACGACCAGACCTGGTTCGATCGCGCCGGGAACTTTCACAGCGAGGCGCTGCACGTCGTCGAACGCTATACTCGGACCGGCCCCGATCACATGCTCTACGAAGCGACGATCGAGGATCCGAAGGTGTTCACGCGGCCGTGGACGATCAGCATGCCGCTCTACCGGCGTCAGGAACGCAACGTCGAGCTGCTCGAATACAAATGCCATGCGTACCTCCTCGAGCAGGAATGGGACAAACCCGGTTTTACTCTCACCGAGCCACACTGAACTGGCGCACATGAACGCGAGGTGTCACGTGAGTCGTCGAATACGTGTCGTCACTGCGCTGACGATTGTGCTCGGGGTCCTGCTCCTGACGGCGGCATCCGTCCGCGGTCAGGCCTTCTGGGCAAAGGACACGCCGAAGCTCCCGATGGCGACAACCTGGGTCGCGCAGAAGGCGAAGCTGCCACGTTACACGCCGCCGAGGACGCCCGACGGCGTGCCTGACCTCCAGGGGAATTGGAGCGGCGCCGGTGGTGATAACAACAGCTTTCTCGAAGACCATGAATACGTCGACGTGACGACACCGGCCCAGGAAAGCTTCGTTTCCGATCCCCCGGACGGGAAAGTTCCATACACACCGTGGGCGCTCGCGAAACGGAATGAGTTTCTGGCGGGCCTGGCACGAGGATGGCCGGGCGAGACGGGCCAGCGTCTGCACCTCTCTCCAGGTTCGTTCTGCCTCGACGGGCTACCTGTCTTCTCATTCGACCCGCAGGAGATCATTCAAAGGCCCGGCTCCGTGATCATGCTCAGCGATGACACGTACCGCATCATCCCGACAGACGGGCGTCCGGCGATCAGCCAGAATGCAAAGTTCTGGTTCGGCAACTCGCGTGGCCGCTGGGACGGCGACACGCTGGTGGTTGAGGTGACCAGTCTCAACGGCAAGGGGTGGTTTGACAGCACCGGGCACTTCTACAGCGAGAACACTCGTATGGTGGAGCGTTGGAGGCTGGCTGACACCAATACCATGGACTACGAGCTTACGATTGAAGATCCCACAATCTATACGAGGCCCTGGAAGATTAATTTCCCGAAACGGCGTGCCGGGACAGGTCCGACCGGCGGTCCTCGAGGTGTCACCGCCGCGTCAATCTTGCCCCCTTTGGCGACCAAGGACCCGTATGCGAGTGAGTCGTGGGAACGCGCGTGTTTCGAGGGCAACACCGAGAGCATGCGGGGCATGCATTCGCTCGGCTTCAAGTGGTTCTACGGTGTGACCCCGCCGAAGTAAGGCAGGGCGCCGATGCTCCTCGCCCGTGCTGCTCGGATGGCTTGAGCGCGAGCAACGCGATGTGATGATCTCGAGAAAGTCGTCGACACATGGCGAGAACTCACCGAGTTGTGGGCTCAACGTGTTTCTCGGTGTGAAGCGGTAAGCGCCGCTATTCGTCGCCGGTGTCAGGGCCACCTTACACAGTTCTTACACAGTTTCTCCTTTCAATTCCTGGCGAGGCGCGCTGCCAGCCGTGCCGGCGTCGTCACTTCACGAACACGGCCTTGAAGGGGCCGATGCAGACCAAGCTCGACGCGTTACGCGACGGCAAGTGACAGTGGCGCAACCTGTTCTTTGATTTCCGCCAAGAGATGGATGCCCTGCGTGGTGCAGAGATTCGACATATTCACGAAGATCATGAGCGGCGCCGCCGTGATCGGTTCACCCGAAGAACCCTGACCGCCGCTGCAGCGGCCAGAGAGCCGACAGCCCACGAACCCACGGACACGTGCGGCGCCGGACAGGGACGTCCGTCATCCATCCTGGTCAGCGTTTTCCGGAGAGCCGCAACGACGTCCTCACTCAGTTGTGGCTCGAGCCGATCGATCAAACGCATGAACTGCCCAACATACGAAATGTGTCCGACCGGGCCCGATGCCGGCAGGCCGAAGATGTCTCGAAATGTGCAGGTCCCGTCAGACGGGAAAATCTGACTTCCTCACGATCCGCCAGATCCGCACGAAAGCCCTGGTAGAGACACGTATTGAGCACGCGGAACGTACACCTACCCAAGTGAAATTTCGCGACGACGGCACGCTACTGAGGCAGGAGGTATTGAAGCGAGACTCGCGGAAGTGGCGGATCACTCGCGCAGGTCATTCTCGTCTACGCCTGGATGCAGGCCGTCGGCATCGTCAACGATCATTCCATCGACTGCTTCCGGCGGAGTCAGGTCGCCAGAGCCGTTCGCCGGAACGGTGGCTGTTGACGCCGGAATGACCGCTGACGATTCTCGAAGGGAGTGTCAGAGCGAGTGTCAGAAATCGTCTGACATGGACGCGCTGGAATTACCCGCGAAGATCTGGATGATCGAGTCTTCAGTCGGGGCGGAGTAGACGAACCACCAGAGCGCCCCGATAAACGCCATCAGTCTCCAGTTGATCTTTGACATGTCACACACTCGTCGATCTCGACCTGCTCCCTCGAAGCAGAAGGCCCCGGCCGATGAGACCGACCTGAGCACACCAAGGTTAATGCGTCCTTCACACCCGACGCGCCCGCGCTGGCCTCCTTCTCCGACTTCACAGTCGCGAAGCTGAATGTTGCCCCGTCCAAGTCACTCAGGGATTCGTCTAGAACGCCCTTCGCCGTGCCGGTCGCGGTGTGCGCAGCGGTCGCGCCTTATTCCAGAAGGGGCCCCGCGCAAAGAGGACCCCTTCTGACGTCTACTTCTTGATCGTGATCCACACGCTATGGAGGCTACCGTCCTGGAGCGTGGCTTTCAGCAGCCAGGTGCCCGCCTTGAATCCGACGCCCTTTGTGCTCAGGTTGAAGTGCCACTCTGGATTGGTCAGCCGGAACTGACTGCCCGTCGTGGCCGCGTCGGTCGGGGAAGCATCAATCGCCGGATCCGAATCAACAGAATTGGAGTAGTAGATCGCCTGCAGTGTATGGATCCCGGTTGTTACCACCGCTCCGCAGCTGCTGCCATTCCGTGAATTGAGTAGGAACTTGACCGGAATCGTACTGCCCAACTTGAAGGCCCTCACGGGATCCACGAAACTGCCGCCATTAGAGGTTTCAACCGAACCACCGATGGGCGGCAGGAACCCGTTGAAGCAGTAGCCCGTCGAAATCACATCGGTGATCGTCCTGCTGGCGATGTTGTTGTAGTTGGCGCCGCCCGTGAAGCTCCAGGAGTCGCCGGCATACGTGCCGACGATGGTGTGCGCCGTGTTGCTCACGTTGACGGTGCCAACGGTGGCCCCCGTCTCGCCGTTCACACCGGCGATCGTGTGGGTCGCCGTGTGCTCATTGCCGTCCCACTGCACGTTGTAAGGCGAGACCACGACCACTGCGTTCGCCTTGTTGATCTCGATGCCCACGGCCGCGCCGTCGCTCGGGTTGTGGTTCGCGTCGCCAGCGTAGTGCGCCGTCACGTAGTAGGTGCCGACGTTGATCTGATTGCCCGAGTAGGTCACCGTCGCGCTGCCGATAATGACGCCCGGCCCCGTCACCGTGCCCGAGCCGCCGGTCTGGGTAATGCCGGTGTAGACGAACGGACCGGCGCCCACCGTGGTGGTCGTGGACGAGGCCTTGGTAATGTCGATGCCGACGGGATCGCCGTCGCTGCCGAAGTGGTTGGCGTCGCCGGAATAGTGCGCCGTCACGTAGTAGGTGCCGGCGTTAACCTGGTCGCCCGTGTAGGTCAGCGACGTGGCGCTGGTGCTCAGGCCTCCGATCCCCGTCACCGTACCCGAGCCGCCGCTGTGGGTGGTCGTGTCGTAGACGAACGGACCGGCGCCCCCCGTGGTGGTCGTCGACAAGGCCTTGGTGATCTCGATGCCCGCGGCCACGCCGTCGCTGCCGAAGTGGTTGGCGTCGCCGGCATAGTGTGCCGTCACGTAGTAGGTGCCGACGTTGACCTGGTCGCCCGTGTAGGTCAAGGAGGTGGCGCTGGTGCTCAGGCCACCGATCCCCGTCACCGTCCCCGAGCCGCCACTGTGAGTCGTCGTGTCGTAGACGAACGGACCGGCGCCCACCGTGGTGGTCGCGGACGAGGCCTTGGTGATGTCGATACCCACGGCCGCGCCGTCACTGCCGAAGTGGTTGGCGTCGCCGGCGTAGTGCGCCGTCACGGAGTAGGTGCCGACGTTGACCTGATCGCCTGAGTAGGTCACCGTCGCGCTGCCGGTGATGACGCCCGCCCCGGTC
>DAIRVG010000270.1:0-4066 GCA_036802945.1 Vicinamibacterales bacterium
GCAGCGCGGCAAGCGCCATCACGTTTACGCGGACGTCGTTGTACTTGAAGTGCGTTCCCGGCTCGTACAGCGGACGGTTGGCCCACTCGGCGGGCTTGCCCACGGGTCGATCGCCCCAGTCGGGTTTGCCCCACAGCGTCCCCTGCCAGTCGCTCGACTGGCGCAGCAGATGCTCCCAGGTGATCGACTGGTTGTGCGGCGCATCGAACAGATCGACCCCGTACGGCATGTAGTCGCGCGCCTTGTCGCCGATGTCGCGGATCAGCCCCTTCTGCCACGCCAGACCGACCACGGTGGTCAGGAACGTCTTGGTGACGCTGTGGGTCATATCGACACGCTTCGTATCGCCCCATTCAGCCACGACGTAGCCGCGATGGACGATGAGGCCGTTGAGCGGGGCCCGCACGCTGTGGGGTCCAAGGATCGAATCGAATGGCTCATTCGCCGCGAAGGATTGCTGGTGGACGATGGCCTGATCCTTCGGCGCCGGGTTGTCGTTCGCGATCGCGAACTTGATCGCCTCATCCAGCTTGGCGGTGTCGAACCCGGCCTGTTGCGGCGTGCGATGCTGCCAGTCGAACCGATCCGGAAAATACGGTGTACCCGACGTCTGGGCTGCGGCACTCGAGGCAAAGAGAAGGACCCACACGAGACAACCCATCATTCGTCGTGTCATACGCGTCTCCTGAATCCGCAGAGGAACATTGAACGTGTTCGCCGGGCAGCAAAATTCTACTCCCAACCCGCCGTCGCGCGACCCAAACCGCGACCGCGCTTTGGCGCGGCAGGCCCGACTGATTGTTACTGCGTGGATTCGGGATCTGCCACTGCGCCAGCGACTCGATCGCCGTACGACAGAAGGGGCCGGGCCTGAAGCCCAGCCCCTTTAATTGTCGATCTCGACGATGCTCAGAACGCGAGTCGGAAACCCAACTGCGCCGCGCGCGCAGCGTAGGCGGTGTCCGCGTTGTACACCGGTTGTCCGTATTTGACGTTGTCGACCGCCGTCGTAAACGAACCGTAGTTCGCGTGGTCGAGCAGGTTGAACACCTCGATGATGCCGTCGAGCGACCTGCGGCCACCCAGCTTGATCCGCTGCTGGAATCGGACGTCCATCCGGTGAAGCGGCGAACCGACGAAGCTGTTACGCGGGATGATCGTGCCGTCGTTGTTCCTGCGGGTGCCACCGCCCGTGCCCGTATCGCGCGCCTCGCACGAGCCACACGTTACTGCTGTGCGCATGCCCGAGCCGTAGAAATACAAGCCGCTCAACTGGAAGCCCTTCCCGACATCCCAGATTCCGTTGATCACTGACCGATAGCGCTGATCGGTGGCCGCATGGGTGTACTCGCCCGCGACGTCGGGCTTCAGTGGGAAGGTGATCTTCTGGCACTGCGCGTTACCATCGGGTCCCTTAACGGTCTGGCAGGGAGGCCCGGTCGAATCCCAAATGCCTCCCACCGTGAAGTTGGCTGACGCCTGCCACCGATGGCTGAACCGCTTCGACACCGATGTCTCCAGCGCACGGTAGTTCGACCAGCCCTGCATGTATTCGCCGTTCACGTACCCCCACTCCGGATAGACGCGCGACGCGATGATGCTGAACGGGATGTTGTCGCCCGTCTTCGGGTCGAAGGTCAGATTCTGGTTGCCGGTCACTTCCTCGCGGCGTTGTCCGGTGTAGACGAAGTTCGCTTCGACGGCTATCTCGCTTCCGATCTGGCGCTGGATGCCGGCCATTGCCTGGTGGCTGTACGTGTCGTTGTGAACTGTCGTCGGGATCTCCGAGGTGATCTCCCGACGAATGCACGTGGGCGTCAACGCCGTCGTGCAAAGCTGTGCCCGGGCCTGTTCGGCGGTCGGAAAGGTCCCACCAAAGGGGTTCATGGCGAAGTCGGCGCGGCCGTCGTAGTTGACCTCAGGGATGATCGTCTGGATGTTGAGGTTCGACTGATGGGCAGCGTCGTTTTCAAGCTGCGTGTAGTACTTGCCGTATCCGCCGCGCACCACCGTCTTCTCGTTGAGGCTGTAGGCAAACCCGACGCGCGGCGCAACCCAATCAAGCTGGTGCGGACGGTCGCCTGACATCCACGGCAAGAGCTTCTTTTTCTCGCCCATCACCCCGATATCCCCATCCCACCGGATCCCGAGATTCAGCGTCAATCGCGATGTGATCTTCCAGTCGTCTTGGTACCAGGTCGCAAACGCGTGCCGGTTATTCAGGAGCCGGAAGTTCCCGACCGACTGCCGGTATCGGCTCGATCGGACGCTGAGGCCGTTGTAATTCCACGTCGACCAGTCGAACAGGCTCGGGAACATCCCCGCGAGCTCCGCCTGTGTCGGCGTCGCGCCACTGGTGGCCGTCAAGCCTCCGTTGCAGAAGCTGCACCAGTGGAAATGGAAGTTGTGCTCGAGGAACTCGCCGCCCATCCGCACGTCGTGGCGTCCACCGGCATTGAACGACGCGGTGAAGTCGTCGCGAATCTGCATGGTCCGTTGTCCAATGAGCTGCGGGAGGTTCGTCGCGGTGCCGATGGTATAGCCGCGGACCGACACCCGCGGTGATCCGCCAAGCGTTGCGCTTCCGCCGGCGCCCGTCACCGCGCCTTTCGGAAGCGTGTGGCTGCTGACGATGGGATAACCGCCAGGATAGTTCGGGATCACGCCGCCCTTGTAGGACGCGAGCCCTTCGATGTCCCAGTCGTACAGGTAGAACCCACCCTTGATCTCATTGACTTTGTTGTTCGAGAGCACCTGCGTGAACTGGTCCCAGTACTGAGAAGAGGTGCGCCACCACTGGGACGCGCCGGACGGATGGGTCGTGGCGCCGCCGGCGCCTCTGAGCGGAACGAACTGACTGTAGCCATTGACTCGTGCAGACATCCGGGTCTGCGGTGTGAACTGAAAGTCCCCCTTCACACCCGCTGTGCTCTGGTTACGTACCCCGTGAAGGTCGACGTTCCAAATCGGATACGGGCCATTGTAGACAGCCGTCATCGGCTCGCGTTCGTACTCATAGTTCCCGAAGATGTGGATTCTGTCCCGCTTGATCGGCCCCCCATACGTCCCGCTGTACTGCTGATTCGAGAATGGAATCACACGGCCCTCGACGTGATCCTTCTCGGCGAGGCTCGAGTCCCGGAAGTACCCCGAGAATGTACCGGACGGCTGGTTGGTCCCGGACTTCGTGACCGCGTTCACGACCACGCCCATCGAGCGCCCCTGCGTGGCATCAAAGCGGTTCGAGACGAATTCGAATTCCGCCACCGAATCGCGGCTGAAACGCGGCTGTCCGAAGCCGGAGCCCGCCACACTGTTGGTGACCTGCTGGCCGTCCATATTGATCTGGAACGCCACCTGCGAGCGCGGGACCGGCGTCTCGCCACCCGTGTTGGACCGGCTTCCCGGCGCGAGGAGCGTCAGGTCGAGCCAGTTCCGGCCGTTCAGCGGCAACTCCTGCATCTGCCGCTGATCGATGTTCGCAGCCGCCGTCGACGACGTGGTGTTGATGAGCGGCGCTTCGCCCGTCACTGTCACTGTTTCCTGGAGGTTTGAAGGCGCCATCCGCAAATCCACGGTCGTCTGCTGTCCGACCTGCATCTGCAGACCAGTCCGGGCTACGGTGGCGAATCCCGTCAACTCGGCGGTGATCCGGTACACGCCGATGCGCAGCGGCAGGCGGAATGTGCCTGCCGTGTCGGTCACAGCGACAAACGTATTGCCCGATTCGTCGTTAATCGCGGTCACGGTGACGCCGGGGAGCACGCCGCCCGTCGAGTCGGTGATCGTCCCGGTCACGGTTGCTTCCTGGGCGTATACAGACAGAGGAAGCGCGAGGAGGATCGCAGCTACGAGTACCCAGAGGATCTGTCGATTCATGACGCATGTCCCTCCTTGGGATCGTTTGGTTCCGCCGGAAAAAACTCGCCGCGGTAGTCGAGGTAAGAGGCCACTGAACCTAATCGACGTGGTTGGTGGTGCCTGTATAGTGCCGACGCGTGACACTGTCAACGCCTCTTCATAGTTCCTCCACAATCGCGCGGCATTCTCCAGACAGGCGGACCTG
>DAIRVG010000270.1:4166-5495 GCA_036802945.1 Vicinamibacterales bacterium
AAGGTCCGCCTCTACGTAAGAACAAGGACCCTGAAGGTCCGCCTCTATGCGAGGACAAGGAGAAGGAGGATGTCATGCACAATGAATTCGGAATGAGGCGGTGGGCCCTGGTGCTCGTCGCCGTACTTGCCGCCGTCGCCATCGGCACCGTGACGTACCAGGCGGGCGTCAGTCACGGATTGGCGCTTCAGCCGCCCGTCGCGGTTGCACCCCCGGCGGCCGGGGCACCGCCAGTGGCCCCTGGACCGTACCCGTATTACCCGTACGGCCACTACCATCCATGGAGGTTCGGGTTCTTCGGCCCCTTGCTGTTCGTGTTCTTCTGGATCTTTCTGTTCCGCGGGATCTTTTTCTGGGGCGGCGGCGGATGGCGGCGCCGCTGGGATCGCGATTCGAGCTACTGGCCCGAGCGGTTCGACGACTGGCATCGTCGCGCCCACGATCGGATGCGCGACGCGCCTTCGTCACCCCCGAGTGCGTCCTGACCGTCATTTGGAGAGAACCGTAGAGGCGGACCCTTAGGTCCGCCTGATCGGTCCGCCTTCGCGAGGTGGCACTCAATCTGCTCGCGAGGATGCACATGTCCTTGAAAGTCCGCCGGGTTCTCAGCCTTGCGTGCATGTTCACGCTCCAGTTCGTTGTCAGCGCCGTCGCGCAGACGGGCGTGAACGTCACCTGGGCGAATGTGGTCAACGCTGCTGTGGTCGGTACCGTGCTGCAAAAAACCATGGGCTGTGATGGTTGCCAGGACGCTGGGGCAACTTCACAGGAACAGATGAGCGCGGACGGGTACGTCGAGTTCACTGTCGGCGAGCTCAACACGCTTTGGATGGCCGGGCTCAGCCACGGCAGCGATGACACAACCTACAGCGACATCGATTTCGGGTTTCGCTTCAATGGCGCCGGTTACGCCGATGTCCTCGAGGATGGCGTGTACGCAGGCGGCGACACGACGTACGCGGTCGGCGATGTGTTTCGAGTGGCCGTCGTTGACGGGCGCGTGCAATACAGCAAGAACGGTCACTACCTGAGAGAAAGTGCGCGCCCGCCGCAATTTCCGTTGTTGCTCGACACCTCGCTTCTGAGCTCCGGCGCAACCGTGCGCGATGCGCGGCTCGGGGTGAGTCCGCCACCTTCTGCCGGCGGCGGCTTCATGGAGAAAGCGGGTTCACCCGCATTGAGAGCGCGGTTCACCTCGTCGCAGATCGCGGCATTTCTTCCCGCCAACGGCGCGAAGGGAAAGTTCACGTTTCCCGCTCCATACAACACTGAAGCGGTTCGACTCACCAACCGGAGCGACTGCGCCGGCGGCAGGGATTGTCTCTGGTA
>DAIRVG010000271.1:0-2626 GCA_036802945.1 Vicinamibacterales bacterium
GCCCAAGGACTCGTCCACCGGTTCAACGAGCGACGCGAGTTGAGAGGTGGCTTAGGAGAAATCCCAAATTCCAAGACCCAAGCTCCAAATCCCAGGGGGGTTCGATCGAGGCTTGGGTTTTGGGATTTGGATCTTGGGGTTTGGGATTTCTTGATTGGTGCGCCCTGCAAGATCCTGATCGAAATCGTGCGCTGTCTTATGGGGCATGGGTTCGACCCTCCCGATTCTTCAAGTCACGAACTCCATCTTCTCGCTGGTGTTCGCGGATGGGCCCGTGGTGCGGATGTCCGTCGGCACGTCCGCGTCGGTCTGGAACTGCACGAGCGGGCCGTCCTCCCGGATCAGCGAAAGCCCGCCGGTGGGCCGACCGAGTGCATCGGCTGTCGCTGAAAAGCGCCACACGATGCTGTGGATTCCGCGCAGTTGGCCCCCGTGACGCAAGGCGAGGCAGGTCAGGAAGTCCCGCTTGCAGGTGACCCGCACGAGGGGCCCCTCCGGGACTTGCGCAGGGTAGGTGAATTTCGGCGCGTCGTAGATCTCTACGGACACCTGCTTCGGCACCGGCCCCGAGTTGAGGATTGCCGTCACGGGGTTCTTGTACCAGGGGTTGCCCTCGCCATCCTTGACCGGGTACTTCTCGTGGAGGCATCGGAATCGCTTGACGGGGAGTTTCCCCTTGACACCGTATTCCGCCTGGCTGATGTTGCCGGTCAGGGACTGCAGGAACCCAACTTCGACCTGCTGGCTCAGCACGGTCACCCGCGGGTCGATCGACAACTCGAGGTCGGCGTGGATCGTAATGCGGTCGGTCGCCTCCAGCGTCGGATGCTGCCGGTCCTTCGAGCTGGTCAGCTTGTTGAGGTCGAGCTTCATGGTCTGTGTCAGCTTCAGCCCGGCCGGCGTGTTGATCGTCAGGCGGTAACGAACTCGGACGGGGTGAGCTTCGAACATGTTCCAGGGTACGTTGGCGACCGGCATGGCAGACTCTCCCTTGATGAACCTCCAACGGACGGTGACGGATTATTCACCAGGCGTTGGTCGGCGACAACAGAGAACGATCGCGCGCACCGGCAGGCGGGGGCAGTTCGGACCGCGTGCCGCATCGCGATGCTAGACCAGCGCACTGTGACTGAAGCGAGACGAGAGGTGGCTGAGTGGAAATCCCAAATTCCAAGACCCAAGCTCCAAATCACAAGGTGTTCGATCGAGACTTGGGGTTTGGGATTTGGATCTTGGGGTTTGGGATTTCTTGAGTGGTGCGCCCTGCAAGACTCGAACTTGCGACCTCCTGGTTCGTAGCCAGACGCTCTATCCAACTGAGCTAAGGGCGCGGAAGGGATGGGTTAGCGGCGACTCTCAATCAACTCGAGAGCGCACAAACAAAAACTATAACACTCTTCGAACGGCGACGATTTTCCGGCCCTGCAGAATCGCCTCGGTGATCAGCAATGGAACCGCCCAGCAGAACCAGCTCGCTACTGCAAGCTGCTCCGGCAATGTGCCCACGTTCGCCGCACTCAACGTGCCCTGCAGCGCTCGAAATGTCACGAACGCAAACGTCACCACATAACTGCGGATCATCCATTCCTTGTGCTGGTCGTAAAGCTGTTTCTTGATAGCCACGAACGCGAGCCCTGTCGTCACGAGCCATGCGACCCCAAGGCCGGTGAGCCCCGCGCCGAACACCCAGCCGCCCTGCGTGTGCGATGCAAGATAGAAGGCGCCAATCGAGCCGCATATCACGCTGGCGATGTACACGAACCCAAGCGACCGGTGAAGACCCATCCGGCGATCGCTCAAGCCAAGCCATAGCTGGACGGGCCCGGTAAGCAGCGCGACCGCGCCGCCGCCAATATGGAGCAACAGCCAGTTTCGCAACGCCCAATATGGTCCGAACCGTGCCTCGTTCAACGAGAGGTACGGAACCGCCGCGACGATGAAGAACGTTACCGCGATGACGGCAGCGATCGCGAGGAGCACGCTCGTGCCCCTGCGCGACTGGCGCGATAACGCGGGGGAATCGGCAACAGTGGCAATGCTCATGATGGAATCCCTCAGTTGCTTATGACAATCGCGGCCGCGGTCTCTATCCCGGGCGGCGCGGCGGATCTTATAGCACGTCCGTGAGGCATCGATATAATCCGGACGTGAGCCAGGAGGAACACAAATCGCACGCGCCCAAAGCGGTGGGATGTTTCGTGCTGACGGTCAGCGACACGCGCACCGAGGCGAACGATACGGGCGGGCAGGCGATCCGTGATCTCCTTGAATCCGCCGGTCATGTCGTCACCGGCCGCGCCATCGTGCGCGACGACCCCGACGCGGTCTCGGGCGCCGTCAGGCAACAGCTCTCCGACGCGCGCACGCAGGTAATAGTGACGACGGGCGGCACGGGCATCACCTCGCGTGACGGTACGTTCGAAGCGATTGATCGCCTGCTGGAAAAACGGCTCGCGGGATTCGGAGAGCTGTTCCGCATGCTCAGCTTCGAGCAGATCGGTGCCGCCGCGATGATGAGCCGCGCGACGGCCGGCACTGCGTCGGGTAAAGCCATTTTCGTCCTGCCCGGATCACCGGATGCCGTCCGCCTTGCGATGACGCGGCTGATTATTCCCGAGCTTGGTCA
>DAIRVG010000271.1:2726-5494 GCA_036802945.1 Vicinamibacterales bacterium
TTGACTTCATGACCACCAAGATGCGGCCGTTCAAGGACACGATCCCGCTCGATCAGGCGCGGGCATTGATTGACGGCGCCATCCATCCGATCGATCGCACAGAGCGCGTGGCCCTCGACGCCGTCCACGGACGCGTTCTGGCCAGGGACACGGTCGCGACAGCTGACGTCCCACCGTTCTCGCGTGCGGCGATGGACGGATACGCGGTCCGTGCGGGAGACACGTCCAGCGCCACGCCTACGCTTCCGACAACGCTCACCTGCATTGAAAAAGTGTTCACCGGTCAGATGCCCACGCGGACGGTCGGTCCGGGCCAGTGCACCGAGATAGCGACGGGCGCGCCAATGCCTCCCGGCGCCGACGCGGTCGTCATGGTCGAACAGACCGAGGCTGATTCGTCTCAGGTCCGCGTCTTCACAGCCGCTGAACCTGGGCAGAACATCGGGCAGCAAGGCGCCGACATCAAGACCGGCCAGACGGTCATGCGCGCCGGCGAAGTGCTGAATGCCAGCCGCGTCGGAGCGCTTGCCGCACTGGGCCTCGCTCACGTCGAGGTCTACGCGCGCCCGCGCGTCGCCATCCTTTCGACGGGCAACGAGATTGTCGATCCAGGCCAGCCGCTCGAGCCCGGGCATATCTACGACATCAACCGGTTCACGCTCTCGGCCGTCATCGCCGATCATGGCGGCGTGCCCGTGCCTCACCGCACGGCCGTCGACACGATCGCGGATTTATCCCGGGCAGTGGACGAATGCCTCGCGGACGACGTTCTCGTGTTCTCGGGCGGCAGTTCCGTTGGAGAGCGCGATCTGATCCTCGACGTGCTGAGCGACAAGGGCGAGGTCCTCTTTCACGGCATCTCCGTCAAGCCGGGCAAGCCGACCGCGTTCGGCGTCGTCGCAGGCAAGCCGTTCTTCGGGATGCCCGGCTACCCTTCATCGTGCCTGTCGAACGCCCACATCCTGCTCGTGCCGGCACTGCGCCGGATCGCGCGGCTGGCGCCGCACGCGGTCAAGAAGGTTACCGTCCCGCTCGCCCAGCGCGTCGTCTCTTCCCCCGGCCGGCACCAGTTCTACACGGTGCGCGTGGTCGATGGCGTGGCGGTGCCGGCGTTCAAGGCCTCCGGCGACATCACCAGCATGTCGCAGGCCGATGGCTACATCGAGATTCCCGCGCAAACCGACATCGTCGAGAAAGGCGCGGTCGTGGAGGTCACGCTGTTTTGACCGAGTCCCAACGCGAAGTCGCCGCGACAATCGGCATTCCAGTCGCGCGGCGTCACATTTTTCTCTGCTGCGATCAGACGAACCCGAAGTGCTGCGACAAGGATCGCAGCCTGGCCGCGTGGGACTTTCTGAAGCGGCGTCTCAAGGAATTGAAGCTGTCAGAGCAGGGCGGGATCCTGCGGACGAAAGCGAATTGCCTCCGGATCTGCGAAGGCGGCCCGATTGCCGTGGTCTATCCCGAAGGCGCGTGGTACGGCGAATGCGATCCGCCCGTCCTCGAGCGAATCATCCAGGAACACCTTATTGGCGGCCAGGTCGTTCAGGACAATCTGATCGCTGCTCAGCCGCTCACCTCTGACGCGTAAACAATTGCGTCCGGGCACGCGTATGACCAGGCGTAAGGCCTCGCGCGTATAACTTCTTTCTTCAAATCATGACGGAGAGATTTATGAAGTTGAAAACCTGCATGTTATTCATTTGCATAGCTGCGCTCCCGTTTCTCGCCCTCGCCCAAGGCTCGGTGGATGGCAAATGGGCCGGTGAAGTTCCGGGGGGACGGGGACCGCAGCAGGTAACACTCACGTTAAAGGCGGACGGCGGAAAGCTGACCGGCTCGGTGGCCGGTGGACGCGGCGGCGAAATCCCGATCGCCGAAGGAACGATCGCGAACGGCATGCTCAAGTTCAAGACCAAGCAGATGGGACGCGGCGGCGAAATCACGCTGGACTGGAGCGGCGCGCTGAAGGGCGACGAGATCGCGTTCACGCGGATGGCCGAAGGCGGCCAGGGCCAGCCGCAGGAGTTCACGCTGAAGAGACAACAGTAATTCTCGGGATTGGGGATTCGGGATTCGGGATTCGAAACGTTTCCCCGATCCCCGATCCCCGATCCCCGATCCCCGATCCCCGATCCCCGATCCCCGATCCCTACAGAGCTTTGTTCACTTCGGCCCAGTTGACGACGTTCCACCACGCAGTGATGTAGTCGGGCCGGCGGTTCTGATACTTCAAGTAGTAGGCGTGTTCCCATACGTCACAACCGAGGATGGCCTTCTTCCCTTCCATCAGCGGATTGTCCTGATTCGGCGTGCTGACGATGGAGAGCTTGCCGCCATCGTTGAGCAGCCACACCCAGCCGCTGCCGAATCGGCCGACTCCTGCCTTGCCCCACTGTTCCTTGAACGCATCAAAGCCGCCGAAGGAAGAGCTGATTGCATCACCGATTTTTCCGGTCGGCGCGCCGCCCGCGTTGGGCGCCATCCACTTCCAAAACTGACTGTGGTTCCAGTGGCCGCCGCCGTTGTTACGCACCGCGGTGCGGATGTCTTCGGGAACGCTGTTGATGCCGCGGCACAGGTCATCGATGCTCTTCGACTGCAGCTCGGGATGCTTCTCGAGCGCGGCGTTCAGGTTCGTGACATATGCCTGGTGGTGCTTCCCGTGATGGATTTCCATCGTTCGCGCGTCGATGTGCGGCTCGAGCGCTGCGAAGTCATACGGGAGCTTGGGAAGTTCATGCGCCATGCGTCCTCCTCGTCGGTCG
>DAIRVG010000272.1:0-5429 GCA_036802945.1 Vicinamibacterales bacterium
GAACACAACCACTTCAAGATCGAGCTGGCGAAGCGCACCATCGTGCGCGCGTTTGCCACCGCGAGAGATGCGAACCTATGAGCACCGCAACCATCGTTGATGTCGTCGGCACTCCCCTGGATCGCGTTGACGGCCGGCTCAAGGTGACGGGTGCCGCCACCTATCCGATCGATGTGAATCCTCCCGGCGTCGCCTACGCCGTTCTGGTGGGGAGCACCGTGACGAGCGGGCGAATCCTCCACATCGCGGTCGATGCCGCCGAGCGCGCACCTGGCGTGCTGGCCGTCATCACGCACGTCAATACGCCCCGGCTGGCGCATGCGCCAGCCACTGGGAGAATGGGAGACCCGATCGGTCCGCAGCCCTTGCCGCCGTTCCAAAGCGACGCCGTGCTGCATTACGGCCAGCACGTCGCGATGGTCGTCGCCGAGACGAGGGAAGAAGCGAACGCGGCGGCGGCGCTGGTCGAGGTCACGTATGAGCGCCACGCGCCGGTGCTTTCGTTCGACGACCCGCGAGCATCTCGGGTCTCCCATGCATGGACGCCCGATTACACGCGTGGGGACGTCTCCAGTTCGCTGGCGGCAGCCGACGTGCAAGTCAGGCAGACCTACACAACCACCGACAACACCAATAACCCGATCGGCCTGTTCGCCACCGTGGCGGCGTGGGACGGCGACGTGCTCACGGTCCACGACACGACACAACATCCACATGGCGTGCGCGACATGCTGGCGACCGCGTTCGGCGTCGATCCGGCCAGCGTGCGCGTGCTGGTGCCCTTCGTAGGTGGTGCGTTCGGCGCCGGGCTGCGCGCGTGGCCGCATGTGACACTCGCGGCCCTTGCCGCGCGGATCACGAGGCGGCCGGTGAAGCTGGTGCTGACACGCGCCCAGATGTTCACCTCGGTCGGCCATCGGCCCAACACGATTCAGCAGGTGTCCATCGGGGCAGGCCGAGACGGACAGCTCACCGCCATTGAACATGTCTCGACCTCGTCGATCGGCATGGCAGACGAGTTGATCAATCTGATCACGTACGGGACTCTCCACTCATACGCGTGCCCCAATGTGTCGACTCGCGCAACCCAGATTCGCCAGAGCATCCCTATACCTGGATGGATGCGTGCACCAGGAGAAGCCGAAGGCTCGTTCGCGCTGGAGTCGGCTATCGACGAGCTCTCGTACGCCCTGGGCATCGATCCCATCGAGTTGCGAGTCAGGAATCACGCCCACGTGCACCCGGACTCGGGCTTGCCGTGGTCGAGCAACGCGCTGCTCGAGTGCTACCGACAGGGCGCCCAGCGCTTCGGCTGGTCGGCCCGCAATCCGGAGTCCCGATCGACGCGACAGGCCGGGCAACTCGTGGGATACGGCATGGCACGAGGGGCACTGTTCGCATACCAGCCTCCATGTCAAGCCATCGCCTCCATACGGCGGGACGGAACGGCCTTCGTTCGCAGCGGCGCGACCGATATCGGGCCGGGCCCCTACACCGTGATGACGATGCTCGCGGCTGATTGTCTTGGCGTGCCGATCGAGCGCGTGCGGTTCGGTCTGGGTGACAGCGCCATGCCGAGGGCGCCGCAGGAAGGCGGATCCGGGTTGACCGGCGCACTCGGCAACGCCGTCCACGCCACCTGCGTCAGTCTGGTCCGCGCCTTCGTGGATCTTGTCCATGACGACGAGGGGTCGCCGCTCAAGGGGTGTCGTTTGGAAGGCATCACGGTTCGCGACGGAGGCATGCAGATCACCGACGATCCGGCGCGCTTCGAAACGTACGCCGACATCCTCACGCGGCATGGTCTGGACGAGCTGACGATTGAGGGCGAGAGTGCGCCGCCGGGCGAGACGTCCTCGGCCACCATGATCGTCCAGGCCGGTCGCTTCATCCCGTACACAGCGCCATCAACGGGCACCCGTGCACATGCGGGTGGATACGCCGCCCACTTCGTCGAGGTCCACGTCGACCCGGATCTCGGCACGGTGCGCGTCGCTCGCGTCGTGTCGGCCGTCGATGGCGGCAGGATTCTCAACCCGAAGACGGCACGCAGTCAGATCATCGGCGGTATCGCCATGGGCATTGGCATGGCGCTGCTGGAGGAAAGCGTGTCGGACCGTACCGGCCGTCTGGCGACCACGTCGCTGGCCGAGTACGTCGTCGCGGTCAACGCGGACGTGCGCGATGTCGACGTCCTGTTCGTCGGAGACCCTGACCCGATGACCCCTCTTGGAACAAAAGGAATCGGGGAGCTCGCCATTGCGGGAATGGCGGCTGCGATCGCCAATGCGGTCTATCACGCGACGGGCATGCGGATCCGGTCGTTGCCGATCTCGATCGAGAAGATGCTCGGACACGAGTCCGCTTCAGCCGGCACCGCTTAGGCGCTGACGCGTTATGAACACTGTGCTGCGGGTCGGTGTCCTGCTGCTATTTGCGCTCGCGCTCTTCGGTTCCGCCTGGTACATCGCCTTCCGCGTGCGGACGACGTTCGGGCTGCGGCGGCGGTGGCTGTTGCGTGTCCTCGTGATGGCGGCACTCGTTGGCTGGTTCATGTTGATGGTGCCCGCGACGAAGTCCGCTGATGTCGTAGCCGGCCTTTCGTACGTCCTTGGCGGATATCTGTTCGCTGGCTACGTCTTCCTGACGCTCGCGTTTGTACTCCTGCACGTCATCGAGAGGGCGTGGCACATACCGAAAGCCCGCGTGGGTGCGGCGGCGCTGCTTCTGGCAGCCGGCGCGACGCTCGTGGGCGGCATGTGGGCCAATGCGTTCTCGGTTGTGGAGACCGAGATTGCACTCCCCGGCCTGAACCGCGACGTCGTAGCGATGCAGCTCTCGGACATCCACCTGGGCCACCACCGGGGAGGGAAGTACCTCGAGAAGATCGTTGAAGAGACCAATCAGCGCAAGCCTGACATCGTGCTGATTACCGGTGACCTCATCGACTCCGAGGCAGCATTCGTGCCTGGAGAGCTTGAGCCGCTGGCTCGATTCTCGGCGCCCGTCTACTACGTGGGAGGGAATCACGAGAAGTATGTCGATGCGGAACGCGCGTTCGCATTGGTGAAGAAGTACGGCGTGAACGTCCTCCGCAGCCAGGTGGTCGAAACTCACGGACTCCAGCTCGTGGGCCTCGACTACATGAACGCCGATGAAGACACGTTCGACCTGCATCCGTCCGACGACTCACGCACCATCAAGTCCGTACTTGCGTCGCTCCACCTGAAGATCGACATGCCGTCGGTGCTCCTGCACCACAGTCCGGCCGGCGCTCAGTATGCGGCCGCGAACGGAATCGATTTGATGATTGCGGGCCACACACACGGCGGACAGTTCTTCCCAGGCACGCTCGTCGCCACGGCGATTTTTCCCTTCACTCGCGGTCTGCATCGCCGAGACCCTCTGCAGGTGTTCGTATCGCAAGGAGCCGGGACGTACATGTCTCGCGTTCGACTAGGCACCTCAAACGAGTTGAACCTCCTGCGACTGAGGCCGAAACGGTCGCTATGATGATCTGAGGGCGAGGCCCCATATGGCGGAGCTGATTGTCGCGGCGGAGACCTGCGTCGCACTGGGGGCGACCGAACATCAGTTCGAGTCGTTTCCGGGCCGCGACATCGCGCTCGGTGCGTTAACGGTCACGCGGGTGCTCCCGGTGAAGGGGAGGCGCCTCGTTGATTCCCCGACAAATTAGTCAGTCAGCACCTCATCGGTTACGAGCGCCAAGGCTGCTCTCGCGCAGTCGATGTCGTTCTGGACCGTGGGCGCTCCGCTCACTCCGATAGCCCCGACAAGTTCCCCGTCCACTTTGATTGGAAACCCTCCCCCGTACGCCGCCACACGCGCCAGCGTGGGGATGCCGGCCAACAGCGACGGATCGCGCTGGATGAAGTCGAAGAAGTCCTGCGTGGGCACGCCGAACAGAGCCGTGTACGCTTTATTCTGGGCAATCTCGATGCTCAGAATCGGCGCCCCATCCATGCGGCGAAAAGCCTTGAGATTGCCGCCGTCATCGAGCACCGCAACGTTCTCGGAAACCCCAATCGTTCTTGCCTTCGCAACGGCTTCATCCACCATCCTTTGTGCCAGCTCCGAAGAGATACTGTGTTTCTTGACCACGTTAATCATTGAACTTTCTCCTTCGTTCATTTCGCGTTGACGCGACCGGGCTCAATGTGGGCGCTGTGCTGCAGGTAGTTCGGTGACCAGACGCGCGCCGCCGCGACGTAGTCACGTTTGTTGAACAGGGTGTCGAACGCTTCAAGGACAATCGCCTTATTCTGTGCTTCTGTGCTCTGACTCATGACGTACCTCCCGATTGCTAAATCGCGGTTCGGCCGCCGTCGACGGCCACGATCGCTCCGGTCATATAGCTGGCACGCGGCGAGGCCAGGAATGCCACGACCTCGGCGATCTCCGGAGGGTCGGCGGCACGCTTCATCGCCGTGGCGGCGCCGAGCGAGTCGAAAAGTTCCCGCGCCTCGGGCCGTGTGTAGATCGGGCCAGGCGCGACCGCATTGACCCGGATGCCTCGCGGGCTGTACTCCGCCGCCCATGCCTGAGTAAATGACACCAGCGCCGCTTTGGTGGCGCCGTACGCCGCGCCGCCGGCGAGACCGAGGCGGCCGGCCATGCTGCTGATGTTGATGACGCTCCCGGTCCCACGCGCCACCATGCCTGGAGCAAATGCGGCGACAAGGAGGAACGGCGCTCTGACATTGGCGGCGAACATCGCATCGAAGGACGCGAGCGCAAAGGTTTCTGTGGGTCCCCACAATGAGAACCCGGCGTTGTTGACCAGGATGTCGATGTCGCCAACCTCTTTGGCCAAACGGGCGATGCTCGCGGCGTCGGCGAGGTCAGCGGCGACGAAGTGGGCGCGACCGCCCTGCAACTGGATTTCTTCGACCGTCTGGACACCGCGCCCCGCGTCGCGGCCATGCACGGTGACGTCGGCGCCATCCCGCGCGAGTTGAAAGGCGATCGCGCGGCCGAGGCCGGACGTCGCTCCCGTGACGAGGGCCTTCAGGCCGTCGAGATCGTGTTGTTGAGTCGTCATCATCCCCTCCTCGTTGCAGACTTCAGCCTACGGGAAGGGGTCGACCGCTTCTTGCGCGATTCGGCCAGGCTTGTCAGTTATTGCTTCGCATTGTGTCCAGGTGACCAGCGGAAATTCGGCCATATGGATGCGGCAATCGTCGCGAGAAGCACCACGACGATGACCGCCACGGACACGCCAGCGCTGATATGCACCCATTCACTCGCCAGCATCTTCGCGGCGGTGAACACGAGGAGCGCCGCAAGGCCAATGCGCAGATATCGCAATCGATAGACTGCGTCCGACAGCACGAAATACAGTGAGCGGAGTCCCAGCATCGCCATGACATTCGAGCTGTAGACGATGAGCGGATTCCGAGTCACGGCTA
>DAIRVG010000273.1:0-5421 GCA_036802945.1 Vicinamibacterales bacterium
CGACCCCGAGTTCGATAAGGGCTACTGCGATCAGGATCGCACGCACCTGGCGAGCCTGACGCTCAGTGCGGAGACGCCCCGTTTCGGCGGAGGGGCGCTCGGTATGCTCGCGTCCCGGTGGCGCGCGTCGGGGATCGCGACCATCCAGTCCGGCAGCCGCATCGACATCATCACCGGCCGCGACAATGCGCTCAACGGACAGCGAAACCAGCGCGTGAACCTGGTCAGCGACGACGTGTACGCGCACCCGCGGACGTTGACGAACTATTTCAATAGCGCCGCGTTCGCCCAGCCGGACCCGGGGACGTTCGGCAACCTGACGCGGAACGCCTTGACGGGCCCGAAGTACTGGACCGTGGACCTGGCGCTGTCGCGCGAGCTTGGCCTCGTCTCGATGCACACGGTGCAGCTCCGCCTCGAGGCGTTCAACCTGTTCAACACCTTCAACTGGGGCATCCCCGGCACCGAGCTGACGGCCGGAGGATGGCAGGCCAATTTCAACGCGGGTACCTTCGGCCGCATCACGACGCAGGCCGGGTTGCCGCGCATCATCCAGCTGGGAGTCAAGTACGCGTTCTAAACCGCTTTTCACTTCTACAGGCCACGGAGTCACGGAGTCACGGAGCAAAAACATGAAATGCCTCCGTGTCTTCGTGTCTCCGTGGCTGCGTGACAGTGAAATTCGCTAATTAGAAGTCCAACTCCATGCTGATCCTGGCGTACCGCGACGGCTGAATGGCCGTCGGAGTCAGCCACGGGCCGCCCGGCACGAACGTCTGGTTGTAGGCCGTAACCACGTCCACGTTCATCAGGTTGTAGATGTCGACACCAACCTGGGCGCGTCTCCCACCGAACCGGAGAATCTTCGCAACCCGGAAGTCCACATTATTGCGTCGATCGGCAAACACGGTATACGGCGCAATCAGGTTCACCGTCGCAACCGCGGCCCCCGTGAGAGCCCGGCCGATCGGCTGCGGCCCGGCGGCGATCCACGCGTTGTCCGCCACGAAGTTCGCCTCCAGGTACTCCCCTGGTACGCTGATCCACGTAGCGGCCACCTGGACGTCCAGTCGCGGAATCGTATACGTGGCGAGTCCCCTGAAGTCCGTTCTATATGGCTCGGCAAAGCGGCAATAGGGGTTCGTCACCGAGAGGGCGCCGCGTTGCGTGGTTACCAGCACGTTCGCGGTGACGGAACTGTTCGCGGCTCCTGTAGGGCCCGAACCGAGCTCCGGCAGCTTCGCCCGCACCGCGCACCCGTCGGCGAGCCTGCGCCCCGTGCCTGCGCCCGCCTGCACCGTGAGGCCCCGTTGCAGCCGCGCCACGACGGAGTAATCGAAGCCCTGCCAGTTCTCCTTCTGGTCACCAAAATTCTTAGAGGACTGGGCGAGCTCGTCGACCGGCCCCACCTTGTTCGGCACGAGGTTGTACAGCCCGCCGATCGTGTAGTCCCCGCCGCCCGGCAGCCGCGGATCGCGCGGTGCCTGGATGCTGAACGGCGTGTAGTCCTCGGGGTTCGTGGCCCGGTTGTCCACAACGTACCAGTTACCCCACCAGTTGCGATGCACGCCGACGGTCACCGAGACGCGCCGCGTGACTTCCTGCTGGACCGACATGCCGAATCCCCAGCTGTACGGCCGCGAGCCCCAGCCGCCGACATAGTTCGGGTCGAAGCTCCGGTTGAACACCTGCCGCCCCAGGTTCTGGTTGTCCATCCGTGCGCACTCGCCGTTGGCGGCCGGGCTCATCAAATCGCAATCGGGCATGTAGTCCCGGTTCGTGTCGGTCCACCCGCGCGTCGTTCGGACGACTGTGCGCACCAGCGGATTCATGTCGAGATCGTTGTTGGTCGCCGTGATGGCTTCCATGAATTTGCCCAGGTTGAATCTGAGCGCCGTCTTCCCGTTCCCGAACAGGTCGTAGGCCACGCCCAGTCGCGGCAGAATGTCCTTCCACGCGTACCCAGGTGTCGACCGCCTCGGATAGACGATCTCTTCCGGTGCGAACGGATAGCCGGATCCGCCCACGCGCGACTCCGGATAGTTTGAAACCAGAGAGTCGTAGCGCACGCCGCCCTGCAGCGTCAGCCGGTTGAACGTCCACTGGTCCTGCGCGTAAAAGTTGGTCGGAATGAGATTGCGGACGTACTTGATGTGGCCTCCCACGACGACGGTCTGCGTCAGCTGGTTCGGCACGCCGTCTCTCATCCGGATCTGCGTAACCTGATTCGGGTAGTTGTAGGTCTGCGACGGGTTGCCGAACCCGCCTTGGTACCCGAACTTCATGTTATGCGCGCCGGTGACGTACGTCAGCGACGCCCGCACGCTCGCCAGGTTTCCGATCAAGGAGTGCGCGAATCCGCCCGACGCAGGGGCTGCGGGCGCCCGCGACAGCAGATTCGGGACCTCGCCGCCTTGCTCCAACACCTGGATCATCCGCGGATCGTGCGTGCCGTCGTTGCGTGGCCCGAAGCGGTATCGCGCCTGATACATGCCCCAGCCAGCCTCGGCCAGCAACCTTCCCGAGATCGCCGACGACCAGGTGGCATGCGGTTGACGGGACGGAATGTAATACGACCGCGGCGTCGCTTCCGGCGTCGTCAGCTGGCCGGCCGTCTCGGCGCCGCCCCCATTGCCGTAGTTCGTATCGAGGTACTGCTCGGCCCAGAGCATGTTGAACTTGTTGCGCGGCGTCGCCTGCCACGTCAGCCGGATGGTCGCCTGGCGCTCCACCCTGTTGGTAAATGCCGGCTTCGATCGGTCGAAATCAACCGTCCAGGCATTCGGGTTTCCCGCGTTCTTGTTCCAGAACATGCCCGGAACCGTGCTCTTACCCCCGGTCTGGCGGAAGGACGAGTAGAACCACAGCTTGTCCCGCACGATCCGGCCACCGTACATCGGATTGACGTCGTACACCGACATGAGTTCCGAAGGCGACCGCAGGCCCTTGGCCTTGAGTCTCTCGGTGTAGTTGCTGCCTTGCAGGGAGCCGTTCGAGCCGCTGAAATTGAACTGGCCGCTGAAGGTGTTCGCACCATCGCGCGGGATGACGTTGATGACCACGCCGCCGGTCTCGGCATCAGCGAGCCCGCCCGAAACGGTCACTACCACTTCCTGCGCGGCAGCCACTTGCGGCATGTTTCCGCCGCCGCCGTTTCCGCCGGCCCACCCCATGTTGATGCCGTCCGCATAGATCCGAGAATCGGACGCGCGACCACCGTGGATGGCGGCGGCAACCGACTGCATCGATCCCCCAATGCCGCCGGAATCGGTGTTCGAATTTCCGATGACGCCGACGCCGCCGGTCGCCGACATACCGGGAATCAGGTTCTGGAGGCCGATGGCGTTTCTCGAGGAGGGAATTGCGGAGATGACGTCCCTGCTGATGATCTGCTGCGTCCGCGCGCTCTGCACGTCGACGATGGGCGTCTCACCGGTCACCGTGACGGTTTCCTCGAGCGTGCCGACCTTCAGGTCGGCGTTCACGGTCGCCACGAAGTTCCCCGACAGCTCAATCCCTTCTCGTTTGACGACGCTGAACCCCGGCAACTCGAACGTCACGGCATAGAGGCCCGGCCGGAGATCCACGATGCGGTAAAGGCCAGTGGCGTCGGTGACGACCTGCCGGATTTTTTCAATCATGACCGGACTGGCGGCTTCGACCGTCACCCCCGGCAACACCGCACCCGAGGCGTCCTTGACGACGCCGGTGATCGCGGCTTGTGCATAGACCGCCGAGGGTAAGAGCAAGGAAACCAGCACGACCAGGAGGGGCCTCGAGGATCGCCGGATCACGTTCACCATCGCTGTCCTCCTCAGGTTTTCGCCAGTGGACGACGCCAGCGTACGGGACGGCCTTGCGCGGAATAGTTCTAAACGGCTGCACGCTATTCCTGTGGAGAACGCGTGTCAAGCTGAAATACGCGATCAATTCGCGTGGGCTTTGTACCAGACGATGAAATCGATGAGGTTCGGCGCGTAGCGCGTGGTCGTCGTGTCGACGGGATCAATCGTGACCGCCGTCAGATTCGGCGCCGAGAAGTTCGCCAGCAGAAACGCGCCGGGCTTCAGCATGGCTTCGACATTCGACATCGCCAGCGCCTGCTCGAGCACGTCGTAATAGATGAACACGTTGGTCGCAATCACGAGATCGAACGCCTCCACGTCGAGGCGCTCGGTCACGATGTTCACATTCAGCACCGACATCCGCCGAACGTCAGACGGCCTCGCACGGACGGCCCGCAACTGGGCGACGTCGTCAATCGCCTTCGACGCCTGGGCTGGGGCGGAGGCGCCAATCTGATCGCCGAACGTCTGCCAGTACGCGCGAACGTCGGGGAGCCACGGAGTGCTCCTGGGTAGCGGCAGGTTCAGCGTGTAGCCGATGTTTCGTGCGGCCCGCGCTCGAGCTTGCGTCACGTGATCGATGATGCGTTGGCTGATGTCGAGGAGCACGATCTCCGGATCGCCGGGCGAGGGCGCAAGACCCAGCCGCTTGAGCGAATTCAGCACCGCAAAAGGCTGCAGCGTCTGTTGAGGATAGATGTCGAACCCGACCTCCTTGTCCGCGAAGTCGAGGCCAGGACCGACGATCGCCACGCGTCTCACGGAGCCGCGCGTCAGCAGGCCACGCGCCTTCATCGCCGCCAGCGCCTGCTCGACCGAATAGTTGGGAATCAGCGATGTGTCGAGCGACAGACCGCGCGTGCGGAACAGCCGGGACCGCTGGACGAACTCGGTGATGGGGTCGCCGCTGCTCGTGGCGCCAAGTTCCTGATCGATCTGCTCCTGTTCGCTTGCCACGCGGATGACCGCCGCGAGCAGATACTTTCGTGCAGCTTCTCTCTCCGCAACGGTCGCGAAGCGCAACCCTTTTCGCTGAAGAAGGGCGCGGGCGAACAATCGGCGCTCGTCATTGCCAGGGGCGGCCAGCGCCGTCAGAAGATCGTCGAGGCGGGCCGAGATCAGCTCAATTGTCCGGCGCACCACCAGCTCCCGATCCCCCGCCGTGCCCGACTCGACTGCGCCGAGCACCGCGCGTGGTCTCGTCGTAAACGACGTGCCGAACAGCATCCAGTTGACGATGGTGTCTTCGTCGCCCTGATCGAGCCGCGCGCGGACCTCGCGATCCTTGCGCTCGATCCAGCCTGGCCATGCGGTTTCCATCTGCGCCGGGGTCAGGTCGTTGAGCTCGGGCGGAAGCGTGCCCGCCAGCTCGGTCAGAATCGGCCGGGCTTCGCTAAAACGGACGAATCGAGCCGGAGCGACGGCGGCCGCCGCGCCTGCACTGATCAACAGCAGGGGGCCGACAATCCGAAGGTGAGCGTGAAGAATGCATCATCCTATCAGACACGATGCTCTCTACCGTGTCTCAGGCAGGAGCGTGACTTTCACATAGCGATTGGTGTCCAGGTACATCCGC
>DAIRVG010000274.1:0-5420 GCA_036802945.1 Vicinamibacterales bacterium
TATCGACAAGCCGTTCGACGACGTCCGTCTTCTTGCTGCGATTGACGACGCCATGACGCGCCGATCCCCGACGGCGTGACACGGCATACCCTTAGCCTTTGCGGTGAGGTGGCCGAGAAGCTGTGGGGCGGCTGGCGAGTGCACGAAGGCTCGGTGACTGCGAGCCTGAGCATCCTAAGACACGTCGGAGTCGGGCGGGCCGATGTCAACGGGATGGTCGGCCGCCACGTCGGCCACGCCTGGAACACTCTTCAGCTTGGCCACGCTCTTCGGGTGAGCACTGCCCGTCACGATCCCGATGGTCTCGAGAGTCTGATCCACTTCGAACCCTGCGGCCTTGAGGTCGCGCGTCACGTCGTGGATCGCACGATCCCCGGCTAGCGTGACGATCATTTTGTGCTTGGACTTCTTGGCCATGGGCCCGTCTTCCATTGACTCGGCGTTCGGGGCGATCAGCTGCCGTACCGGAGCTGAGGGAGCGAGCGTCCACCGCGCGGCCGGCGACGCGCGGCGGACGATACGATCACAACGGTGCCTGCACGAGGCCTGCACCCACATCGCTTGGCGGAAACGGCAGGTGCCGTGCAGTGGCGATCAATTTCGCTCGGAGCGCCCCTGCACGAAGAGCCGCGCTACTCTGTGCCCAGAGGGCGGCGCATCCGGCGACGTGCGGCGTCGCCATACTCGTCCCGCTGATTGTATTGTGCACCGTCGGCCTCGGCCAGGACGAAAAGACACTCACACCCGGCCCGGCGATATCTACCTTGCCGCCGTTCGAGAAGCTGGCGACCCTGAGTGAGCTGTCGAGAGCCGCCACCGACACGATGGTCGGCGAGTTTGCCGGTGCACCAGCCGGATTGATCAAGCTCGGGCGATTGCTGGCGTTGCCGGCGGCGGCGACGATCAGGCATCCGTTGGCCAACGCCGCCGCTCCGGCTGCCGTGTAGGACGGCTGAACCGGGATCTGAGCTCCGAGCGACATCGAGATCACCTCGCATTTGTTCGCGATCGCCCAGTTCATGCCGGCCAACACCTGCGCTTGCGTGCCGGATCCGGAATTCGTCAGCACCTTGCCGATGAAGATTCGGCTTCGGAATGCGATCCCGTAGCGTTGGATCACGCCGGCCGGTGTCTTGGGTCCAGTTGCTGTTCCGGCGGTGTGGGTGCCGTGACCATGAAGATCCTGCACGGGCTGACCGACGAACGTGTTCGTGGTGAACAGGCGTCCCGCAAACTCGGGATGTCCGAGATCGAAGCCCGTGTCGAGCACGGCGACTTTGATCCCGTTGCCGTCAAAATGGCTGGGTGGCACGCGGCACGCGTTAAGGCCCCACGTGACGCCGAACACCTCCGCGGCAACATCGCCGGGGACGGCGGCGCCTGGGTGTTCGCCCAGGTCGGCGTAAATCGCCTGGGCCGCGCTCAATACGCCCCTCAGGTAGTCGCCGGGGTTGATCTGAGTTGCGAACATGAAGTACTCGGGATCGACCGACTGGACGGGGCTGTCTTCGGCGACCAGGTTGTCGGCCGTCATGCCGCGCGCGGCCGCGGCGTGAGAACTGACCAGCGCGACACCGATTTCCGGAAAGACCACCGCCTCAGCGTCACCGGTCTGGCTGAAATCCATCGCCTGGTTATTGAAGTCTCTGGCGCTCGCCACCCGGAAACCACTGCGCGCCTTCAGCGACTTCATGGCCGCGTCGCCCGCGCCCTCCTTGAACGTCATGAGGAAGCGGCCCGTCTTCGACGGGTCTCCTCCCGACTCGAGGGCCGCGAGCAGAAGTTCGTCAGCCGTTGCTGACACGCCGAGCGCGGCCGTTCCCTTTACACGAGCGCTACGCTTTTCGGTTTTTCGTTTTGCCATGTTCTCTCCTTTTGCGCCTCGCTGACGTGCAGTCACGCCACGTCAGATGTTGCCAAACGCTGTAAACTCCGACTGCTCATATGGGCGCTCCACCGATCGGCGTGTCGATCGTTCCGCTGGTGCCGCACATCGCTCTTCCGCAGCCAGCGTCCGCGCACACGCGCGCGTCGGTGCCCTCAGGCTACGGCGTTCAGGAGCAGTGCCTGCCGTTCACAGCGGCCAGCGCGCTCGGCTTTCTCATTCCGTCGCCGATACGTTTTGGCTGGTGCGATCCCGGCGAGGTACCGCCCGAGGCTCACGCGTTCCGGTCGCCTATCAACCGTCCCGGTGCGGACGGACGCTTTGCCGACCCGCGGGTCTTCTACGTGGTCGACAATCCGGCGTGTAGCTTCCGTGGCAACGCGTTCGAGATCGACGGCATTCCGGGACAAGACCATCGCCCTCTGCCAATCCGCGAGCCCGGTATCAGCTTCTTCGATCGTCATGATCAACAGGACCTTTTCAAGCTTCACCTTCCGTACATCTGGCGCACGCCCGAGTTAGTCGATACGCTGTTCGGGCCCCTCATCAATCGCTCGGGGTACGGCCTCGAAGCGGAGAGCGGTCTGGTGGAAACCGATTGGTACGCGAGTCCGGTCAATCTTGTTCTGCGCAGGCCCTCAGCTTCCGTGCACGTGCAACTGGGTGATCCCGTCGCACACGCGATCCTGGTTTCTCGTCACCTGAGACGGCCGGCGCTCGAAGTCGCTCCGGAGCATTCCCGGCTGAGCCGCGACGCGCGCAAGGGTCTTGCCCTTTGGGATCAGCAGCACGCGCACGATCACAGCGCGTACAAGTTGCTCGCGCGTAGCCGGCACGGTCGGATCGACACGTGAGTCCGCTCGAGACTCGAACGCACGTCACGTCCATTCCCCCGAGTCGTCGACGCGGGTTGCTTGTCTCTTTCTAGATCTAAAACGTGCGTGGGCGTGTTTTCGAACAGCGGAGGCTCGCAGTGCGTGACGATCCTCAGGCTGTTGCCGGGTTGGCGGCAAGCCATTCGCGGATCCTCGCGAGCCTGCCAGCGAACTTCCCGCGCTGGTCCCGTGTGGGATCAGCGCTCACGTACCTCTCGACGTCCGCTGCCACGTCCATCAGCGCCTGTCGCGGCGAATCGCTCAGCGCGGGCGATCGCTGCAGCCCGTGATCGAGCGCGCGGACCGAGTAGTACAGCGGCATCAGACTGGACGGCACCCTCTTCGACTCGACCAGCTCCAGTTCTCGCCGCACATGGTCTGACAGATCGACGACGTGTGCCACGGTGCTTGCCTCCGGTTCGAGCGAGAGGTACGTGACGATACGATCGAGATCCCAGAAGCTGTCGAGCGCTCGCTGGCGCACCTCGCCCGTCAGCGGAGTCTGCCCGGCCGCGACGCGCCGTTCGATGGCCTGGATCAGTTCTTTCTTCTGATCCGTATCGAGGCTGTCATAGCGGATAGCCTCGTCTACGACAGGGGCGCTCGTCGGATCCAGCAGGCGTTGGATCAGCTGTTGGACGCGGAGCCGGGGCGTCTCGCACCCGTCGAGTACGTCTTTCGGGATGTCGAGCAGACCGTCCGCCGCGGGACCGAATGTTCTCGCCGTCAGCAGCTTCGACCTGACGTTCATCAGATAGATGTCGAGCTGCCGGCAGAGCTCGTCGTAGAGGCGAACCACGTGTGGCAGGCCAAGCGCCGTCACTTCTTCACGCGCGTGTCCGAGGACCGCGTCGACTCGGGCGAGCCGATCGTGGCGCGCGATCCAGCCCAGATCGGGACATTCGCGCATCGGTTCCGTGAACGTCTTATGGGCGAACAGCGCGCCGAAACCGGGCACCGCCGTTTCGACCGCTACTTCGTCGAGTTTTCGAATGACCGCCTGAAGTGACGGCCAGGCGTTGTCGAAGCGAGCTTGCAGCTGCGCCCGATCCGCTGCGGGGCCGGCTTCGCCGGCAAGCGATGTCACGAGCCGGAGCGTGTCTTCCCGCGTAGACCGCGTCGATTGAAACGCGCTGAGCGGTCCGGAGAGTTGCTCTGGGTTGACGCCGTGAAGGTAGGTATACAGGCGTCCTGCCACCGCGTTGGCCAGCGCGCCCGCTTCGAAGTGAATCCACGGTGCACGGACACACTCGGGCGTGAGGCAGACCAGGCCTGTTTGAGCCTCCCGTAACGCCCTGGAAATCTCGTCGAACCACCGGCGCCCCTTCTCGATCTCCGATGAGAGGAAGGGATCCACGCCATCGATGACGCGAGGCAGCCACGCGTGCAGCGCCTCCGCCAGCGTCTGACTGCGTCCGCGAGACCAGCAGATGAAGATCTTCATCGTGTGATGATGGAAGAGGCGTCTAACCGCTCTCCGAAGCGATCTTCGGGCAGATGGACACTTCGGTCAACATGACGCCGGCGCGCGCTCAGGGAGCGGTGGTGGCGAACCTGCAGTCCGGATCCGCCACACACGAACTCGTCCTATGCCAGCCTCACGCCCATCGACCTCACGGGCGAGTCATTGAAATAACGCAGTCCTTCACTCGGGCTTGCTGCCGGACTTGAATAGCTGAATAACGGAACGTGCGTCCTTCGGTGATCGGTCAGACGGTGCGTTCGTCCAAGGTGAACGAGGATTTGTGAGCTGGCAAGGATAATTTCAGGGACCACAATGGAGACAATCAGTTCTGCCGTAAGTTGAGGCGTGTCGGTCGTATACTTAGGTTTCTCGTCGCGGTGAGGTGGCCGAGAGGCTGAAGGCGGCGGTTTGCTAAGGTCACCCGAGCACGAAGAACAGGCCTGAACCCGCGGATTTCAGGCCTGTTTTTGTGTACGAGCTTGGTTGCCGCTGGGTGCCGATGGACCGGTGTCGGACCTTGTCCGGGCACACTTTCGGGCACAGCAGCATTGATACGGTTGGGTGTTCCCCTAGTCAAACTTGACTCTGGTTGTATACCAGATGTCCCTCAGCCCATAACCGCCGGAACGCGTTGAGAACAAATACAGCGTCGTTCCGTCGTGTGAAAGCCACGGAGAGCCGTCGTCGGCCGCGGTGTTGACGGGAAAGGCGAGGTCGAGGGGCGTCGACCACCCGTCGGCGAGCGTTTCCCGCGTCGACGTCCAGATGTCGATAAGGCCCTGTCCGCCCGTGCGGTCGGATGTAATGAACACCTCCAGGCCATCTTTCCTTATGAAAATGCGCGTGTCGCGTCCGGGGCTGCTGAATTCCGGTACCAGCACTCCCGGCCCGAAGTACCTGTCTTCACCGACAGAGCTCGCGTAGACGTCGAAGACCTGCGAGCCAGGACGATTGCTGCCATAGAACAGCGTGACTTGTTCGGTCTCAGGATTCTCGAAGAATGCCGGCGCGATTTCAGTCGCCGTTGTGTTCACCACACATCCGAGATTTATTGGCGGGTTCCACTCCTGCGAACGCCTGTTGTGCCGTCGGGTCATCCAGATGTCACCAGCGCCGCAGCCGCCCGAACGCGTGCTGTGGAAGAACATCACGTGTTCGTCTGAGGAAAGCACCGCGAGGGAGTCCGCAGCACTGG
>DAIRVG010000275.1:0-3198 GCA_036802945.1 Vicinamibacterales bacterium
ACCGCCCCGACGTGATGGTCAACCGCCTCACACACAGAATTCCTGACACTCCCCGCCGGTTGGAACACCAATTGTCTGCTTTACGAGGATCGGTTCAGAGAGGGTACACCTCACCATTTGGCGACCACCGCCGGCTGTATTTCGTCCACGCCTCACCATTTGACGAACACCGCGCACCGTTTCTGAGCCACAGCTCGCCATTTGACAACCACCGTGCGCTGTATTGCGTCCACACTCACCATTTGACGACCACCGCAAACTGTTTTGCGTCCTCAGGCCGCCATTTCACAACCACAGGCCCCGCTTGCATGACTTTTTTTCCCATTCGGCCTCCACCGTCGTCGGTCGCCGCGATAATCGGCCCATTCGAGTGCGTACCGGAAGCAGTGTTTATCGTTTTGGTCCATTCGAGCTCGATTCGTCGCGCCGGGTCCTGACTCGCGGATCTGAGACCGTCTGGCTTCCCGATCGGCACATGGACGTTCTTCTACTCCTCGCGGCGAACGCAGGTCAGATTATTTCCAACAACGCGCTCTTCGAAGGCGCGTGGCGGGACGTGGCCGTCACCCCAAACAGTGTCGCGCAGGCGATCGCGGGGCTCCGAAAGACGCTCGACACCCAGCCAGATGGCGCGCCCTATATCGAAACCGTGACACGGCGAGGCTACCGCTTTCTCGCACCGGTTGAGCGCAGCGACCCGTCCACGTCAAATGCGGCGCTCGTTGCGCTGCTCGATCCGCATCGTGCGTTCATCGACGGGCGTGCGGCGATGGAGACGCTGGATCTTCGCGCCGTGGCGCGCGCGCGACAGGCGTTTGAGGATGCGCTGCGCGCTGCGCCCGGGGTGCCGGCCACGCACATCGGCATGGCGAGCGCGTGCGCGCTGACATTTGAATCGACGCGAGTGGACGCCGCGCCTGATGTGGCCGCCTTGCAGAGGGCCGACCGCCACGCGCGCGAAGCCTGTCGACTCGATCCCTCCTCCGGCGAAGCCTGGAGCACGCTCGCCTTTGTGCTGCATCGCAACGGAGACGGTCGCGAGGCGATCGCGGCAGCGCGCGAGGCCGTCAGGCTCGAGCCCGACGTGTGGCGCCATTACCTGCGACTCGCGTCGGTGAGCTGGGGTGACGAGCGCCTGCGCGCGGCGCACCGGGTGAGGAAACTGTGTCCCGGCCTCGCGCTCGCCTATTGGTTTACTGCGACGGTGTTCGTCGCCCGCCAGGCGTTTGACGCGGCGCTCGAGGCGTTGCGGACGGGATGTTCGGCGCAAGACGGGCAATGCAAGGAGACCGGTCGATTCCATATGGTCGGATTGCATCTTCTTCACGGATTAGTACTGGCCGCACAGGGCGCAATAGACGACGCTCTCGAGGAGCTCGCGCGCGAGCTCTCGAAGGCAGACGACAATCATGTCTATGCGCGCGAGTGTTGCGCGACCGCGTGCTACGCAATCGGCGCGCTTCGGTTTCGACAGGGCCGCCGCGACGAATCGGCAGCAGCATTTTATGAAGCCTTGACGCGCGTGCCTGGTTACGCGCCCGCCGCTGCGGCTCTCGCCATCCTGGCGCCCTCATCACTAAAGCCGGGACTCGGGACTCGGGATTCGGGATTCGGTGGGGATTCGGGATTCGGTCGGGATTCGGGAATTCCCAGACCACACGACGCGAACACCGTTGAGGCGGCCGTCGTGAATGCTGTGCTCCTCACGCTCCAGGGGCTTCACGACGAGGCGGCGCGTCTATGTGGCGATGCGCTGGCCAGGGCCAATCCCGGTTCCGCCGGCTGGCTTCTGCCCGTGGATCCGCTGCTCCACGTCACCGCTCACCACGAGGCGTGGGCACAGACGCTCGCCATCCTGCGCGAACGCGCCGCCTGAACGCAACTTTCAGAACTTTCATAACGTTTCATACCGCAGATCACGACTTCGGTCCGGCCACCGATCGACCATACCGCCTTCAACGAGGCATCCCGCCTCAAGGAGGATACGAAGATGGCTGCGATCGAAACACGTCGATATGAAATGCTCGTTCGGGTGCGTGATTTTGGCAACGCACATGGTGACCTGTTTCCCACATCGAGTCTTGCACGGGAGCAATTCACCGCCGTAGCGGCGGCGGTGAAGGTGTCGAGCGAATATTCCGTGAGGAAGATGTCGGCGAAGCAGGAGGGGAAGAGAACGAAGGCAATGGCACGGGAGGCGCTGCTCGATCGGCTCGAGGCGACGGCCCGCACCGCACGGGCCATTGCCCGGGACACGTCTGGTTTCGAGGACCGATTCCACGTGCCGAGCCCGCGGAGCGATCAGGCGCTCCTCACGGCCGGCCGCCTGTTCGCGCGTGACGCCGAGGTGTTCAGGGACCAGTTCCTGGCGCACGCTATGCCGCAGACGTTTGTCGCCGACCTGCTCGAGGTCGTCGACACGTTCGAGCGGGCGATTCACGATCGTGAAGCGGGGAAAGGTGGCCAGACGGCCGCCCGGGCCAGCATGGAAGCGGCGCTGGCATCGGGCACCGCCGCCGTCCAAAAGCTCGACGCGATGGTGACGAATCACCTTCGCGACGATCCGGCAACGACGGCGCTGTGGCGAAACGTTCGGCGGGTTGGGCATCCACGTCGAACACGGACGGCCGCGGCGGCTCCCCCGCCCGCGCCCTCCGCGCCTACACCGGTGACACCGGCGACGACACCTTCGTCGGCTGTCGCCCCGCATCAGACGACGTCGCCGTTGTCAGTCATGGAGAAAGCATCATGACCAGATGCGTGAACGTTCATGTCCGCTGATTCCAAGGGAACTCAGAGGGCCAGGCCCGCCGCGGGTCTGGCCCTCGTCAATGAGCGCTGCACCAACGCCACGGTTGAGACAGACGGAATCAGTGGAAACCGTGCACATCCCTGCCTGCAGTGGCTCTACGGTTGCTGACCAATTCTGCGGGTGTCGAGATTCCCAATAAATCTTGATCCCTCGTTACGGTAAGCAGCGTTCGCACCGCTTTTTGTCTACCTGATCATTGGCGGTTACGTTACCTCTGCTCCAAAGGAATCGAGGAATACCATGGCGCGCATCCGACGAGTCGTCCGCGCAGTCATCGCGATGGCCGCACTCTTCATGCTGCCTGCGAACGCTCTGGCCTCTGCGATCATCATCGATAATTTCGAGGACGGTACGACGCAGAACTGGATCATCGGCGCAGGGCCAGG
>DAIRVG010000275.1:3298-5316 GCA_036802945.1 Vicinamibacterales bacterium
TCGATAATTTCGAGGACGGTACGACGCAGAACTGGATCATCGGCGCAGGGCCAGGTGGTGGCGGCGCGCATCCAGCGCCGCCCCAGAATGTGGCCAATGGCGGACCGAGCGGCGCAGGTGACAATTACCTGCTGCTGACCGCGGTCGGCGGCGTTGCCGCGGGATCCCGGCTTTCCGTACTCAACCTGGACCAGTGGGCGCTCGATTACATCGCGTCCGGCATCACCCAGATCGAAATGGATCTCAACAACCTCGGCCAGACCGAGCTTGCGCTACGACTCCTGTTTGAAGATCCGATGTTCGGTCCTCCCACAAACAGCGCGTTCTCGGCAGTCCCGATTCTGGTGCCTGCGGGCAGTGGCTGGGTGCACGTCGTGTTTCCCGTCGCACCCGCGGCGCTTATCGCGAACCTTGGCACCGCAGAGGGCGCGCTCATGAACACGACGGCGCTCAGGATTTTCCATAGTCTTGCCGATGCGGTTCCAGGACCAGCAGTCGTTGCGTCGCTCGGTGTGGATAACATCACCGCAATTGCTCCCGAAGCGGTTCCTGAACCCATCACCCTTCTCCTCTTCGGCACCGGGTGCCTTGCGGTGATCGCGAAGTTGCGCATTCAGCGAAAGAAGACACATCTGCGGCCGCCACACGCCTAGATTTGATTTTTCCGCAGGGCTTCGCGCTCCCGTCGGCACGGGTGATCCTCTTGGCGCGAAGCGTCCTGTAACATATCGAGCACAAGCCGGATCCCTCGAAACACAGTCAGGAGTCTGACATGCGATCTGCGATTCTCGTCGCCGCAGCGTTGTCGCTCGGCAGCGTTGGCCCATCCGCCGCTGGGCAAGACGCAGTCGAACTGGTGAGCCCGACTGCGCAGATCCCGCGCGGGATGTACAAGACATGGTCGCTGTTTCTCGTCTGCAACCCCGACTGGGTGGCCCCTGACAGGAGCACCGACCTCGCGAATCTCTACCGCCGCTTCAAGTCGTTTGGTGACGCGATTGGCCGAGACAATCTGGCGGTCTGGTTCTGGAAGCGCCGGGTGTCGGTGAACGATCCGCGACTTGTGGAGAACGTCGATGTCGCCCGCAGCGCGGAGTTCTGCCGCGCGCTCGGTCGCGCGCCTAGTCAGGGTCCGTACCTCGTCGTGACGACCGCGTATCCCGATGTGGCGGCGTTTCCAAAGGAGCGGGCGATCTTCGAGCTGGGAGGCCTGCCGCCCGCTGATCTCGCGAAGCTGCTGAACACCCTCACCGATCAGCTTCTGTTGCAGGGGCGGGTTGACGCGGCGATGGCCGCCGCGCGACCGCTCACGCCGCCCCGTCCCGCTACCCCGCCGACGACACCTTCTACGTCGGGCCTCTGGATCAGGCTGCTCGAAGGCGCTCGACAGAGCATGGTCGGATTTGGCTGCAAGGTGAAGCTCCAGATCGATGCGGGGCCCCTCAACGCCGAACTTCGCGAGTGCACAGAACAGTAAGCATGGCGATCCAGCGCTGGCACTGGGGAAAAATCGTGATTCTCTGGGCGTGGGGCGGCGTCCTGGTCGCGCTGTTCCTGACGAGATTCCTGTCGCAGAAAGCAGAAGTGGATCCGGGCATCTCGTCGCTGACTTTCCTCGGCAGCGTGCTGATCCTCGGTGCGCTCACGGCCGTCACATGGTTCTGGTTGGGCGGGAAGGACGACACCTCGACCGATCGCTAAGCACTCGCGCCTCCGATCGACTCCGCCCACGACCTCATGTGTTCGTTACCACTTCACAACTGACGATATTGTTATGTAGTTTTGGGCTCTGGCCCGATACGTGGGCGTGCATTGCTGAGCAACCCTGTGCAATGCATGATGGACACTGGGTTGCTGTCCTGCTGGATCGTGCGCCGGACCTGGTTGTTCATGCGGGACCGCGAATCGATTTGGCTGCAGCGTCCAGCCGATGGCGCACTTCGTGTTGCCCTCCACGGTCCTCTGACGCATCGCCGCGAATTCACTTTCCACGGCGAACTCGAACTGCTCGACTTCAT
>DAIRVG010000276.1:0-5300 GCA_036802945.1 Vicinamibacterales bacterium
AGTGCAGATTGGCTCGCGGTTCTTGTTTTGAGTCAGCGGGCCCGCCTTCGCCGAGTGCTTCGGCGAGGCAAGCAGTTGGCCCGCCTTCGCCGAGGCTTCGGCGAGGCAAGCAGTGAGAAAACGGAAAGGGCCGACGCGGGTCGGCCCTTTCTGTTTTGCGTCCTCAGGGCGCTCCTTCGCATATCGAATCCAATCCGCCCGCCATCGGCCCGCTGTGAGACGCGGCATGTCCTTCGCAAAACCGGCTTGATCCGATCAACCGAGCTTCGCCGCCGAGAGGCGGTGCTTGTCGGCCTTCGGCCTAACTACGGTTTTGCTCCGGACACGCCGCGCCTCACAGCCGGCCAAAGCGGCGCGGCGCTGCTCCCCCTTCGATCACGAGTGCTCGTATGCGACTCTGGCGCGAGGTGCGCGAGTGGGAGCATCATCGCCACACGCTGTTTGCCGAAAATTTATCTGAATCGCGGCGGTAACGTGCCCATGCGAACTCGGTTCGTCTTTCGAGGCGGTTGGCCCATTGTTCCGAGCCTAGCGCACGTGGCTGCGGCTCACGATGCCGAGAGATCGTGTTCGTAGAATTCGATTAGACCGGCGATGTGCTGCACAAGTTCGGCGGGCAGTTCCTCTTTGCGAAGCACGCCGGCAGCGACCGCTGATGCTACCGCCGGCTCAAGGTGTGTCGTCGCATATCTCTTCCATATTTCCCGGGCAGTGTCCTGGTGGAATCGATGCACAAGATCGTTGAGCTCGAACGAATCAATTTCGCCACGATCCCAGCGGTCGAATTGCACGCGAAGTTCGCCAAGAGCTTTACGCAAGTCGCGATCGTGAGCGATCCCCGCCCATTCTCGGACTAAGCGTTTGATCTGTTTGGGAATGTCCTGCATCCGTTTGTCTGGCTAACGGAATGCGGCTCACCTGCGACGGCCGCTTTATCACGATTCTAGTCTCGGTGCTCCGTCGGCCGTCGCCAGGTGCAGCCGCGGTTAGTCAGCGTCTGATGCTCTCCGCTCACTGGCCCGATGAATGGCGATCCACGCCACGACGAAGAGTAAGGGAAAGAGATTCCATGGAGTCAGATAGCGGAACACTCGTGGCCATCGAAGGGGTACGCTTGCGCCGATAACGTCAGGCCCAGCGTAATCCGCTGGACGGTGCTGGCTCCACCAGTCGACTAACCCGTACATCGCATTCGTGGCAGTCAAGAGGCCAAACACGGAGACGACCGAAACCACTATCCCTAGACCCGCAAAGATTCTGACCAGGGGTTTGCTACCTTTGGCCCCCCAAGCAAAGCCCAGCGACGCAAGGAGAAGCCCCTGAAAGGTCAACAACCATGTGAGCCGGTCGTTAATGATTTCGTTCTCGTGCATGATCATCGCGCGGATGACTTCTTGATCCACAAGACGCTCCACGGCGGACAATTGAATCGGTCGGGCTAACGACCGGCGATAAGCCGCGCCGAAACGCGACTCTCCGGCGCCGGCTTCATCGCCTGTTAGGCGTCCTCACGACACCTATCTTCCCGGTTGCAGCCACGAGACGTTTGCCGCACGACGCATCAACGCTCGGGGAGCATTCCGTGCACAACTCGGCCGCCCTTGAGGACTGCCACCGTGCGGCGCAGCGCCGAAAAGTCGCGCAGCAGATCACCGTCCAGAATCACCAGGTCGGCAAGCTTCCCTTCCGCAAGTGTGCCAACCTTGTCGCCGATCCCCAGCGCGTCCGCCGCGTTGCGCGTCGCGGCAGCGAGGATTGCCGTTGTCGAGAGTCCCGCCCGCCGCAACAAATCCATCTCGTAAAGGGTGCGGGCACCCGGCTGCACACGCGGGTCGTTCAGCCGAACATCGTCCTCTCGAAAGAAGTCAGAGTCTGCGACCCAATCGGTTCCGACCACCAGTCTGACCCCCGCCTCAGCAAAGACCCGCGTCGTTACGAGCTGTGCGTCAAAGACCTTACGCATTCCGGGGACGTACGGGAGTCCCCAGACGAGTCGTTCGCTACCACTCGAGTCCCTGTAGGCATCCCAGATCGACACGGTTGTCGTCACGGCCATCTTGCGGCCAGCCAGAACCGTGGCCAGACGCGAGGCCTCGGAGGGGGTTCGGACGTCTGGCATGTGAACGAACTCATCAAAGCCCACCCCGCCGAAGCGCTCAGTCAAGAAAAAACCAGTGTCGGGATCGGTCCCTATATGCGCGATGATGCGGAGTCCACTGCGATGGGCCTCGTCCACGAGCGCTGCCACTATTGCATCTGAAGGCAGTGGCACGTTGGCAAAGCCACGGCTGTTCTCAAGGGTCACTTTGACGGCGTCCACCTTCGCGTCCGCCAGTTCTCGTACGATCCTCCGTGCCTGCTCCTCATTCGAGGGTTCTCGAGCGAGGCCTTGCCGACAGAACGGATTGTTTCGGCAGACGGTGGTTGCGGGATGACCACCAGGCGAAGTCGGCGTAGGGCCGGTGACCAGTATGCGTGGCCCCATGATCTCGCCCCGCTCGAGCCGATCGCGAAGCTGGGTGATGTACGGCAGTGGATCGGCAGTCGATCGGACAGTGGTAATTCCGTGGCTGATAAAGCCGCTCATGACCCTGGGCAAAGCGGTCCGCTCGTAGGTTCTCAGCGATGACTCATCGACGATGGTCAAGGGTCCGACCAGCAGATGGACGTGAGCGTCCATAAGTCCGGGAATGATCGTCCGTCCCGGAAGATCGACAATCTGCGTCTTCGGTCCCGCAAGACGCCGGACTTCCGTACTGGAGCCCACGGCCCGGATCCGTTCGCCGGTTAGAGCAACCGCTTCGGCCGTTGGCTGGCTTGAATCGCCGGTAAGGACATTAGCGCCGACGAAGATGACATCGGCTTGGCCGCCGCACGCTGTCGATGATGCAAGGAGTCCAAACAGGCACGTCGTGACGATGATTCGAGACATGGCGTCCTCCTTCCGAAGCCAACGCACCTCGATCCGGACATATCGTGAGGAACGGTTCCAGTCCCGTTGATTCCGAGTTGACGCCTAACAAGTAGTCGGCTGAACTCGATAGCCGGATAATCGACCGGCGGCTGCAGTCTAGCGCGGCGACGAGGTCGATTCAATGCGGGCCCAACCGCCTCGAGCAGTAGCACTTGTTGCCGAAATAGGCGGTGGACGGCGGACGGGATACATGGAACTCGATAGCGCGGATACGCCTGCGGGCGCCGCACGATATCCGATACGACTTCTACGTGGTAGCTGGCGCGGCTAGTTCATTTTCAGATTCAATCGGCCGCTGTGAGACGCGGTGTGTCCGAAGCAAAACCGTAGTTAGGCCGAAGGCCGATTACGTTCGTCGCTCGGCGGCGAAGCTCGGTTACTTGGATCAAGCCGGTTTTGCGGAGGACATGCCGCGGCTCATAGCGGGCGACTACCAATCTCCGGACACGCCGCGCCTCACAGCCGGCCAAAGCGGCGCGGCGCTAATCTGAGACGATTCGCGCTTTCTAAGACAAAAAAGATTCGCCCAGGACAGCCCAACGCCTGCGCATCACCAGCGGCGCGCTCACCGTTTGCGTCGCCGCGCCGTCTGGTGCATGCGCGGGTTAGGCAGCGCTTTGAAACACCAGGAGCTCGATGACTTCCATAACGGGTGAGGGAATACGCTCCTGAGCGGCCGCCTGCTCGAGCGCGGACTGCCCCTTCCGAAACTCCGAATCCGAGATCAGCGCAAGAGCAGAATCAGCCCGCTGTTGCGTCCGCTCGGCAAACGCGCGAAGACTGCCACAGGTTTGTTGCTCAACTCGCCGGTGTTCGGTCAAGATGAAGCCGTTCTCTTCAAAAACAAAGACCGTCTCCTGAATCGTTGGAAGTTGCTGGCAGATTCGCCGTGTCATGGGCCAGTAGCGAAACAAGGTTGGAAACCCGTCGAGCTTGTCCCCGAAGGTCCCTCTCACGAGAACCGTGCTCCCGCGACCGAGAACCCGGCGGAGCTCCCGAGCACAGGCGTGACGGTCGCGAATATGGTGCCAGACATGCGACAACCAGGCGACCTCACAACTGCCGTCCCTGAGCGGAATGTTTTCGGCAGTTCCGGCGACATACGCAAGGCTCGCAGGTCTTTCCTCACGCGCTGCTGCTGCGAGCATGCCTTTCGACGGCTCGATGCCGATGACCCGGGTCTCAAACGATCGAGCGAACAGCGTTGCGAAGCGGCCTGTGCCAGAGCCGAGGTCAAGAAGTCTGGTGCATTGCGCAGTGCGAACAAACGGCGCCGCCGTCACACACCACGTACTGGCTGCCTCGGCGGAAAGTGCGCGACCAGAGTGATAACTCACCGACATCCGACCGTCGTAGTCGATCACTCCTGGAGAGAATTGGGACGCTCGTGGCATGAGATTCTCCGTGCCTGCCTAACGGATAGGTTTTCAGCCGAGGCGGCTCATGATGGCACCTGCCGCGGGCTGCAAACCATGTTAGGCCTCACCTCCATAGCGACATGCTTCGGTGCTGATTGGACCAACGCTGGTGCCCCTTACGCAAGGACGGTGAGTGGGTGGCGAGCAAAGAAGGCAGCCAGAGCCTCGGCCATGCCGCGCGGATTTTCTACCTGCAGCAGGTGGGTGGCGTCAGGAAGGACAAAGGGCTCGACGTTGGGCAGCCAGTCAAGCAACAGTTGCTGTCGCTCGCTCCAAATCGGATCCAGCTCCAGACTCCGCGCCCCCACGACAGCCAAGACCGGTTGAATAACGCGCTTGGCGTCCTCCGGCCGGAACGCCCACTGCTGCAGCGTTGGCGCCTCCTGTTCGAAGAACGTAGCCGCATCGGCCACGTGTTGGTCGAATGCACCCGGAAGCACTCGATCCAATACAGCACGGTAGCCGGGCCCACACGTTCCCCGTAGGAAGGTATCGACGGCTTCGGCTTTGTCGCCCCCGCGGTATAGCTGGACAGCCTTTCCGACGAATACTCTCGACGTTGCGGCGCTCGGCACCGACATCAGCGCCGGTTCAAGGACCGCGAGCGATTGGACGACGTGAGGGGCATCCAGAGCCAGTTGCAGCGCGATATTCCCGCTGGACGAGTGACCAACAACGTGTGCCCGCGCAATGCCGAGATGCTGCATCAGGAGTCGGCTGTGCGTCACCTGCTGCGCGAGGCTCACCGGACCTGCAACACGGGTGCTGCCGGCACAGCCCACACGGTGGTAATGCACGAGGCGATACCGGCTGATGAGAGCCGGCTCCTGCAGCAAAGGCGTGAACCAATCGGCGAAGATGCCGGGATGAATGAGCACCACCGGCTCGCCGTCTCCACGGAGCTCGTA
>DAIRVG010000277.1:0-3635 GCA_036802945.1 Vicinamibacterales bacterium
ATAGATGCTTCGCGAGAGGGGTAGACTGCTTCAGATGAGATTCAAGGCCATTACGGCCGTCGCGGCAGCCGCGCTGCTGTTTGCCAGCCTCGCGTGGGCACAGTTTGGACGAGGCGGGGATGCCAGCATCGGGACGCACATGGCACGCCCGGACAGCTTTGAAGGGCGCTTCCACTACTGCCGCGCGATGTACCGGCGCAACCCCACCGGCGACGGCGGGAGCTGGCTGACGGACTATCCGCTTGCGGACATCGACCTCTCGATTCGACTCGCCGAGCTCACGAAAATATCGGTCGGCTTCGACGCTCCAGGGCGGCCGCAACACCTCATCGTCCGGCTGACGGGCGATGAGCTCTTCAAGTGCCCTCTCATCATGATGCAGGAGGTGGGCAGCCTCTTTTTCAATGATGAGGATACGGCGCAGCTCAAGACCTATTTATTGAAGGGCGGCTTTCTCTGGGTGGACGATTTCTGGGGTTCGTACGCCTGGGACGTCTGGGCCAGCCAGATTCGAAAAGTGTTGCCTCCGAGTGAGTTTACGATCGTCGATCTGCCGATGGAGCACCCGATCTTCCACACCATGTTCGACCTTCGAGGGGTTCCGCAGATCCCCAGCATCGGTTTCTGGCGTGGGAGCGGGGGCGGCACATCGGAGCGCGGCGCCGACAGCGCGCAAGTGCACGCGCGCGCGATCGCCGACAGCAAGGGCCGCGTCATGGTCCTGATGACGCACAACACGGATATCAGCGACTCCTGGGAACGGGAGGGCGAGGAGCCTCAATACTTCTACAGCTTCTCCGTGGAGGGCTACCAGGTCGCGATGAACGTGCTGCTTTACGCGATGACTCACTGACCTGGCGTCACTCACGTGCGCTGCCATTGTTAGGACAGCGTTCCCTTTGCCTCACCAATCAGACGGTGAATCTCCGCGATCGGGCCGTGATCGAAAAGTTCCCACGCGGTCTGTGAGACCGCCACTATTTCACGCTCATTTTTCGAGAGGCTCGCCAGGTCTCTTGCTTCTCGGTCATCCAGGCATCTCTTGGCGAGATCGTTCAGTGCGATCAGCTCACGCCATCCGACGCCCCGACTCGTCCTGACATCTCGCCGCCCAGTTTTTGAAGCGGACGCAGCAGTTCCCGCTCTCCCGTGCCTCCAACTCCGTGCCCGCAAGTGCCTGGCAGGACTCAGGTTGATGCGTCTGCGGGTTCTTCCTCCAGATCACGCGTTACTGGGGAGAGCCGGCGAAGTCCGTCGGCTAAAGGAGAGAGCACATGCCAGACGTCATCGCTCCACCAGCGCGAGCCCCCCGGGAGCCGCGTCACGGCGTCAATACGCCCAACCTGCTCGCGACGATTAACGCGGTCAGGGACACACCTGCCCTGGCGAAGTTTCGGTTTCGCGCGAGCAATCGATGGGTGAACGGCACCTACAGTGAGTCGCGCGTCGAGTCGTTCAGCGGCGCAGGCGGAGAACACACCCACCAGACGCAGTTTCGCTACGGTGCCGACCACCCTGCCGTCCTGGTAGGGGGGGATCGTGGTCCGACGCCCATCGAATTCCTTCTGCACGGGTTGGCGTCGTGCATCACCGCAGGCATCGGCAATATCGCCGCGGTCCGTGGGGTGACGCTGACCTCCGTGGAGTCGCGCGTCGAAGGCGACATCGATCTGCGGGGCATCCTCGGCTTGTCGGACCAGGTTCGCAATGGCTACGAACGTATCCGCATCAGCTTCGATATCGCGGGCGATGGCCCACAGGAGAAGCTGCGCGAGATCGTCGAGCAGGCCTGCGCCCGGTCGGCTGTGCTCGACGTACTCACGAGCGGCGTGCCGGTTGACATCAGCATCAACGGCCGTTGAGGCGTGTCTTGCCGCGCACGACGACAGTCACCATCGGCGTCGGACAGGCAGGGCTCGCCGTGAGCCAGTGTCTGTCCGACGGTTCAGTATCGCGCACACGCAGCGGATCCATCACCGGACCGACTGTGTGCGCCATTGCGCAAGGATGAACGTTCATGAAATTTGATGCCCTCATCGTCGGAGCGCGCTGCGCGGGAGCGGCCACGGCCCTGTTGCTCGGCCGCGCGGGCGCGCGCGTATTGCTGGTCGACAAAGGCACGTACGGCACCGACACGCTGTCGACGCACGCGCTGATGCGAGGCGCGGTTCTGCAATTGCACCGCTGGGGCGTGTTGCCCGCGATCGTGGCAGCCGGAACACCACCGGTGCGCTCCACCACATTCATATATGGCGACCGGGACATCACCGTACCGATCGAACCGAGGTATGGGGTTGGCGCACTGTACGCCCCGCGTCGAGCGCTCCTTGACCGCGTCCTGGTGGACGCCGCCAGAGACAGCGGAGTAGACGTCCGGTACGGTGTGCGTATCGACGATGTGATCACGGATGGTCTCGGGCAAGTCCGTGGCGTCACGGCTGTCGCGAGCGGAACACGACACCGCATTCAGGCGGATATCGTCATCGGTGCTGACGGGCTGCATTCCACTATTGCCAGGCGCGTTGGGGCGACACGCGTGCTCGAGGGCCGGCACGCGACAGGGGTGCTGTACAGCTATTGGAAAGGATTGCCTTTCGATGGCTATTGCTGGTGGTTCAGAGCGGGTGCGAGTCTCGGCGCCATTCCCACCAACAACGGAGCCACATGTCTGTTCGTGGCAGTGCCGTCGGCGCGTTTTCGCGACGAGCTTCACGGTGACGCCTCGCTGGTCTATCGACGGCTGATTCGCGAGGTTTCCCCGGCGCTCGACGCGCGGCTGCACGAGGCGTCCCGTGTGGAGCCCGTTCGCGGCTTCGGCGGGCATGTGGGATTCATCAAGCGCAGCACCGGCCCGGGATGGGCGCTGGTCGGCGACGCAGGATACTTCAAGGATCCGCTGTCGTCACATGGGATCGCCGACGCCTTGCGCGACGCGGAGCTGCTTGCGCGCGCGGTCGTGTGGGGGACGCCCGCCGCATTTGTCGAGTACGAGATGACGCGTGACGACCTCTCGCACCGGTTGTTCGAGATCACGGACGAAATTGCGTCGCTCGATTGGACCGATGACGCGGTGCAGGCGCTGCATCGCGCATTCAGCGCCGAAATGTCGCGCGAGGTGCGCGCGCTCGCAGCGTTGGAGCCACTCCCATGTCTATTACCGTCGGCCAGCGTGCATCACGTAGCCTGACGCTCACCGCCGGGCACGTCCGCGCATTCGCAGAGATATCGGGCGACTACAACCCGCTGCATTTCGACGAGGCATTCGCCAAGCGGACGAAGTTCGGGCGTCTCGTCGTGCAGGGTGGGCTCACCACCGGCCTGGTCCATGCGTTGGTGGCCATGGACCTTCCAGGGCCTGGCACGGTGTTTCTGAGTCAGGACTGGAAGTTCACGGCGCCGGTGTACATCGGAGACACCATCACAGCCGAAGCGGAGGTCATTTCGGTGCACGCGTCAAAGCCCGTCACGGAATTGCGTATTCACATCACGCGCAGCGATGGAACGACCGTTCTGGAAGGCGTGGCGTGGTGCTGGCTGCGGCGAGATGACCGGCCGGCACGACGCCAGCGAGTCACGGCGACTCGCGGCGCCCCGGCCGCTCAGTGTCACTTGACGGAGTACTTCGTAAAGGCTCC
>DAIRVG010000277.1:3735-5281 GCA_036802945.1 Vicinamibacterales bacterium
CTCGCGGCGCCCCGGCCGCTCAGTGTCACTTGACGGAGTACTTCGTAAAGGCTCCGCCCGCCTGAACGAACGAGTTCGGACCCTCTGCCGCGTACACGTTTCCATCGGCGTCCACCGCCACGCCTTCACCCGCAGCGCCCTGATAGACGCGATCCTCACGGTCGAACGGCGGGATGAACGCAACGACGCGATCCTCGTCCACCGGCCCGATGCGCACGCCGTCGCGCCAGTTCGCGTGATTCAGTGGACCAGACTCCGAGTCGATCGCGTAGACCGTCTCGCCCTTGATGAAGATCCCGCTGACGCGGCTGAACATATAGCGCGACTCGAGGTAGGTCCCGTCCTGGTCGAAGATCTCGATGCGATGGTTGCCGCGGTCGGCCACCCAGAGGCGGCCTTTCGAGTCGAACGCCAGCGAGTGCGGCGTGCGGAACTCTCCGTGTTTGATGCCGATCTTTCCCCACGACTTGATGAACTTGCCGTCGGGCGAGAATTTGCTGATGCGGCTGGTCGCGCCCCTCTTGAGCCCTTCCTCGAGCGCCGCATTCGTCGTCATCCCCTGGGCATCGTGTCCGTCGGACACGAAAATGCTGCCGTCCGGCCCGACGATGACGTCGTTGGGCTGGTTGAACTGGCCGTCAGCATTCCCAGGCTTGCCGGCAATGCCGAGGCTCATCAGCTTCTCGCCCTTCGGGCCGAACTTGTGGACCTGGTGCCCCTTCGTGCCGGCCTTGTTTCCGGAGAAGTCGGCCACCCACACGTTGCCGTCCTTGTCGACCGAGATGCCGTGCGGCGTCACCATCACGCCCTTGCCGAAGTTCGCCAGCACCGCGCCGGTGTTGCGGTCGAACTTGAAGACCGGGTCGACCGCGTTGGTTTCACAATCGACCGCGCCACCGCCCGCGCCCCCGGTGGCAGGGGCGCCGCAGCGCTCATACGCCCAGACGTTGCCATCGATCGGGTCGATGTCGACGCCGGCCGTCGTGCCCCAGGAGCGCCCGGCAGGCAGCTGGCCCCAGTTCCGAGTGACATTCGGCGCTGGGTTCGGGAGCCCCTGGCCGGTAATCGGATTGGATGCGGGTGCCGCCGGTGCCGCCGCGGCGGAAGCCTGCTCACGAGGTGTGCCGGTGCCGCACGCGGCCAGGAGCAGCGTGGCGCACGCACTGACGACATAGCATGCGAGTCGTGACGTGGACATGTGTCTCCTCGAGGACGAGAGACCGGCCCGACGCCGGTCATGGGTGTGCTAGTAGACCGGACGAGGGGGTCACGCCGCAAGCGAAAGCTTCGGTAACTCCGTAGGGGAGGCATCACCTGTAGCCGAATACTGGCGGGAAGATGACAACCACCAGCGCCGCCCATACGGAGTACACGGGCAGATAGGCGACCTGCCATCGCTCCAAGGCGGCAAACGAACCGCGGTGACGCATGAAGCGCGCATAGAGCCACGCCGTCCATGCCAGGTTGACGAGCAGAATGAGATTCTCGCCCAGAGCCGCCACTCGGTTGGGAGTGAAGCCAAACTCGGAGATGCGGGCGGCGATCG
>DAIRVG010000278.1:0-5263 GCA_036802945.1 Vicinamibacterales bacterium
TCCTTGTCGAACCAGAGGCAGATCGTGTTCTTTGGCTTCATGTTCGTGTGCTCCTTGTGCTCGGTCAGGGCGAACGCCACGGTCTCCCCGTCGAACGCATCGGGCGAATTCACCGCCGGGGCATCGGCCTCCGGTATCGCGGCGGTGGCTGGCTTCGGCGAGTGTATGCAAGTTTTGGACAGCTTGCCGAACGTCATTTGGTGCGTGGTGGCTGTTCTGTTCATCGATGGTGAGAACGTGAACGGGGGGATCCGGTTTTACCTGGCTCTACCGGAGGGCGATCGCCGAGGCCCGGCGTGGCCCTGGCGACTCGGTAGGGCTACAAGTGATTCGAGCCATTTGAGCGAGTCACGTCGGGCAGCACGAGCTGTCAGACGTGACTTGCCGCACCTCACGGGACGACTCGGTCGCAACCAGGGTACCAGCTCGGTTTTCTGCCTCCCAGCCACAGAAAATCGCCGTTGTTTTCAACGAGAGTTCCGGCGAAGGCTGACAGTCACTTCAGAACGCCGCCATCTAGGGTGCGGACCGCATCAGCCTCAGCGACACGCCGATACCCAGGTGACGCGTTCTTTCAAGGTTTGCGCTCGTGCTGAAAAATCCGACGTCGATGCCGAAGCCGGGCGAGAGGTTGAATCCGACGCCGCCGGTTGGCTCCCACCGTTCCTTGATGTATCGCGCTCCGCCGCGGAGCTGGACGATGTCGAAGCGCTGTTCGTATCCCGTCCGGAACGTGGTGCCGTTGTAGCCGTGTCCGTACTCGGCGACCGCCGTCCAGACGTTCGCGTTGTACGCGACATTGGCGCGGACGTCGACGGGCAATTCCACCTCGGTGTCACCGACCGGCACACTCGGGAGATCGTTGAACTCGCCGCCGGTGAACAGGCTGTCGAGCACGTAGAGCGTTCTCTTCGCGTCCTTCCATTCGATCCGGTTCGCGATGCCGTTGACACCAAGCCCGACCTCCCATCGATCCACGACGGCTGCGATGCCCGCGTCCAGTGCGAAACCGGTCCCGCTCTCGGCATCGGTGCGCGTGATCGTGACAGGCAATCCGAGGCTTGGGTTGATGGTCAGCAATCCGTTCGCGTTGGTGTCGAGTCTCGCGTTGGGCTCGAAATGCTCGTAGTTGAATCCGTGGAGGTAGTGATAATTCGCGCCGATGTATATCCCTTCCTGCGGCTTGCGTCCTTCCCCGGCTATCGCGAAACGCCCGCGGTACCCGCCGGTGATCGCCAGGGCAACCTGGCTCTGCGTGTCATTTGACATGTAGAAGCTTGTATTCGGGATGTAGACGGGCGTCTCGCTCGCGAACAGGGCTGCGAGCGTCGGATCGATCGTCGCCGACGTCTGCATCGAGAAATAGGGCCCCGCGCCGACATAGATGCCCTGAAACGGTCCCTCGGCGCTGTTCCGGAACTTGAACGTCTTGCCCCGGTTCGGTGACGCGAGTCCTTCGGCAGACGCGTTCGTCACCGGTGAGAAACCGCGGTAGACATTCAAATCGCGGTTGAGCTCGCCGTTACGCAAGTCGGTGATGAACGCGGACGCCGTGTCGGTGTCGTCCCGTCCGACGATCCAGTGAATTGGGCTCGCGCTGTACTCGATCGTTCGCACGAGATCGAACTCGTCGCTCGTCGGATTCAGCTTCGGCCAGTTCGGAAGCACCTGAAACAACAGCCCGAACGGCAGCACGATGGCGCGGTACGGGCCCTGTTCGTCGACCATGTCCGCGGCCACGTTGCTGGTCGAGCCGACGCCGCCGAGGCCGATATTCCGTGCGTCGAAGTTCCAGTTCTGGGCAGCCGCTGTAGCAGGTCGGAGGTGAACAAGGCACACACACAACGCGATTACGCGGGCAGACACTCGCATGGGGCCCCTTTTGTTTTTAAGTTGTTGTTAGAGAGAGATTACGGCTGAACGGTTGAGCTTAACATGTAAGGCTGAGCTTGCGCGATAGAGTTCATCCGCGGCATACGCGCATGTTGGACGAGTTGCGCAGTGACGTCCCCGGCATCACCGTCCCGCAGATGCCGGACCGACGAATGGAACGTCAGGCTCGACCCAGGTCGGGAGACGCCTCAGTCTTCGGAGTCCATTTGGTTGTTTCCAACCCGTCAAAGAAATCCTGCAATGGCCATCGTCGAACAGGACCGCGCGCACCTCCGAGCAGGAACACTTCGCGCTCCAGCACCGGACGAAACGCTTGCAACATCTGCGCAGCGGCGGGCGGGGGACTCTTCAGCATCTCCGACGTGACGCCGAACGCCGAACGGTGAGCAGCCAGCGCAGAGAACTTTCGATCCAGATACGGTGACGCGTCGAATGACACCGCGATCATTTCGGGCGCGGTCGAGAACACGTCCGGGTCGAGGCCGTCGATGATGCCTCTGCCCCGGCTGGCGTCCGCAAGCCCCCGGAACACATCCCGGAGCATGGTGGTGTAGAACAGACGTTCGGGCGCTTCACTTCCCATCACGCTGCTGGAAAAGAACGCCGCGGTCGTGGCGCGTTGAATGGCGACGTGGTCGGGGTGATAGTACCAGCCGTGCGGTTCGAAGGTGACGACGACATGCGGCTTCACGTCTGCGATGATTCCGCGGATGGCCGCTTCAACGTCGAGCATGTCTACGTTGGCCAGGGCGTGCGGGTCGTCATGCCGCTGCCGCTCCTTGCGTGCCGAGTCGTGAAATCGGAGCAGCAGGGGCTCCTCAATGCCGAGCCGCGCGCAAGACAGCCGGAGCTCCTCGACACGCAGCGCACCAAGGTCGTCGACTGGACCCACGGACGGGTGCGGTTTGCCGGCTTCACCGTCGGTGGCACAGGCGAGCGTCACGCGCACCCCACGTTCACTGAGGTGCGCGAGGACGCCGCCGTGGAAGATCTCGTCGTCAGGATGGGCCAATACGATCAGGAGTGACGCGCGGCGGATCCTGGTCATGACGTCACCTCAAACGCGATCATTCGAAAACACCAGTCATTCGACACGCACGACTTTGACTGTGACTGGATTGGCGAAGGGACCATTCTGGTTTCGCTGTTGGGTCACCGACATCGTGTTGCCATCCAGCTTGTAGGAGTACGTAATGAACGCTCCCGGACCCATCGCCGCCGGGTTCTTCGCGGCGATCGGTCGCATCGTTATTTGACTGTCGCTGGTCACCTCATATGTGCCGGCTTCGCCCACGAAGGGCCCCCATGCCGCTCGCAACTCGTCGGCGCTCGCCTTTGTCACGTCCGCGGGAATGGGACGTGGCCGTTCCGACTGGTCCTCGACTCGGCTGTAGTACTTCGCCGTGACGATAGTCAGGTTGGGTCGCGGTTCTGGGATGGTGATCGTGCGGGCTCCAGGACCCGTGATCGTGACTTCCACCGCCTGCCATACACCTTGAATCGACCCGCGCTTCGATCCACCTTCGCGCTCCGCGCTTCGGGGGACAAGCTGCCCTGCGATCGCGTGGCTGGTGAGCAGCCCCGCCGTGAGTACTGCGAAGAACATTTTCGTCACGATGCGCCTCCTTGAAGAACGCCCTGTATTGAGCGTGTACCCAGTGTGCGGCGCGAGTTTTCACTGCTCAAGCGCAACGAGATGCCACCGGCGGTGTGGCGTGTTTTGGCGTGTGTCTGCGCTATCCTGACGCCTTCATGCACGACGACCCCCAAAGCAAAGCGACGCAGGGGTCTGGCGAGCCCCTCGTGGGCCGGCTCGACTCCTGGAAAGAGATTGCTGCGTATCTCGGCCGGGGCGTCCGTACCGTGCAGCGGTGGGAGCGTGCGGAGGGCCTCCCCGTGCATCGCCTCGCTCACGAAAAGCGCGGCAGCATCTATGCGCAGAGAGACGAGTTGGCCGCATGGTGGGAAAGCCGGCGACTCACGCTCGCCGCCCCTTCGACCCCCAACGCTGTTGAAGCGCCTGTTGCACCCCGTCTGGAGCGAGTGACCTGGACGGCGGCCCTGACCAGCTGGCCGGCGCTCTCGTCCGACGCACGCCTGATCGCCTATGTTTCGGATGGCGGGCAGGACGGGACGACACCGCAGATCTGGATCCAGCAGATTGGCGGCGCGGCATTGCGGTTGACGAACGGTGAGCGCGAGTATTCGCATCTCTCGTTCTCACCGGAAGACACCCAAATCATTTTTACCGCCAGCGACGAATCCGGTCCGAATGTGTACGAGGTCCCGACGCTTGGAGGTGAACCGCGGCTGCTGCAACGAGGCGCCAGTCGCGGCCAGATTTCCCCCGATGGTCTCTGGCTCGCGTCTGTCCCGCACGATGCCGCCGGAATCCGGGTCGCTGCTCGCGGTGGCGCCGGGTTTCGAACGGTCGCGTCTGGCATGGTCGATGTGGCGTGCGCGACGTGGTTGCCGGGCAGCAGGTCCGTGCTCGTCCACGCCCGGCCGGACCCGGCGCTCGAGCCGGATTGGTGGGTCGTGCCGACGGACGGCGGCTCCCCGACCAACACCGGGTTGGTCCAGCGGTTCCGCGAGGCAAACATGTTCACCGTGCCCAACGGGGCGGCGTGGGTGGATGACTCGCTGGTGTTCTCGGCGGCTGGGGCTCAAGGTGTCAATCTCTACCGACAGCGACTCGTGGCGTCGACGTTCCAGCCAGCGGGTGCGCCGGAGCGGCTGACGACAGGCAGCGAGACCGTGTGGCTTCCGACTGCCGCCGCCGGGCGTCTGGCGTACCTCAGCTGCCGCGCAGACGCGAATCTCTGGTCGGTGGCATTGGATGCGAGTGGCATCGCGCGCGGTCCGCTGCGCCGGATGACGCGAGGCCCGTTTCCCCTCGGCTTCCTGTCGGTCACGAACGACTTCCACACCCTCGCCTATTTCTCGTATCGGCCCGGACACGGCGAGGTCTACCTGAGAGATCTCCAAACGGGCTCGGAGAGAGTTCTCGCCGACGGACCTGCCGGCGAGAAGGGATATCCAGCGATCTCGCCAAGCGGAAGCCTGCTGGCCTACGGCACGAGGATGCCGGGAGGCGGACGCCCGCTGCGGCCCATCTTCATCGTCCTGCCAGACGGGACCTCGCGAACTCTTGGTGACGATTGCGGCGGCCGGCCGCGCGAGTGGGTGGATGAACGCCGGCTGATTATCGAACGGTTCGCGCGCCTGAACTCGATTGCGCTCATCGATACGGAAACTGGAAGCCAGCACGAGCTGCTGGAGAGCGCCGAACGGTCGGTCAGCAATCCGCGGTTGTCGCCCGATCGACGATGGATCGCGTTCGATGCATCGCGTCCGGGCGAACCGGTGA
>DAIRVG010000279.1:0-3978 GCA_036802945.1 Vicinamibacterales bacterium
AGAGGACAGGGGATAGGGGTTAGGGGTCAGGGGTCAGGGGTCAGGAAGGAGTTAGGTACGCCCAAATCGTAGACAGCCCTATCCCCTAACCCCTGACCCCTACAGGTTCAGAGTTACCAAACGAACCGGATCGCTACCTCGCCCTGCTGCTTCGGCTGTGCGGTCAGGATCTGGCCGAACGTCGCCGCCCGTGCGTTGGTCTGATACGTGCTGCCGACGCCACCCAGGTTTGTGCGGCCGAACACGTTGAACAGCTGGCCGATCACTTCGATCCTCCTGCCGCCGCCGACGAGGATCGCCTTGCTGGCGCGCAGGTCGAGGCGATAGAGCGTGTTCGTATCGATCTGGCTTTCCGGAATTGGAGCCAGATTCAATGTTGCACGATAGGCATTGACCGCTGCGATCATCGTCGCGTTGTCCCGGTTGCCCATGTTCTTCGTCGTACCGGGGACGTAGTCGGTCGTTGAGACGCCATCTCCGTTGAGGTCGACGCCGGCGCGCGCGCTGAACGGCGTTGTCGTCCGGAAGTTGAAGATGGTGCCGATGATGACGTTTGCCGGCAGCTGGAACCCATCACTGATGACGAGTGCGTGCCGGCGGTCGGCGTTCTGCGGGCCGAGGTCGAACTGGGGATTGTAGTAGTCGGTGAGTCCGCCCCCCTGCGCGATGCCCACGGCGTCATTGGCTCCATAGTTGCCGTCCTGCTTCGCCAGCGTGTAGGAGATCTGGTACTGGAAGCGGTGCGACAGGCGCTTCTCGAGGCGGACGAGCAACGCTTTGTAGGTCCACTCGCCGATTGGATCGGTCGAGACGATCTGCCCCCACTCGGGCAAGGGCCGCACGCCGTTCCGTGGCGTGTTGATGTTCTCCGTCGTCAGATAATCCGTGGCCTTCTGATAGACGCTGTCGATGTTGATCGCGGTGTCGGCCATCAACTGCTGCGAGAAACCCGCCGTGTAGGTCTGTACCGGCGCGTTCACGAGGTCGTTGCTCAGAATGTTGATATTCGGCGGCGCCGTGGACGCGAACGAGGCGGGGTCGCGCCCTTGGTACGGATCGGGGTAGCTCGGATTGTTGATGATGATGGTGTTCTGCTTCAGCGCCGTAATCTCGGTGCCCTGCGTGGCGTTCGTGATGTTCGTGTACACGAGGCCGTATCCGCCGCGGACCACGGAGCGCCCGTTGTTGCGGACGTCCCATGCCACGCCGGCGCGCGGGCCGAGGTTGTTCTTGTCGCCGCGCGACGCGAAATCGACATACGGCAGTGGGCGCGGATATTCGGCCTGTGTGTGGTGCTCATCCCAGACGCCGGTCTGGATGTCGTACCGGAGACCCAGGTTGAACGTGACGCCGGCCAGCGGCTTCCACTCGTCCGAGACGTACGCCGCGTAGGTGTGGCTGACAATGTCGCGGTATACGTTCGGGAACGCCGCGGTGAACTGCGTTGGAGCCGTCAGCGAGTTGAAGCTGAAGCTCGGGTTGAGCGGATCGAAGAACTGATCGCGACCGAACGTCCACGTGCCGGGATTGCTGGCCGCCCACTCGTGCGTCGGGAAGAACTGGATGCTCCCGCCGAACTTCCAGTTGTGGCTGCCCGCGCTTATGGTGAGCGTTTCCTGCGCCTCGGTGAACGTCGTCATCGTGCCGGTGCGGCACGGCCACAGGCACTGGTTGTTGCCCCAAATCAGGCTCGGGAACCGGTACTGCGGAGTGCCGATGTACTGGCCGCCACCGAGCGACGCTGGCATCGTGACGACGTTGTTCAGCACGTTCGCCGGCGTGTAGTCCTTGTTCTGGTAGTTGCGATCCGAGGCGGTCGCGCGCATGAAATAGAACTCGTTCAGCACGCGGTTCGACAGCACCCATGTGTGACCGATCGCATGCATGTCGCGCGGGATCAGGTTGTCGAGGTTGCTGAACGACGAGCTTGTGCCGCCGCAGTTGCTGCAGAAGAACTCTGTGTGCTGGTTGACGTAGCGGTAGAACAGGTTCTGCTTCGTGTTCATCTGGTAGTCGCCGCGGACGAACGCGATGTTGGAGAACGAACCGCCCTCGTAGCTGCCCGCCAGGCTCGGATAGAACTGCACCGGCGCAGGCACGGTGAAGAACGCGTGCTCACGCGTCCGCTCGAACGTCGCGAAGTAGTGCAGCTTGTTCGGGATGATCGGACCACCGAGCGCGGCACCGAACTGATGCCGCTTGTACCGTGGGTCGGCGCGGCCGGCGTCGATCTGCTGCTGCGTGAAGATGTCGTTGCGGTTCATCTTCTGGTTGCGGAAGAACTCGAAGGCTTCCCCATGCAGCGTGTTGGTGCCGCTCTTCGTGACGATATTCACCACGCCGCCCACGCGCTGGCCGTACTGGGCGGGGAGTTGGGTCGTATGCACGGCGAACTCGCGGATGGCCGCTTCGGGAATGTCATGCCGCTGCTCACCGCTCTTGTTCACGGAGTTTGAGAGCCCGTCCACCAGGTAGGTCGTCGCGCTCGTGGTGACGCCGGCGCCGACGTTGGTGGCGTTCCGTTTTGCGCGGGTCGTGTCCACCGCGACGCCCGGCAGGAGCAGCGACAGCGACAAGGCGGTGCGATCCTGCATCGGTAGCGTCTCAATCTGCTCCGTCGTGATGACGGTGGAGACCGAGGACTTGCTGGCCTCGATGATTGGCGCTTCGCCGGTGACGGTCACCGACTCCTGAAGGGTCGACAGCGCAAGCTGGAAATCGCGACTGTAGTCCTGGCCAACCTGCAGGGTGACGTCTTTGACCTCTACCATCTGGAAACCCGGAAGGTCCGTCGTGATGTTGTAACGGCCCGGATTCAGGCCGCCCACGCGGAACTTGCCGTCCGCTTCAGTGACACTTGTGCGCACCGTGCCGCTTTCCGCGTTCGTAATAGTGAGGGTGACGCCTGGAAGGACTCCGCCCTGTGAATCGGTAATCGTGCCTGAAACCGATGCGCTCGCCGCCTGCGCCATGGCAGGAGCGGTGGACGCGAGCAGGACCGCCGGCAGAAACAGCGCCAGCTGAAGGACCCGCGATCGAAGAATAATTCGAAGCATTACATCTCCTCGTAAACACCCGGGGCGTGCCAAAAACGCCCGGGCCGCTAGGGCCGAACAACGGACCATAGTTCCAGCGTGATGAATTAGAGCGCAGACAGCCCGAGCACGCTACATGTTGCATGCCAGTGCCGTCAACCCAAAACCGCAATTGCGCAGACACTTACCGCCATTTTGAGATGCATGGGCACTCCTGTAATCCAAGAACCCGGGAGGCATCCAAACCTCTGAATCCAGGGCCGGTGTAAGCTTCCGCCGCGATGAGAACAGCACTCAGCGTCCTGGCGTTGACCGTTGCAGTTGGGGCAGCGGACCCCGGCAGCGCGCATTGGCCACTGCGCGCGGTGATTGAGGTCTGGATCGACGGTCGGGACGCGCCACCCGGAGGAGATCGACTGGTCGAGCGGGCGATGCAGACCTGGACGAAGGCTGGCGAGGGACGACTGACGCTTCAACGAACCCTGATCCGCACCGAGGCGGAGATCCAGGTCTTCTTCGTCCGCGACGGTGGGAACTACGGCGAGACGCGGCCGCACCTCGATGCAAAGACGGGCCTGATCGACCGGGCGGATGTGGCTATCGCGGCCGACGTGCCCGTGGAGCCCCTCACAAAGCAGATCGTCGCGTATCTCACGGCACTCCACGAGCTCGGACATGCGCTCGGCCTCGAGCACACGACGAATTTCAGCGACATCATGTACCTGTTCCGCCGCCCTGAGGACGCTCCAAGATACTTCGGCAACTACCGCGCGTTGCTGCGTTCGCCTAACGACATCGGCAGCGCTATGGCAACCGGGCTCTCAGCCGACGACGTGAAGGCGCTGGGCGATCTCTACCAGTAGAATGATTTCTGTGTCGCGGACCTGCCAGCCTTCGCCCTTCGGGCTTCGGCGGCCCGCCGTAGCTTTAGCGGAGGCGGGAA
>DAIRVG010000279.1:4078-5227 GCA_036802945.1 Vicinamibacterales bacterium
AGGAGTCGAGAATGAGAGTTGGTTTGCTGACGGCGGCCGCTGGCGCGCTCGTCGCGCTGTTAATCGCGAACCCGGCGACCGTTGGCGCGCAGGGAAAAGGGATGGCGGCGCTCGCGCAGGATCCGGCGTGCTCCACGACGAAGATTGCCGCCTCGGGCGGCCCGATGCCGAAGGGGCAGAACACGATCGTGATGCGCTACCTCGGCGTCTCGAATTATGAGCTGGCGTACCGGGATCAGGTGATCTTGTTCGACACCTTTTATTCGCGCGTGTGGCCTGCGAGGCCGCTCGGCGTCCTGCCGGCCGACTTCAAACGCGCAAACGCCGTGTTCTTCGGCCACGGCCACTGGGATCACATTGCCGACGCGCCCGAAGTTGCCAGGCAGACGAACGCGAAGATGTACGGCGGCCCTCCAACCGCCGAGTGGCTCAAGATGAACGGCGTTCCGGAGGCGCAGGTCGTGACGTGGAAGGGCGGCGAGAGCCAGAAGTTCAACGGCTTTACTGTCCAGTCGATCCACGCGCGACACGCAGGTGGCCGCCCCGAGCCGGTGAACAAGCTGATGACGCTGTACGCGCAGCTCGTGCCGGAGTTCTATGGCCGCCCGCAGACCGAGGAGGAAAAAGGCGGTACGCAGCGGCTGCAGCGGCGCGGCGCCGGCGGTCCGCGGATCGACAGCGAGGGCACGCTGACCTATCTGATCACCTTCGACAATGGTTACAGGATCGCGTACACCGATACCGCGGGGCAGATCTCCGCCGAGCAGAAGGCGGCGTTCGCGAACATTCCGCGCACGGACATCGGCATCGTCGCGTATACGGGGCGGTTCAACACGACGAGGCAGAACGAGGAGTCGATGCCGATCGTGGCAACCTTCAAGCCGCGCATCGTCCTTCCCAGCCATCACGAGGACGAGACGGGCGTCGGGGCGCACTTCGACATGCCGATTTATCCGCTTGGCATTGCCGTGCGCGACAAGTTTCCCGACGCGCAGACGATCGATCCGCTCTATCTCTCAGCGCTTTGTTTCGACACGCAATCACGTGAGTTCTTCGTTGGGAGATAAGACAATTCCCAACATCCAACTCCCAACTCCCAAGGTGTTCATGAAACCATCGTCCCGGGTCGTTATCGCAATTGTTCTCGCG
>DAIRVG010000280.1:0-5169 GCA_036802945.1 Vicinamibacterales bacterium
CGAGGCCGACGCCGAGCCACGTGGCCCTGCGTACCGGCAGCTATCGCCGGAAGCGCACGTAGCGATCGACCGATGACACTTCCGCGGGGTGGCTTCAGCGCGAGCCTCGCGGATTGCCATTTCACCCACGCCCGGGAGATGAAAGGCGCGTCGAAGGTCATCGGGCACTTCTCGGCACGCGGCCGGAACATGAAATCCGGCATCAGCAGGTCGCTCGCGTAGCTGTTTGCTGTGGTCTCTGCGTTCGCGTCACCGCTACCAAGTTGTGGCGGCGATCCTCCTGGCGCGGTCCGTCACCGGCCGAGAAGTGGTTCTCCGCCCGCCTCGCGGAACGCGGCCAGCGCCTGCCTGCGGCCCGCTTCCGCTTCCGTGAGGAGCGCCCGGAAAGCGGGAAGGCTTCGCAGCGCGTCGAACTGCCGGCTGCTGGCAAGTGTCGGAGCCACGAAATAGCCCTTGGCGACTGCTCGCTGAAGATGGCCGAGCCCCCTTTCGTGCTCACCGACATCGCAGAGCAGCCATCCCTCGAGGAAGATAGCCTCCGGGTCGTCCTGAATCTTCAGGGCGCTGAGGGTAGGGATGCCATCGAGCACGTCCGTGGCGCGGTGATCGAGCCAACTCATCAGATATTCGCTCCACGATTGAAACAACGGAATACGCCGCTTCTGTCTCATGTCGACGAGCGCCCGGCGGGCTTCGTCGCGACGGCCCGCGAGGCCGAGGCCGATGACCCGGATGCCTTCATCGGCGCCCGGGTCGAGGTGAGTCGGCTCCACGGCCAGGAGTCGGTTGATGTCGCCCGTCATCAACAGCGTCTGCTCGAAACTCGTGGGGACGTTCGGGTCGAGCCGGCGTGCCTCAGCGTGGGCACCGATAGATTCGTCATAGAGTCCGCAATAGCGACAGGCGTGGACGAGCCCCGCGAACAACTCAGGATCATTGCCGTGACGGTTGGCCTCACCCAGAAGCCGCATCAGCGCGTGTTGCGTCTGACCGATGTCCGCCTCGAGGTTTGCGTAGAACTTGTGCGCCACCGAGAGCCGCGGGTTGAGCGCGAGCGCGCGGTTGAGGGCCTCTTGCGCGTACGTCTCGCTGTCGGGTGTCCCCTCGATGTACTTGCCGATGACGCGGTGGCAGCGACCGAGGTGAGCCCACGCGGGCGCGAAGGTTGGATCCAGCTCGAGACACCGGAGATACAAGTCGCGCGCGCGGGCGAGCCCCTCGTAGGTGCGAGCCAACTCATTCGCTCGAAGGTAGAACTCATAGGCGCGCGGGTTCTGCGGCGCATCGGGCACGGGCGACGCCATGGACCCCGCCAGGGGGAGCGAAAGCGCCTCCACCACACGGCGCGCGATATCGTCTTGCAGCCGGAACAGATCGCCCAGCGATGACTGGATCGTATGGGATGTGAGTAGCGTCCCGCCCGGCGCCTCGACGAGCTGGGCCGCGGCCCGCAACTGGTCGCCAGACCGCAACAGCGTTCCCATGACCACCCGGTCGACGTCGGCCTCGGCCGCCAGGGCCTTGAAGTCCGGCACCTCCCCGGCGAAGCGCGCAGCGGTGGCGCTGGAGCGCACGATCAATGAGCCGATGCCCGACAACGACGTCGCGATGGCGTCCGGCAGGCTGAAAGCGAGAAAGTCCGTTTCGGGATCGGGGCGGAGGACCCGAAACGGCAGCACCACGAGGCGTGTGAGCGCGTGGACCAGGGCCGGCGTGTCGTCGCCGTCCACGCTGCGGACGGCGCGGAGTTCCTCGGCCATCGAGTCGGCCGACGCCGGACGCTCCGCAGGCCGCTTGGCCAACGATCGGCGGATCACGCGGTCCACCGCCGCCACGACAGGCGAGCCAGTGAGGGCTCCGGGCTGTTCGTAAAGCGTGGCATGCAGGATCTCGAGCGCGTTGCGCCCTGCGAACGCCGGGCGGCCCGCGAGCATCTCGAAGAGGATGGCACCCACCGCGAACAGATCACTACGAGCATCGACGGTATCGCCTGTCGCCTGTTCGGGCGCCATGTAGCGCGGCGTCCCCATGACGACGCCGGGTCGCGTCAGCCCAGCGACCGAACTGAGCGATCGCTCAGGCTCAGGGAGCGCGAGGCCGAAGTCGAGCAGCTTCACGCCGTGTGGCGTGAGGAATACGTTCGACGGCTTGAGGTCGCGGTGAACGATACCGCGGGCATGTAACGCCGAAAGCGCGGCCAGTATTTCGAGGCTGATGGGCACCGCCTGCGACACGCTCAGCGATCCCCGGCGCAAGCGCTCGGCCAGCGCCTCACCCTCCAGAAGTTCCATCGCGATGAACAGCTCGCCAGCGTCCTCACCGATTTCGTAGATCTGGCAGATGTTCGGATGATTGACGCTCGCCGCAGCCCGGGCCTCGCGCCAGAAGCGTTTGCGCGCCGTCTCTTCATTGGCGAGCGACGACATGGTCTTCAGGGCAACAGTTCGCTCGAGCCGCTCGTCGCGCGCCGCGTACACGACGCCCATCCCGCCTTCCCCCAGCTTGCGCGCGATTGTGTAGTGCGCGATGTGAGCCGGCAGGCCCGCTCGGGTGGGATCGCTCGCGATACTCGGAGACGGAGGCGAAGACGCCGCCGCTCGGGTCAGCCATTCGTAGAGGCCGCGCAGCCGTCCCAGAGGTGTGTTGTCGACCGGCTTGTCCGCCACGGGACATCGATCATACCTGCCAGCCGACGGGGCGGCTCCCCACCTCCGCGTTCATGCGTGCGAAGTGCGACTGAAGCGGCCGTCTCCAGAACGAATGTCGTGCGGGTGAGCGAAAGAATCGGATGAGGAAAAAACTGGCGCCAGCCCGGCGCGTGAACTACTCGGGGAGCACACCCTGACTCAGTGATCCGGATCGCGCCGTGCCCCCGAATTCCGCGATCTGACGTCTCAGCCCGGAATACCACCAACGCATGCCCACTTGGCGTGCTTCGGCCTGGGCCTCGGCAGAACTCCACCCGTGCTGCGCGATCCGGTAGAGTCCCACGAGTGCGCCGGTTCGGTCCGTGCCGCGCCGGCAATGAACGAATATCGGTCCGGGTGCCGTGGTCACGACGAGGTCGAGGAACGTCCGAACCGTTTCCTCGGGTATACGGCGTGAGGCGGTAAAGATACTGCCGTCCTTGACCGGCAGTGACACATACGTCATCCCGAGCGACTCGACGATACGCCGCTCATTGGTGCGGACGGCGTCCGCCTCCTCCCGCAGGTTGATGACTGTCCGTACTCCGAGTTGCTGCAGGTAGCGAAACCCTTCCGCGTCGGGCTGGGCCCCACGGTAGAGACGTGCATCGACCCTTCGAAAGCGATCGATCGGCGCATCCGCGCCAGCTTCCGCATCACCCGATGCCAGGGCCGGCGTCAGTGTGGCGCCTGTCGTCAGGCACAGCGTGAAGCACAGCACGAACCGACGACCGCTGGAGAACATATGCTCTTCAAGGATACCGGACTGCGAGGACAGCCGAAAGTGGCGTCTCACCTAGCATACGACTGTCGTCTCTGATCTCTCGACAGGTCGAGTGGTGTCGTCCGCGGCCCCGGCTAAACCCCTCGGCGCGTCTGAGGCTCGCGCGGTCCAGAGATATTCGTGGTAAATATGAATTGCCGTCCCGTGCGGCAACTCGTCTTCTTACGTGAGTGATCGATGCGCTGTCTTGGGTTGTTGACTCTATTCACACTGATTGCACTGACTGAATCCGCGGGCGTCGCATTGGCGCAGCAACCTGAGCCCACGACGCGGCAGGCGGCCATCGAACAGGCGCAAGCGGAAAAGCTCGGAACCCTGCACCCCTATGTCCCGACCAGGGGCGAACGGCTCGCAACCAGAGTCGAAGGCATCCTGACCGGCCAGGGCAAGCACCTGCACCCGTTCTTCGAATCGGCGTATTCAGGCGGAAGCTTCGCCTTGGGCGCTGGTTACACGCAGCACGTGAGCTCGTACAACTTCGTGGATGTGCGGGGCAGCTATTCGGTGTCCAACTACAAGCGTGCTGAGATGGAGTTCGTCGCCCCTCGCCTCCTCCACCGTCGCGGCGCGCTGTCTGTGCTCGGCGGTTGGCGCGACGCGACACAAGTCGGCTTCTACGGGCTCGGGGTGGACACATCGAAAGACGACCGTACGAGCTACCGGTTCAAGCGTCCGTATGCCTCGGCACTGCTGACCCTCTGGCCGACACGGCAGTACTTGGTGCTTCGTCCAGGTGTCGAGTGGACAAAGTGGTCGCAGGAACCTGGTCTCGGTCGGTTCCCTTCGGTCGAGACCGTGTATACGCCGGCGACGCTGCCCGGGCTGGGCGCTGATCCCACCTACGTGCACACCCAGGCCACGGTTGGCTTCGACTGGCGGACCTCACCCGGTTATTCGCGGCGCGGGGGCTACTACGGCATCACTGCTCACGATTACAACGACAGGGACAAAGCGTTCGGCTTCCAGCAGGTCGATTACGAGGCCGTCCAACATTTTCCGGTTTTACGCGAAACCTGGGCCTTCTCCTTCCGCGTGCTCGCCCGAACCACATTCGACAAAGGCGGACAGGCGATGCCGTTCTTCATGATGCCCACTCTTGGCGGCAGCTCCACGCTGCGGGGCTATACGAGCCTGCGATTCCGCGATCAGAACAGTCTGCTCCTTCAGGGGGAGTGGCGCATCATGGCCAGCCGTTATCTCGACTCGGCGGTGTTTTACGACGCAGGAAAGGTGACCGCGCGGCGATCCGATCTCGACTTCGACGGGCTGAAGCACGACTACGGCTTTGGCGTTCGCTTTCACGGGCCCATCTCAACGCCGCTCCGCGTCGAGTTGGCGCGGGGCAGTGACGGCCTGATCCTCGTGGTCGCGACTTCCGCGGTTTTCTAATGCTGCCTCCCATGCCGAGATGGTCATTCACAACGTGCTCAGGCGTTCGGCCGCTCGCTCTGGTCGTGGTCGCGCTTGGCCTGCTCGCCGCTGGCGTCTCGACCCAGACGCCGCGCTTCTACGACGACGATCCGATTTCACGCGAACCGGAGTCTCAGAACGCGTCGGAAGCGCAGCCCTCCCCCATTCAGCAGCTGTACGAGCAGGTGTACGGTCTGTTCGTCGTCTCTGGCTTCAAGCCATCGGGCACGCGGGCCCAGAACATCAACACGATTGACGAGGTGCCGGATTCGAGCTGGTTCACGAACC
>DAIRVG010000281.1:0-2703 GCA_036802945.1 Vicinamibacterales bacterium
ACTTCGCGCCCTCTAGTTCCTATGCCGTCAACGCTGGCTTGAGATAGGAGCGAGCGAGTGCGTCGGACGCCGCGTTTCTGTAACCGGCCCATCGCGGGCATCCCGTGTTGGGGTTTGCCGAAGGCTGTTCGATCTGCTGTTCGTTCCGAGCTACGTGAAGGTCACTTGAGCGTCAGAAACTGCTGAATCAGATCTTCGACGTCGCCGCGCTCGGAGAACGACTTCGACAGCGGTGCAGGCCATTTGACAGTCACCGACGTCACGACGTCATCATCGCCGTCAGCGGCCAGCGAAAGCTTGAGACGGACCGTGTCGAGGTCCACCTGCGCCGCTCTGACCACCAGCTCGACGCCGCGGTCGTAGTGCGCCAGCATGACGGGCTCAATGACCTGAGTAAATCCCTCGTCGCTCAGTTTGTCCTTGATATAGGCACGTTTCACCGCCTCGGCGATTTTCTGGACGTCGTGCTCGATGACGTCGTCGACGCGATGGCGCCCATCGAACTGGAAATACGTTCCGGCAAATGGAGTCACGACCGTGAGGCCGTCACGATCGGCGCGAATCGACCCGCGCAGGCTGCGCTCTTTGTACACGAGCGAGTAGAGCGGCCCGTTTACGACGACGCGGCGTCCGACCCAGTTCTTTTTGAATGCGTTCTGATTGGTGTCCGCCGACATGATGGTGGTTGTGGCAAGCACCAGCGCCACGACGCTTGCAATCCACACACGACGAGTACTACGCACAGGCACACCTCCGGGCTGGCTGGGATCTGTCCTCTTATCGGCTCGAACGATGCCTGGCCTGCAGCGGCCGCGGCGTGGAGACGGAGGCGTCAGAGGCCGATATATAGGACTGCCGGAATCCATGCGGGACACATTTGAACAGTCGTTGCGCGTGCTCGGGCTTGCGCCGGATGCGACCGAGCAGGCCATCAAGGAGGCGTATCGGGATCTGATCAAGGTATGGCATCCGGATCGGTTCGGGTCGGATGCGCGTCTCCGGGCGAAAGCGCAGGAAAAGCTGAAGGACGTGAACGCCGCGTTCGAGCAATTGCGCGGCTACCGTCCATCCGATTCCAGACCCTCGCGCGAGACGGCACCCCCCGTCGAAGCACCTCAGCCAGCCGTTGTCTACCGTGCGAAGTACGAGCTGACCGGCGTGTGGCTCCTTCCCTTGTCCCTGGCGGCCCTGGCAGGGTTTGTGGGCGCGTGGTTGTTCATCTCTGGTCGTCCGGCCACCCAGCAACCATCTCCGGCAAACGAGACGGTCCAAACAGCCGCATCGGCAAGTCCGACTCGCGCACCCGCGGCGCCGCACCCGGTCAGGCGCGAAGCGGCCGAGGGGTCATCGAGCGTTGCTGGCGCCGCGCCTGAATCGGCCGCCGTGCCGACGACCGGCTCGTTGCGTGTGACCTCTCGCCCGGTGGGAGCACGCGTATCGTTCGACGACCGGGTTGTCGGTGAAACGCCGATGGTCGTGACCAATGTCACGCCTGGCGAGCATCAGATCGGACTGGATCTCGACGCGAAGGGCTACCAGCCGTGGTCGGCGTCAATTGTCGTGACTGCCGGTCAAGAAGAGAAGTTGCTGGCTGTGATGACTCCGACGGAACGCCGGCGCTGAACGCGGCGCGTTCAGGGCTGGTCTCTCAGCGTTTTCACGTGGGCAGCGACGCTTTCCGCCAGTCCATCAAGCCGATAGCCACCTTCCAGCACCGACACGATGCGGCCTTGGCACAATTCGTTGGCGAGTTGAACCACGATACGCGTGATCGCCGCGTAACCCGCCGGCGTGATGTCGAACCTGCCGAGGACGTCATTGCGCATGCCGTCGAAACCGGCGCTGATCAGGATGAAGTCCGGCTTGAACCGCCGCGCGGCTGGAACAAGCTTCTGTTCGAACGCCGCGACAATTTGCGCATCCCCCGCGCCGGGCGGCAGCGGCACGTTCAGTGTCGTGCCAACTCCCTTACCGGCACCCGTCTCCGCCGCGCTCCCCGTGCCTGGATACGCGCCGTAATGGTGCGTGCTGAAATAGAAGACCGAGTCGTCCTCGTAGAAGATGTCCTGCGTTCCGTTACCGTGGTGATAATCGAAGTCGACGATGAGCACGCGGCGAATGCCGTGCATCTTCTGGAGGTAGCGCGCCGCGATGGCGACGTTGTTGAAGATGCAGAAGCCCATGCCTCGGTTGCGCGTGGCATGATGCCCAGGCGGCCGAACGGCGCAGAAGGCGTTCTTCAGGCGGCCGCTCATCACGCCGTCAACAGCGTTCAGCACCCCGCCGGCGGCGGCCCGGGCGGCCGCAAGCGAACCTGCGGTGACATCGGTATCTCCGGTGCTGAGTTGTTTCACACCGATTACGCTTTGCAGCTCGCGTTTGACAAGATCGATGTAGGCGCGATCGTGCACAAGCGCTAGTTCATCGTCGGTCGCTGGCCGCGAGGTAATCGCGCTGAGATCCTTGGAGAGTCCCGCTCTCTCGAGGCCGCGCACAACCGCAACCAGGCGCTCAGGTCGTTCCGGGTGGCCCGTGTCCCCGGAGAGGTGCCGAAGATACAGGTCATCGAAGAGGAATCCGGTCGGGCGAGTGGCGCGCGTCGCCGATTGTGTCGACGGTTGTTGAGCACTGTGCAGCGCGGCGCCGGCACTCGCTATGAAGGCGAGCGCGGCGCAGGCGCCACAAGCGATCAGCTTCCGCATA
>DAIRVG010000281.1:2803-5158 GCA_036802945.1 Vicinamibacterales bacterium
GCGTTGGCAAGATTGGGCTTGTAGCGTCCGAGCGAGCCTTCGATCGTGACGGCGTCACCGGGCTTCAGCACGTTCCGCGTCCATCCAAGGCGCGTCAGTCCGTTGGGACTGCCCATTTCGATCGCCCAGTTTGTGACCATGCCCGTTTGCGGGTCCTGCACGTCCACGTACACGTACGCATGTGGGTTGGTCCACTCCAGCTTCGTCACTTTGCCCGTGAGCGTCATCGGCTTGGTAATGTCGAATTCCGCGGCGAACGAGTGATGGGCGCCAACGGACGTTCCGGCACAGACCGTTGCCGCGATCGCCAGGGCAAGCAAACGGAACGTGTCTGTCATGCAACCCTCCAGCTACTTAATCCCGGCATTGCTCTCAAACTTGTTGTTCTCGTTGCAAATGCTCTCGAGAATTTCTTCCCCGGGTGCGAGCTCCCACGTCATGTGACGCTCGATCGGCTTGATGAACGTTCCGGGGTCCTCGAGGGTAAGGTCAATCGTGAGATGGCCGAGGTCGGGGCGCCGATACCGTTCGACCATGTGAAGCATCTCGGTATGCGGCAGACCCTCGCCAAAGAGAATCCACGTCTTGTCGTTGAATCCGGTCGTATCGATGACGAGCGTGTCCTTCTCCCATTTGCCGATGGAATGCCCCATCCACGTGGGATCCGCGTCTTTCGGGTGCTCGCGGCCATCAAGGAATATCTGCCGGTAGTGCGGCTCCTGCTCGAACAGCTGCACCATGAGCGTTCGCGTCTGAACGAACTTATGGAGAAGAGGCAGGGTCGGCGTGGGATCGTCAGGCAAACAGACACTCGACGGCTGATCGCGGAAGTTGGTGGCAACCCGGACCTTCATGACGTCGGCAGCCCACGGCAGCAATGAAACCGGCACGGGATTGGGATCGACGTTCGCGTTCCATATGCCGGTTAAATCGGGCCGGCCGTCAGGAGTACGCGGCGTCGGCCCCCGCACGTTGGCGTACTTGTTATGGATCGCCAGATAAGCATTGTCATCGCCCACGATGCCCTGATTCATCTTCCTGAGCGCAATATCCAGCAGCGTCGCCTTTCCCGCCTGGACGACGACGTCCTGCTGGACGAAGCGCGCCGACGTAATGCCCAGTTGCGGAACGGAGATCTCGTAGGCTCCTTCAGGCAGGGGGCTCAGCGTGTACTCTCCCGACTTCCCGCTGATCGTCGTGAACGTCTTTCCGGTGGACTGCTGCTTCGCCTGAATCGACGCGCCCGCGACAATGCCGTCAGGATTTCGTACGGTGCCCCGGATGGTCTGGGCAAACGCGCCGGAGCCTGAGACGAACAGCACCAGGGCAATCGCAATCGGCTTCACAGGAGCCTCCTCACTTTAGTCCCGCGTTCTCCTCAAACCTGTTGTTCTCGGCGCAGACGGCCTCCATCAGCTCCTCGCCAGGGGCAAGCTGCCACATCACGTGCCGCTCGACCGGTCTGATGAATGTACCGGGATCCTCGATCGTGACGTCGATGTTCAGATGTGCGAGATCGGGCCGGCGGTACCGCTCGACGATGTGAAGCATTTCGGTATGCGGAAGCCACGTGGCCTGCAGGAGCCAGCTCTTGTCGTTGAGCGCCACCGTATCGATGACGAGCGTGTCCTTCTCCCACGTGCCGATGGAATGGCCCATCCACGTCGGGTCGGGATCTTTCGGATGGCCGCGTCCGTCCAGGAAAGTCTGACGGTAATGCGGATCCTGCTCGAACAGATGCACGAGCAGCGAACGCGTCTGGATGATCTTGTAGAAGACCGGGAGCGTCAGCGTCGGATCGGTCGGCAGGCAGGTCGCCGTCGGCATGCCTGCGAAATTCGCGTCCCGCCGGCGGGTCCACTCGGCGACGGCCCACGGCAGCATCGACGCGGGCTCCGGGTTCGGATCCACGTTGGCCAGCCAGACGCCGGAGAAGTCAGGATGTCCATCGGGCATGCGCGGCGCCGGTCCCTTGATGTCTGCGTACTTGTTCATCATCTGGAGGAACCCCGCGTCGTCGCCAAGGATGCCAAAGTTGTTCGGCATCAGCGCGATATCGAGCGACAGCGTCTTCGCCGCTTCGACGACAACGTTCGGCTTCGCGTAGCGGGACGTTCGCAATCCGAGTTGGGGGACAGAGATCTCGTAGGTGCCTGCCGGGAGGTCAGCCAGCCTGTAGCGGCCGGTCTTCGATGTGACCGCAGTGAACACCTTGCCGGTGGACTGCTCCTTCGCCTGAATCGTGGCACTGCCAACAGCGTCGCCACCATCGGTGACGATCGTCCCCGTAATGGCACCGCGACCGCTCTGGGCAAGCCCTGTGGACACGAACACGAGCAGAGCGACGACGATCGC
>DAIRVG010000282.1:0-5153 GCA_036802945.1 Vicinamibacterales bacterium
GCGACCCGTGTTTCGTGGGCGCTCGAGGAGATGATCATCTCCTTGGTCATGCCCGAAGCTCCCGGACGGCCACGCAGAGCACACCACACGGATCCCAGCCGCCCGCACCAGCAGGCACGTCAGCACGATCCACAGCGGCGCAGTCATAGCACGGCCCTTGTAGGGACGGCTTTTAAGCCCGTCCCCCTAATTTGTAAAACGACGCATCCGTACGTTGAGAATCAGGCCGAACGCCGCCAAGGTTGCAATCATGGAGGAGCCGCCGTAGCTCATGAGCGGAAGCGTCAATCCCTTGACCGGCGCGAGGCCGGCCGACATCGTTACGTTGTAAATCACCTGGAACGTGAAGCTGGCCAGCACCCCCAGCACCAGGTACGCGCCCACTCGATCCTTGGCAAGCCGTGCCGCCTCGAGCGCGCGAAGAATGACGAACAGATACAACCCGAGCGTGACCAGCACGCCCGCGAATCCCTGCTCCTCGGCAAGCACCGAGAAGATGAAGTCATTATGTGCGACCGGAAGGAAACGCAACTGGCCCTGCGTGCCCTTCGTGAAACCTTTTCCCCACGGGCCGCCGGATCCCACGGTGATCCGCGCCTGAATTTGCTGGTACCCCGCGCCCTTGGCGTCCTGCGCGGGATCGAGAAATGTCGAAATGCGCCCGCGCTGATAGTCCTGCAGCGCGAATTTCCACGCAACCGGCGCGACCAGCACCGCCGCGAGCGCAAGGACGCCGATGATCCGCATCGGCATGCCGGCGACGTACGCGATGGCGAACGCCACCGGGATGAGCGTCACCGCAGTCCCGAGATCCGGCTGGCGCGCGACGAGGATCAGCGGGACCGCGGTAATGCAGGCCGCGATCGCGAGGTCTTCGTGGCTGATCGCGCCGCGGCGGCTGTCGCCGAAGAACTTGGCGAGCACGAGGGCGAGCGCCGCCTTCGCGAACTCGGATGGTTGCAGGTTGACGACTCCGAGATCGATCCAGCGCCGCGAGCCCCCGCGGATGACGCCGAAGAACAGGACGTACATCAAGAGCAGGAGCACCGCGAGGAAAATCCAATGCGACTTGTCGGCAAGCGACCGGTAGTCGATCGTGAGGCAGAGAGCCATGGCGAACAGGCCCAGCACAATTCCGTAGATCTGCGTGTAGTAGATCCGCGTGAACCCGCCGGTGGCGCTGAAAATCTGCGCGAGACCAATCGCGCACAGCGCGAGGATCCCCGCCAGCATTGCCCAGTCGATGTGGTAGTAAAGCCGGCGCTCGAACATGTCCCTTACCTGGTTCCGACGGCGACCGTCGACTCGGCGCCCGGCAGCGGCGTGGCGGGCTGCGTCGCGACCGGCGGCGGCGAGTTGGGATTGTCGGTGGGCACATCCGGTCCTTCAATGCCGCGGATCTTCAGCTCCGGCAGCGGCCGCCCTTCCTTCTTCGCGAAAAAGACTTCCATCACGTGTTTGGCGACGATCGCGGCATTCGACCCGTGCAGACCATGCTCGGCCAGGATGGCTCCCGCAATCTGCGGATGATCGCGAGGCGCGAAGAAGACAAACCAGCCGTGATCCTGGAAGCGCTTCTCCGTCCTGCCGCGGCCGCCCTTGAGCGAGATGGCTTGTGCCGTCCCCGTCTTGCCGGACACGTCGTACCCTTTCAGCTGCGCATTGTGACCCGTGCCGGCGCCGTTCACGACCATCCACAGACCGTCTCGAATCGCCTGCAGCTTGTTCGGATCGATATCGACCTTCGACTGCGGCGCCGGGGCCGGAACGGGAACCCAACCCTTGCCATCGTTCTGGTCGACAGCCTTCACCAGGTGCGGCGTGACCCGCGTACCGCCGTTCGCGAGCGTCGCCATGTAGACCGCCATCGACACGGGCGTCACCGACACCGCACCCTGACCGATCGCCACCGAAATCGTCTCTCCGGGATACCACTTCTCGTGCATCCGCTGCCGCTTCCACTCAGTGGACGGCACGAGACCGGTGACCTCGTTGGGAAGGTCGATCCCGCTCCGAACGCCGATGCCGAGGAGCGTCGCCCACTTGTTGATCTTGTCGACGCCGACCATGTTGCCGACGGTATAGAAGAACACGTTGCATGACTGCTCGATCGCGTGTCGGAGATCGATCGTGCCGTGGCCGCCTTTTTTCCAGCACTGGAAAATGTTGCCGTAGAAATTTGCGCTGCCGCCGCAATGCACTTTGAAGTCGGGCGTGATGACCCCTTCCTCCAGCGCCGCCAGTGCGACAGCCATCTTGAAGGTCGATCCCGGTGAGTAGCGTCCCTGGATCGCGCGGTCGTTCAGCGGCCGTTCATCGTCGGCCATGAGCGAATTCCATGTGGCGCGATCGATACCCGCCGCAAACGCGTTCGGGTCGTACGCGGGCTGACTGGTAAACGCAAGCACTTCGCCGTTCGAAGGGTCGAGGATGACGGCTGCGCCGGCCGTTGCAATCTCATCCGCCGCGAGCCCCTTGAAGCCGTCTTCGACCGCTTTCTGCAGGTCGTAATCGACCGTGAGCTGCATTCGCTTGCCTTCCGTCGGCGACTCCTCGTCGAGTGTGCGTATTTCGCGACCGAGGCTGTTGACGACCACAACCTTGGCGCCGTCCTCCCCCTTCAGCAGCCCGTTATAGATCTTCTCGATGCCCGACTGGCCGACGATGTCCCCACTCCTGAGCGTGTTGTCCGACGCCACCATCGCGTCGCTGACCTCGCCCACATACCCGAAGAGATGCGCCGCCAGGGCCGGGTACTGGCGCGTCGGCACTTCCTCGACGACAACGTCGGGCAACTCGAAATCGAGCCGCCGCGCCGTGATCGCAGCAACCTGCGCGAGGGACGCGTCTTCGACGACCACGATCGGTCGGTAGGTCGGCTCGCTGCGGTGTCGCGCGACGATCGCCTTGACGTCGTTCGGGTCGAGACCGGCGACCGCCGACAACAGCCGGACCGTGCGGTCGATATCCTTGGTGTGTTCGCGGACGATGGAGATGGTGAAGGAATGGCGGTTCTCGACGAGCACCCGTCCGTCGCGGTCGTACACGATGCCGCGCGGCGCTCGCAGCGCCAGCGTCCGCTGGTGATTGTTCTCCGCCATCTCCTCGAACTTGGCGTGCTGCACGATCTGCAGGAGCCAGAAGCTGATGGCGAGCGTGGCGAACACCACGACAGCGCCCACCTGCAGCACGGTCAGGCGGACAGTGATACGGCGGCGATCTTCGGTGACTGCCATAGATGTCTTCCGGGCCGACCTCGAGGTGGGCCTCTACGTAATTTACCGTCTCGCGCGTTTCGAGAACTTGCGGCGATCCATCGCGCCGGGAAGCGCCTCGATGATAATGAACGCGATCATGCCAACCGCCGCGTTCGCAACCGACTGACTGAATACCGCCATCCAGGGCGAGGGAAACTCCCGCAGCCCGAGCAGCACATACAACCCCATGAACAACGCGGCGTGCACGATCGTCGCTGCGACGAACATCACGAAGCGCGGAAACGCGGCCGTCACGATGAACTGCTGGCCGATCACGCCGGCCGCGAAACCCACGATCGTCTTCGCCAGCCCACCGATGCCAAGGGTACCGCTTGAGAGCGCATCCTGCGCAATGCCCGCTACGCTCCCGGCGAGCATCCCGGTGACCGGCCCGGTGGTGAGCGCAACATAAACGACGACGATGAGCACCAGGTCCAGCGCGACCGTCCCCCGGACCACGAATCGAGTAAGGCTCGACTGCAACCCGAGCGCCAGAGCTATCGCGATGAAAACGCCGGCGGTTTTCACTCGTGATCCTGGTTTGAACCCGGAGCCGCGACTGCGTCAGAGACCGCTGTCGCCGGCGTCTGCACGACGAGCACCGCTTCCAGCGCCGAAAAATCTACGGCCGGGCGAATCACGATCGTGCTGTACACGCCCGCGCCCCGGTGTACGGATTCTATCTGACCTATGACAAAGCCCTTAGGGTAAATGCCGTCAATGCCCGAGGTCACGACGGTATCCCCTATTTTGACGTCGGCCGAACCCGCCACGTAGTCCATCCTCATCTGCTCCGCGCCCGAGCCAATGACGACTCCCTGCGCGCGCGTGCGCTCGATGATCGCCCCTGCCGCAGCATTGCGATCCATGAGAAGCTGAACCTTTGAAGCCCTGCCGGTCGGCAGGATGATCCTCCCGACGACTCCCGCCGGCGCAATCACCGCCATATCCGGTCGAAGCCCGTCGTTTGTTCCCTTGTCGATCGTGATCGTCCTGAACTCGGGACTTGCGCCGCCGGCGATGACACTCGCAGCGGTCGTCGACAGGGTGACGCTCGTCTTGAGATTCAGCAGGTTCTGCAGCGTTCGCGACTGCTCCGCGACGCCGCGCTCCTGCTGCAGCCGGACGCGCAGTTCGGCGAGCTCCTCTTTCAGCTTGGTGTTGTCGGCGCGCACCTGTTTGAGCGCAAAATAGTCCTCCCACCAGAGGCGGACATCGTCGCCGATCGCGTTCGAGGCTCGCTGCACTTCGGAAAAAGCGCCGAACACGGCCCCCTCGAGCAGCGGCACGCCGCGGTTGGTCGTGACCTGCGTGGAGATCAGGATGACGTGGCCGACAATCAACGTGAGGAAAAGATAGCCGGTACGCTGGCGGATATCGACGAGGGCCATTGCTTAACGCGCAGCAACTTTCACCACCACAAGCCATAGAGACTCAGAGACACAGAGGTCCAACAAAAAATTCTCTGTGTCTCTGTGTCTCTGTGGCCCGTGACGGCGAACGCCGCTCCTAATCAATTGAGATCTTCCTCAATAAATTGAAGTCCGACAGCATCTTGCCCGCGCCGAGCACGACCGATGACAGCGGATCCTCCGCCATCGCCAGCGGCAACCCCGTTTCCTCTCGAAGCCGTTTGTCGAGGTTCTTCAACATCGAGCCCCCGCCCGTGAGCACGATGCCCCTGTCGACGATGTCGGCTGAAAGCTCCGGCGGCGTGCGCTCGAGCGCGACGCGGACGGCGTCAACGATGACGTTTACCGTTTCGGCGAGCGCCTCGCGAATCTCCTCGTCGCTGATGGTGATCGTCTTCGGCACGCCTTCAATCAGGTGCCGGCCCTTGATCTCCATCGTCATCTTCTCGTCGAGCGGGAAGGCCGAGCCGATCTCCATCTTGAT
>DAIRVG010000283.1:0-5149 GCA_036802945.1 Vicinamibacterales bacterium
GGGCGCGCCCGCCAGAACGCGGCGGAGCTCTACGACAGCATTCACGAGAAGCTCCTCACGCTGCCTGGCGATCTCGAGGTGTTTCCCGGTCACTTTTCCGGTTCACTGTGCGGCGCCGGCCTCAGTGGAAAGCCGTCGAGCACGATCGCCTTTGAACGCCGTTGGAACACGATGCTGTCTCTTGACCGGGAGGCGTTTGTCAACGCGCTTGCGGACGTACCGCCGAAACCTGCCGAAATGGAACGAATCCTGGCGGCCAACCGCGGCCAGGCGCGACTCGAGACGCACGTGTGACGAGCGTCGCGGCGACGGCCGGTGCACGAGCGCCGGTCCGTCTGGGACTCCGCGAGAATCTCGCGCAGTTCACCCTCCTCGTGATCGTCAACGCATTTGTCGGCGCGATGGTCGGGACGGAACGGAGCATCCTGCCGGCGATCGCGGAGCAGGAATTCCACCTTGTTGCCCGCGCTGCCGTGCTGTCGTTCATCGTGGTCTTCGGCCTGACGAAAGCGTTCAGCAACTACGCGGCGGGCCAATTCGCAGACCAAATCGGGCGCAAGCGGATGCTCGTTATTGGGTGGCTGGTTGCGGTGCCCGTCCCGTTCATCCTCATGTGGGCACCACAGTGGAACTGGATTCTCGCCGCCAATGCTCTTCTGGGCATCAGTCAGGGGCTCACGTGGTCCACGACGGTCATCATGAAGATCGATCTCGTGGGCTCGAGACGACGTGGTCTTGCGATGGGGTTGAATGAGTTCGCGGGTTACGTCGCGGTCGCGGGCGCCGCGCTCCTCACGGGTTGGATTGCGGCGCGTCAAGGGCTGCGACCAGAACCTTTCTATCCCGGGATCGTGTTTGTGGCGCTTGGATTGGGGCTGTCGGTGTTTGTGATTCGTGAGACCAGCGCGCACGTCAGGCTCGAATCGATACAGCGCGGTCCCTCGTCAGCCGTGCTTGGTGCACGCGAGGTGTTCTGGCGAACCACGCTCACGGATCGCAATCTCTCGAGCATCAGTCAGGCGGGGCTTGTGAACAACTTGAACGACGGGATGGCGTGGGGATTGTTTCCGCTCGTGTTCGCCGCCGCGAATCTGAGCCTCGAGCGGATTGGAATGCTTGCCGCCATTTATCCCGCCACGTGGGGGGTCTTCCAACTCGGCACCGGTGCCCTCTCTGATCGTGTAGGGCGAAAGTGGTTGATTGTTGCTGGCATGTGGCTCCAGGCAGCCGCGATCATCGTCGTAATCCTCTCGGCTCGCTTCGCGTGGTACGCGCTCGGTCTCACGCTGCTGGGAATTGGCACGGCGATGGTCTATCCGACGCTGCTCGCGGCGATTGGGGACGTCGCGCTCCCTGCCTGGCGGGCGTCGTCGGTCGGTGTCTATCGCCTCTGGCGCGATCTCGGTTACGCGATCGGCGCCCTGCTCGCGGGAATCACCGCGGACGTCGCTGGGCTTGCCGGTGCCATGTGGTTCGTTGCAGCGATCACGTTCACGTCCGGATTGGTGGCGGCGGTTCGGATGAATGAGACGCATCAGGCCACGTGAGTGAGTTAGTGGATCCCTCTGCCTCTCTCGCCTGTGAATACTCCGACAAGGCCGACGCGTACGCACAGCAGTGGTCGCCGGTCATTGCGCCGATGGCGAAGCCGCTCGTGGATCGCCTACCCCTGGCAACCGCCCGCTGGATCCTCGACCTTGGCACCGGCATCGGCGCGCTGCTGCCGCAGCTCGGCGCAGCGGCGCCATTCGCCCGCATCCTTGCTGTCGATCGCGCCGAGGGCATGCTCCGCATCGCGCAACGCCAGACGAAACATCCCCTCGCGGTTATGGACGCTCAATCGCTTGCGATTCGATCGGACTCAGTAGACGTGGTCTCGCTGGTCTTCATGCTCTTTCACGTCCCCGATCCAGTGACCGCGTTACGCGAGGTGTTTCGGGTTTTGCGTCCGGGCGGCACCGTAGGAATAGTTACTTGGGGCAGAGACGACGGTGTTCCCGGACTTGCCATCTGGAAGGAGGAACTTGACGCGGCAGGCGCCGCGCCGGACTTTCGCGATCCGGTGGTTATGCAGCAGGCGCGGATGGACACGGCCGACAAGCTGTCGGCGTTGCTCGTATCGGCCGGATACACGGCGATTCAGACAAGGGCACAGGTCTTCGCGTATCGGTGGACCATCGACGATGTTGTGAAGGTGCAGCTCGCGTGTGGCATGGCCGCGCGGCGAATCGGAAGCTTATCCGCCGGTGTAGCGACCGAGTGTGAGGCTCGCCTCCGCCAGCGGATGGCGGGGCTTCCCCCAGACGCCCTCGTTCATCGACCCGAGATCCTGTTCGCAACCGCTTCACGTCCGCCCCATTCCTAACGGCCATCAACACCCTGCGAAGATACGAGAATTCGTCTAGTGTGATTGACAGTCCCGAGTGCCTCCGCGTACGAGACGCTCGTGTGGTCCTCGACGCGATCGCCGACCACACGTGCGATTCATGAAGGGGTTCCAAGATATGCTCGGCGCGCACGCGCGCCAGCGGACCCTCGCGCGGCAATTGGACCGCGACGTTATGCAAGAATCGACCAAACGCGACTCAGCAATCGCCACCGGTTCTGGCCTCCTCACCGGGATCGCCGCGGGATTCATTGGAGTGGGTGGCGGCGAGTTTCGCATTCCGGTGCTCGTCGAGCTCCTCAGATTTCCGCTGAAACTCGCGGGTGGCGTCAATCTCGTGGTCGGGCTCTTCACTGTCGCATTAGGGGTGCTCCGTCGGTCGGGACAGCAGTCACTGACACGCGATGATCTCGTGCTGGTCGGGATCATGGGCGTTGTGTCTCTCGTCGGCGCGGCCGTTGGTGTGTTCGGAAGAGAAAGACTGTCCGTTCGTCCACTCAGAGTTGTGGTCTGCGTGTACCTGATTGTGGTCGGCCTCTGGATGCTGTACGAATCGATCGCGCACGTGGAGCACGTGATCCTGGAGCCGATGGGAATCCTACGCTGGACGCTGGCGGCACTCGTCGCGTTTGCAATTGCCGGGGTCAGCGGCGTATTGGGCGTAGCGGGTGGCGAAATGCGCATTCCCGCGCTGCTCTACCTGTTTGGCGTTCCGATTATTGAAGCTGGCACCCTCAGCCTCATCGTTTCCATTCCGACAGTCGCTGCCGGTGCATTCACGGACCGCCGGCTGGGCGGCATTCCGAATTCCGTGGTGCTAATCGCGCTTCTCATGGGCGTTGCGTCCGCCGTTGGCGTGCTCATTGGTGCCGCGTTCTTGCCGTACGCGAACCGCGATCTGATTAAAGGCGCCCTCGGTGTCATCCTGTTGCTAGCGACGGTCCGCTTAGGGGTGGGACCGGCGCACTGAGCGTCTGTCGCGAATCGCTAAGCTGACACGTGCCTACTGAAAGTGTCGTGGTCTAGTTTGAATTGTCTGCCTCCTGAAGCGGGGGGCAGGGCCGGTCAGCGTAGAAACAGAATACGCAGCAATCACCGGGCACCGAGCGTAAGAGAGGGCGCCGTCAGCATAGAACTCCAACGCAGCAGTTCCGACCATGCGACCAGCCTGGCGAGCAACGACCGTGGTCGCCAAGTGATCTTGCAGACCAGCGAGCGGGAGTGAGCTGTCTTCCAGCAGCGTACGGATTGCCGCGAAGTCCGCTGCCTTGGCGAGCGCGATTGTTGTCTTTACATACTCACGGCCAGCCGCGATATCCCCCAGCCCGATATGCTTTGGCTCTGACGACCTCGTTGAAGTGCTCGCGCAGCTGCTCCTGCATGGCCGCAGTGAGCAGCTTCACAACTGATTCCACGGAGCCTTCCTCAATAGCCTTGTCGGCCGCCGGAATTGCCGGCCGCAAATCCCGCCCAGCGGGTTTGAGCCCCGTGAACGGTGCGCGTTCTCCGGCGCGGTGCACACGCACCAATGTCTCGAAGAAGAGCCGGTCGGCCAGCTCCATAGCCTGCGGACTCAACGCACGGACAGCCAGGGTCTGTTCAAAGAGGGTCCGAATCTCTGATTCGTCCTTCGCTTGAACCCCAATGAGCGCAAACGAAGGATTTTCGCGTATCGAGCGCCTTTTGTGCTGCTTTGACGACCGGGCCATCGAGCCAATCGCAGTGGGCAAATAGGGATGCTGTCGTGACGAGCGTCAAGCCGAACGCGAGTATTAACCACATCAGCCACTTGTTGATGAACGTGTTGAGTCTCATGACGGCAACTCCAGTGCAATCCGCGACCGTTAGACGACACCGCTCTCCCCACTTAGACGCTTGGGTGTTTCAGCAGCTTCGCTGCCACGAAAAACGCAATACCCTCGCAGCGCTTCGTTGAACAAAGCCAGTCTGAACTGCGGGATTTTTGGCACCAGTTCGGCGAAGTCCCGCACATCCGGCAATGTGCACCTCTGGAACCCCGATAAACCGGTTGATTTCGTTCCATCGTCATGCCCCAACGCTGGCGCAGCTCTTGCCCACAGGTTTAGCTGGTATCACGTGTTTAGAGCAGCTGTTCTCTCGATCGTGCTGATGGTGGGCGGGGGCCAGGACGCTGCGCTCCTGTGCAAGGTGTGGTGCGACCCAGTCGAGGCCGCAAGAACCGGCTGCCATCGAAAGGACGCCAGCACGTCTCCAAGCGTGACGGGGAGTGACAACTGCGGGTCTGTAGCGCTCAGCACCGCCGTCCTCGTGAGAGAGGACGTACGGCGCGACATGTCTGACCAGGGCGCGCGCCACGCGGTTGTCATTCCTCGTTATCAGGTGCCTGCATCGCCAAGGGAGTTGCGTCTGGGTTCTGATCCCGGACGCGCGTCGCCGGTAGAATCTCGACCTCTCGTTTGCGCCCTCCGAATCTAAGTCCCTGCGTCGCAGCCGGCTATTAGGCCGCGCGCTCGCGACGTCGCTCTAAACCATACAAGGGACTCCTGCGCGTGTGACACGCGCAGGTGAAGACAAGCACAAATTCGGCGTGACTTCGGTCACCAGAGAGGTTGGTCCGTCATGAGAACCGTCCATTTCCGTTCACTGTCGATCGCTGCGATTGCCATCTTGACGTTCGCAGGGAGCGTGGCCGCACAAGAGAAACCATCGGGACTGCTGAACTCACTTGAAGTGCAGCAGCTCGTGAAGCGGGCAGAGCCGGGCGACAACGCGCGCCTCGCT
>DAIRVG010000284.1:0-4989 GCA_036802945.1 Vicinamibacterales bacterium
ACCAGTGAGGTCGGGGACGGGTCTGCCCAATTGACAGAACCCAGCCATATCAACGGATAGGTTTCAGCCGCGGCGGCTCATGATGGCACCAGCCGCGTCTGGTGCAACGTGTTAGACCGCTCAGTCCCGAAGGAACTCATTCCGCGACGGCTTACGCGATGAATCGACGCAGATAGTCGATATCCTCGCTCGACCAGCCGCGCGAATCGCACTCAGCAACAACATCCGAGGCTGCCACCTGCAGGGATTTCCAGAACTCTTGCACGGGCGATGGCCTTCGAAACACGCTGGCCAATAGTCCCACGTCGTCGCCGGAATACTCCTATTCGGCTGCGTTTGACGGCAGGGATCATCCTGATCCGCGTACCCCGGGCAAGGATCAAACGCTGGCCCACTGGCACCCCGCGCCGGATTTGATCGTGCGCTTGCAGAAAACGAATGGCAAGGCTGGAGCCTAGCCATCCCGAACTTCAAGACGTGCAGGTCTTCACGCGGGCAAACCGGTGAGGCTCGATAGCGTACGTGAAACAAGAAAAGGCACGGAGAACGCTGCTTGCCCGCCGTAGCCTTCCGCGAAGGCGGAAAGGTCCGCCGATGATGGGCGAAAATGGTGGCAGCTTCTGTGGGGAAAATAGCACTCATCGTCACAGCGTTCGTGCCGCTGGCCGTCTCGACCGGCGCCGTCGCGCGCATCGCGGACGCGCAAACCCATCTGCCCGACGTCCGTTTCGTCGCGACGCCGCCTGAGGTCGTGGACGCGATGCTCACGGCGGCCCGGGTCACGAGCGCCGACATTGTGTACGACCTCGGTTCCGGCGACGGACGGATCGTGATTGCCGCGGCGAAGAAGTACGGTGCGCGCGGTGTCGGGATCGAAATCAATCCACAGCTCGTCGCCGAATCGAACGCCAGCGCGCGCGCCGCGGGGGTGTCCCATCTCGTCCGGTTCATCCAGGGCGATCTCTTCACCGCGGACTTCAGCGCTGCCACTGTCGTCGCGCTCTACCTCAGTCCGTCGCTCAATGAGCGCATCAAGCCGCGGCTGCTGCGCGAGCTGCGGCCCGGCACACGCGTCGTCTCGCACGTCTACGACATGCTCGGCTGGACGGCCGACCAGCGGGTCGACGTGGACGGGCGGTGGGTGTTTCTCTGGACCGTGCCGGCGAAGAACTAGTGAGATCGGGATCTTGCCTCAGTTCAGTAGAGAGGTGATTTCTATGCGGCTCGTCGTTCATAGTCAACGGGCGACTGATATCCCAGCGCCGAATGCAGGCGGTGGTAGTTGCCGGCGATCACGCCTACCACCTGCTCTTCCGCTGTATCGGTCTGCTATTCGTAAGGGGCCTGGTGCTTCACATGCGGCTTGCTTCACGGCGAGGTGACGAGCGGAATCGCGGTCGCTGCGCTGGGAGGGACATAGGAGAAGTCGGCGGCGGCACCAACGACTTGGCCCAACAGATACTCGAACGCAGGGTTCGGAACAGTCAGGAGGCTTTCCCCGTTCAGGAAGAGTTCGGTGGAGCCATCCGTCCGACGAGCGATCCGAACCGTCTGTTGCTGGCTAAGGGCGAGAGTGACATGGCGCCCCGAGGTTTGAAACACAGCGCCTGGCACGCGGGAGACCACCACCCAGTCGTCCCGTTGATTCCACCCGAACCCCAAAGCGATCCCTGGCGGACTCGGTGTATCCAACCGCACGTCTGGGGACGGGAACAACCAGAACACGATCGAGTGGCCAAAAGACTCGCCTGTTACCGTGTTGATCCTGACGGGGCGAAACAGTACTTCCGCGGATTCGCCCGATGACAGCTTGGCGAGCGTATTCGTGAGACCAAAATTATCCGACGGGACGTCGATGCTTACCGTGAGGCGAGACGGCGGTACGGCCGTGGGCGTCATCGGGCCGCTCGGATTGGCAGTAGGCGCTGTCGGGCTGTTCGAACTCCCACAAGCCGTGACGAGAATCGTCAGCGAACTGAGCACCACGACAGGCGGATAAAGTGAGTGGCGCAACCGCGTCCTCCAAGTTCTGGGTTCCCCTGCGGGGTGACCTCGTAGACGCCGAGGCGCTTGCCTAAATGTGGCGTGATTATATGGGCGAGGGGGACCGGCGCTCCTTCGCATATCAAATCCAATCCGCCCGCTGTGAGACGCGGCGTGTCCGAAGCAAAACCGTAGTTAGGCCGAAGGCCGATTACGTTCGTCGCTCGGCGGCGAAGCTCGGTTACTTGGATCAAGCCGGTTTTGCGGAGGACATGCCGCGGCTCACAGCGGGCGACTACCAATCTCCGGACACGCCGCGCCTACAGCGGCCAAAGCGCCGCGGCGCTCTGCGCTCGCGGTTTCGGAGACTTCTCAAGATCGCCGTCGCTCTCATTCCGAAACCGCCGTGGTAGCGTAGGCCCGTCTCTCGGCGGCGAAGCTCTCATTCCAGCTTCGTCAACTTAATCCGTGGTTCGGTCGTCGCATTGTCCGGTGTCGGGATGAGCCAGAGCGTGTTGGGACCTTCCAGTTTGAATTCCTGAGCGTACGAGGATTTCATCAAGTTGACGTTCTTTGCCACGATCGGGCGTATCGTGAGCGTCGATCCCTTGATTTCATAGGTGCCCGCATTTGCAGTAAACGGCCTCCACTGCTCATATCTGCCAATCTTCTCAGCGTCGGTTAGGTTCTGAGGGTCTTTGGCCGGAGCAACCGCAGCTCTCGACTGTCCTCCCACCTCGTACGTTTGGCTGTAATACCCTCTTGTGAAAATGATCAGACTCGGCGGGTCTGTATTCGGCGTGGCGACGCCCGTCCCAAGCGAATTCGTTCCAGGCATTATGCGCTCGGCGATCTTCCACACGCCTTCAACCGGCGTCTTCGTCTGAGCGAAGGCAGTGCTTGCAGTCAGAGCACAAAAGATGATCGACAAAGCATATCGTTTCACAATGGCCACCTTTCCGACGTTGCCTTTCCAATATCGCAGCCGTCCCGCGCGAAAAGTAGATATCTGAACGTCATCTTGTCGTCGGCCTAACGGCAAGCGTTCACCAGCGGACGCGCAGTATCGCAACAGCGGCCGTCTGGTGCAACGCGTGTTCGGCGGCCTGCTTATTCATCGAACGCTACTTCCGGCGCAACCACGCGGGCCAGATCGTCATACCTCACGAACTCCTCGTACGCTACGAGTCCGCCGAACGTTCCAAATGAGCCGCGCGCCGCCGCGACAGGATCGCACAAACCGTCAGGCGCGTCGGCTCACGATGGCACCAGCCTGGTGCAACGCGTGTTAGACCCGTGGCGTAATGTCAGAAACCGCTCGTCGACCAAGCATCCTGGCCACAGCCCACGATCCTCACTTATCGCTCAATCCTACCCAGACGATGTGCCATCCGAACTCATTGGCATCCTCCGGAGTAACGGGTCGTCCGTCGTTGAAGCGCACATAGACGCGGAAACCTTGAGCGGTTGGCTCATAGATTCCGGAGCCACCGCTCGTCTCCCAAACACTCGACGTTCCGTGCAACGACGCGATGTATCGTGGTGTCAACTGAAACCGGGCCGAGCGCGTGTCAACATCGACGTACACGCCACGTGTCGAATTCTCGTACGGTTGCCACCCGGTCCTGTTGGGAACTGTTTGCCCACTTCGAACGGTGAGAGCTACCTGGGTGAGAGCTGCCCGCAATTGACCGATCTCGGCCGTCGCAGTTGTCAACTCCCGTTGTAAGATGCCGAGCTTCGAGCCTGCGTCTTGGATTGCATCGTTCGCGCCCTCGGCTCCTTTCCGCGCTCCGACCCCGCTTGCCGTTATCCACGCGACACCGAGAGAGGCAATAGCCGCAATCGCTGCCGACAGAATCGTGTTTCTGCTGGACTCTGACACTGCGGACTCCTTTGCTACGCTCCGTGGTTGGCGTTTTACACCGCCAGTCTCTTATTGAAAGGTGATCATGTCCGTGCGGCTCAGCGTCGGGGCGTTTGGCTTCAAAGGCTCGTTCGTCAGGTTGCCCATGCCCTGATTCAATATCTGGTAGAAACCAAGCGTCGTCTCGTAGTCGGTGGCCGCCGTGGTCGTGTCCACCGGGATGACCACGGTGTAATCGCGCAGCGTCGCTCCGACCGATGTGTAGGCCAGCGAGCCGCTGACCTTCCAGCCGGCCATGATGATCGTGTTGATGCCCTTCGCCTTCAGCGCCTTGTCGAGATCGGTGTTGTAGAACCTGTCCTGGGCCGTGTTCACGATCTTGATGTCCCCCGAAGCCGGAGCGACCTCTTTCAGCCACTTGGTCATGTTCTGCTCGCGGGTGCCGTACGCCACGACGAGGCCCGCCTTGCGTACCCGCTCCATGAATGGAGTCATGGCCGGCAGCATCTGGCCCTTGCATTTCGGCTGGGAGTTGCAGATGTCCTCGACGTAGTCGAGCACCAGCAAAGCGGTGGTCTTAGGGTTCAGCGTCACGCGGACCGGGTCTGGAATCGCCGGCATCTGCAAGGTCACCATTTTGGGGGCAGCGCGATTGGCCGGTGCGCCTTGCTCGGCCGCTTGCGCTTGAGCCGCTCCACTAAAGAGCGCGAGGACGAGACCGCTCGTCAGGAAGACAGTGCGAAACAGCGTCATATTCGAATCTCCTTTACGTACATTTTTCGAAACGCGCGGTTCGTCAAGAACGACCTGCAACGTCCGCTCGAGACTCCCCCTATACCGTCACCACCCTCATCACCCCAATCTATGGTAAGACCCAAGTGCTCTTTGTAGTACGCCGCAGCTTGGTCCTCGTCGCTAACCGGTATCTCGTATCCGATACGACTTCTACGTGGTAGCTGGCGGGGCTGGTTCCGCATTTTTCTGATTCAATCGCCCCCTGTGAGACGCGGCGTGTCCTCCGCAAAACCGTAGTCAGCGCCGAAGGCCGACAAGCACGCGCGGTCGACGGCGAAGCTCGGTTGATCGGATCAAGCCGGTTTTGCGGAGGACATGCCGCGTCTCACAGCGGGCGAAGCGGC
>DAIRVG010000285.1:0-4980 GCA_036802945.1 Vicinamibacterales bacterium
TGCTCGTCATCGCCGGGTTCGCCTGCGGCGCCAGCGGGACCGAGCCTCAGCTCGGCGCGCGCGATTGGGACACCGAGCGCACGCGCATGGTCGATGAGCAGCTTCGGGCACGCGACATCGATAGCGCACGGGTGCTCGACGCCATGCTCAAGGTGCCGCGTCACCTGTTCGTCCCTGAGCGCCAGCGTGCCGAGGCCTACCGCGATTCTCCGCTACCAATCGGCCACGATCAGACCATCTCTCAACCTTATATCGTCGCGTTCATGACACAGGCGCTGGACGTCGCGGCCGATCAGCGCGTGCTCGAGATCGGAACCGGATCCGGCTATCAGGCGGCGGTGCTCGGTGAGCTCGCGAAGGAGGTATACACGATCGAGATCGTGTCGGCTCTGGCACAACGGGCACGCGAAACACTTTCGGCCCTCGGCTATCGCAACATTCAGGTGCGTACCGGCAACGGTTACCTGGGATGGCCTGAGCACGCACCCTACGACCGCATCATGGTGACGGCTGCGCCAGACGAAGTTCCCACCGCCTTGCTGCAACAGCTGAAGATCGGGGGCTTGATGGCAATTCCGGTGGGAGTCGTGACCCAGGAACTGCGAGTGTTGCGTCGCACCGTCACCGGGACGGAGACGTTGAGCAGGCTTCCAGTGAGGTTCGTACCAATGACGAACAAGCCAAAACAATAAGCGACGCGGTACCGGCAGTGGCGTTCGTGTGCCACGCTGACGCGGCCTTCATCAGCGCTTCATGTAACGTCAGCTACGATGCGCCACCGCGAGGGAACCGGCACTTCAACGGAGGTGATCCTTGGCGGCAACCGGATGCGCCTGCTGCGCATCACGCCATCGAGAAGGACACATGCCGAACCGCAGACATTTCTTCAGGACGGTCGCCGGGGCCGCAGCCGGCGCGTTCATTGCCGGCCGTGCGCCGACGTTGCGGGCGCAGGACGGTCGCCGCCAGGTGTCCATCGGCGGACGGCGTATCCGTGTCATCGACGTGCACGCCCACTGCGAGATACCGGAGTTAGTGGGGGTTGTGAAGGGGACCCCGCTTGCTGAGGAAGCGGATCGTGAGAGCGGCCTCGATGGGCGGCTGCGGGACCTCGATCGGCAAGGCGTGGACATCCAGGCGCTGAGCATCAACGGCTACTGGTGGTACGCGGCCGAACGGTCCCTCGCCCGCGACATCGTCCGCGTCCAGAACGAGGGGCTGGCGAAGATCGTCGCTGGAAATCCCGACCGGTACGTCGCGCTTGCCTCAGTTGCCTTGCAGTTTCCAGACCTGGCGGCCGAGCAGCTAGAGGACGGCATCAAGCGGCTCGGGCTGCGCGGTGCGTCCATCGGCGGGCACATGCGGGGCGAGGACCTGTCGCTGCCGAAATACGACATGTTCTGGGCGAAGGCGGCGCAGCTCGGCGCCCTCGTGTTCATGCACCCCGGCGGGGCGGAAAACATCGTGAAGGAAGGGGCGTTCCGCGGGCGTGGCGGGCTCGGCAACATCATGGGCAACCCGCTCGAGACCAGCTACTTCCTGTCGCGCCTGATCTTCGACGGCGTGTTCGACCGCCATCCGGGCCTCAGGGTCTGCGGCGCGCACGGAGGCGGATACCTGCCTTCGTATTTCGGCCGAACCGATGTCGCGTGCGAAGTCCGCGACAACGCCAACTGTGCGAACACCAGGCGGCCGAAAGAGTACCTGCGGCAGAACATTCTGGCGGACACGATGGTCCTGTCGGACGAAGGGCTGCGGCATCTCGTCGCGGAGATGGGCGTGAGCCAGATCGTGTACCGGACCGACAACCCGTTCAACTGGCCGGTCACGGTTGACTTGGTGCTGAATGCGACGTTCCTGAACAACGAGCAGAAGGAAGCGATCCTCGGCGGAAACGCGCTCAGGCTTCTGAAGATCACGTAAGGGCTGGCGATGTCTTCAAGAGGCGCGCGAGCCGGAGCGCGGTGTCTGCCGTGATGCTACGCTTGCCCAACAGGATCTCGTTCATCCGGTTGAATTAAAGGACCCTCAATGATGCGCGCTCTCCGAATCGGCCTGGCCCTGGCGGTGGTCTTTGGTGGATCCGTGTCAGCGGACTGGCCGCAATGGCGCGGGCCTCACGGGTCGGGCATCGCCGACGACAAGAATCTCCCGGAGCGCTGGAGCGCCACTGAGAACCTGGCGTGGAAGGCCCGTCTTGGGGGGGTCGGCGTCTCGTCGCCGATAGTCGCCGGCAATGCCGTATTCGTCACCTCACAGCTCGGCACCGGGATAAGTCGCCAGGGACCGCGGCTCGCGCAAGGCGCCGCCGACGCCGGCGAGCGTTCGATCTCGGGCAACGGATCGAAGAGCGACAAGGTGGTCTTCCTCGTCGAAGCGTTCCATCGCGCCAACGGACAACGTCTGTGGGAATACCAGATGGACGCGATGGGCCCGCTCGAATCGGTGCACGACAAGCACAACCTCGCAACACCGAGCCCGGTCACCGACGGACAATTGGTCTACGCGTGGTTCGGAACCGGCCAGATCGTCGCGCTCGACATGAGCGGAAAGCTCGTGTGGCGGCGCCACCTTGGCCAGGAGATCTCGTCGTTCGACATCAACTGGGGTCATGCGAGCTCGCCGACGCTGTATGGGGACTCGCTGATTCTGTTATGCGATCACACACCGGCGTCGTACCTCCTGGCTGTGGACAAGAAGACCGGCAAGGACAAATGGAAAGCCGACCGCGGAAAGGGGCGGCAGTCCTACGCTACCCCATTCGTCGTGCAGACGAGCACCGGACCCGAGCTCGTCGTGAATTCGAGCCAGCGCGTGGACGCTTACGACCCACGCAGCGGCGCCTTCCTGTGGCACGTCGGCGGGACGAATCAGTTTCCGATCCCCGTGCCGACCTTCAGCAACGGTGTGATTTACATGACGCGCGGCTACCGCAGCGGCCCGTACATGGCCCTCCGGCCGGGCGGTCGCGGCGATGTTTCGACGTCGCACGTCGTGTGGCAGGTCGCCACGGGCGCGCCGTATGTTTCATCGCTCGTGTACGATGGCGGGCTGTTGTACATGGCGAGCGACGTCGGCGCCATCTCGGTCATCGAGGCCGAGACGGGCAAGCGGTTGTGGCAGGAACGCGTCAACGGGCTGTTTTCGGCGTCGCCGGTGGCGGGAGACGGCAAGGTCTACTTCGTGAGTGAAACGGGCGAAGTCATCGTGCTGCGCGCCGGGCGCAAGCCGCAGGTCATCGCACGCAACGATATGGGCGAGCGCCTGATGGCATCGCCGGCGATCTCGAACGGACAGATCTTTCTGCGCAGCGACGGCTCGCTGTTTGCCATCGGCAAGGCTTCGAGCTGACACACAGTTCTGGATGCGTCTCCAGGCCGACTGGACCTGCATCGAGCTATGGCTCGGGCCGCCTGAAGCGCAACACTCCTCGCACTGACGACAACACAAGCGTGTCGTCGGATAGCGTGACCGCGTTATCGCCACCGAGCAATTCGGTGTACGCGTTGTCGAACGCCATTGTGGGACATGCCGCTCGTGTGCACGCCAACGCCGGCCCCGCAGTCAGGGTCTGCCCTGACAACGCGAACTCGCCGCTGCACACGTTGCAGTCCACTCGCGTCGATAGTCGGCCGTCGGCAAATATCAGCGTGTAGCGGGCGCCGGCAGGCGTGGCTTGGTCGGCTTGCCCTGCACGCCGGATCGACAGGAGGTTCCAAGTGCCGGCGAGTTGGTCACCCGTAAGGGCCAGCCCACCGCTGAGAGACGAAGGCCCCATCGGCGCCGAGGATGACCCGGCGCACGCGATGGCCAGACACGCGACGACGACAACAACCAAAGAGCGGGAGCTACTCATATGGAGGCGCAAAGGGAGCAATTCTTCGGCCATCCCGATTGAGCGGCCGATTGATGTGAACGTGCGCAGTCGTCCGCAGTAGGCGACATTCGTGTGATGCGTGGGCGACACCCATCGTCTCGATCGTCGCGTCACGCCGCACTCCTGGTCGTCGACCCGGGTGCGAGCGTTCGACCTTGCCGTCTAGACGCGGCGTCCGTGGCGAATGTAGACGTGGCGGATGTCCAAGGCCTCCTGATTCGTCTTGGTCAGGTGCTCGACGAAAGCGGCTATGCCTATCCGTTATCAGGCGCTGTATCATCACGCATTCCCGCCGCCCCCGAGCGGCCGTGGAGGGCAGGGGCAAGGCCCGCGACTAGGGCGTGGGCGGGCGAGGAGGGCGTAGTGTACGTCGTGTTCGGCTCGGGCCGGACCTGAAAGTCGAGGAAGTACCATGCGTTTCACTCTACTTGTCGCCGCGGCACTCACCCTGACCCTTTCCGGTGCTGCGCTCGCTCAGGAATGGATCGAATTTACCAGCCGGGAGGATCGGTTTACCGGCGATTTCCCAAGCCAGCCCAAGGTGACGCAGACCACCTACCAGTCGCAGTACGGCGCCGACCTGCCGGCGCGGGTCTACAGGGCCGAGCAGGGGTCGAGTCGCTACTCGATGACCGTGGTCGACTACAGCCAGATTGAGAAGATCCTGACCAACAAGGCGCAGTCGTGCCCGGTACGCACCGAAGGGTGCTATGGAGGCACTGGTTTTTCTGGTGTGGGACACTGGCGGCTCGACTATCAGGGCGCGCTCCTCCATGCGACGTGGAAGTTCGTCGAGCGCGACGCGAAGGTGACGCAGTTGACATGGAATACCACGTATGGGGTTGGCGGTCATCAGGTGCATCTGACGAACCGTGACGGATCGCGCACGATGGCGGCGGTCTACATGCACAATCAGAAGCTGTACATCATCGAGGGGACCGTTCCCGCAGGGTATCCGGAGCCGGCGCTCTTCCAGCAGTCGTTCGGGTGGCTCGACGAGAACGGCAAGGAGCTGCGTTACCAGTCGCTGTACCACCCCGCGTTCCCGGCGCCGCCGCGAGGAGTGCCGCCTGGCCAGGAGAACCCTGGCAACTGACAAGGGC
>DAIRVG010000286.1:0-4936 GCA_036802945.1 Vicinamibacterales bacterium
GCGTGCGGCCGGCGTCTACGTTCAGCGCTTCGATCGTCTCGGAGCGAAAACCGGGTGCCTCCAGCGCGACCGCGTACGTCCCGGCGGGGATCCTAGCGATGTAGTAGCGCCCTTCGGAATCGGTGCGGACCGACACGGCGAAACCGGTCGAGTCGTCGCGCGGCGAATCGCAGCGCCTTGAATAAGTCCTCCAGACGAATCGAACACACGTCCCTGGAGAACCGACAGGCTTTGCGCGTCGGAAGGGCCCGAGGCGCAGAGCAGCACCAGCACGACGAGCGCAAGGCGGCCTCGTGTGACCTGGATTCGCCCCTGTCACTTTTGACAGTTCGGTTTCGGCGTCACGTCGCCGGGCGTCGCCTGATTCCCCCACTACTCGCGGTACCCGACGTGCAGTACGCGCGTTCGTCATGAGACGAGCCACGCTCACATTGGCAATCGCATGCTTCGTGCTGTCGTTGAAGCCAGCAGCCGCGCAGACGAGCCAGCCGCAGCCGCGTTTCGAGGTCATTGGCCAGTTCACAGGTGTGAGGTCCAGCGAGTTCGACGGCGCCGATCTCGGCGTCGGCGGCCTGGTCGCCTGGCGCCGCGCAGGGTTGCTGGACCTGGAGGCCGAGACGAACGTCTACCCGGCAAACCTGAGGGCGAAGCACGGATCGCCGTACAGCCGCGGTCGCCTGGAAGGGTTGATTGGTGTCACGGTAGGACCGGTTCGCGGCCGCATGCGACCGTTCGGCACGTTCCGCACCGGGTTCGTGAAGTTCGGGAGCGCACCGGGGCCGCTGGCATGCCCCGCGATCTTCCCCCCCATCCTCCCCTGCTCGCTGGCAAAGGGCGAGGCGGTGGTGACCGTTATTGTCGGCGGCGGAATGGAACTGCTGCCGACACCTCACGCGGTGTTGCGGTTCGATCTCGGGGATCGGCTGATGGACTATCCAGGGCCTGCGATTGACGCGAACGGCCAGGCGCACAACATGGCGTTCTACAAGAACGAGTTCCGATTCACCGTGGGTGCGGGCGTGCGCTTCTGACTGTCACTCCGTCGTCTGTCCGGCAAAATGCTCCTTCGACGCCATCGCGTCGGCTTGGTGGCGTGCACGGTGGCATCCGCATGCTCGGGCGGCCCGTAGATCATGTCTTCGATGTCGCCGACGAAGCCTTTCATGACAGTCTCCCTTCACTGCACCGCCGAACAGAACTCGGCGATTCTGAGGGGCCGCAAAAGGAGGTCTCGCCGCTGGTGGCGTGATCTCGTGGGAAATGAAGGAACCTGCGGCAGGGATCACGGTCCACCGGTTCAACGAGCGACGCGAGTTGAGAGGTGGCTTAGTAGAAATCCCAAATTCCAAGACCCAAGCTCCAAATCCCCAGGGTGCTCGATCGAGACTTCGGGTTTGGGATTTGGATCTTGGGGTTTGGGATTTCTTGAGTGGTGCGCCCTGCAAGACTCGAACTGGCGACCTCCTGGTTCGTAGCCGCCGTCGCAGCGCGAATCAGGCCCGATTCTATTGGCTGATCTCACACTGCCACGCGCAACTACCACGCGACTCCTGGTTCAGTTTGAAGACGCGGTGGCGAGCGACCCGTCCAAGTCTGCAATCCCTCCCTCCAAGATGCAGACGCTCCCTCCAAAAAAGGGCGCAGCTTTCGCGAGGTTCACCGAGGCTCAAAGGGGCCGAGGCGCGTCCCGACGGCCAGCGTCGTTTGCGAGCGAATCAACGCGTCGCGTGTGTTGCCATCCTCGCTGGCGGGGCGCACAATGCGCGTGTCATGCGACTCTTGAACATCGCTGCCGCCGTCGCAACCGTTATCGCCGTCCTGACGCTCGCATCACCCGCTTCCGCCGCCACCTGCGAGAGCCTGAGGTCGCTGTCGCTGCCAAACGTGACGGTCACGCAGGCGATAGTCGTCGGCGCAGGCCAGTTTTCGCCGCAGGGGCCCGGCGGCGCTGTCCCGCCCGATGCCGCGAAGCTACCGGCATTCTGCCGCGTGGCAGCAACACTCACGCCGACGCGCGATTCCGATATCAAGATCGAGGTCTGGATGCCGGGCCAGGGCTGGAACGGAAAGTTCCTGGGCGTCGGCAACGGAGGATGGGCCGGCAACATCAGCTACCCGGCGATGGCCGAAGCGCTCGGGCGAGGCTATGCCGTCGCATCCACGGATACGGGCCACTCCGGCAATGGAGGCGACGCCAGCTTTGCCCTCGGTCATCCGGAGAAGCTGATCGACTTCGGGTATCGAGCCGTTCACGAGATGACCGCCGCGGCCAAGAGGTTCGTCAGCGCCTTCTATGACACAGCGCCCCGTTTCTCGTACTGGAACGGCTGCTCGACGGGAGGCAAACAGGGACTTACCGAAGCGCAGCGCTTCCCTGCTGATTACGACGGCGTCATCGCCGGTGCGCCGGCCAACAACTGGACGCGGCTGATGACGGGTCTGCTATGGGCAGGGCGCGCCACGCTCAGCGATCCAGCGAACCGCATTCCCGCCGAGAGGTTCGCGATCCTCAACCGCGCGGCGCTGAATGCCTGCGACGCACGAGATGGCGTGGCGGACGGCGTCATCGAGAATCCGCGCAGCTGCCGCTTCGATCCACAGGTGGTGATGTGCAAGGAAGGCGACGCCGCAGACTGTCTGACGGCGGCGCAGGTCGAGGCCGCAAAGAAGGTCTACGGACCGGCAACGAATCCACGCACCGGCGAAGCGCTCTTTCCCGGCCTGCCGCCCGGCAGCGAGTCGGGATGGGGCCAAGCGGTCGGCGGCCCGGCGCCGTTTCCCATTCCTGACAGCCACTTCAAGTACGTAGTATTCGAGGATCCGAAGTGGGATTTCCGAACGCTGGACTTTGATCGCGACGTCGCACGTGCGGAGCGCGTGGACAACGGCACGCTGACAGCGATCAATCCTGATCTGAACGCGTTCATCAAGCGTGGCGGCAAGCTGCTGATGTACCACGGCTGGAACGATCAACTGATCACGGCGCAGAACTCGGTGAACTACTACGAGAGCGTCCGGTCCACAGTGGGAGCGCCGCGCACCGACACCGCGGTGCGTCTGTTTATGGCGCCCGGCATGGCGCACTGCGCCGGCGGACCGGGCCCGAATCAGGCGGACTGGCTCGCCGCGCTCGAACAGTGGGTCGAACGCGGCGTCACGCCGACTCGCATCGTCGCGTCACGCCCCGCGGTGGGCCGCACTCGCCCGCTATGCGCATATCCACAGATGGCGCAGTACAGCGGCACGGGAAGCACAGACGACGCGGCCAACTTCTCGTGCGTCGCGCCAGACGCGAAACGCTGATCCGGGAGGGCTTGAGCGCTCATGCCGTAGACAATTTCGCGGCGGTGAACGCGAAAGCGTGGGCGATCGCCCGTGGCGGGGCGCTGATCTCGGTGGACGCCGGGCGGCACGGCAGCCAGAGTTCGTCCGGACCTCACTAAATTCACTAACGAACTATCGAATGTGGGATGGTGCGCCCTGATTCGTAGTCCTCCGGTCAACTCGAATCTGCGCGGTGATGTCGACGTTTCCTTATCGTGCCACGCGGTCATGCCACGCAAGATGCAATCACTGGTCCGTTGTTACTTCGAGGCGCTCGCGCCGGCAACCGCCTCTCGCTCTCGAATCTGCGCGCCACGTACGACGTTTATTAGACCGTAGTTCTGTTCATGACAGGCGAACTCGTACATGACCATCGGTTCGACATGAGGCAGATCCGCCTCGGCCGACCACGGTCTGGTCCACGTGTTCGGGTCGGTGAGCGTGTACTCATACCGAATCGTGTTCGGGGCGATCCGTGTAAAGCGCTCCACCACGCGCAGACCGTCGCTGGATCCGTACATATTCGGAGCCGGCGCTCTGTCCTTGAAATTCGTCGTCTCCACGACGAGCGTATTCCCCTCCCACCGGCCGCGGGCGTCACCCCACCAGTGCCGGATACTCGAAGGCAGTGGTGGACGCCCGTCGAGCGGAATGATGCGCACGTCGTTGTTCGACTGGTGGACGATTGTCATGTAGCCCGGGGTCTGGAAGAACAGAGCCTCGGCCGTCACACTGGCGGCGAGGTCCTCGGGGTTGGCACCGGGATTCCCGCCCTGGATGAGCGGTACTGCCGTTTGGCCAATGATGCACCGCGTATAGGTAGAAAGGAAGTTGCCGAACGTCAGGATGCTTACCTCGGGATTGCGCAGCTTTGCGGCGGCCGCCCTGGCCGCTTGCCGCTGTTTGGCCGCGTCAGTGAGCGGCGGCAGCCTCCCATCGGGAGGATCGACGATCAGCGAGGTACGCAGGCTCGGGCGAGCGCCGCCCTGCCATGCGTCCATGCTGTATTCCTTCCAGTCGTAATGCACCGTGCGCGGATCGACTTCGGCGTCGGCTTCCACGGCGCGCCTGAAGGCGGCGATGGCTTCTTCTTCCGTGTAGAAGGGCTTGTCGGCGAGGTGCGGCGGACGCTGCAGCGGCGTGTAGGTCGCCAGGTGCCAGACGCCCCGCAGGTCCGGATCGCCCCACGGCGTGCGAGGGACGGTCCAGTTCTTCAGCGCCGCGGCCTCGGCCCGCATCCGTTCGGCCGCCCCCTTGATTGCCGCGTCCGGATCGACCGTCGTGATGTCAATTGTCTTGGTGCCCGACGGAGCCTGAGCCTTCACGATTGCGAGCGACACGGCGGCCACGATTCCAAGCGCCACGATGCCTACCACCCGAAGGATGCTCATATCTCCTCCCTTCCGGTCGGGACTCACCCCGACACTCCGTTTGTACGCCGCGGGGATGATCGGCTGGTAGTCACGGGCGTGTCAAGGGTGCGTCAGGCCCGTCGCGAAGCGAGGTGGTGCGCCCTGCAAGCCGCCTTCGCGGCGCTGACCGATGCGTTGCCGCTTCGGCGCCCAAGGACTCGTCCACCGGTTCAACGAGCGACGCGAGTTGAGAGGTGGCT
>DAIRVG010000287.1:0-2506 GCA_036802945.1 Vicinamibacterales bacterium
GTGTGCATTTCGAGGTGGGGATCCCTTCTCAATCGATCCAACGGAATCAGCTGCGCGCGGTTGCCGTTGGCCAGCCTGTCCTCAGCGCCACGATCCTGGCGTCGCGTCCATACTTGCCGGATGAGCGATGCGAGGTCGTCGTGCGATGCGCCTGAACGCAGCGCGCGCCGCAGATCGATGCCGTCAGTTGCGTAGAGGCACAGGTACCACATGCCATCGGCCGTCAGCCGGCTCCGGTCGCAATCGCTGCAGAACGGCGCGGTGGTCGATGCAATAATCCCGAATACCGTGCCGTCCTCGAGACGGTAGCGGCGGGCAGGCGCCGACGATTCGTCCGGCATGGCGGTGACCGTTCCATAGTGGCGCGTCAGCGCCTCCAGCATCTCGGCTTTCGACAGGACGCGTGTCATCGACCACTGCGTGGCGCCGCCCACATCCATGTACTCGATGAAGCGCACTTCGGCATCGTGCGTCCGGCCGAACTCGATCAAATCCACGAGCTCATCGTCGTTGACGCCGCGAATGACCACGGTGTCGATCTTGAGGCCGCCGAAGATTGGACCAGCGACGGCGATGCCCTGCAGGACGCGATCGAGCTCGTCGAAGCGCGCAAGGTCGCGGAAGCGCTCGTGCCGGAGCGTGTCGAGGCTGACGGTCAGCCTGTGAAGGCCGGCGTCGTGGAGCTGCCGCGCGTGGTCGGCGAGAAGCACGCCGTTGGTCGTCAGAGCCAGGTCCCGAATTCGGGACCGGGCGGCCAGACGCTCGATGAGCACCGGGAGATCGCGGCGGAGCAGCGGCTCGCCTCCCGTCAGGCGGACTTTGTCGATGCCTTCGTCGAGGAAGACGTCGACCAGCGCCTCGATCTCCTCGAACTGCAGCATGTCCTCACGCGGCAGCCACACGTAGTCCTGCTCCGGCATGCAGTAGGCGCATCGGAGGTTGCAGCGGTCCGTCACCGACACGCGGAGATTGCGAAGCGGGCGTCCAAAAGTGTCCTGGATCACTGGCTCCTTACGGTAACGCAAAACGAGGCCACGAAGGCCACGAAGACGAATTGGCCACAAAGGTCACAAAGGTCACTATGTTTTTGTTTTCGCTTAGAGCCCTTTGTGTTCTTTGTGGTTAATCCGTCTTTGTGGCTTGCCGTTACAGGACCGAAAGTCGCGTCCGGTCGGGCGGAAGGTATGGGCGGGCGGTGCGCTGTCCTTCAAAGCCGGCGCTCCAGAGTCCCGGAATCCTGGTGTCGCACCGCGGGCACGCGCCATTGGCTGTCAGCCGGTACTCCTGAATCAGATAGCCATATCGCGAAATCAGCCGTTCGCCGCAGCCGGCGCAGTGGGTGTGTTCCAGCTCGCCGACCCGGCCAGGCTGATTTCCCGCGTACACGTAACGAAGCCCGGCCTCCCGCGCGATTCGTGCGGCTCTCTGCAGCATGTCAGGCGTCGTGTCTGCCGGGTCCGTCATCCTGTAGTCCTTGTGGAACGCGGTGACGTGCCATGGGATGTCCGGCGAGACGCTCGCGACAAATTGTGTGAGGCCGCGCAGCTCGTCATCGCTGTCGTTGAATCCCGCGATCAGCAGCGTCACGATCTCGACCCACACCCCCGCATCGTGCAGCCAGCGGACCGTATCGAGGATCGGCTGCAGGCGCCCGCCGAGGTCTCGGTAGCGGCGATCGTCAAAGCTCTTGAGATCCACCTTGTACGCGTCGATGTGGGGGCGAAGGTACTCGAGCGCGCGTGGTGTCCCGTTGCCGTTGGAGACGAATGCGGTCGAAAGCCCGTGCCCGCGAGCTTCCTTGAAAATTGCGACAGCCCATTCGATCGTGATGAGCGGCTCGTTATACGTCGAGACGACGAGCTTGGCGCCCTGGCGAAGCGCGTCCTCCACGAGAGAGGCGGGCGTGATGTCTCGCGGCGGTGCGCCGGCGTGCGGATCGCGCAGCGCCTGCGAGGTGACCCAGTTCTGACAGTAGCTGCAGTGGAGGTCGCAACCGAGCATCCCAAAGCTATACGCCAGCGCACCTGGATATACGTGGAAGAACGGCTTCTTTTCGACCGGATCGCATTGCACGCCACCGACGTAGCCCCACGGCACACGCAGCCGCCCGTGCTCGTTGAAGCGCACCTTGCAGACGCCGACTGCGCCTTCAGGGATAGGGCACTGGTGGCCGCATGCGTGGCACCGCAGACGTGACTTGCCCGCCGAAGCACCCTGAGCCCCACCGTGCGAAGGCGGGTCGAGCGTTTCGACGAGCTCGGGCGCGGCCTCACATGTCCGCGCGGCAAGGACGTCTTGAAGGGTGGACACTGATCTCATCGTACGGCATCCCAAGGCCGACCTAAAGGTCGGCCTCTACGACATCACCATTCGCCGACCTCTCCGTCATGACGTAGAGGCGGGTCTTTAGACCCGCCTGGCAACGACGCCACGACGTAGAGGCGGGTCTTTAGACCCGACCCGCCTGGCAACGACGCCATGACGTAGAGGCGGGTCTTTAGACCCG
>DAIRVG010000287.1:2606-4933 GCA_036802945.1 Vicinamibacterales bacterium
GGCAACGACGCCATGACGTAGAGGCGGGTCTTTAGACCCGCCTTGTGAATTGAGACAATCCGAACATGCCGACCGATACGGTAGAGAAACCCTCCATCCCGCGCCCGGTCTGGTTCCTCGGCTGGACGAGTCTCTTCACCGATGCCGCCACGGAAATGATCTATCCGCTGCTGCCGGTCTACCTGTCGCGCGTGCTCGGGGCGAGCGCGGTGTCGCTCGGCATCATCGAAGGCGTTGCCGAGGCGGTCAACAGCGTTCTGAAGGTCATCTCAGGGTACTGGTCGGACCGCCGCTCACGACGCCGGCCGATCGTGATTGCCGGGTACGCCCTGTCGTCGATCTCACGTCCGCTGATTGCGCTGACGATGACGTGGCCCCAGGTGCTGCTGATTCGCGCACTCGACCGGACGGGGAAGGGAATTCGGGGAGCGCCCCGCGATGCGCTGCTGGCGCGCTTCGCGACGCCCTCCACGCGCGGCCGCATCTTCGGCTTCCACGAGGCCATGGATCACGTCGGCGCCATCGTCGGCCCCGTCATGGCAACAGCGGTCCTCTTCTTCGTCCCTGAAGGCTACAGGCTGGTGTTCGCGCTCACGGCGATTCCAGGCGCCATCGCGGTCACACTATTGTTCTTTGTCGACGAGAACGCGGCCGTCGACAAGGAGCTGCCGACTCAACCATCCACAACCAGCCCACGACCTGAGGCGTCGCGCCCCCTTCCGCCGCGCCTCATCGCCGTGATGGGTGTCCTGCTGGTGTTCAGCCTCGGCAACTCCGCGGACGCGTTTCTCCTGCTGCGTCTGTCCGACGCACTTGGCGGCGCGAAGTATGTCCCCTTGATGTGGGCGGGTATCCATGTCGTCAAAGCATCGCTCTCGACGTGGGGAGGGACGTTGTCGGATCGGTTTGGTCGCAAGCAGCTGATCGTCTCCGGCTGGATCGTTTACGCACTCGTCTATCTCGGCTTCGCGATGTCGACGAGCGCGTCGGCATTCATCGCGTGGTTCCTGTTCTACGGTGTCTATTTCGCATTCGCCGAGGGTCCGGCAAAGGCCTTGATTACTGATCTCACGCCACCCGAGCGGCGGGGGACTGCTTTCGGGTTTTACAACGCCACGATCGGGGTGGGCGCACTGATTGCGAGCGTGCTGTTCGGGTACCTGTACGAGCAGTTCGGTTCGTCGACGGCATTCACCACCGGCGCGGCGCTCGCCGGCGTCGCCGCTGTCATGCTGCTCTTCGTGCCGACGCAACCGCTCAGCCATGCCGAGTGAAGGTACAATTGCAGATTCCGATGAAGACAATTCTCGTGACCAATGACGACGGCGTGCATTCCGATGGGATCAAGGCGCTGGCCGAGGCGCTGATGCACCGGGGCGACGTCACCGTCGTGGCGCCGATGCAGGAGGCGAGCGCGATCGGCCACGCGCTCACCCTGCGGCGGCCGCTGCGGATTGAGACGATCGCGCCAAAGACCTTCGGCATCGACGGCACCCCAACCGATTGCGTCAACCTGGCGATCTCGCACGTGCTGAAGACAAAACCGGATCTGATCGTCTCCGGCATCAACAAGGGATGGAATCTCGGAGACGACGTGACCTATTCGGGCACCGTCTCCGGCGCGCTCGAGGGCGCGCTGCTCGGCATTCCGGCGATTGCCGTGTCCACGCAGAATCGCCGCAACGCCGATTTCGAGTTCGGTCCCGCGGCAAAGGCAGCGGCGACCGTGGCGGCGCTCGTGCTCGAGCGGGGCATGCCGAAGTTCACGTTCCTCAACATCAACGTGCCGTACGGACCGAACAAGGGGTTCCGCGTCACGGTACAGGCCAAACGGAATCACATCACCGTGGTGGACGAGCGCATCGACCCTCGAGGCCGTCACTACTATTGGATCGAAGAAGGGCAGAACGAGTGGGAGCCGCACGATCGCTCCGACTACCAGGCGGTTCGCGACGGCTACATCTCGATCACGCCGCTGCAGCCCGACATGACTGCGCACGAGGGCTTGAAGTACCTGGAGGAACTGCCGCTCGATACGCGCGCGACCGCCAGCCCGTAGCCAGTCGTAGAGGCGGACCTTCAGCGACCGCCAGCCCGTAGCCAGTCCCAGTCGTAGAGGCGGACCTTCCCGCCTCCGCCAAGGCTACGGCGAGGCTAGCCGAAGCCGACAGGCGAAGGCTGCAGGTCCGCCTGGTACGCTGCGCATGTGCCAGCACATGGCCGAAGGATCTGATACGCTAGTCGGTGCGTCGGGGCGTGGCTCAGCCTGGTAGAGCACTCGGTTCGGGACCGAGGGGTCGAAGGTTCAAATCCTTTCGCCCCGACCA
>DAIRVG010000288.1:0-4927 GCA_036802945.1 Vicinamibacterales bacterium
CGCGTCTGATGGCGTTCTGCGCCAGATGGGACAACTTCAAGACTAGCGTCAGGAGCCGTGAACATGAAACGTTGTCTTCGTCTCTCGATTCCGCTCGGGACGACCCTGAGCGTGTCGAAGGGTCGCTGCAGCCTCGCATGCACCGCAATGCTGATGCTGGTATGCATGGGGCCCGCGCCGTCCCACGCCCAGAATACGGAATACGCGATCAAGGTGATGCCGCCGGGCGGTCCCGCGCCGCGCCTGGCCAACGGCCGTCCGGATTTGTCCGGTCATTGGCTGCCCAATAGCGCGGGCCAGGGCGTCAGCGGTCGCGATGGTGTCGATCCCGCCGCGAGACGGCAATTCGATCCCAGGATGACGCCGGAAGTGCCACCCGTGTTCCAGCCGTGGGCGGAGGCAAAAATCAAGGCGATGACGCCGGTGGAAATCGAGCTGTCGAAGTCGTCCGTGAACTGCATCCCGCGTGGTGTTCCAGCCATCTGGCTGCAGAACCCCTATTCGACGGTCATTGTCCAGACGCCAACCATGTTGGCGCAGCTGTACGAAGTCCTCAATAACTGGCGTCTCATCTACACGGATGGACGCCCTGTCCCGAAGAATCCGGAGCCTTGGTTTCACGGTACCAGCACGACTCGCTGGGATGGCGACACCCTGGTCGTCGATTCGACCGGGTTCGACGAAAAAACGTACGTCATGCCGAATGGGTGGTTTCATAGCGACGCGTTGCACGTCACCGAGCGCTACACCCGTCCGTCCATGAACTATCTGATGGTCGAGATCACCGTCGACGATCCGAAGGTCCTGGCGAAGCCGTGGAAATCCGCTCCTCGCCGCTGGACGCTCGGAAACGGGGAGGTGTACGAGTTCTACTGCACGAACAACCGCGAGCTGGACGAGCTCCAGAAACTCCAGGAGCTGGAAGCTCAGAAAAAGTGAGGAATTACTTCGACCCCGCCTTCTGGTTCGCCAGGCGTAGTGACTACTGCCGTTCGAACAGTTCGATGTTCACCACCGGCTGTCCGCTGGCGTTGGACGTGCGTTGCTCGATGAGCATCGTCTTGCCGTCCTCGGAGACGGTGCGCGTATTCGTCGATACGATCTTGCCGCTCGTGTCACGCTGCGTGTACTTCAGCGTGCGCCTGTCTACTGGCTCGTACGTAATCAGCGTCACGGTCGGCGCGAAGCGGCCGATTTGCGGATACGCCTTGCCGTCGAACTTCGCGGCGAAACGAACACCGGTGCGCGTACCGTCCGGCTGAGTCGTTTCGGTGGTGACAAACAGCCACCCGGCTTCATTCACTTCGTAGCTGCGGGTATCGCCCTGGATTGGCGGGCCGGGCGTGAACTTTGACTTCGCGACGTTCAGCTTCCAGGTGCCGATCGACGGGTCGTTCTTTGACTGGGCCGCCGCGGTTCCCGCCAGACTGATCGTCAGCAGCGCGGCCAGGACGAATCCGATGCGAGTCATTCGTTCGTCCTCTTCGTGGCGCCCGGCTGCGATGAGGCCGGGACTTCGTTCTTGAACACGTTGCCGCCCTTCATGACAAACGTGACGCGACGCACCGCCGTGATGTCCTGCAGCGGGTTGCCGTCGGTCGCGATGATGTCGGCCTGCATGCCGGGGGCAATGGTGCCGATCTGGTCGCCGAGCCGCATCGACTCTGCCGACCGCGACGTCGCGGTGACGATGGCGTCCAATGGCGTCTGCCCGCCTTCCCTGACGCGGTAAATCAGCTCCTCGGCGTTCCGCCCGTGCGCGCCCGCCGTGGCATCGGTGCCGAACACCATCTTCACCTTTGCGGCCAGCGCGCGCTTGAACGAGTCGTTGCCCGGCGTGAGGCCGCGCTCCATGTACGCGAACCCTGCCTCGGTGTAATTGCCGATGCCGAGAAAGCGCGGCTTGTTCTCCAGGTAGTTGTAGATCATCAGGTGGTTGTTCGAATCGAAGTACGTACCGTGCTCGACCATCAGCCGGATGACTTCGTCGGTGAGCCGGTTGCCGTGCTCAATCGTGGTGCATCCCGCCAGCACTGCCGCTTTCGCGCCTTCCGGTCCTTGTGCGTGCGCGAGGGTCCGCTTGCCGAGCGCGCTTGCCTCGCCGCACGCCGCCTGAATCTGCGCGTCGGTCATCGTCTGCCTGCCGCCGTCGCGGATGCTCCCCGTAGCGAAGATCTTGATGAAATCGGCACCGTCGGCTATAGCCTTACGCACGAATACGCGAATCTCCTCGGGCGAACCGGTATTATCGAAGATCTGGCGCAGCGACGTCAGCACCCGTGGGCCGGGCACACGGCCGTCGTTGATCCAGTCGCGCAGGTCCTTGTCGAGTTCGTTGCCGGGACTCTGAACCGTCGTGAAGCCTGCCTGCAGCGTCCGGTACGCGTTCTCGACCATGTAGAGCATCGTCTGCGCCGGTGTTTCGGGTATGGCAGCCGTTCGCAGGCGCCCGGACGTCCGGTCGAAATGATCGAACAAGTGCGCGTGGGTGTCGATGAAGCCCGGCATCACCGTCTGGGTGGACAGGTCGAAAGTCGCTCCGGCGCGCGCAGGTTCGATGCGCACAATCTTCGAATCCTGAATGACGATGGCGACGTTGCTCCGCGTGCCGCCCTTCCCGTCGATCAGCGTTCCCGCCTTGACGACGATTGGCGTGGTCTGCGCCGAGAGTGACGATACGGCGGCGGTCATCGCGATTGCGCACAACAACACTTTCAGTTTCATCGGGACGGCCTTTCCGCAGTGGCCGCGGCGCTCGGCCCTGGGCGCAGCGTCGGGCACGTGATTCCGAGTTGTTCGAAATGCGGCGAGAGGCCCAGATGTTAATCGACAACGCAGGTACAAATCGAGGAGTGCGGTCATCCGGCGTGTCAACGCGCACCGGCCGCTTCGCACACCTATCGCACATACTCGCTCAGTCGGCTCGCTCTCGACTGAGGTGAGATGCAGAAGGTCAGCGCCGAGTCGATACGAGTGCTTTTCAGTTCGAAGGGCCACAGAGTCACAGAGACACAGAGGGCAAAAACAATTGAAAATTCTCTGTGACTCTGTGTCTCTGTGGCTACGTGGAAATGAAATCCGCGTTAGGCCGCGCAGTAGAGGGCAACGATGTCAAGGAGTGCGTCGATCGATACCGGCTTATAGAGAATATGCTCAATTCGAAGCGTGCTTCGTAGTGTCTCGGCGTCCCCAGCGCCCGTGAACACGACCACGGGAATCCCGGCGATCGTTGGATCGTCCAGCTGGTGCTCTCTGAACCACGACCCGTCCGACTCCGGCATCCGCAAATCGAGGATGACGAGGCGAATCCCCGGCTCGCTCCGCAGCATCGCCAAGCCGTGGGCACCGTTCCTCGCCTCGCGTGTGTCGTAGCCTCGCAACTCGAGCAGTTGCCCAAGCCCGTGCCGCGTACCGGCCGCGTCATCGATGATCAGCACCGTCTGCCTTAGAGACATAAACCCTGGCCGATCGCGTTGATGGGATGGATGCCATCCGCGAGCGCTAACGCTATTGTTGAGTCTGCAAATCAGACTCCGAGCCCGAGAAATAGCCACCCTTCTTAGCTTGAGCGTGGAACCACTCCAGGAATCTTGATTTCGGATGAGAAGCGATTCAGATCGTGCTCGGTGAAGGTCAGGGAAATCCGCCGGTACGGCGACTTAAGGGTAGGGAGAGAGTCATGCACGTCGGCGCGTCTGAGGCACAATGGCGCCGCTCTAGATTCAGGTCGATAGGGGGGAGTCCTTTCATGAGGAGGTCGAGACGGCCGGCGAACTGATCGAGTCGCGGCTGTCGCGCAAAGGCGAAGAACCGTTGATCCTCATCGGGAACCAAGCGAAGGTGGAACTCCTCACGCAAGGATGGTTTGAGCAGCCGAGCGCCTCATAGTCAGGACACTACGACACGACGCGCCGCGACCGGTGCGCCCGCACGTAAGATGTATCCCCAACCAGGCAGAGGCAGCACCCAGTCTCCTTAGCGGCCTCTTGAACGAGGCCCGTGTAGCAGCCACGCGGGAGGACATCTTGACAGATCCTAACGAGGCTAATTATCCGGCAGTGAAATACGCCTATGACTTCGTGATGCCGTCATATCAGCAAATGGCGTCGCGGTTTGATGCCGCGGACAACCGTCTCACCACGCTGCTGACCCTCATCACAACGTTGACCACAGGCGCGCCTGTCTTTGCCAAAGCTGTACGCCCCGACATCTCGCTCAAATCGCCGTTTTTTATCTCGATGATGGTGCTCGGTATTATTGCTGCCGTCACTGGGATGTTCGGTCGCTACAGCGGGCGGATCGTGCTCACAAATCCGCACTTCCTTTTCAAGAACACGCTGCACGAATCAGAGTGGGAATTCAAGAAGAACGCCGTTCAATTCGCTGGCGAGCATTTCAATCAGAACAGTGCCACGTTACGACGGAAAGGCGAACTCGGGGTGTGGGCAACAGTGGCGCTATTGCTTGAAATCCTCTGCTACGTCGGGTGGCTCGCCTTCTAGCTACCGTACCGGCACAGTCGGTCGATCTGCGGGCAGTTCCCGTGGAGCGCGAATGGTCTCGCCAGGATCCCTGCCCGGAGGAGCCTCTGGGGGAGGCGGAAATGGATCGCGCTCCGGTGGGGTGACAGGCACGATAACCGGAACGACCGTTGGCGTTTCCACTTGAGCGCGAATGAATACGTTCATGCGGCGGACTCCGCCGCAGAGTATACAGCCCCATTTGGACCGACGTGGTTATCGGCGGCTCCGGGCCTCATCGCGCAAGCATCACTCGGCCCACAAGAGCTTGTGCGCAACCGAGTTCAAGTACACCCGCGCATCCTGCAGTTCGGCATCAAGTATGGCTTTTAGTCAGAGGCCGGTTGAAGGATTCTCTCGAGTGCAGTCGAAGTAATCGAAGCGCGTATGTCAGAGACGAACGTGTA
>DAIRVG010000289.1:0-4847 GCA_036802945.1 Vicinamibacterales bacterium
CGAAGGAGAGTTGAACAGGAATGAGCGTCCTGATCGTTCGCATCGGAAACGCACGTCGGCAGCCGCTCGACGACCTGGTGGATGTGCACGTCGTCTCTGTGCGGACCGATTCCACCGTGCGCCGAGTGTTGGCGGCTCCGGGCAACATCGACATCCGCTTCGAAGGGTTGAACGACGGTCAGCCGTATCTCGTCAAGGTGTTTCCGACGCGACATCGGCCTGTCGCCCAATTTGCGATGCCGTTGTCTGCCGCTCCCGTAGTAGTCCAGTTCTATACGCCGCTCGATCCAGCTCACGTGAGCACCGCCCGCTTTCCGGATTATGGGCGTGTGGCATCCGAGCTCCAACGGGTCCTCGGTGTCTCGACCGTTGAAGGCACTGTCGGCACCGGCCCGGAGCTGTACGGGGCGCTGACCGAGACGCAGAGAGCAGGACTGTTCAACCTGTTCGCGAAAATGAGCGGATTCGGCTTCGACGCCGATCGCACGGTATGGACGTTCGTGGATCGTGTGTATCGGATCCGTCCCGATCGTGTGTTCGTGGATGTGCAACCTGCACTGCGCGACCTGGTGAAGGGTGCAATCGCCGATGAACGGTTTCACGAAGTGCCGTCCAAGCTCCATACGCCTCCCCTTGGATTCGTCCAGGCAGGGTCATACAAGACCGCCGATCGGTACGGAAATCTGCAGCTCACATTTTTCGCAAGCCAGACGGTGCCCCTCACGTTCAAGGTGGACGCGGACATCGACGATGCCGCGGGAGTGGGGCATACCTTTCAGGTCCTTCGTAACTGGGCGACGCATGGCACGACGCATCCGTACGACATCCACGAAATTCTGGTCTTTCGACAGGAAGTCGCGTTGCCGTATGACCTGGCGTAGCGAGGATTCACAACGTTGCGGTTCGCGTCCCGATGATCGAGCGGAGGCACCATGGCAAAACATGCGTTGTGCATAGGCATCAACGATTACCCAGCGACAAAAATGGACCTGGAGGGGTGCGTCAACGACGCGAAGGACTGGCGGTCGCTGCTCGAGAACCGAGGCTATACCGTGACGTCCCTGCATGACGCCGATGCGACGCGCGCGCGGGTCCTCGAGGCGCTGAAGGCGCTCGTTGGAGGCGCCGTCGATGGCGATTCGCTCGTCTTCACGTTTTCGGGGCACGGATCGTGGCTTCCCGATGATGACTCGGATGAACCCGATGCGCGTGACGAGATGATGTGTCCGTACGACGTGATGGAGGACCAGTATCTGCTCGACGACGATTTGCACGAGACCTTTCTGACGAAGGCCGACGGCGCCCGCTTGTACGTCATTGCGGACTGCTGCCATTCGGGCTCGGTCGTCCGGTATGCCCCCGCTCCCGTATCGGCTGGCGCTGGTACTCCAGTGCTGAAAGCGCGGTTCCTGCCGCCGTACGTGTTTGCGCGCGGAGATCGGCTGTTGGAACGCGCCATCGACCGAGCCGCCGGAACGCCCGCGCCGACCAAATTGCAGTACTCGGCGCTGCTGTTCTCCGGTTGCGAGGACACCGAGTTCAGTTACGACACGGCGTTCAAGGGGCGACCCAATGGGGCGTTCACGCGAACGGCGATCGACGTGCTGCAGGATGCGACGATCGCCTCCCCGCGTGCGCTGTACGACGAGATCAGGCGGCGGCTTCCCTCGCCGGTGTTCCCGCAGACCCCGCAATTGTTCGGGAGCGACGCGGCGAAATTAGGCTCCTTGTTCTAACCCATACCCCATGTCTCAAGAAACCACGGGTCAAACGCCGCAGGAGTGGGCCGTCCTCTTCTACCTGTGCGGCCACTACAACCGTCCCGGCGAACACGATCCATTCGTAGCCGCGCTTGCCGACCTGAAGCAGACGGGCGCGACGGCACACGTATCGGCCGCCATCTACCTCGATCTCGAATCCGGTGCCCAGCGCATCGCGTTACGAGCCGGTGAACCTCCTGATTCGGAGCTGCTTGGGCCCGTCAACAGCGGCGATCCCAGGACGCTCGAGGCCTTCATGGCGTGGGCATTCGATGCCTGTCCAGCGCAGCGATACATCCTCGTCATGGCGGGGCTCGGCATCATGGACGCGGATTCAGTCGTCGGGCGTCCGCCCTTCGATTGCACGCGTACCTTCGCGATTTGTGATGACCGCGCAACAGCCGATGCACTGGAGCTACAGGAGCTCAGCGCGACGCTGAAATCCGCGTTTCCGGCTGACGGCACGCGCCGTCTCGTGCTCCTGGCGTGCGACATGTACGCCATGCAGTTCATGGAAGTGGCGTACGAGCTGAGAGGCGCGGCGGATCTCATCATTGGGATTCAGCCCGGGGATGGCCCTGGACCGCCGCTCCAGCAATGGCCGTATTCGACGCTTCTCAAGCGCTGGCAGGACATCGTCGCCGCACCGGTACAAGGTGCCGCGCCGCGGTGGAGGTCGACCGTGGATGCGCACGGGATCGTGCTGGCAAAGGAGACGATCGCCCTGCTGGCCGAGCATTACACCGCCTTGCAGCCGGAAGGTGAGCGCGTAACGGTCTCGGCGATCAATCTTCAGGCTCTCGTGCCGCTGGCGCAGGCGCTCGATACGTTCAGTGTCGTGCTGCTTCAGTGGCTGAGCAACGACGTCATCTGGCGCGCGCGCGAAAATGTGGTCAAAGGGCACCAGACCAAGCTGGAGCAGTCGTGGAGCTATGACCTCGACGATGTCGCTTCCGCGATTGGCAAGTCGCTCGAGAACGCGTCGGCGGAGGCACTCGCTCGCTGGGCCGCGACGTTCATTCCGACGCTGTCGTATCCGCAATTGTCCGCCATGCTGCGCGCCCTGGGCGCAAGCGCGCGCGATCTCGGCAAGTCCGGCGACGGTTCCGATGTGTATCGGATGCTGGCATCTGAAATCTCCGCGTGTCGTTCGGCGGTTGAGCGCGTCATCTCTATTGCGACGAGCGAAACCGATCCGCGAAGCGTCCCGCAGCACAAGACCGCTGACATTGCCGTGCGTCGTCTCTTCACCGAGTCCGACGAATCCGATGAGGTACGTCACAGCAAGCCCTGGAGCGTGATCGTGTTGGCCGCGCGGGAGCGTCCCGCCGCTGTTATGGATGGCCGCGAGCTGTCTGACGCGCTGGAGGGCATCGAAGCGGCGAAACAGCTCGGACATCTTGCGAAACGCGTGTCGGATCTAGCGCGTGGCGCGGACACCGGACAACCCGCGGTGACGGCTGTCTGGCCCGCCGGAGCCAAATGCGGGTTGTCGCTGTACCGGCCCATCGATCTCGACAAGCTGGCGGAGTCGAACTATCTGCACTTGCGGTTCAGCCGCGAGCTCCATTGGACCGCGCTCCTGACGGCGGTCGACTTGATCAAAAATCACGCTCGCATGCTGTGGCGGCTGCTGGAGTCGCAGTTGACAGCTGCACCGCTCGAAGCGCGATATCAGTTGATGCGCCGTCTTGCTGGCGATCGAGCGCTGACCGGACGGCATGCCGATCAGCTTCAGGCGCTGTCGGCGCCCGACGCGCTGTTTCTGACCATCGAGCCGGTTGAAGGACCGCCGGGAGCATCAGCGGCTGGCGCAGAGGTGGCCACAAGCGACAGCGAGATTTTGTGGTACTGCGTCCGGCTGTCCTCGCTCGACCGCTCAGCCACAGTCGTCGAGCATCGGAATCAGATCACCAGGGATCGTCTGCGCCGCGTGCTTGCCGAGATCGACACGATCGGCAGCGATGTCGATGCGCCGCCTGAGCGCACATTGCAACGGCTGGCGCGGTGTGGAAGCCAGTTGGGCGACGACCTTCTCTACGGCATCAGCGATCGGCTCGGCGAGGTCGAGCCGATCGAGGGTCGCGCCGTTCACCTGGTGCTGCAGATCCCGCGCGAGCTGATGCGGTATCCGTGGGAGCTGCTGCGCGATCGCCGCGGCTGGCTCGTTGATCGGTTCGCCATCGGTCGTCAGGTCATCGCCGATACAGGGACGGTTCCTCGCTGGACGTCCAGCCGGAGGCAAGGTCCGCTGCGTCTCCTCGTGGTGGCTCCATCCGTCGAAGGTGGCGGGTCCGAGCTTGCGGGAGCCGGGGCGCTCGAGGGCGCGCACGTCGCCGAGGCGTTTGCGCGCTTGCAGGAGCGGCTTCCCGGCATCGTGGATCCGTCAAACTTCAAAAAATATGTCGATCAACCGGTCACCGTCGAGCAGTTCCGCGCGCTGCTGCGCGAGCGGCGATACGACATCGTGCACTTTGCCGGTCACGGTCGATACGACGCCGCCCAGCCCGAACGGAGCTGCTGGTTGTTCAGCGACGGCCCGCTGTACGCATTCGAGCTTCGGCATACGCTGGCAAACGCCCAGGTCACTCCGTGGTTGATCTACGGAAGCGCCTGTGAGGGCGCGCAGGATGGCAGCGACAAGAGCGCGAAGGGCGCGTACCACGACGGCGTGTACGGCATGGCAAGCGCGGCGCTTGGCGAAGGCGTCGCCGCGTATCTCGGACCGTTGTGGAAGATCAAGGATGCTGACGCCAAGAACATGGCCGCCGCGTTCTATGAGGCGCTCCTGATGCGGCGTGCTAGTCTGGGTGACGCGTTGTCGCTGGCGCGCCGCAGCGTGCGCGAAGGACAACCCGATCTCGACCAACTGACCGTCCTGCAAGAGGGCTCGGACCCCGACGGAGTCACACGAGTGCCGCAAAGTGCTGGCTGGACGGGCCTGGTGCTCTACGGTGATCCCACGCCCACGGTATTGCAGCGTCTCAGTCCGTCCGACGTGGGACCCGCGCCGGTCGCCGGACAGGTCGGATCGCGGGCCAGTCGGCGCGAGGTGGATCCGGACAACGCAGAGCAGATCGCATGAGC
>DAIRVG010000290.1:0-4835 GCA_036802945.1 Vicinamibacterales bacterium
GCGGTGACCACGCCGACGAGGAAGTCGAGACGGATGCGATCGCCTTCTTGAAGGCCGGGCGAGAGGACTTCTGTCCCGACGCGGGCAACCCGCATCTGGCTGTCGGGCTCGTCGGCGAACCTGTAGTGCACGTCGTACGACAGCTGGCCATGAATGCTGATTGGCTGAATCCGATGAAGAACCGCCTCACGACTGCCTTTTAACATGCGCGTATAGAGGTTAGCACTCACCGAAGGGCAGTCGCGCCTGTGGATCATCGGGTGCCGGGGAGAACGGTGTCTCCGACAGGTTGTGCACGCTGACGCCGAGGAGCCGCACGGCACGAGCGCCGGCGTCGGTGCGATCGAGGAGCGCGACAGCGCGCCGGACGATGTTTTCTTCGTCGCGAGTCGGTTCCTCGGAGTGACTGCGCGTGATGGTCGTGAAATCGTGGTAGCGGACCTTGATCGTCACCGTCCGAGCATAGAGCGCCCGCTTCGTCAGCCATGCCGCGGCATCGCGCGCCATCGCCTCGATCTCGCAGCGGATCTCGCTGACATCGGTCAGATCCTGCGCGAACGTGTTCTCGCTCCCGGATGACTTCGGCTCGTGCTCGGAGATGACGGCGCGATCGTCTTCGCCGCGCGCGAGCCGCTGCAGCCAGTCCGCCAGCGATCCCACGGTCTCGCGCAGGAGGGTCAGATCGATCGCCCGGATGTCCACCAGCTTCTCGATCCCCTGGGCACGTAGCTTCTTCGCGGTGACCGGTCCCACGCCCCAGAGCGCATCCACCGGCAGTCCCTGCAGGAACGACTCGACGCGCCCGGGCGCAATCACCGTCAGCCCGTCCGGTTTCTTCCAGCCCGACGCAATCTTCGCGAGGAACTTGTTGGGCGCGACGCCCGCCGACGCCGTCAGACCAGTTGCCGCCCGAATATCCTCTTTGAGCCGGCGTGCCACATTCATACCCAACGGTTCGTCCCAGGCATTCTCGGTCACGTCCAGATAGGCTTCGTCGAGCGACAACGGCTCGACCAGTGGCGTGATCGATCGAAAAAGCGCAAACACCTGCTGCGACACGGCGCGGTACTTGTTGAAGTCGGGAGGGACGATGACGAGGGAGGGGCAGAGGCGGACCGCCCTCGACATCGGAATGGCTGAGCGAACGCCGAAGGTCCGCGCCTCGTAACTCGCCGCAGCCACGACGCCGCGCTTGTCGGGGTCGCCGCCGACGGCGACCGGCAGGCCGCGCAGCGCCGGATTGTCGCGCTGCTCGACTGACGCGTAGAAGGCATCCATGTCGAGGTGAAGGATGCGGCGGACGCCAAACCCTGGACCGTTCATGAGCGTCTTACACGATAACGGAAGGCGGACCTGAAGGTCCGCCTCTACGACGTCGAGATCTCGAAAAGGTTGACGTCGAGATCTCGAACAGGTTTTCGGATCGTAGAGGCCGACCTTCAGGTCGGCCTCTACCGCTAAACACCAGTGGCGCCGAAGCCGCCGCGGGTGACTTCGCGGAGGTCAGTGACTTCCTGCCAGCTCACGCGAGGCGCGGGGAGCACAATGCCTTGGGCCAGGCGATCACCCCGCTTCACCTGCACTTCGGCGCCACTGATGTTGAGCACCTGGATCATCACTTCGTCTTTAGGCCCGCAATAGTCGGGATCGAGGACGCCGACGCCGTTGGCGACGATAAGTCCTCGCTTGAGTGGCGTGCTGCTTCGGGCAAAAATGGCCAGGAAATGTCCGGAGGGCACTTCGATGACCAGGCCCGTCCGGACGAGCGCAATCTGCCCGGGCGCCAGCCTCATGTCCTGTGATGCGGCCAGGTCGAAACCGGCCGCTTCCTCGGTTGCGTACGTTGGGAGGGGAATTGTGGAATCGAGTCGTCTGATCTTCAGCCGCATCCGGGGAGCATATCAGTCGCGATGTTCGAGCTTCGCGCCACGTCCGCTCTGTCGCACAGCGGCCGTCGCAACATCGCGTCGTCGCGTCATCGCACTTCTACTGCTTGTCGTCGTATCCGCGCCGCCGGCATTTTCCCAGGCGCTCTCCGCGAAGCTGCCGCTCGATCCGGCCATTCACGCCGGCAATCTGCCCAACGGGATCACCTACTACGTCCGCCGCAACGCGCGTCCTGAAAAGCGCGTGTCGCTGCGGCTCGCGGTCAAGGCCGGGTCGATTGACGAGGCGGATGACCAGCGTGGCCTTGCGCACGTGCTCGAGCACATGGCGTTCAACGGCACGGCGCATTTCAAGCCGGGCGAGCTGGTGGCCTACTTCGAATCGGTCGGCGTGGCATTCGGTCCGCACGTCAACGCGTACACGAGCTACGACGAGACGGTCTACATGCTCGACGTGCCCACCGATCGCGCCGGCGCGCTCGATCGCGGGCTCCAGGCGCTCAGCGATTTCGCGGGCGGCATGAGCCTCGAGGACAAGGAGATCGACAAAGAGCGCGGCGTTGTCCTCGAGGAATGGCGTCAGCGTCTTGGCGTCGCCTCACGCCTCCAGGGAGTGACCGATCGCGCGGTGTACGGCCAGTCGAAATACGCGGAGCGGCTGCCGATCGGCCTGCCCGACACGATCCAGAAGTTCCGGTATCAGCGCATTCGCGATTTCTACCGTCAGAACTACACGCCCGATCGCATCGCCGTCGTTATCGTTGGTGATCTCGACGCGGCTGCGGCCGAGAAGCTCGTTCGCCAGTACTTCGGGGTCATCCCCCCGCGCAAGTCCGCGAAGCGGCCGACGTATCCCGTCCCCCCGCACAAGGACACTCGCGTGGCGGTTGCCACCGACCCGGAGGCGCAAGCCTCCTCGGTATCGGTGATTCACACTCGACCGCTGCAGAAGACCGAGACCCTGGGCGATTATCGCCGCAGTCTCGTCCGCGGCCTGTTCGAGGGGATGCTCAATGCTCGCCTCAGCGAGATCGCCCGACGTCCTGATGCGCCATTTCTCGGCGCGTCCGCCGGCGACGACACGCTTGGGCGGACCGTTGAAGCATTCGGCGTCTCGGCGCGCGTCAATGAGGGCGGGATCGTGAAGGGTGTCGACGCGCTGGAGCAGGAGCTGGCGCGTGTCCGTCAGTTCGGATTCGGCGACGCGGAACTCGATCGCCTGAAAAAGTCGACGCTCGCGGCATATGACCGTGCCTACAACGAGCGTGACAAGTCCGAGAACCCGGGATTCGCATCCGAGCTTGTCAGCCTCTTTCTCAGCGGCGTCGCCGCCCCCGGGATCGAGAGCGAATACGCGCTCGCGAAGCGGTTCATTCCAACCATCACGACGACAGAGACCGCGGCGCTCGCCCGTGAGCTGGTGACCGAAGCGAATCGCGTCGTCATCGCCGTGGCACCGGACAAGAAAGGCGTTATGCCCCCGACCGAGGCCGCGCTGCGGGACGCGCTGCGTGTCGGAGCTGCCGCGACCCTCACGGCGTGGCGCGATGACTCGACGGGCAAGGCGCTGATGACCACACGCCCGATGCCCGGGTCAATCGCCGACAAGCGGCAGATCCCCGAGATCGGAGTCACCGTTCTGACGCTGTCGAATGGCGTCGAGGTCTGGCTGAAGCCGACGACGTTCAAGAACGACCAGGTGATCTTCACGGCATACGCCAAGGGCGGCACGATGAACGTGCCCGAAGAGAATTACCGAAACGCATCGTTGATGACGGGACTCGTGGGCACCTCGGGCGTCGGCGGTCTGTCGCCCGTCGACCTGGGAAAGGTGCTGGCAGGGCAGCTGGCCAACGCGTCCCTCAACATGGGTGCGTACACGCACGGCGTCTCGGGCTCGAGTACGCCGAAGGATCTCGAGACAGCGCTGCAGTTGCTCTATCTCGACTTCACGTCAGCCAATCACGATCCTGAGGCCTTTGAGTTGATGAAGCGCCGTCTGCGCGCAAACCTGGCCAATCAGGGGCAAAGTCCAGGCGCCGTCTTCGGCGAGCGCGTGCGGCTGGTGAATTCCGTGAACAGCTACACGGCGCGGTCGATGAAGCCGGAAGACGTGGACACACTGGACCAGGCGAAGATGGAAGCGTTCTACAAGTCGCAGTTCGCCAACGCGGCCGACTTCACATTTTTCTTCGTCGGCGCGTTCGATGTCGACGCGATCTCGCCGCTCCTGGCGACGTACGTCGCGTCGCTGCCGTCGCAGGGCAAGCCCTCGTCCACCGTCGGCAACAACCGTATGCAGTTTCCGACCGAGGTGAAGAAGGAGGTCGTGAACAAGGGGCAGGAGCCGAAAAGCCAGACGCTGATCACCTTCTTTGCCGACACCCGCCTGGACGAGCTCGAGATGCATCGGCTGCGAGCCGCGACCGCCATCCTCGAGCGTCATCTCCGCGATCAATTGCGCGAAGAGCTTGGCGGCACCTACAGCGTCGGCGTTGATTACTCGAACACCCTTCCGCAGACCGGGTACGGGACGACGTCCGTGCAATTCGGCAGCGCCCCGGATCGCGCCGAGAGCCTGGTCTCGACCGTGATGACCGAGGTCGACCGGATGCGCCGCGAAGGGCCTTCCGCGGACGACGTGCAGAAGGTCAAGGAGACCGAGAAAGAAGGCCTCGAGACGTCGTTTCAGCAGAACGGCTTCTGGCTGGGCGCACTCCAGACCGCGCATCTGCTCGGGTGGAATCCGGTGAGCATTGCGCATCGCGCGGAGCGGACTGACGCGCTCACTACCGGAAACATCCACGACTCGTTCCGCAAGTATTTCCCGGCGGATCGTTACACGGTGATGACCCTGATGCCGGAGAAGCCGGGGGCTACCCAATAAGGGGATCAGGGATCGGGGATCGGGGATCGGGGATCGGGGATCGGGGATCGGGGATCGGGGAT
>DAIRVG010000291.1:0-4835 GCA_036802945.1 Vicinamibacterales bacterium
AACGCGCGGTAATCAAACGGTCAGGACAATCTTTCCGACGTGCTCGCTTGATTCCATCAGGCGGTGCGCCGACGCCGCATCCCCGAGCGGAAACGTCCGATAGATCAGCGGCTTGACCTTCCCGTTCTCGAGCAGCGGCCAGACTTCCTTGCGGAGCGCCGCTGCAATCTCTCCCTTCTCTGCGACGCTGCGCGGGCGGAGCGTGGAGCCGGTGATCGTCAAGCGGCGGCCGAGGACCCGCCTGAAGTCGATCGTCGCCGTGTCGCCACCCATGAAGCCGATGACGACCAATCGCCCCTCGACCGCGAGTGATGCCAGGTCGCGCGGGATGTAGTCGCCGCCAACGATGTCGAGGATCAGGTCGACGCCGCGGCCCTTGGTGAGCTGCTTGACGACGTCGACGAAGTCCTCGGTGCGATAGTTGATCGCGCGCTCGGCGCCGAGCCGCTCGCAGGCGCGGCATTTCTCATCCGAGCCGGCGGTCGCAAGCACGCGCGCGCCGCGCGCCGACGCAAGCTGAATCGCCGTCGTCCCGATCCCGCTCGATCCGCCGTGGAAGAGCGCGGTTTCCCCCGAGCGCAATCGGCCACGATCGAACACATTCGTCCAGACGGTGAAGAAGGTTTCGGGGATCGCGGCGGCCGTCACGAGATCCATTCCGGCGGGCACTGGCAGGCACTGAGGCGCCGGGGCGACGCAGAGGGTGGCATAGCCGCCACCAGAGACCAGCGCGCACACGCGATCGCCGACGCGCCACTCCGTCACACCCTCGCCAAGCGATTCGACGATGCCGGCGACTTCGAGACCGGGAAGATCGCTCGCACCCGGCGGAGGCGGATACAGTCCGCGGCGCTGCATCACGTCAGGGCGATTCACGCCGGCGGCGGCAACGCGAATCAGAACATCGCCCCGCCCGGCCACCGGATCCGGGCGCTCGACGAGCTTCAGCGCTTCGGGGGGGCCTGGAGTGGAGATCTCTACGCAACGCATCTTTTATCCACCACGAAGGTCACGATTCTTATCAACCACGAAGGTCACGACGGTCACGAAGAACATAAACCACTTCGTGTCCTTCGCGTTCTTCGTGGTTTCATGACTGGGATTTGGGACTTGGGGTTTGGGCTTTGGGATTTACCGCCAGCGCCGACGGAAGCTTTGGCGATGAGATGAGCCGCGCGAATTCTGACCACCGGCGATCGATGCCGCCGCGAGATTCGATGTAGGCGGCTACCATGTCCTTTCCAAGGTTGTAGTTGATCACGTAGCTGCGGTACTGATCGGTAAAGCGCACACGTTGCTCCGCGCGCGGCGGCGAGTACAAGCCGTACGTCTCCAGCCAGTCAGCCGCGCCCTTCGCATCGATCTCGCCGTTGATGTACCGTCGCGCCGCTTCGTTTCCCGCATACGAGAGTTGATCGACGAGCGCGAGGACATCGTAGTACTGCGTCGTGGTTGACGGATCGAGGCCGGCCGCGGGGAACACCACGCGCCGCTCGAATTCGAGCCGCTCGGCACGCGGGAAGGCAACCTCGATGCCGTAGTTGGCGGTACCTTCCGCGATCAGAGACTGAGGCGAGAACAGCGGATAGACCGAGAACTCGACCCACCCGCGATCGCGGAGCAGATTCTTCTCGAGCAGCACGTTGTAGACGTGATGACCGGGATAGCCCTCGTGGCACGCGAGATCGATCGCGCGATCGACGTAGATCGGCAGGTCGGTGTTGACCTGGATGATGCTCCGGTAGTTCCCCTGATACCAGTTGTAGCCGCTCCAGCTTCTGCCCGTCACGTATTCAACGGTGAAGCTTTCGCCGGCCGGAAGCATGATGTGCTGCAGCGTGCGGCTGCGGCAGCCGTCGATCGCCGCCTTGAAGACGGCATCGAGCCGATCGCGCGGAATCACGAATCGGTTTCGGAATTCGTCGTACCGGGAGACGAGCGTCCCCTGTCCCGGGAGCTTCGCATCGAGTTGCGCCAGCACCTTCGCGAAGTCGGCCTCGGTATGCGTGGGTGCCGCGGCGTCATAGAGCGCCTTCGATTCCTCGTCGAATCGAAGCTTCGTACCCGACAACATCGACACCCGCGCGCGCAGGGACTCGAGCTGCCGCGCAAGGTACTGATGCCGCAGCTGCGTCAGTTCGTCGGCGGTGACCGGCGGTTTCGCGGCGGCAAGCGCCTCCGCGAGCGTGGCGGCGCGCGACTCAATGTCGCTCAGCGGCAGCTTCGCTGCTTCCGCCTCGGTGCGCCACGCGGGCGGACCGTAGTAGGCGTCGACATAGTCAGCGTCGTGCTGACCCACCGCAAGTACGAGCCGCACGTACTGTTCCGCGAGTGTGTTCATCCTGGCGTCCTGTGCGCAGGCGGAGATCAGAACTGATAGAGCGAGACCTACAGTCATCGCTGCGAGACGATAACCTCCGACGCCCGACACCCAACTCCCAAGGCGATTTGATGCCGCGACAACGGGCTTCTTGGGAGTTGGGAATTGGGAATTGGGAGTTCCGCGGAGATGCATCATTGCCGAGACAACTCCCTGATCGTCGGAATCAGATAGTCCTCGAACGCCCCGTGGAAATCGTACCGGGGCGCAAACCCCCAATCGCGCCGCGCCGCGCTGTCATTGACGTCAAGGGGCCACGAATCGACGATCGCCTGCCGCTTTTTGTCGATCTCCCACGTGATGCGCGCACCGGGAAATGCACCGACCACCACGTCGAAGATCTCGCTTGCCGTCGGATTGAACGCCGTGACGTTGTACGCCGTGCGCGAGAGTCGGTCGCGCGGGGCTGCCGCGAGCCGCAGCAGACCGTCGATCGCGTCCGGCATGGCCATGAACGGGATCCGCGTATCGGGCCGCACGAAACAGGCGTAGGGCTCGCCACGCGCAGCGGCGTGAATCATCTCCGGCGCGAAGTCCGATGTCCCGCCTGCCGGCACCGTGAGCGCCGAGATCAATCCCGGAAAACGGACACACCGGAAATCGACACGTCCCGGCGGCGTATCGACGGCGAGCTGCTTGTAGTGGCGCGCGTAGTAGCGCCCGAGGTGCTCGCAGTACAACTTGTTGCATCCATACATCGTCGTCGGGGTGTTCCACTCGTCCTCGTGGACGCGTCCGACGCGCATCTTGGTGTCGAGGTCCGGAAGCCCATAGGCGGCAATCGAGGAGGGGTAGAGGAAGACGACCGGCCGGCCGTGCGATTCCCCTTCATGCTGCGCGAACTCGAGCAGGCGCAGCGTCCCCTCGACGTTGACCTCGTGCGCCGTGAGAGGGGTGAACTCGGATCGCGTGGACAGGAGCGCGGCGAGGTGAAAGACGAGATCGACCTCGAATTCCGCGAGGACACGCTCGAGGATCCATTTGTCGGTGATTGAGCCTGTGAACTCGCGCCTGACCTGCTTCGCCAGCGCGGACTCGAGCGGCGCGATGTCAATGGTGACGATGGAGCGGCCGGTGCGCGCGAGCTGATTGATGAGACCGTGACCGATTTCGCCGCTGGCGCCCGTGACCAGCACGGATGGCGTGCGCATCAGACGATTATTACTTAGCGTCAGGGTAAGGGCGGGTCTTAAGACTCCGCCCCTACCCCTTCGCTAGCGGACAGGTCAGCCGCGACTAATCCTATGAGCCTGAACGGGAACGCCGACGGCGATATCGGACCACGATGCCTGCCAGCCCGAGCCCCGTGAGCATCAGCGTGCCAGGTTCTGGAATCGCCGCAGGAACGAGGGTCCCAGCGTCCCATTCCGTGTCCGGGTTCGAGCGGATCCTGACCCCCACGAAATCCGTGAGGCCGAGGTCCTGGCAGTCTGCGCCGCAGAATACCGGGGGATTGACGATAACAGCACTTGTTCCCACGAAGTCGCCCTCGCTATTTAGAAATCCTGCGGACGCGGCCATCACGTAGTTCACGATGTCCCCGGTGCCGTTCGTTGACAACAGTAGACCGGGGGCTCCGTCTTCACCGATCGGAAGGCCGATACCGGAGAGGAAAAAGTCTCCGAGGTGGTCTGTCATTGTCCACGCGGTGGGAACAGGGACGGGGTCGGCGAACGTCAGGTTAGGGGCAAGTGGAGCCGCGAAAGTAAGCGAAGCGATGATGTAGTCGACTCCCCGTGGATCGACCGGGGCATGTTCCGGGCAGCCATACCCGCAAAAGTTGAAGGGATCGCCCTGGTAGCTGTAGGTGTTCGTGATTGCATTGAACGTAAAAGAGCTTGCCTGCGCTGGCGCTGCAATGAATTGCAGCATGACAACAGCAACAGCGGCGACGAGGCCGGATCTGCGCATTGACATTTACCTCTCTGCCCGGCGGCCAGCAATTTGCTTGCCCGAAGCTCGGCCGTATTTTCGGTCATGTTGTCAGGAACCGCGAAGCCCCGTGACGGAAGTCTGCCTGCGCAGCGCCGAAATTCTCCTCTTCGACGGTCGGCGCGTCGACAAGAGGTCGCAGAATGTGGCTGGAAATGGCGCCCGTCCCGGAGGGAGTCGTCTCTGTTCCGCGAGCCAGCGATCCGGAACTTGGCCGAGGGCAGTACTGCGGGTTACACCGATCGACTTCGCGGCGTGAGCACTCGACTTCCGCGTAACACCGTGCGAGTTCGCTCCGTGAGCAGTCGACTTGCGGGTTACACCGATCAACTTCGCTGCGTGAGCAGCCGTCTGCCGTGTGATAGGGAGCGACTTTACCTGAACAGATGGATCCCTCCGCCGTGTAGTCGTTGGCGTGGCGTTTGCGTTACTCGTGGGCGATGGTTCGGCGAGCTCTCGGCATCGGGGTTCTCTTGCTAACCGGGTGGACGCTCCACGGTTACGCGAACGGCCAGCGAGTCAC
>DAIRVG010000292.1:0-4752 GCA_036802945.1 Vicinamibacterales bacterium
ACGCGATACGGGCACCGCGTTTACGGCGGCGTCATTCTCAACGTCGGCCGCTGACCGCGACCGTGCACGTGTGTTCGTCGGGCGTCGGCTTGCGGATTCATCCCGCTGATTCATCCAAACGCAGGCCGGCGCCGCGCGAACCGGGGTACTTGGACGTAGGGATCAGGGATCAGGGATCGGGGATCAAGAACTTCTGATCCCGAATCCCGAATCCCGAATCCCGGATCCCGGATCCCCCGATCCGGGACGCCTTTCTTGACGACCGAATGTAATCAACTCGGTACATTGGCGGTCCGGATAACGGCAACGCATCACCAGTGGCGCGCTCTCGCGTCGTGCGCCACCGCACCGCCTGGTGCATGCCGTGTTAGACCTCGCGCATTGCTGCTCAGAAGCGCACCCCGAGACCGACTCCGAGGAACAGTCCCCCGACGTCAACGGCTTCGTCAGTCGGACCAACGGCTATGAATTCCTGAAGTGGATTGGGCAGTGTAACAGCCGCGCGACTGTAGCGAACGAGTCCGCCGATTCCGAGCGATCCGACCAGACGGTAGCTGGCATCGGCTCCAACATTGAATCCCCAGGCTGACCCACGACGCGAGTCCGCCACCACGGTACTGATCGCGGAGGAAAGCGGCCCAGTTTGCGCCAGAGTGAAATAGCTGACCAAGTCCTGCTTCACGGTGAAGTGCGATGGACCACCGAAGACCGTGACTCCTGCGCGGTCAGCCCTCGGAAACCGATACCCGACGTCAATATGTGTCGCCATTTCTGAGTGATGAAGCGGCTCAGAGTCTTTCGGCGATATGGCGAACCCTTGGCCTGCCGGAACCACCCAGCGGACTGTTGCCTTCTTAACGTTGCTCCTGTGCGACAATCCGATGCCGACGCGGAATCTCTCACCCAAGAGAATGCCTCCCGCGACATCCAAGCTGGGACCACGCGGACTGCTGTAGTCGGCCTCCACGGCCTGGTCGAACGGCAACTTGACACTCTGAGTGAATGCAGTCGAAACCGGCTGCATCAATCCGACGTTGATATCAAGCGAGACTGAGACCGCAGTTTGTGCACCCGCGCTCGCGGGCCAAGTCAGATGCACGACTATGGCGACCATAGGGATCGAGGGCCAACGCACGCGAATCTCCTTAGAAGATGAACCTCGAGAACGTCCTAACCCACAGAGACCACGACCACAGTCAGGACGGTGGCGGACGCGGTCTAACAATCTATGGAGTAGATCGGAACGGATCGCTCGCGGGGTACAAAACCGCGAGTGCACCATAGCCGATATTGGCGGGGTCGCGTAGTTGACCGAATACCCGTTCTGCGAAGCTACCAGACGCTGACGGAAGGCTGACGGCGCCATCTCACAGTACGTGGCTCGCGTGGAGCGCCGCCTCGCGCTCGATGATCCCGCCCTTGATATTGCGCTGCCGGTTCGGCCGCGTGTGCCGCTTGATCACATTCACGCCTTCGACAATGAGACGGTTCTTCGCGGGAAGCACTTTCAGCACTCGCCCGCGTTTGCCGCTGTCCTTGCCCGTGTTCAGAAGGACAGTAAGCACTGGGCGGAACGGCGATGAGGCCTCCGATCCGGATCTGCGCGGTCAGACCCGCTCGGAAGAGCGGATCGCTACCGCCCATCGATGCTGAAAGCGTAGAACCTATTGTTGCCGACGCCCCCGGTCCGCGCGTAGCCTGAGCCCCAGTAAACGGTGTCCCGGACGACGGCGGGGCCTGCGACAACCGAGCCACCGGCTGCGAATCGCCAGAGGATTGTGCCAGTTGCAGCGTTGAGGGCATACATCTGCTCATTGAAATGTGCCATCGAGCCGGCATAGAGGACGCCGCCGGCGACGGTCAGGGCTGCCAGGTCAGGAGCCCCCTGCGGATCCGCCGTTTGCCAGAGAATATGACCGGTCGACGGATCGAGCGCCGCCCAGGATCCGCCAGTGATCGTCTCACCTGACGGGAGCGTGTACGGCACGGTATTCCGATTGTGACCGATAGCCGCATAGATTCGCTTCCCGTCGATGGCCGTACCCCACTGAATGCCGCCCGGGTCGTCACCATGGCCGACGAGCGTGCTCCACAGCAGCTTTCCCGTACGAGCGTCGAACGTCCAGTACACGCCGCTCTTCTGGCCGATGCCGACCAGGTCGCGCCAGCGTTCTCTGATCGGTGCGCGGAATACGTTGGCGCCGGAACCGGCGAAATCCCAGACACTGAAATTGTTCTCCCACGGCGGGCACCATGCCGGCGGGTCGTCGCCGCAGCCAAGCCGACGGGCGTCCGGGCCCGCGGCGCGGAACGACCACCGCGGCATGCCGGTGCGCAGGTCGAACGCGATTATCGAGTTGAAGTACGCACCAGGCGGGAAGCACGTTTCGTCCCAGCCGTCTGAGTCCGCCGCAAGACACTCAGTGACCTCGGAGGGCTGCGCGTAAAGCTGCCCCGCGGCACCATACACGAGGCCGTTCTCGAGATCGATTGCGGGCGGATTTACGAACGCACCCCCGGCAAATCCTCCGGGAACGTCGCCATTATCCGGTAGGGCAAAGCTTTGCCAGATGATGCGGCCAGTGCGCACGTCGAGCGCGATCATGCTGCCTCGGAAAATCAATCGAGCCTGACCGCCGCCCGCCGACGATGTGGCAATGTAGAGGCGATTTCCGAGGACAACTGGCGACGTCGTGACAATCGTGTTCGGATTGGGATCGAGCCGCGTCATCCAACGGAGGTCGCCGGTCGCCGCATCGACCCCCATCATGTTGCCATTCAAGTCGCCGATGAAGATCAGTCCACGAGCGTACGCCGGGCTCGTACGCGAGATTGAGTTCGGAATCCCGTTGTACTCCGAGATCAGTCGCGACCAGAGGACCAGGCCCGTCTCCGCGTCGACTTTCCAAAGCGTTCCGCCCCAATCCGGAAAGTAGACGGCAACACCGCGGTGTCCGCCTAGGTGCCCATCATCGTCGCCGCCGCTCACCACCGCTGGTGTCGCAGAAACATCGCCGTTCGTGGTGAGTACCCACTTTTGTTTCAGACGTGCGGCGTTCCTGGGACTGATGCGCGACTCGAACAGCTGACTCCGCGTGTTCGCGATATCGTGGCCGATCATCGGCCACTCAGGGGGCCGCTGCTCGTCGGCGCGGGTCGGCAGGGCGGCGGCGAGTGCAAGCACCATTGCCATACCCAGGCCGACACGACTGCAGAGGATGGCTCCCCGATGCGGCCGCTTCTGGCGGAGTGGCTCCAGCATGACGCCCTCCCTCGCTCCCGCGCAGGATCTGGCGCGGATGACGAATCATAGTCCGAACCCTGGAGATGTTGTGGCTTGACTGCACAGTCGGTGGCGCTGGTGGGATCTATATCGCCGCGCGTCGGAGCCGTGTGCAGATCGTGGAAGGCAGTTAACGATCGTCGAAAGCCAACGCACAGTACACGTAATGCGCACTCGCGCGAGTTAGAGTCGCCGCGGCAGATTCTTCACTTGACGAGCTTCGCAAATCACATAAGGTCGCGCGGTCCATCTCCAAAAGTTCAGTAAACGCCACCGTTTTCGCTCGCTCCAATGCGCGTTCGGCTCTGCCCGGGGATCGTGTTCACGATACCCGACACACCGCTCACCATGGCCCGAAATCCGCATTCCGCGCGGTCGCGATGGTCGGTTGAGTGATGAACCTGTCGCGTTCGACTGCGGTGGGTCGATCGACGGTCCACGAGACTCGCTCACCCCCACGGTGCCGTCGTTATCGAAGGAGGATGACATGAAAAACAAACGCGCCACCGTTGTTGCCGTATGCACAGCCTTTCTGATGATGCCAATCATCGGTTGGGCACAGGACGGCGATCATGGTGACCATGACCAGACTCACAACCAGCCGGCCGTGACCGACGCGGCCGTCGATTTCGGTGTGTTGCCATTGGCAACCGTCGCCCTGGGCCCGCCTCCGTGCCTCCAACCTACAGTTCCACCGGCTCCGCCAGCCGCCATCGGTGGCCCCACGGACCCCTGCTCATACGCGCTCCACCATCTCACGCCTGAGGAAGTAACGATCCGCAAGGGCGGGCAGGTCACTTTTCAGATACACGGCGGCGGCCACGCTATGGCCATCTATCAAGTCAGCAAGGACACGACGCGCAACGAGCTTGGACAATTCCTGTGCGCAGGAACCGACCCCGCCACTATCCCAACTACGATCCCGCTGTCCCACGTCTGCAACGGGACCACTCCAGCCGGTGTTACGAACGCTGACGCGGCACATAACATCGCGGACGGCCATGGAAACGTCGTCATCGTCGTCTCGCGCAACGTGACCAACGTGCATCCGGACAACCGCGTGTGGTACGAACCCGGACGACTCATGTCGGCGGGTGGCCAGCAATTTCTCAACGGGGGCACGATCCCTGCCGGCGCCACTTCAAACGGCCAGCTGATTACGTATCGATTCCTCAAGACTGGTCGCTACCTGGTTATTTGCATGAATCGCAGTCACTCCCTTAATGACTGGATGTTTGGCTTCGTCAACGTCGTTGACGACGGCGACGACGATTAGGGCAAGGAGAAGGGTTAGGGGTTAGGGGTTAGGGGACAGGGGTTAGGGGACAGGGGACAGGGGTTAGGGGACAGGGGTTAGGGGACAGGCATCCCCCTAACCCCCATCCCCTTCCCCCTTCTGTCCGGTTAGAACGAGAACCGCACGGCCACTTCTGCTTGCCGCTTGTTGGCGGCCGAGCTGATAACCCCGA
>DAIRVG010000293.1:0-4728 GCA_036802945.1 Vicinamibacterales bacterium
GGCTGGCCTGGAAAATCGACCTTGAAGCCGTCCTGCGTGCTGACGTACAGCTCCCATTCCTGGGCAGCCGCGGATCCGGATATGGACAGCATGCACGCGAACAGTAATACGGTCGTGCGCATCAGATGTTCCTCCCGGTGCTCGCAATATTGCCAGAAAACGGGTCGGCCCGTCGCAGATTCTTCAAGGAGCGGGGGCGCCCCCACCGGCACCTCCGCCTTGGCCACGGCCAGCGCCGGCACCTCCGCCTTGGCCACCACGACCCGCACCGGCCGCCCCACCACCGCCTCGGCCCCCGCCACCGCTTGAAGGGACCGGGTACACGCCCATGCCGTGGTACGCATTGGAGTAGATGATCTGATACCGGAGGCCGTTCCCGTCCTTGTCAACCCACCCCACAGACTGCTGAAACAAGCCCGGCTGAGGGTAGCCCTTCGGCACCGTCCCTTCGAACATAAAAAGCTTGTTTTCATGCATGGCGACGAAGGCAAAGGTGCGGGACGCATCGACGTTGCTGGTTACTTGAATGAGATTTCCTTCAACCATGTCCATCCATTCCCACGCGAGACCTGTCATCTTCACATCGCGTTGAAGGATCTTGAGCGTCGCATACATGACCGCCCCTCGCTCGTCGTGCTTCCAGTACCCGGGACCCATGATGCCGGCGTTTTCGCGGCACTGCGCGTTCCCGGGTTCACACTTCTTGGCGCGCTCGATGCCCAGCTGTTCGAGCTTGGTGTAGTCGACCACGGTGATCGAGTAATGCTCGCGGCCCCTGTCGGCGCTGTACACACGCGCCGGGAGGATGTAGTCCATTTGCGACTTCCAAGTGGTCTCGGTTACCTTTGGCTGACCTGGGAGGTCCACTTTGAAGCCTTCCTGGGTGTTCACGTACTCGGTCCAATCCTGGGCGCGTGCGACCCCGGACATCGACAGCACCAACGCGAAAACTATTGTGGTCGTGCGCATTCCTGTGCCTCCCGGCGGCGCAATATTGCCAGAAAACGGGCCGCCGTGTCGTGAAATTTTCGGATCAGGGCTTCTTCGGGTGATCGTGGAAAAACGACACGATCCGCTCGGATGTGCTCCGCGGGTACTCATGTGCGCCCTGGTGAATCCACGCCATTACTGGAGTAGGAGTTCCTGATCCATATACCGTGCAGCCATCGCCGCATGGCTTCGTCTGGCCGCCGACCCCGTTCACCCGAACCGCGGTCGCGATGGCGGCCTTCTGATCGGCAAACGCGACCTGCGCGTCTCGCGCGCCGGCCACATGAAACAGCGGCCGCGGCTGCATCGGTTGCACCGACGGACGAAGACGTCCAGCCACGGGTGCGAACGCGGCAAACACGCCCGGACGCTCCGCCCACAGCAGATACGTGAAGTGCCCGCCGTTGGAGAATCCAGTCGCGTAGATCCGGTTGTCGTCAACGCTGTACTTCTTGCGCAGCGCCGCCAGTGCGACGTCGACGAGCTTCAGGTCCCGGTCGTTGTAGTCGCCGCGCTCGGTCTGCCAGCCGCGGAGGCCGTCACGACTCGGCAGGCCCTGGATATACACGACGATCGCATCGGGCCACGCCTGCTGGAGACCTACGTATTGAAAGTTCTCCATGTCATCGCCGTGACCGTGGAAAGAGAAAACCAGGGGGAGCTTGCCCGGCGGGGGCGCTGACGGCGCAAAGACGATGGCTTCGCGTTTATCGCCATCGACCGTCCATGTCAGTACTTCTGCCGAGGCCACGCCGACGCAGAGAACCAGTAGCAGCACGGCGAAGCCAAGAGGCAACAGACGCATCTTCATCTCCTAACGACCCGGGGCTTGCGGCGCGGCGCCGCCGCCCGCGGATGCGGCTGCTGGCTGCGCAGGCCTTGCGGGAGGCTGAATAGGCGGCTGCGGTCCGAGCACCTTGGTGAGCGCCGCATGGCCGCACTCTTCGTCGCCGCCCGACGCGCCGCCGACTCCGATCGCGCCGATCATCATGTCCTCCACGATGATTGGGTAGCCGCCTTCCACCAGATACAGATCGAGCGGTGCACGTGCGAGCGCCGGCTCAGGCGAGCCCCAGCGATTCACGATGGCTCGCGTCGGCTGCCGCATGTAGAGTGCGGTTTTTGCCTTCTGATACGCAGAGTCGAAGTTGTTCGGGATTTGCCCATCCGTGCGCATCGCGACCACGATGTTGCCAGAGGGGCCGACCACCACCACGCTGGCGCCGCCGTTGGGATTGGCCGCCCTCGAGTGTGCGATGCACGCGTTCACGAGCTGCATTGCCGTCTCGGCGTTGATCTCCTGCAGGTGCGCCCGCTTCGTGGCGTCCGCAGACATCGTCACCTTGGCCAAGGTGGCCGGGGCGGTACTTTGCGCCGACGCATGCGCCGCGACCAGCACCGCCGCAAGCGCCACAGATAAAACTCTGGTCGCCGTCATGTTCAGCGACCGGCCGGCGCGGGAGTGTTCTCCGCGCCTCCCGCTCCAGCTCCTGCGCCACGACCCCCGGCTCCCGCGCCGCGACCGCCACCACCCCCTTGACCGGTCAGACTCGGGTGAGCGGGGAAGAACTCGGGGAACTCGGCGTACATATTGTGATAAACCCCCTGATAACGGACGCCGTTCCCGTCCTTGTCCACATAGCCCATCGACTGCTGAAACAGCACCGGCGGCGGATTCCCCTTCGGCGCCGTTCCCTCCAGGATGTACAGCTTGTTCTTGTGCATCGCGATGAAGGCAAAGGTGCGCGACCCGTCGGGGTTTAGCATCTGGATTTCGTGGCCCCAGATGAGGTCCTGCCACGCATACGCCAGGTGCGTCATCTTCCCATCTCGCTGGATGAACCCATACGTGGCCCACAGAAGCGCACCGGCCATGTCCTCTTTCCAGTAACCTCGCCCCGCCTGCGTCAACCCGCACGACCGTTCGTCCCCTGGGCGACAGGTGAGTTTGGCTTTCTCGTCGAGCAGCTGAGGCGCCGCGTTGTAGTCCACGACGGTCATCGAATAGCGTTCCTGGCCGCGGTTGGCCGAGTACACGTGCGTGGGCAGATCGACGCCGTACTCAGACTTGAAGGTAGTCGTGGTCATCCGGGGCTGCCCCGGGAACACCACCTTGAAGCCGTCTTCCTTGTTTACGTACAGGTCCCAGTCTTGGGCGAATGCAGACCCGGACATCGACAGCACCATCACGAGAACCGACAGCGTTACCCGCATATTCATCCTCCCCGGCACGTTGGACCTCCTCATCGCGTCGTCTTCTCCGCCTGCTGCTGCTCGGCGAGCGTAGCGCGGAACATTGCCTCCATGATGTCCGTCTCGAGATTGCAGTTGGCGGCGTCGATGAAGGGATTCGGACCGCCAGGGCGGAGCATAGCGTGTTTGTCGAGCATCCGGTACTGCGCCGGGTGATCGCCCAGCGGCACGTCGCACGGCATCGCGCGCACGACTGTGAACGACCGGTTGAACTGATCAACGAGCGCCGGCGTGAGGGTGGCCTGCGCGCGCAGGCTGCAATGGAACACCACGTCATACGGCTTCCCGCCGTCCTGCGCCTTCATCGTCCATGTCGTGCAGCCGGCTGTGTGTCCCGCCGTCAGATGCGCGACAAGCGTCGTGCCGCCAAGCGTCACCGTGTCGCCGTCGTGGATGACTTTGTCGATCGGGTGCTCTTTGCCGCCGGGCTTGATGTTCTGAAGGGGAGGCACATCTTCCGCCATCGCGATGACCTGCGCGCCGGTCAACTGCTTCACGAGCGCGTCACCTTCCTGGTGATCGCCGTGCGCGTGGTTGCCCAGGACGATCTTGATGTCAGAGAACTTGAACCCGAGATCGGCGACGGACTTCTGAATGACGGGCACATTCCGCTCGTAGGTGCTGTCGAGGAGGATGTTGCCCTGCGGCGTCACGATCAGAAAAGAGCTGAGCGTCTTTGTCCCGACGTAGTAGATGTTGCCGATGATTTTGTGCGGAGGGAACTGCGTCGTTTGATCCTGCTCGGTTCCCATGTTGCGGGCCAGTATGGACCGCGGCGTGTACACCTGACCGCGCACGGTGACCGAGGGACGATCTGGTTGCTGCGCGTACATCGCAGTCGCGGCCAGCGCGACGACACCGAGAACAAGAAGGTTAGACCGCATAGTTGCCCCTATGGCGGACCTGACAAGGCCCGCGCTATCGTGTTGAGACCGGCGCATTCATCGCGCCAAGCACTTTCCCAAAGAACTCGTTTTGAGCGGCGTCGTTCCTGATCCAGCGGACGACGATCACCAGGTCGTTCTCCCAGTCGACGTACACGACGTTGGATCCGGCGCCGACGAACCGCACGCTCGACGCCGGAAGCGCGGGCATCGGCTTGCGTCCTGTATTCAGATACCAGTTCGCAAAGCCGTACTCGGCGTTGGCCGGGCCCGGCGTCCGGGCCATCTGAATCCATTTCTCGGAAACAATCTGGCGATCCTTCCACTTGCCATTGCGCAGAAACAAGTAGCCGAACCTTGCCATGTCCCAAGCGTTAATGAACATGCCGCCGCCCCAGTGGCCGCCGCCCGAGACGGACTGCACCTTCTGGCCGTCGATGTCGACCCATGAGTTCTCGTAGCCGTACCAGCGCCACGTGTTCGACGCGCCGATCGGTTCCATGATTTCGTCTCGCAGCACCTGCGGCAGCGGACGCCGCCAGACTTGCAGCGCGGCAAGCGCCATCACGTTTACGCGGACGTCGTTGTACTTGAAGTGCGT
>DAIRVG010000294.1:0-4695 GCA_036802945.1 Vicinamibacterales bacterium
ATGGTGCTGACCGCCACCACGATGTACTGCTTGCCGTCCAGCCTGTACGTCATCGGGGATCCGCTCTGTGGGGCGGGCATGTAGACGGCACCGGCTTCCTTACCCGTGCGCTTGTCGTACGCCCGCAACATCGCGCCGCGGGGATGCTCTGGCGTCGTGGTGACCTGTGGGTCGCCGACTATGACGAGCGTCTTGGTCACGACCAATCCGACGTTGCCGTTCTGGCCGGTCTTCGGAATGTTCAGCCCCTTGAGCGCGGGGTGATTGCGCACGTTGTCCGGCGTGTCGCCGTGCGGCGTCTGCCACAACAGCTCGCCGCGATCGACGTCGATGGCCGCAATCAGGCCGTACGGCGGCTTGACGACCGGCAGTCCCTGGATAGTCAACGGTGGCGGCGGTGAGACGCCTGGTGGGAGCGGCGGGGCCGGCATGGGGCCGGGCAGATCGTCCCGTGTTCGATAACCAGAATCTGCAGCGCAACAGTCACCAGGTCCCCAGATTTCTCCGAACGCCAGGCCGGCGACTCCCCTGGCGTATCGAAGGTCCGAGAAGCCGGGGGGCGGCGGAACGAGCGAATACGATCCGACGCCCGCGTTGGCCACGGGAGCGTAGGCGATGTGCGTCTCCGGATCGTAGGCGCCACCCGTCCAGTTCGTGCCGCCGGCCGCGTTGCCGATATTGATCGCGCCGAGCACGCCGTCAACCTTGCCAAGAACTGGAGGGTTGAACATCGGCCCGAACTTGTACCGCTCGAGCAGGCTGATCGCTTCATCGCGCAGGGCAGGGGTGAAATCGATCAGATCGTCAGGAACTTTGATCTGATTGCGGCCGTACGCGGGTGGTTTGGTCGGAAACGGCTGCGTGGGCGACGTCTTCTCGCCGGGCACGGTCGATTGAGGGACCGGACGCTCCTCGATCGGCCAGACCGGCCGGCCGGTGACTCGATCGAAGACGTACAGGAAGCTCTCCTTGCTCGGGATAGCCACCGCTTTGATCGCTTGTCCGTTGACGGTGATGTCCGCGAGAATCGGCGCTGAGGAGACGTCGTAGTTCCAAATCGGGTGGTGTACGAATTGGAAATGCCACTTTCGTTGTCCGGTTTTCAGATCGACGCAAACCAGGCTTTCGGCAAAGAGGTTGTTCCCGGGCCGGTGGCCGCCGTAGAAGTCAGACGTGGGGGTTTCAACCGGCAGGTACACGAGGCCGAGATCCTCGTCCACGCTGATTTCGCTCCAGACGCCGACGTTGCCGTTCGCGGCCCACGATCCGTTCTCCCACGTATCGTTGCCAAATTCGCCTGGCCGCGGAATGGTATTGAATTGCCAGAGCTTCTTACCCGTTCGCACATCAAACGCGCGCACCAGGCCCTTGGTGTTGTCGTGGGTTGAAATAGTTCCCCCCTCCCTGAACGAGGAGCCGACAATCACAACATCACCAGCCACGGCCGGCGTCGAGTGGACGCCGATCTCACCGGTTTCGAGATCAATCTGCTTGTCCGCTCCGTAGACGACGCCGACTTTCAGATCGAGGATGCCGTCTTTACCGAATGAGGTGACGAAGGCGCCGGTCTTCGCATTCAGCTCTACAAGCCTGTACCCCGTCGTGACGTAAACAATTCGCTCGTCGCCCCTCCCGTCGGTCCAGTACGAGAGTCCGCGACCCGACAACTGGCGCGGCGCGAGCCCGGCGCGCTTTCCTTCACGGACACTCTGCGACCAGATCAGCTCGCCGGTCTTCGCATCCAATGCCACGACAGACCGGCGCGTGCCGGCGGTCGCATAGACCACGCCCTTGACCATCAACGGCGTGCCTTCGAGTTTGAATTCCGGGAACGGCCCGAGTCTATCGGTCTTGAAGCGCCAGGCCACCTCCAGTTTGCTGAAGTTCGATGCGTCGATCTGGTCGAGCGGCGAGTACCTGGTGCCCTTGAGATCGGCGTTGTAGTGAGGCCACTCGCCGTTCCTGGTTGATGGCTGCTGCTGACCCGTAAACTGCGGAGGCGTCGGCGTTCCAACAAATATCTGCCCCGACACACCGACCCGCATGAGCCCGATGACGATCAGCACGAGCACCGAGACCAATGCGAGGACTCTTCGAGCCATGCGGTTACTCCGTTCGTGAGGGTGCCGTTATCCTTACTGGGTACTTCGTTGTGACGCCGCCGGCTTGAACAGATATCCGGGCGGGCCGTTCAGATAATACGCACCGAGCGTCGTGATCTTGTCCATATCGGGGTACAACACCCCGAACGCGGGCGCCCTCTGGCTTCCGCGCGGTGAATACCAGATCGCCCCTTCCTTCGTGATTTGAATCTTGGGCGTATCCGCGGTTTTCTGTGGTTTCGGATACAGCGTAAACGCGCCGTCTCGCGGATTGAACTTGAACAGCGATGCGTGGGTGCCACCGACATCGGCGACCCAGATATTGCCTTCGAGATCCTGGGCGACGTCGTACGGGTTCGAGTTCTGCCGCGGGACTTTGTACTCGGTCATCCTGCCGGTCGTCTGATCGAGTTTGCCAAGTATGCCGGGGCGTTTGCCGGCGGACCACATTCCCCACCAGACGTTGTTCTGCGCATCCACGTTCAGTCGTCGAACCTGACCGGGGAATGTCAGCGGCGTATGGATGGTCCATTGGTTGTTGGTCGTGTCGAACTGCGCGATATTCCCCGAATCCCAGAGAGCCATCCAGAGGTTGTCGTTCCTGTCGGCGACGATCCCGTACGGAATCGCGTTGTGGGTCGGCACCATGAATACCGAGACTTTCTTTGTCTCGCGGTCATACTTGCTTATCGCACCGCCCATGATCCATCCGACGTAGACGTTGTTCTTCGAGTCGAAGGCCATCGACTGCATCCATTTGTTCGTGCTCCGGATCACATTGTCCGGATCCATCGGAATCTGGTACTCGAACTTCTCGGTCTTCGGATTGAAGCCGAGGAGGCGCTTCTCGCCGGATGGCTGCTGGCCTTCGGGCTCGGCGAGCCAGACGATGCCGGTCCGATCGATGTTGACGTCGTGGTTGCCGCTGATGGGATTCGGCAGCACGTAAGATTTCTGGTCTCCTGTGCGCGGATCGAGCTTGACGAGGCGATTGGGGTAGCCGCGGTCCGTCAGCCACACGTTGCCGTCCTGATCGAACCGCACGTCCTGCCCGACACGCCGACCGACGAAGTTGCCCGTCAGCTTGGTGAATTCCGGAGCGTTCATGCCTTGCCCGGGGAGATCAGGCGTCAGGTAGTACTCGACGTACATCGCCTTACCAAGCTTCGCCTCGTCGAGCGGCATTTCCTGCTCGATCCGAACAGCGCGGGGCGTCACGGAAGGCCCGAAATTCTTCACCAGGTACGCAAGCAGGTCTTCGCGGTCTTGCCGTGAAAAGCGGAGTTCGCCCGCTCGATACGTGAGAAGGCCCTCGGCGTACGACGCAGCGGGCTTGGTGGCGAGTTGTGCCCCCATCATGCGATCGATGCGGGCCGTCCACGTGCCGACGGTGGCCGGCCTGGTGGAAATGAAGTTTTCGCCGTGACAGACCATGCAGGTCCTCTCCGCTACGTCGCGGCCCGGGCCCGGCGGATAGATCTCCTCGTAGCTTGCTTCCGCTCTCACTGAGGTGTCCGCACTATTCTCGTTCTCGGAGGCACTGACGACGGTGCGCTGTGCATTGTCCGCAGGGTCGCGCAGCGACAGCGTCAGCTTCGGGTTGTCGCCAGCTTTCACGACCAGCTTCTGCACGTCCGACTGAAGCGCCTTGACGCTAGCACTCACTTCGTAATTACCGGGAAACAGCGCCGTTGCGCGAAACTGACCCGCATTCGTGTACACCGTGTACAACATGCGCTTGTCCACGTTGCGGATGAACACCTGCGCAGCCTTGAATGGCGTGGTGGAGGCGACCGTACCCGACAGACTGCCGAATCCTGGAAGCGCGGCGGCCTCCGCGATCCTCGGCGCGCCGGACAGCCATCCACTCGTCGCCATCACCGCATAACCGAGTGCGAGACTGCCGATCAAGCCCATGACGAGCAGCAAGGTTCGACGTGGAGAAGCGGCTCGGTTGCCAGATGATCGGGGTGTGTTCCAAAGGCGCATTGTCGGACCTCCGTTACGGATGTTCTTCAGGACCGGGCGGATTATACAAACGTCTGTTCGAAATCCACTGCGTGAAGGGGAGAATTTCGATAAAAATCGCACCGCGCACGCCCCGAGACCGATTGTGCGCAAGTGCTCACGCGACCTGTACTTAGCTGTCGCGGCGAGTGGCCGAGGGCCTGAAGGCGGCGGTTTGTAAGACCGCAGAACTCAGAGGTCCCTTCATCCGCCGCAGGGATCAGCATCCCGCCCGGTTTTGTTCTTTCGCCATGAAGGCCACCGAGGTCCGGGTATGGACCTGACACGCGCAACGTACTATTTCGGACGGCAGGCGCGCGCGAAGGCTTGCAGACTAACGCTGCTCGGGAGGAGCGATCATGACACCGTCGACGATCACGAAGACCGCCAATCATCTGCTCTCCGCTCTGAAACCTTCCGACTTCTCGCAAGTCGCGAGAAACCTCACGCGAGTCAGGATCCGGCCGAAGCAAATCATCTACAAGCCGAATGCACCACTGGATTTCATTTACTTTCCTGAGAATACGGTTCTCTGCCTCTTGACGCTGATGTCGAACGGCGACAGCATCGAGTCCGCGACGGTCGG
>DAIRVG010000295.1:0-4689 GCA_036802945.1 Vicinamibacterales bacterium
GCGCCCGGGCTCACGAACGCCGCCGCTGAGCGCCAATACCGTTAGCCAGACAGGCGACGCAGTAGCCATGTACCGGAGACTCGCTGGGTCCATCGGACTCTTCAGCTGTGGAATAGCAACCTCGACGAGGCCCGAGGACCGCGTCATTGACTCATTCGACGCCGAGAGGCGCGCTTCGGCCTGTGTCTGATACCATTCGCGCCCATCAGAGGGGTGACAACATGCGCCTAGCACCAGTCGTCGCAACCGCGCTCGTCTTCGCGATGTCCGGCTCCGCGTTCGCGCAGGAGTACGTGATGTACGTGAGCAAGGACGATCGCTTCACGATTCAGTTCCCCACGCAGCCGAAGGTGACCGAGACCACCTTCAAGTCGCAGTACGGCTACGATCTGCCCGCACGGATCTACGAGGCGGACGCAGTGGGTGCCGCCAAGGGGCACTACAAGGTCACGGTCGTCGACTACAGCGGCATTCGGGCGATGGGCGAGGAGCGCGCGAAGCACTGTCCAGTGGGCGCCGAGCCGTGCATCGGTAATCCCGCACCGAGCGGGTCAACGGGTGCCGGATATTGGAAGGCCGATACCTGGGCCGCGACGATCTACGCGACCTCGCTGTTCCTGCTGAAGAAACCTGACCTCAAGTTCATGGGGTGGGCGACGATGGATGCAGTCGAAGGCACGCTGCTGAACTTTGTCAACGCCGACAAGTCGCAGACCGCCGCGGCGATCTACATGCACGAGAACAAGCTGTACATCATCGACGGCACTGCGCCGGCGGGCATGCCGCCGCCGGACTGGTTCAATCAGAACGTCGGATGGCTGGATGAGAACGGCCTTCAGGTCCGCTACCAGTCGATTTACCACAACGGGTATCCGAAGCCCGAAGCGACTCATCGTCCCGTCGAGGCAGCGCAGCAGTAACTGGATCGCGTCGGCGGGCGTCTCTTCGTCGTCCGCCGATTTGTTCTTCCGCCGAAGGCGCATGCCAGCACTCTCTCTGATACGTCACAGATGACGCAATTGCATAGACATCTGGCAACACTCCCAGTGCGAGCCACGTTTCACCCTCTGTGAGCCTCTGCTTTGAGAAGCAGCTGGGATAGATTCAGCTGCGACTTCGTCAAGGCGCTGTCTAACACCAACTGGAGCCGACGGCGGGTGCGATCAGGAGCCGCCGCGGCTGAAACGTAGGCGGACGGAGTTGCGCCAAGATCTGGACGAACGTTGACTCACAAGGAAAGATTCTTCGTTCTCGCCGAGGCCGATCGCCGTCGTGTCGGATGGCTTGTGGCGGGAATATCGCTTGTTCATGTCCTTCAGTTTCTGGTTGTTACGCAAAGTACAACGCTCGGGACGTGGGGCGGGATTGCGGTCAACCTCTTGGCCTTATATTGGTGCTGGGCGCCCGCAGGCGCACCCAACTTCTGGTATGGGCTGTTGCCGTACTGCTGGTGGATCGCGGCCATTTTCGACGGGCTAGAAGCTTGGCGCGCCGTCTCAGGATCGGAGAGCAGCACTGCGAGGTTCATCTTGAGTGCTGCGAATCTGGCCGTCCTGCCGTTTCTCGCGGGTCCACTGATTCGATTTCATCGGATCCCTCGAGCCGCGGGGCAGGCTGACGGCGAAGGCATCGGGTGATCCTTGGTAACGGGGCTGCACGGCAACCAAGAGCTGAGTTACCTCAAGAGGGTTGGCTATTACTGCGTTGCTGGCTAACAGGCCGCTGCACCTGACGGCACCGGGCCGCGCTCCCGCGCGTCCCTCGCGCTCGGTGGTATCGTGACTCGCGCGTGCCGCAGGTGAGCGGCAGGGCGTTAGGCCGTTGAGTCGATAGTATGAGTGTCCTTCCACACGACGAAACGCAGGCCCTCCTATCCTGGCTGCTCGATCGTCGCGTCGGGCTTGTGGAGCCAGACGGAGCAGACGGAAGCATTACTCTCTCGTTCGGAAAGGCATATCAGGCAACGGTCCTATTGCTCGTCGCCCTCGCGACAGTGATGTGGGTATTTGTCGCCGCAGTGTCTTATCGCGAGACAGGTCTGTTCGTCGCACTTGGTGCTGCGTTTGGTCTGCTGTGGATCGCGACGTTGTATGGGGTCTACGACGGGTTCTTCATTCGAGTGAAAGCGTCAAGCCGAGGGCTTGAATCCGTCTCGCCCCTATTTGGATTGCGTTCGCTGCCGTGGGAGGAAGTCAAGAGTGTGTCTTATGCCTCGCACGGCAACTGGTACACTTTCAAGTCCGGACAGGGCTGGGCTATTCGAATCAGCATCTACCGCAACGGCCTCACGAGTTTTGCGAAGCTGGTGTCCTCGAACATTGGCAGGAGTCCTGCCAGATTTACTCCACCCAAGTTCTATGCGCACACGGCCTAACAGCGGCCGCACCCGTCGGCGACCGCACGACGAACGAGCTGATTCGAAAGAGCATAAGGGGCCGCCGCGGGTGAGCCGCGGGCGTTAGGCGGGCACCACGCAGTTCGCCGGAGAGGGAAGCCCCGTGAACACACACGAGAAATCGGCGGTTGTCGCGCCGCGCACGGATCGCCGGTTTTTCACCGGCATGGCAGTGGCGGTCGCCGTCAGCGTCTTTGCCGGCTTTGCGCCGACCTACTACCTCAAGGGTCTGTACGGCTCGCCGGCCCTGTCACCGCTTTTTCATTTCCACGGAATGCTGTTTACGTCGTGGATCCTGCTCTTACTGACGCAGACCACGCTGATCGCCATGAAGCGTACTGACGTGCACCGACGTCTCGGCGTCGTCGGCGGGCTGCTGGCGGTAGCCATGCTCGTCGTCGGAACGGCCGTCGCCGTCGCAGCAGCGAAACGCGATCTGCAGAACCCGCTCCCAGGATTCCCACCCCCGTTGGAACTCCTCACAACCCCATTGGGCGCTCTGACTATGTTTGCGCCGCTGGTCGCCGCTGGCCTTTACAACAGACGCAGACGCGACACCCACAAACGACTGATGTTGCTCGCAACGATCTCAATCTTGGGCGCCGCCCTCGACCGTCTCCTGTTCCCCGGCGGCGCGCTTGCGTTCTTGGGCGTACCGTTAGGCCCGGCGACGTTCGTCGGCTTCGCGGCCCTGTTCGTGGTGGCATGCTTTCTCTACGACCTGCTGACGCGTGGCCGCGTGCATCCAGCCTTCTTGTGGGGCGGCCTGTACGTCATTGTCTGGAATTACGTCACGCGCGCGTTCGTCGGAGGCACAGCGGCGTGGCTGGCATTCGCGACCTGGCTCACGCGCTGAAGGACCGGTGGTCCTGAGGACGGATGCCGCCTAACCGGCCAATGAAGCCGACGCGGCGTCAGCCGAATGACCAGACACCGCGCGGCTTATTGGCTGTCCGTTAGACGGCCTGAAGAACCTGGAACACGGAGGTTGAGCATTCCAATGAGTGATCTACCGGACCACGTTCGTCGTAATCGCGTTCTGTGGGATCGTTGGGCGCGACAATACGCTGCGTCGGGCGAAAGAAACTGGGCCGCAGCTGAGCCCACGTGGGGAATATGGGGTGTTCCCGAATCGCAGCTCCGCATCCTTCCCGATAATCTTGTGGGGAAGGATGCGATCGAACTCGGCTGCGGCACTGCATACGTCTCGGCTTGGCTCGCGCGGCGCGGCGCGCGAGTGGTCGGCATCGACAACTCCGAGGCGCAGCTTGCAACCGCCCGGCGCCTGCAACAGCAGCACCGTCTCGACTTCCCACTCATACACGGAAGCGCAGAAACCATCCCCTACCCTGATCAGAGCTTCGACGTCGCGATTTCGGAGTACGGCGCATGCCTTTGGGCCGACCCGGAGCGTTGGGTTCCAGAGGCTGCCCGCCTTCTCCGGCCGGGCGGCCAACTGGTCTTTCTCACGAACTCCTTCTTGTTGATGCTGTGTGTGCCGGCGGAGGAGGATGTCGCCGCCACGGATCGGCTGCTCCGCGCGGCATTCGACATGTACCGCGTCGAATGGCCGAGCGACTCTGGCGTCGAATTTCACCTCTCGCACGGCGATTGGGTCCGCCTGCTGCGGCGCTCTGGCTTCAGCATCGATGATCTGCTCGAGGTGCGTCCGACCATCGGCGCGATGACGAGCTACCCTTTTGTGACCCTCGAGTGGGCCAGGCAGTGGCCATGCGAAGAGGTATGGAAAGCGAGCAGGTACACATAATCGTGCGAGCGCGGCTGTCTAACCAACGGTTGGAGCGGCCCGGCGCACAACCATCGCGCGACGGCCCGCGGCAGTGCGCGCCGGGCGCTCAACCCTCGCCGTTAGACGGCGCTGGAGACCGCGAGACGCAAGATTCCAGCTCTGTGGCCCAGCCTCGCCGTGAAATCCCAATGACCCCACTTCTGCGGTTCCCCAGTTCGATCAAACGAGATCCAGCTATCGAGGTCTGGATGCATGAGCATTCGGGTGAATTGGGGGCGATCGCGCAACGGTGGTTTGAGGGCATGCGCGACCGCGGAGACGATGTTCGAGAGCTATTGCATGATGGCCATCCGACCGCGTGTGTAGGTGATGCGGCATTCGCCTATGTCAATGTCTTCAAAGCTCACGTCAACGTCGGGTTCTTTCGCGGCGCCGAGATCGCCGATCCGGAGGGCCTGTTGGAAGGCACTGGCAAGTTTATGCGCCACGTGAAACTCAGGCCCGGACGTGAGTTCGATGCCACGGCTCTAATGAAACTAATCGA
>DAIRVG010000296.1:0-4657 GCA_036802945.1 Vicinamibacterales bacterium
CAGAGGCGCATCCGCTTGACGACGACCAGAGTTTGATTCCACTCTTGGCACCTTTAATCATGTCGAATCTGCCGACCAATGGATCAACCTTCGCGAATGTTCGTGGCAGCCGAAGCCGCTACTCAGCGCCGGCGCTCGTCAGGACTTTACCGTCCTCGAGCTTCCCCGTCATGAACATGCCGCCGGCTTTCCCGTCCCGGAGCGGCCGGAACGTCACGGTGATCCGCATGCCGGGCAGCAGCGACGTCCGCGTCCAGCCGCGGCGCGCGAGAAAGTTTGGACTCATCCCTTCGAATCCCCACGTCTCCACCTGACCTGACGCGTTCTGCACGTCAAGCCAGATCCAGATGTGCGGGTTCGTCCAGTCGACCTGCTTGACGACGCCCGTCACGGTCTTTTCCGCATTCATGTCGAAGACGGGCGCGGCGGCATGATGGGACCACGCGAGGGTGGCCACTCCGCAGATCATCGCGGCAACACACAGCGCGCGACCGGTTGCGCATGCGATCGGCCTCATCGCCTACTCCTTCTTCGCCGGAGGGGTGAGTTTCACACCGGCTTTCCCTTGAGCGTCGAGGAAGTTGCGATTGTTTTCTTCGCAGATGTACTCCCGAATCGTCCACTCCCGATGCCGCGCCAGCGTCCTCGTCGTCGTCCACGGCGTCGTCAATGCCTCCGGATCGATCACCGTGGTTTCGATCGACATCGTGTCCGGCCCGGTGAGGCGAAACCGCTCGACGATGCGCATCCTGTCGCTGTGCGGCGTATTCCGCGCAATCGTGGTGAGGGGAGAGAACGCGATCGTCTCGACGACGAGCGTGTCGCGGTCCCAACGGCCGATCGAGGTGCCGTTGAATGTCGGATCGGGATCCGCCGGCAGCGGTCGGCCGTCGGTATAGATGTGGCGAACCTGCATGTAGGCTTCGCTGACGATCGTGACCTTGCCCGGCGTCAAGAGGAGCTCGTACGGATAGGGATGCCCCATGATCGCCGGCATTCCCGTTGGCAGACAGTTGGCCGCTTCCGTGTCATCGAGGTTGCGCGCGTCGAGCTCGCGCTTCTTTGCCGCATAGGCTGCTGTGAGCTGCGGCACGGGCGGCGGTCCGGCGGCAGGCCCTCGTCCACCGCGGCCCACCGTCGGCGCCTCCCAGACGCCGGTCAGGTCGGGCAGCTTCGCGAGGGCCGCCCAGTCGGCGGCGGCGGGCGGCTTCGACTTCGATTCCTGTGCCGCCACGGCGATCGTCACTCCCGTGACCAGCAACAGAACGATGCGCGTGGCGTGCTTCATCTGACGAAGAAAATCACCGCGCCCGGTACGTTCTGGCGAATCCGTTTCGCGAGTTCGTCACCGTGAAGGTGCCGTCGGCCGACACGGCCGCGGTGATCGTGTGCCCCTGGTCGGAGGCTCCCTCCTCCAGGTTGGCGATCAAGTCCGGCGCGGTGTTGTGCGCGGGGTCCGCGTCGAGCAATGACTGGTGCCCTTGCCAGATGCCCTCGATGGCGGGCAGCTTCGCGAGCCGGAGATACGAGTTCAGCTCGTAGGGGGTGGGCGTTTCGCCTTGCCTCGTAACGTACTTGACCGCGACCTTCTGTCCCAGACCCTTGCGCGGTCCGTTGTTCACGACGATGACCTGTGGCTGAATGGCGCCCAACAGCGCGGGCGCGCCCGAGTTGTCGAGACTCCCGTGTCGGTTGATCGTGTACAGGTTGATGCGCCCGAGCTTGTTCACCGGGCACGCCAGCTCCATCTCGCGCGACCAGTCCGCGTCCCCCAAGGTCGCTATCTTGAATGGCCCGTAGTTGATCGCCAGCCCGACCATCCGGATGTTCTCCGGTGCGGCCGGTTCTTGCCGCGCGGCGTTGGTGCACAACGGGTTGGCCGTGCCGCCGTTGACGGCGTCGGCGATGACGGGTCCCTCGGCGACGAGCACGCGCACGCGCACGTCGCCGAGCGTGATCGTCTCACCAGGCTTGACGATGTGTCGCTTCGTTCCGGCGATGGTCTTGTAGCCTTCGTACAACGGGCGGTCGGACTGCTCGACCCCGTCCCCGTGATCGTAGAACGTGCCGAGCGGAAGCAGCTTGGCGAGCGCAGGCAGTCCGCCAACGTGATCGCCGTGCCAGTGGCTGATGACCACGTGGTCGATCCGCGTCAGGCCCATCGCTTTGGCTGCGGCGACGATGCGCTTCGCGTCGCGGTCGTCGTTGCCCGGGAAGCCGGTATCGAACAGGAGCGATTGTCCGTTGGGCGCGGCGAAGAGCGTGGAGGCGCCTCCCTCGACATCGATCCAGGAAATCTGCAGACGACCGCCGCCGGTCTGTGCCAACGACGAGCAGACGAAGGCGAGCAGGCCGACGAGTGTCACAGCAAGTGCACGTGTCATGTGCTTTTCTCCATCGAGCGGGTTGAATCGCTCATCGCGCGAGCGGATCGGGACGAAGCTGGAATTTGACCAGCTTTCCCCTGGTGCCTTTTCCACCTTCGATGTGCCACACGAAATGCGTTCCGTAGTTCGAGTAGAGGGCGCGTCCCTTCCAGCCGGCGTTGGGATCATCGATGCGGCCGTCCATGCCGCGTGAGTAGAACCCGAGCGGATAGGGCACGCGCATCGTGATCCATTCGCGCGTCTGCGGATCGAGCACGAGCAGAGAATCCGAATTCGATCCCGTTGCCAACGGCCTGTTCGCGCCGAGTCCGAGGATGTTGTGCTGATCGACCCAGTTGAAATAGTGGAAGTCGGCGGGGATGTCCGTGCCTTTCAGCCTCGGGCCGTTCGTCTGATAGAGCGTCCAGCCTTCGCGGCACTCGCTGCCGTCAATCGTGTGACCGATGCTGCCTTTGCACTTCCGCCGATCGAAACTGGCGAGATGGCTGCTTGCCGCGAGCGCCGTCCAGACGACACCGTTGGTGTCGACGTCGACGCCGCGCGGATCGAATCCGGGCTCGGGCACGCGGAACACTTCGGCACGGCAGGTCTCGGGCGGATTGCCGCCCCGATCGACGCGCACCAGATAGCCCGGGAAGCGTTCGGCCACGCCCCAGATCGAGTTGTCGACTGGACTCGGCACGGCCGAATAGAGGTTGAAGTCGACCGCGGTATCGAGCGACGGATCCAGTCCACCGCCGCCGCGCCCGTCCGTATTGGCACCGCCGGCCGCGGTATCGCCCTGATAGAGGATCGACTGACCGCGACCGGCGACACGGTTCCATGGACGCGTGATCCTGCCGTCGCCGTTGGTATCGACCACCTGACCGCACCAGCCGACCGCTTTCCGCTCGTCTTTCGTCTCGTCGAAGATCTTCGTGTCGATCCAGCCAAAGATCGGACCGGTCAGCTCGTTGAAGTAGACGGTTTCATTTGCATCGTTGTCGAACTGCAGGTGGTGCGTCGAAAAGCAGGTATCGATGAGCGTGAACTGCTTCGTCTTCGGATCGTAGACGGACGCCTGCCGTCCGCTGTTGCGCAGCGGGAACCACGCCGCGTACTTGTTCGAAGGATCGCTGCACCACGACGGATCCTGATTCGGACGAATCTTCGATGTGATCCACACGCGCCCCTTGCCGTCGAGCATCGGGTTGTGCGGATCGGCGGGGTTGTACGGCGGATTCCCCCACAGATGGGTGTCGCCCCACCAGAGCGACGGACGAGTGGGTTTCGGAAATCGGGAGGGCACCTCGGCGCGCGGCGCGCGCGTCGGAATCTCGATCTCCTCGGTCCGGTTCGTCAGCGGATCGAGGATCACGAGCGTCCCGTGACCGGCCGACACCGCGTAAATCGGTCCGAATGCGTTTACCGTCGGATGACGTTTGTCGGTCGCGACCTCGTCGTGCATGAACGAGTGATCCGTGCCCCAGTCCCACAGCGTCAGCACCACGTTGCGCTCCTGCCCGCTCGGTCGGGGCGGCGGCGGCGGAACTTCGCCCTTCGCCACGCGTTCGGTCCAGTCGGCAAACGTCCGCAGCGGCCGCACCTTCCCCTGGTTGGTCAGCACCGAGTACATCGCGGTGCCGCGCACGCCGGTCCCGAGCCGCCACTCCCACGCTTCCTCGTGCGACTTCAGCTCCGGCTTCGCCTTGAAGATGTGATCGACGCTGCGCGTGAGCTGATTGCCAAGTTGATGGCAGAAGTTGCAGTCGGACTTGAGCGAGTTGATCCAGTGGTTCTGCGTAAGCATCGCAGCGCCGAGGCCGTTCTCGCCCGTGCCAGGGAACTCGTGCGCGGCCGGCGGCTCCATGAGCGACAGCCAGTAGTTGCCGGGATACACCTTCGCCGCTTCCTGCGGCGTGCGCGCAGGCGTGGCGGTCAATGTCAGCGACGTCGGCCCCGGTTTCACCTGAACTTTCGGCGAGTCGACAAGGCCGTAGCCGCGCACCCAGACGCTGTAGGTGGCCGCAGGCAGTTCCGGCAGCATGAAGCGTCCGCGATCGTCGGTGACGACGATCTTCGTGAACGGCGTCGGCAGATCCTTCGTCTCGGCGATCACCCAGACGCCGGCTTGGGGAACGCTGTCGGTACGCACAACACCGGTGATGTAGCCCTGCGGCGGTGCCGGGCGCTGGCCCTGCTGCGCGCTCAGCGATCGCATCGACGCCGCCCCGACCAATCCGCCCAACGCGGCGCCGAGCACCAGGATCCGGATTCGGCCATTCGTCAGT
>DAIRVG010000297.1:0-4579 GCA_036802945.1 Vicinamibacterales bacterium
GTGGAGAAATGCGACAGCGTGAAACCGCCCGCGCCGTCCGCGAAGGCGACGTAGACGACGGTGACGACGGGGACGATCAGGAAGACCAGCAGGAAGGCGGCGATCGCCAGAGCGACCGCCGCCTGCGGCCAGGTGTACCCCACCGGCGTCAGGAAGCCGCCGATGAACGCCGATGAACGCCGATCAACTGCCGAGAGTTTCAATGCAGTGCAACCGGGATGTGGTGGTTGCCGGGCCGTGGTTCACGAGCATCGAACGCATTTGATCACCGCGTGACCCTGATTCGACCTTATCGGCGTGTATCGGCGTTCATCGGCGGCTGAATTACTTGACCATCGCGGCGGCTTGGGCGGCGAGCTCGGCGGCACGGACGTAGTTCTTGCGCGCCGTCGAATTCCAGTAGTTCTCGAGGCCGGTCATCTGCTTGGTTTTCATCGCGTCGCGCTTGGTCTCGCGGAAGAGGGCCAGGAACTCCTTGTCCTTCGACTTGGCCTCGCTGACGATCGGGGAGAACGCGAGCTCGCGCGCTTCCGCCAGCAGCTTGTCGGCCTGCGGGTTCTTCTTCCCGGCCAGCTTTGCCGTGGCATCGTGGATTGCCTTGGTCGCGGCGACGAGCTCCTTGTGGCGAAAGGTGATGGTCTGGTCGAAGATCGAGCTCACTACGTAGTAGCGTGTTTCGGAAAGCTCGGAGTCGAAGCTCACCTTGGCCTTGATCTTGCCGCCGAACGGATTCGGATAGTTCTTCGGCGCCTTGGCGTAGGTCGCGGGCAGCACCGGCAGCCGGCTGATCTTGGGGTCGAGCAGGAGCTGCTGCCCCTCGTCGGACAGCGTGAAGCTGATGAATTTCTTCGCGAGCTCGCTGTTCTTCGCGTTGGCGATGAGCCCGATGTTGGCCGGCACGATCGCCGTGACGGAGGGATAGATGAATTCGACGGGGAAGCCGGAGGCCTTCGCCGAGAGGCCGAAGAAATCAATGACCAGGCCGATGCCGTACTGGCCGTTGTTGACCCCGTCCGGCACGCCGAAGCTCCGCTCGGTGATGGCAGCGCAGTTGCCCGCGATCATCAGCATTTGCTGCCAGCCCTTGTCCCAGCCCTCGCCTTGCAGGATGGTCTCGACGGTGAGGTGGGTGGTGCCGGAGCGCGAAGGCGAGGAGACCGACACGTGGCTGTGATAGACCGGCTTCACCAGGTCCGCCCACTCCTTCGGCTCGGGAATCCGGTTTGCCTTGAGGTAGCGCGTGTTCCACATGAGGCCGTAGCCGGCGAGCGCCTGGCCCAGGTAGTAGCCGTTGGGGTCGTTCACCGGGTAGGCGCCGACTTTCTTCGGCACCGCCGGGTTGGCCAGATCCGTTACCTTTGCGAGCAGCTTTTCCTTGGACAGCACCTCGAACGCGTCCGGCGCGGAGGCCCAGAAGATGTCCGGCTTGTTGGCCGCCGGCGCCTCGCGCACGTAGGCGATGCCCGAAGAGGTGCCGCGGTTCAGCACCTCGACCTTGACCCCCGGGTTGCGGGTCTCGAACGCCTTTTTGTAGACGTCGGTCAGGTCCCGCGGGAACGACGTGACGATGGTGATCTGCTGTTGGGCGTAGGTGGCCGAGGCGACAAGGGTTAGCAGGACTGCAGCAAGACCGGCCTTGAACGCGCGCATGGTGGATTCTCCCGTTGTTATAGGTGCTGCCGCGATATTACCGTTATTCGTCGATTTTCCAATGCGGGTTCCAGACGATTTCCCACAAGTGCCGGTCGGGGTCCTCGAAATAACCGCCATACCCGCCCCAGAACGTGTCGTGAGCCGGCTTTACGATCACGGCGCCTGCTTTTCCGGCCTGCTCCATCACCGCGTCGACTTCCTTTTTCGACGCCACGTTATGGCCGAGCGTGAGCTCGGTTGCGCTCGGGGCGCCGCGGGCAAGACCCGTGTCGTGGGCGATGCTTGCCCGGGGCCAGAGCGCCAGCTTCAGGCCTGGCTGCAGCTCCAAAAAAGCCACCGCCCCATGTTCGAACTCTGTGCCGATAATGCCCTGCGTCGGAAACCCCAGGCCGTCGCGGTAGAACGCGAGCGATCGTTCCAGGTTGTCCACGCCGATCGTGATGACGGTTACCCGGGGTTTCATGACTAGGCCGCGTACCACAGCACCGCGATGAAGTGGCAAGCGGTGCCCAGTACAACGAACAGGTGCCACACGAAGTGGAAATAGCGGATTCGCTCCGCCATGAAAAACACCGTGCCTGCCGTGTAAGCGATGCCACCAGCAACCAGCCAGAACAGCCCCCACTTGGGCACCAGGGTCCACACCGGCTCGATGGCGATGAGAACCAGCCAGCCCATCGCGAGATACACCCAGGTCGAGAACGTCGTGTAGCGGACGCCGCCGAGGGTCTTGAACACCGTACCGATGACGGCCAGGCCCCACACCAGACCGAACAGGGTCCAGCCCCAGACGCCGCGGAGCACACCGAGCGTAAACGGGGTGTAGGTCCCGGCGATCAGGAGGTAGATCGCCGAGTGATCGAGGATCTGGAACACCCGTTTGGCGCGGTTCGGCGGCAGCGCGTGAAACAGCGTGGATGCGAGGTACAGCAGCACCATGGTGGTCGCGAACACGGACGCGCCCACGGTTCCCGCCAGGTCCCCACGATTGAACGCGGAACCGACGAGTATCGGAAAAGCGATCAACGCCGCCAGCAAGCCGATGCCGTGGCTGACGCTGTTCGCGATCTCCTCTCCGAGCGTCTGTGGCCGCTCTTCCAGCTCCAGGACACCTGCCATCACTGTTTCTCCTGCACGGATTGAGATACTGCTGTGCGGCGGGCTAGCACGGTGGCTGAACCTGGCGAGGCGCTGGCGGCCCGTCCGCACCCGCTAAAGTCAGATATCACCCTACCGGGTTGCTCACGCTTTCAATCTGTCGTTTCACCGACATGGGATCGTCCATTCCTTTGAACACAATATCGCTGATGCCTCGCCCCGTGATCTTCACCGTTCCGAACCCGAATATGCGGCCGAATATGCCTTGGTCAATCTCGACAGTCTCGATGGACGTGAGCTTCATCTCTTCAGTCTTACGACTGATGATGCCTCTCTTGAGGATCACTCGTTTGTTGGTGACGCCTTGCTCCAGGAACTTCAGCCTCAAATACTCGTATAGGGCGATAAGCCACGTCAGTCCCAGGGTGGGAATCCCAAGGATGATCCACATCACCATTGGGACCCAGGCAAACCAATGAAGCTTGAAGAGCCCTTCGACCCTCTCGCCAGCAGACAGCGACTGCTCGATGTAGGACACGAATTCTCCCTGTGCCGTGGATGGATGTTTGAGTTCTAACGCAATGTGAATTTCCGAATCGATGGACAATTAGACACCGGACACCCCCAGGCTGTCATTTCCTTCGTGTCGAAGCGCGCGACCTTGTTGCCGGTCATCACTGCGATATAGTCGCTGCCGTCGGGCGCGATCGCAGGATCGCGGGCAAAGCGTGGCGTCGGCACCGGCCACTCGCTCACCTTGCCGGCCAGATTCGGGTGCGCTCCCGGCGTGATGCCATAGTTGGTGCCGCCGGCATAAGCCGCGGCAAACGGGAAAACACAGAGCATAAATCTCGTCACCCGTACTCGTCACTGGTTCTTCCAGCGCGGCTTGCGCTTCTGAACGAACGCTGCAATGCCTTCCTTGCCGTCCTCTGTCTTCAGGTTGTCAAGCATGGCTGCCGTGCTGACGCGGTAGGCTTGCCCGAGGTTCACGTCGATCTGGTCGTAGAATGTTTTCTTTCCAGCCGCGATGACGGCCGGTGATTTTGTCATGATCGAGCGCGCAAGGCCCTGCACTTCCTCGTCGAGGCGGGCGGGCGGCACCACGCGATTGACCAGCCCCTGGGCAAGGGCGGTCGCGGCGTCAATGGGCTCGCCAGTGAGCAGCATTTCCATGGCGCGCTTCCGGGAGAGGTTGCGGGCGAGCGGCACGCCGGGCGTGGAGCAGAACACGCCGTAACTCACGCCCGATGTCGCGAACCTGGCTTCCGTGCTTGCGACCGCGAGATCGCATTGTGCGACCAGCTGGCAGCCGGCGGCGAAAGCCGTTCCGTGCACGCGCGCAATGACCGGCTGTGGCAGCCGGGTGAGCGCGATCATCATCCGCCGGGCGTGCTCGAAGACGTCCTTCTCGAACTCGGGGCTCGCGTGCGCCTGGATTTCCTTGAGATCGTGTCCTGCGCAGAACGCTTTTCCGGCACCGGCGATCACCACGACGCGAACCGATTCATCCGCGGCCAGTGAAGCGATCGCTGCCTGCAACTCGGTGAGCAGCGCCAGCGATAGCGCGTTGTACTGTTCGGGGCGGTTTAGCGTGAGCGTGACGACTCCGTGGTCGTTTTCGCATAGCAGCGCGTCGGATTCGGTGGCCGCGGGGGATTTCGGGCTGGCTGTCATGGGTGCGTCCTGGCAATGCCGGGCAGATGGCGCCGGATGAGCGGCGCAAGGCGTCCGCTTTAACGGTAATTATAAATCCGCCGGATGGACGGATTGCGTGGATTGCGGACGAGGCTGCCGGACACAACGGAGGATGTACGGCCATGCACCG
>DAIRVG010000298.1:0-4579 GCA_036802945.1 Vicinamibacterales bacterium
TCCGGACGCGCCTGGTCGGAGCGGATGGACGGCTTGGAGGCGCGGTCGCGCGACCCTAGTGCAGGACGATGCCTGACGACTCGGAGCCGCTCGAGGCCTGGGCGACTGCGTCGCGCAGGGAATCGCCGAGCCGTTCCCTCAGCACCTCGCGGACGCGTTCGCGAAGACCGTCGATCAGGTCTTCGCGCACGGCGTCGGACAGACGATACCGAATCGTCTCTCCGATCTGTTCAGGATCAATCGCGCCGCCGAGGGGGTGCTGCTCCGCCAGCGCGGCGACGATGATTCCGCCGAGCCGCTCCCGCAGCGCATCCTCGAGCCGCTGCTTGATCACCTCGTCGAGGCGGTCGCTGACGGCCTCACCGATGCGATCGCGTACGCATTCGGTCACGCGCTCGCGCAGCCGGTCGACGGACGGGGCGCCGTTGCCGCCGAATGCGAAATGCCGTTGTGCTCCAGCCGTGCGTGACGCAGCCGCGCGTTCGACGAGTCCCGAACGAATGGCGTCACGAAGACGGTCGCGCGCTACGCCTTCGAACGCCTCGTGGACCACGTCGCGCAGGCGGTCCCGCAGCCCGTCGGCGATCCGTTCCTCAATCGCGTCGCCGAGCCGATCGCGGATCGCCATCACCATTCTCTCGGGGCCGGCCGCGGGCTGCGACGAGGCCGCCTGAACGGCGTCGCGCAGCCGTTCCCGTGCCGCCTGCTTCACCCGCTCTCGAATCGGCGCGCGAAGCCGCTCCCGCGCCACGGCGACGATGCGGTCGCGAAGTTCCGGCTCGAGCCGCTCGCGGATTCTCGACGCGATGGACTCCGCTTCGTCGCGGCCCAACTGCTGCCCGACTGGGCCCTCGGCCAACGCCTCGCGCGCCGCCGCACGCAACCGTTCCCTGAGTGCGCTGCCGGCGCGCTCTCTGATTGCATCGCAAACGCGATCGTGGATGAGGTCGGCAAACCGATCACCCAGCGCATCGCCGACGCGTTCGAAGTCGAAGCGTCCGTTTCCGTTCTGTCCCTCCAACAACGCGGTGCGGATCTCCTGCGCAAGCCTTTGCCGAATCACGTCGCGAACCCGATCCCGGACCGCATCGGCGAGGCGGTCCCGCACACCCTCGGCCACGCGCTCCTTCAGCGCCTCGCGAAGACGCTCCCGCGCGATGTCACCCAGTTGCTCCACTGCTCCATCACCTTCCTGTCCCCGGCCCTCGGCCGGCGTCGGGCCGCTCCCCGTGCGAGCGGCAAGCACCGCCGACTCGACCGCCTGGTTCAATCGCTGTCCCTGTCCTGTGTCCATTTGTGCCATGTGCCGACTCCTTGCTGTTTTCGACCGCCCCGTGCGAGCACGAAGGTCACCCGTGATGGGCGCTGAAAATCGGGGCGCTCAGGTGTGTTCAGCCATCAGGGCTTCGTGCCCAACTGCTCCTCGAGCATCTGCGTCCCCAACCCGCTGTCACCACCACCAGCACGACGATCATGTCGATGGTGAGTTCGAACGGTTCGGCTCATCGACCTCTCCGGGCGGGCAGATCGCACATCATTTCGTTTGGGCCAGACGCGATTTCGTTCGGGCCAGACGCGTGACCAGCCCGCGCAGAATCAGGTACGGCGCGATCGCCAGAACGAAGGCGACGATGATCGTTTCCCCCGGATAGACGAACCGCGACACGATGATCTGGTACACGACGTCCAGCACGAGCGCGAGCATGAACACCTTGCCGACACTCTTCCACCCGTCCTTGATCATGTAGGCGCGTTGGGCGGGATCGGAGACGAGGGTCCACAAGTACGGCGGCCTGCCTGCCCTGGCATCTGCCAACCCGGAGCGAATCGCGAAGAACGCCGCCATACACGGCTGGAGCACCAGTCTGAACTTCATCGGCCCGCTGACCCGGGCGGCCATGTCACTAACGATGCGCGTCCACATCTCGTCCATAACGTTTCCTTCCGTTGTGATGGGCCCAACGACGACAGAATCAGCGCGAACCGCCCACCCTTTTCAGCGGGGGCGTATCCGCGCGCGCACCGGGCCCGGCGCTGGGCGCGGCGAACACAATCTGTGGCCAATGGTCCCGGACGGCAAACACGCGGAAGGCGAACGCCACGAGAGCCGCGATCAACGTAACGTGCGCGAAAGCCGGGCCTTTCGCGTACAGCGCGATCAGCGTGTAGACCAAGGCCGCCACTACTGCGGTCGTGACGACGTGCTCCGCCGGCCTCACGACCTCTGGCGTGACACCGGAGAAGAGGTCGATTAACACCCCGCCGGCGGTGGTGGCGATGACGCCGACGACGACCGCGGCGAAGATTCCCAGGTCGTGCTCGAGGGCCTTGTGCGCCCCCAGGATCGCAAACCACGGCAGCGTGAAAGACTTGAAAAAGGCCAGCGTCCTCGTGCGGAACCGCTCCTCCCTGGAGTCGGCGTACCGGTAGATCGCCAGCCCCAGCAGACCCATCAGGACGCACACAACGAGATAGGTCGGGTTATAGAGCGGCGCGGGGATCTCGTTGAGCAGCATGTCTCGCGACACGCCGCCGCCGATCCCACCGAAGAAGGCCATGATCAACAGCCCCATCAGCGTGTAGCCCCGGTTGTGCGAGGGATTGCGGGCGACGAGCACCCCGTTCAGGGCGTTGATGCCGGCGGAGAACAGGTCGACGTTCGGAAAGCTTGGCAGGTTCATGTCGGATTTCTCCTTGGAAGGGCTCGCAGGCGCTCGTGAACAGGTGACGGTCTCATGTCGCGCTCACAACCGGAGCACCAGATCCGTGAACACGAATATGCCGAGCAGGCTCAGGAGAACCGCGATGAAGAAGGCCAGGCTGAACCGCCCTTGCACGCCCTGACGGGCGAGGGCCGTTGTCTCTTTCTTGTACTGGGCCCCGGCAATGATCAGCGAGAGCGTCCCGATGATCACGAGGTAGTAGGCGACGCCAACGATGTCCGTCGTGCGACCGAAGATCAGATCCACCTTGGCTGAATCGAGGGCGTCCCCGAGTTTGCCTATCGTGAAGCCGAAGCTAATCATGGCGAGGGAGGTACGGATCCAGGCCATCAGCGTGCGTTCGGCGGCCATGACGTTCCGCTCCAGCGCCAGGTCGGTGCGTGTGACGGCTAGCCGCGTCGAGCGATCGTCCGGATCGATATCGCGCTGAGTCGATCTGCTCGAGCCGATGCCGACCACGTTCTCAAGGTATGTGGCGATGCGTTTCCCGGCTATGCGGATTCGGCATGCGCGCCATGTCAGTGCCCTGCAGCCGTGGTCGATCCCACGCAGAGAAGACCTCGCACATTCCACGCTGAGAATCTGTCACCTCTGACAGTTGTTGCGTGGGCGTCCGCTTCGTACATTCAGCTTGTCAGTCCCTCGAGCACATTTGTGCAAAAAGCAAAAAGTCAGAGAGAGGAAGAGAGACAAGCCAATGACAATCAGGAACGCGATTCTCGTGAGCGCATGCCTCCTCGTCGGCTTCGCGTCGTCGGCGCAGGCACAACAGAAGGGGCAGTATGTGCCTGGACAGTTCGGTCTCAATGCCGGCGTGGCTCCGCCTCCCGGGTTCACCTACATCAACATGCCGATCAGTTACTCCGCCGATGAGTTGAAGGACTCCCAGGGGGACCGCGTACCAGGCATTACAGGGGACTACTCGTTTTGGGTGGATGAGAACATCTTCATGTACGTCACGAAATACAAGGTCCTCGGCGCAGACTACGCGCCGTATGTCTCGGTAAACCTCGCGAATGGTTCCCTCGTGGCTGATATCGTCGGGACGAATCTCGGTACGAGCGCTGGTGGATCAGGTTTCGCCGACACGTGGGTCCAGCCAGTGAATCTCGCTTGGCACGTGACGCGGGCTGACGTCCAGGCCGGATACGCGTTCGTCGCCCCGACTGGCCGATTCACCCAGGGAGCCGACGACAACGTGGGATCCGGATACTGGGGAAACTTCCTCACTGCTGCCGGCACGTTCTACCTCACGGGGAACAAGGGAACCAGCGCAAACGTGTTCACCGCCTGGGAAACCCACGGCCACAAGAACGATACCGACATCAGGCCCGGCCAGGCATTCACGGATGAATGGGGATTCGGACAGGCCCTTCCGTTGACGAAAGACAAGAGCCAGCTGCTTCAAGTTGGACTGATTGGATACGACCAGTGGCAGGTGTCGGAAAGCACCGGAATGCTGGGCCGGGTGCCTGAGAGGGACATCCCCTTCTACTCGGTTCATGCGGTCGGTTTTCAGACCAACTACGTTGTTCCTGCGAAAAACATCGCCCTCTTCTTCAAGTACGAAAATGAGTATCAGGCGTCGGCTCATCCCATCGGACGCACGATCGTGTTTGGCGGCTCGTGGACGGTGCACAAGGAAGGGACAACAACCCCTTAGGAGCGCCTACGCCTGCCGTGATGCATCGAACACCACCTGGTCGTACCACCAGAGCCGTTCGAAGAAGGTGCGCGCCAGGTCTGACCGCGAGCGTTGCCGTGAAGACGGCAACGCTTTTTCCACGATATCGTGGATGGGGCGGGTCCCATCAATCGCGTCGAACATCAGCTTCTCCACCGCGTCGAGCGGCACC
>DAIRVG010000299.1:0-4572 GCA_036802945.1 Vicinamibacterales bacterium
AGTAGATCACCCCGATCCACAGGAATATCTGCGACGCGGCGAGGAATTTGACCGTGACCGGAGGCGTGTCGCCCGGTCCCATCTCCCAGAGCTCATCGTGCCACGTCACGTACAGCACGTTGGCGCCTGCGAGGAGGATGCAGAGCATCTTGAGGTGAAACGAGAGGTTCTCGATGTACTGAAAAGCCTGGCCGATGAAGAACATCATGCCGGTCACGGAGTTCGCGACAAATCCCCACACCCCCCACGGCAATAGCCGGCGAATGCCTTCGAGCGGCGCGCCCTGCAGCCACCCCATGAGCCGCAGGTTCGCAACCAGCACCACCCCGAACAGCAGGCACAGGCCCATGAAATGAATCGTCTCGAGGGTCTTCCATGCCCACGGGTGTCGGTACTGATACTGCGTGATGAAATTGCTGGCCAGCCACGCCGGCGCGACGACCCCTGTCGTCACGGTCGCGGTTGGATCCGCCAGTATCTCCGGGTGTCGGATTTCACCGCCGATGTTCGCGGCACCCGCCATCAGCACAATCGTCACAACCGAGAGCAGGAGCACCGCGGCCGTGTTGGCGGTGCTCGACGAGATGCTCCGGCGCGACTGCCACAACCCGTACCACGCGACGATGCCGGTGGCTTCCATGAAGATCAACGCAAAGAGCGCGGATCGCTGGTGGATGTCAATGAGCTCCTGCGATACGCCCGGCGCTGCCTTGAGCGCTTTCTGCGCCGAGTAGCCCGTCATGTACGTCGGCAACGCAATGAGCGCGATGATGAACAACACCGCGAGGCCGCCGCGCTTCAGGTCTTCGCTCTTCTTGACAAGCGCCAGCAGGAATACGCCGAAGCCGACAATCATGCCGACGGTCGGAAAATGATTCAGCAGCAGGTGAAGATGTACGAGTTCGGAGGGGGACAACATGGATGAATGAACCTCTCGCCGTTATCCGATCGATGCGATCTGAGCGGGAGCCGCGGGCGTCAGCAACGCGCCGCTCGACTCAACGGCGTAGGCAATCAGGCGCCCGGCTGTAATGACACCGAGCCAGAGCACGATGCAGGCGACTGCAGTCTTCCTGACACGTGGCGGCACTGCGCCGTCGCTGCGTTCGCTATCAATGAAGCCGCGCAGTCGACTCAGCGCGAAGACGCCCAGCCCGAGAAACACGAACTTGACGTACAAGACGGGAACGCGCGCATCGCCGGTCGCGTTGGTCATGAAGAGGATGCCGCCGGAAATCAGGTTGAGGACGAACCCGATCCAGAACAGACGGAACAGGACGCGCAGGGACGAGACGGGTATTGATGTTCCAACGCCCAGGAGCCTGAGGCAGATGACGAATGCCAGCCCCGCGGTCAAACCCATACCAAGCGAATGAACGAACAGCAGGAAGGCATATCCCCAGATCGAGTCGGATTCCGCAACCCAGATGGAGAGAGGGAGATTTTGAAGCCAGGTCAGAAACGATTCCATCCACAGGTCCCATCGCAGAGAGTGATCTCACCAATCATAAAATCCTCTTCCCGTCTTCTTCCCCAACTCGCCGCGCGTCACCTTATCTCGGAGGATACGCGGCGCATCGAACTTTTGTTCCCCGAGTTCCTGATGCAGGTAGTCGGCGATCTTCAGCCTCACGTCGAGGCCCACGACGTCGCTGACGCGTAGCGGGCCCATCGGGTGGCCGTAGCCGAGCTCCATCGCCGTGTCGATGTCCGCGGCGGACGCGACGCCTTCCTCGAGCATCCGCATCGCCTCCAGCCCCAGGATGACGCCGAGCCGTGACGATGCGAAGCCTGGACTGTCACGGACGAGAATCGGGGTCTTCCCCATCTTCTCTGCGACGGCGCGGACCGCGTCGATGACGGCGGGATCGGCGGTGTCGTGCGTAATCAGTTCAACCAGCTTCATGATGTGGACCGGATTGAAAAAGTGCATGCCCACGACGCGGGCTGGCCGGCGGGTCGCTTTCGCAATGCGCGTCACCGATAGTGACGACGTATTCGTCGCAAGGATGGTGTCGTCGCCCACGACACTGTCGAGTTGTTGGAAGAGTGACCGCTTGAGCGTGAGGTCCTCGAGGATGGCTTCTATGACCAGGTCGGCATCACGAGCCGCGGCCTCGATCCCGGGCGCCCCAGTCACCCGTGACATGGCCGCATCCGCGGCCTCCTGGGTCAACTTGCCTCGCGCAACCGCGCCGATCAGATTCGACTGAATGCGATTCCGACCCGAGACAATGGCTTCTGGATTCGCGTCGGTCAAACGCGTGTCGTAGCCCGCGACCGCTGCCACTTGTGCGATGCCGTGGCCCATCGTGCCGGCGCCAATGACGGCGATCCGTCTAATCCCCAACACCTAACCCCTAACCCCTAACCCCTAACCCCTTCAGAGATTCAGATCAACAAACACCGTCTTGACCTGCGTGTAGTGCTCGAGCGCGTGCATGCCCATCTCGCGTCCGAAACCGCTCTGCTTGTAGCCCCCAAACGGCGCCGCGGTGTCATAGACGTTATAGGTGTTCACCCAGACCGTGCCGGCCTTCAATCGCTTCGCGACGTAGTGCGCCTTCTTGATGTCGCGTGTCCAGACGGCGGCCGCCAGTCCGTAGTCGGAGTCGTTGGCGCGCGCAATAGCCTCATCGACGTCGGCAAACTCGATCGCGGCGAGCACCGGCCCGAAGATCTCCTCGCGCGCGATGGTCATCTCGGGCGTGACGTCGGCAAATACAGTCGGCTCGAGGAAGAATCCCTTGCCCGTGCCGATGTCGGTGCGGTTGCCCCCGGCCACAAGTGTCGCGCCTTCCTTCCGCGCGATGTCGATGTAGCGCAGCACGCTCTCCATCTGCCCCTTCGACGAAATGGCGCCGAGCCGGGTCTTCGGATCCATCGGATCGCCCGGGACGAGCTTTTTCGTGCGGGCCACAACCTTGTCGAGGAATTCGCTCTTGATGCGGTTGTCCACGAGCAGGCGCGACCCTGCGGCGCACACTTCGCCTTTGCCGTAGAAGATGCCCGTCGTCGCCCCTCGAACAGCCGACTCGAGGTCCGCATCGGCGAAGACGATGTTGGGCGACTTGCCGCCCAGCTCCAGGGTGATCCGCTTCAGCGTGTCGGCGGCACCACGCATGATTTCCTTGCCGGTCTTGGTGTCGCCCGTGAAGGCGATCTTGTCGATGCCCGGATGGCCGACGATCGCGGGGCCGATGTCGCGCCCCTGCCCGGTGATGACGTTGATGACGCCGGGAGGAATCCCTGCCTCGTTGGCAAGATCGGCAAGCGCCAGAGCGGTCAGGGGTGTCTGCGTTGCCGGCTTGACAATTACCGTATTCCCGCACGCCAGCGCGGGTGCCACTTTCCACGACGCCAGTAAAAGTGGAAAGTTCCACGGCACGATCGCCGCGACGACGCCCACGGGCTCGCGCAGCGTGTAGGTCAGGTAGTTGCCTTTGACCGGGATCGTCTCGCCCTGAATCTTGTCCGCCCAGCCGGCGTAGTACTGAAAGCACTCCGCGGCAGCGGGGATCTCGATTTGTCGCGCCTCGAAGATCGGCTTGCCGTTGTGAAGTGTCTCGAGCCGTGCCACCTCGTCGAGGTGGGCCATGAGGCGAACGCCCAGGTTCCAGATCAATGCCCCGCGCGCGCGGGCGGACATCTGGCCCCACGGTCCCTCGAGCGCCGCACGCGCCGCATCGACGGCGGCGTCGAGATCTGCCTTCCCTGCCGCAGCGACCGACCCCACGACTTCTTCCGTCGCCGGATTGATAACCGGAATTTCCTTCCCGCCGGCAGACGCCCGCCATTCTCCGTTGATGAAGAGCTTCCCCTCCGGAACCGTGAGTGCAGCCATGGTTACCGCCCGGTAAATACGGCCGGACGTTTTTCGAGATGCGCGCGAATACCTTCGCGCGCATCGTCGCTCTGGAACAGTTGCTGCTGCAGCTCGCGCTCGAGCGCGAGGCCTTCGCCAAATCCCGCCTCGGGGCCTGATTGCACGGCGCGCTTGATTCGTCCGACGGCGCCGCTCGCCTTGGTCGGCGGCGTGAATTCCCGCGCGTACGCGAGCGCGGCCTCCAGAAACGAGCGGCCGGCGAGCTGCTCCGCGCCCCACACCTCCGTGACGAGTCCGAGCGTCGCCGCGTCGTCAAACGTCATCAGTCGGCCGGTCACCATCAGCTCCATCGCGCGCGCCTTCCCGACCAGCCGCGTGAGACGCTGCGTGCCACCCGTCCCCGGCAATACGCCGAGACCAACCTCCGGCAGGCCGATGCGTCCGCCGTCCTTCTTCGCGATACGGATGTCGGCCGCCATCGCAACCTCGAGGCCGCCGCCGACGGTGTGACCGTTGAGTGCGGCGATGACAAGCTTTGGCGTCTGCTCGAGGCGGCAGAGCGTTTCGTTGGCATGAAGGCAGAAGGCGTACTTGAACTCGGGTGTCGCTTCGCGAAGCGTCGCAATGTTGGCGCCGGCGCAGAAAAACTTCTCGCCATCTCCGGTCAGCACGATTACATGGACCGACGAATCCATCCGCGCCGCCAGCACGCCGTCGTCGAGCTCGCGCATCATCTCGTACGAATA
>DAIRVG010000300.1:0-4433 GCA_036802945.1 Vicinamibacterales bacterium
GGTCCATCGCGACAAGGGCGGCGCCGAGGAGAGTGGAACCAACCGATGTCAGTGAGTGCTCGTGGCTCGTGTCACCGCGAAAAAAGTCGTGCGCCCGGCCTGTTTCCTGTCAGTATGGCGATGACGTGATGAGGAGGGTGAATCATGCGCCTGATTTCAGTCATGACGCCGGCGTTGATCCTGTGTCTGTCGGGGCCTTCTTTTGCTCAGGAGTGGATTCAGTACGCCAGCAAGGCCGATCTCTTCGGAGTCAACTTCCCGGTTGAGCCGAAGGTTCAGGACATCGCCTACCCGACCGAATTCGACATCAAGCTGCCGGGACACGTCTACAGTGCCGAAAGCAGTCCAAGCCGTTACTCGGTCACGGTGGTCGACTACAAGGACGCCGAGAAAATACACACGGAGCGAGCCGACGCGTGCCGGAAGAATGGTGGCGAGTCCGATGCCTGCACGAACAACTGGCGTGCCGAGGTCCAGGGCTCGATGATCTACGCGGCATCGAAATTCCTTCAGCGGAACGCGAAGGTCACCTATTACGCGTGGGCCGTGACCGACAACGTCGAAGGACAACGGCTGCAGCTCACGAACGCGGACGGATCGCGGACCTTCGCCGCAATCTACCGGCATGGGACCCGTCTCTACATCCTGGAGGGCACGGTGCCGCGGGGCGCGCCCGCGCCCGGACTCTTTCAGCAGTCGTTGATGTGGCTTGACGAAGAGGGGAAGCCGGTCCGGTATCGCGCGTTGTACACCACCGGCTATACGGAGGCATGGAGTTTCCCGGCGCCTCCGCCACCGCGCCAGGGACCGCCGCCGCCCCCCGCAAACCGGTGACGAATGCCGATAACGAATGACCGAGCGACGTTTCTTGATGTGAGGAGGGGACCATGCTCGTCAAATCCGTAAGCCTTGCGGCGGTCATCTGCGCAGTGTTCCTCGTCCCGCCGCTTCGAGCGCACCATTCCCACGGCAACTACGACACCGCGAAGTGGACGACCATGGACGGCACGGTCAAAGAACTTCACCTGCTCGTCCCGCATTCCTGGGTCTACATGGACGTCAAGGATCCGAAGGGAGGGACGACGACGTGGGCGCTCGAGGCCACCGGGCCAAGCGGGCTCATCAAGGTGGGCGTGAAGCGTGAAGACGTTCGGCCGGGCGACGCCATCAAGGTCCGGTGCCATCTGCTCAGGGACGGTTCCAACGGCTGCCTGCTCGGATTTCTCACGCCCATGCACGGCGATCTCGCGCGAGGTCATGGCGTCGAGAAGGATTGGGACGGCGACGGCGGAGCGGGCTATTCCCCGACTGTCCCCGTCGCGACTCCCAGGTGATCAGACTCCTGGATGAGCCTCGAGATGTGGAAGACACCTGCGGTTACGGCGCTGCTCCTCGCGATTCTGCCAGTGAGCGCCGTCGCACAGGATGCTAGGACCGTCGTTGAAGACGCCTCCAGGGCGATGGGTGCGGCTGGCCTGAACGCGATCGTGTGCTCAGGTGCCGCCGCGACGTGAAATTTCGGCCAGAGCCGGACGATTTCCTTCAGGCTGGCGTCGACGGCCATCAGGAACTACACGCGGGCCATCGACTTCACGCAGCCGGCGTCTCGCGCCACCGGCGACGCGCTGCCACCCGCCGTACAAGGCGCCCCTCCCCCGCAACTCGCGCCGTTCGAGCAGAACATCACGCCGGCCACACCGGCCTGGACGCAGCAGACGCAAATCTGGGTCACGCCGTGGGGATTCCTGCGAGGGCGCCGCCACCAGCAACGCTACGGCGCGGTTCGGCTGCTCATAGCGTCAGAATGAGTTTTCTAGGCTCGCCATCGTTACGATGACGACCTCAAGCGGCGAGGCGCCACAGTTGCAGATAATGTTGGTTGCGTGCCCCCGATTTGAACCCGCAGCGCCGCACTGATGAGGAAGTTGCGGAATCGTCCACTGAGGCGAGCCGCGGTAACCTGGTCAGGCAGCGTTTTGGACGAACCAGGTTCGAAAATCGTCCCTAACACCCAGCCACACAAAATCAGCCGTGTTTTCAATTGCAGCATGGGGTGATTTCACTATCGAACCGGATGGGTCGTCAGCCGGGATTCGGCGACCATCCATTCCCCCCCCGTCGCCTGCAGATCCGATTTGAGTTGAGCATATCCTCACGCCAGCATGTCGCGCGCAAGCCGCCACTCATCTCGCTGGACTCGCGTAGCCGCGGAGCATCTCTTCCGCGTCGAGACCGCAGTGCGGCTGGCGATCCCCGGAAACCCGCGGAGCCCGCGCGCGCAATTCCAGTCCGGATGACATAGGCCGCTTACCGCCAATAAAGATCACGACAAGGGCCATCATCCGGAAGACGGGTGATGGCCCTTTCCATTTTGGAGGGCTATCGTGAGTGCTGACCTCGCGCCTTTGGGGCCAGGGCGATTTGGTACCGGCACTACTACTGGCGTGGAACGTGTCTCCACTCTCTTCCAAGGCAATGCGTTCAGGAAGGCGAGCGACAGATCATGAGGGATGCGAGCGAAACCTTCGCGGCCGACGAATCACCGCAAGTGGTGGCAAAGGCAATCGAACGACGACGCCGCGCGGTCGAAGCGCCATGGCATGCCTTTGACGCAGTAGTCGTCATCGGCGCTGGCGCGCCGATTCCGATTCCGGGGCGAGCCGACCGGGTCTATCCGTTCTTTGCTCACAGTGAGTACTTCTACCTGACCGACCGGCAGCGCGCGGGTGCCGTCCTCGCCTACGACCCACAGGAGGGCTGGACTGAGTTCGTTCCAGTTGCCGGGGCTGATGAGCGGCTGTGGAGCGGTGGCACCACTGAGGAAAAGGGAACACCCGTCTCTAAACTTAGACCATGGCTCGACAAGCGGCGTGGCCGTCGCTTCGCACAGCTCGGAGCACCGGTCCCGGACGCGCCGTCGAATCCGGAGATCGCTGTGGAACTCCGGACAGCGTTGGATCGCATTCGACGCATCAAAGATGATGTCGAGCTCGCGCGGATGCGTGTCGCCTCAGACGCCACGCGCGCCGGATTCGCGGCGGCCGTGACGGTCGTCGCTCCAGGGATATCGGAACGGACGCTGCAGATCGAGATTGAAGCAGAATTTTTTCGAAGGGGCGCGGATGCGGTCGGCTACGACTCCATCGTGGCGTCCGGCCCGAACGCCGCCGTGCTTCATCACCTACCCACGCCGCGCGTACTCGCCGTGGGTGAGCTCGTGTTGATTGACGCTGGCGCGGAATACCGCTGCTACGACTGTGACGTCACGCGGACCTACCCGGTGTCGGGACGGTTCAGTCCCGAACAGGCCGAGGTGTACGCGCTTGTTTCGAACGTGCAGCGAGCGACCATTGCACGTTGTCGTGCGGGAGTCGAGTACCGCGACGTTCACCTCTCAGCCGCGGTCGACATTGCACAGGGACTCATCGATCTCGGATTCCTGCGCGGCAGTGCCGCGGATCTTGTCGAAGAAGGCGCGTCGGCGCTGTTCTTTCCTCACGGCATCGGTCACATGGTCGGCCTAGGTGTCCGCGACGCCGGTGGGTACTTGCCTGGCCGGCCGCGCTCTCAGGCACCTGCTCTACGATTTCTACGCATTGATCTGCCGCTCGAGGCTGGACACGTCGTGACGGTTGAACCGGGAGTCTACTTTCCGGCCCATGTGCTCGACAACCCTGATGTTCGCAGACAGCATCACAACAGCGTGCGATGGGATCGCGTGGACAAATTGCGCGAGTTCGGTGGCGTTCGAATCGAGGATAACGTCTTGATCCGCGAAGACGGGAACGAAGTGTTAACGCGCGCGATCCCAAAGGAGTGATCGCTGTGAACTGGCCGTGTGCAGTGAGCCTTTTTCGAGCGGTCGGATACAGCCAACGAGGTGTTCACGCGCGCGATCCCCCAACGCCTGATCGCTGTGCATCGCGTTGGAAGAATCGAGCGTTAGTTGGCTGCAGATGCAAACAGAGTTGAGCCCATGTACTTGCCAAAAGCTTTTGAAGAACACAAACCAGAACGTCTGCGCGATTTCATCCGTAGCTACCCTCTTGGAACGCTTGTAACCGCCACAACCAATGGCCTGGAGGCCAACCACATTCCCCTTCTCATTGCCGACACCGCGGGTGCCGGTGCGACGCTTCACGGCCACATCGCTCGTGCGAATCCGCTGTGGCGGGATGTGTCCCCCAATGCGCATGCGCTCGTGATTTTCCACGGGCCAGACGGCTTCATTTCGCCGTCTTGGTACCCGAGCAAACGCGAGAATGCGAGGGTCGTACCTACCTGGAACTATGCGGTAGTACATGCGCACGGCCTGCTTCGGTTTATCGACGATTCAGCGTGGGTGCGAGCGCATGTGGAGGCGCTTATCCGAGTCGCCTCCATTCCCTGATCCAGTTATGTCCGAACACCACTGCTGCCCCAAAGTACGCCAA
>DAIRVG010000301.1:0-4427 GCA_036802945.1 Vicinamibacterales bacterium
TAGGGGCGCGCTGCTATCACTGGCTCCCCGAACTTCGCGGCGTCAATCGGGACATTGAACTTCACGTCACCGAAGTCGAATTCGTCGCGGCCGTCCAGCCAGGTGACTATCCACCGGTAGGGGAACTTGATCCCACCGACGTCACGGTAATCCGCATAGTCCACCTGCGTCGGCACCTTGCCGATCTTTGATGGCGTGTAGCGGATGATCCGCACGAGCAGCCCCGACTCCCGGTCGAAGTACAGGCTCGCGAACGAACCTCTCGCGCCGTTTCCCTGGAGGATGTAGACCTCTTTGCCGTTGATTTCTGTTACGGGGCCTACGCGCAATCCCGTCAGAGAACGCGCGATCTCCGCTGGAAACGACAACTGTGCGTCCAGCCGCGCGCCGTCGAGCTCGCCTCCAGTCAAGGGGTACTTGGGCACGACCGCCAGCGGGATCGCAAACCAGCCGGCACGACCGTCGAAGGTCCTGTTGCTCTCTCCATCCGGAAGGTGGCTGAGCATGGCGCGCTTGTCTGGCGCCTGCGCAAAGTACTCAAAGTTGCCACCGCCGCCGAAGCTTCCGAATGCGACGACCTTGCCGGTCGCCGCGATGCTGGTGAGACCCGCCGCTTTCTCTGCGCCGCCGATCGCCTGCAGATACTTGTCGAGCACCTGCGTGGGCGTCGGAACGCCCGCGGCTTTCGAGATCACAGCATCCAGTTCATTGATGGCCTCACCATAAAACTCATCGAGCCTCGGCGTCTCGACCGGGGTCAGGCGAAGGCGATGACAGGTCCAGCAGGTCACCACCTGACGGCCCGAAAAGTTGTCCCGGTTGATGGCCTGCATCATGAGGACCATGTCGCGGGCGATTACCTTTCTCGGCTCGGTGTCGGCCTCCCACACCACTTCGTCGGTGCCCGCGCCTGGATGACAATCGTTGCAGCAGAGGCCCAACGACGCCGACATGATTCCCATGGTCCCCATGAACTCGTCGACGGTGATGCCCTTCAGCGCCTGCACGTTCTTGAAGACGTCCTCGACCATCACGGGCCCGCGCTGACCAGGGGTCGCGCCCTGCCGCGCACTCGCCTGCTGCGTTGCCGACGACGGAGCCGGCGTGCTCCGGAATCCCAGAATCGTGAGAAACGCGATGCCGGTGAAAACGAACATGAAGCTTGCGATGACGAGCGGTCGGCTCGCCGGTGCGCGGTCTGGCCTGCGGTCAAGAAACGGCAGCAGGAACAAGAGCGTGATGACGATGCCCGGAATGATTACGGTCGCCACCGGCTCGAGCGGTCCCGGAAAATGCCTCAGGAGCTCGAACAGGCTCATGAAGTACCACTCGGGCCGCGGGACATACGTGGCGTCAGTGGGATCGGCAACCGCGTCGAGAGGCGCGTTGAAGACAATCGCGAACGTCAGAAGCAGAGCGAAGACCACCGCGACGGCGATCGTGTCTCTGATGGCGTGATACGGATAAAACGGCGTCGGCGGGCCTGGCACGGGCTTGACGGGACCCGAGATGCCCTGCCGCCGCATCAGGTAGAGGTGCGCAACCGTAAAGGCGATCAGGCACGCAGGGAGAAGAAAGACATGCGCCGCGTACCACCGCATCAACGTCAGGGCGCCGAGGTCGTTGCCGCCCTTCAGCACGCCGCTCAGCACACCGCCGACCAGCGGCACGCTCCGCGCGATATTGAGCGTGACCGTCGTCGCCCAGTACGCCTTTTGATCCCACGGTAAGAGATACCCGGTGAGCGCGAAGCCGAGGATGATCAGCAGGAGCAACACGCCGACGATCCAGTTCAACTCGCGCGGCTTCTTGTAAGACCCGAACGCCACGACCCGCAACATGTGCACGATCGCGGCAATGACGATGAAGCTCGCGCCGAAGAAGTGGAGACCGCGTAACACGCGGCCGAACGTCACGCGCTCCATGATGAAGCGGACGCTGTCGTAGGCGTAGTCGGGCGAGGGCGAGTAGAAGATTGCCAGCAGGATCCCGGTGAGCAACTGCACTGTCAGCAGGAACAGCACGATGCTGCCGGTGACAAACCACCATCCGACACCGCTCGGCAGCGGCTCGTCGAGGAGGTGCTTAACCAGGGCGCGGTAGCCCGTTCTGGCGTCCAACCAGTCGCGCATCTTTACCGGGTAGTCTCAACAGATGGTGTTGGGATCACGTCAGTCCTGCGACCACGATTTTCGGGCCGCTCCAGCCGAACGGCCCGCTGTATGTTTCGAGCACCAGGTCCACTAGGCCTGCACCTGGACTTTATCGCCGTCGACCCGCGTGGCGACTTTGATCAGCCCCTCGGGGGGAGGACCATCCATCACCGCGCCGGTCCGGTCATAGATCCCGCCGTGGCACGGACACTTGAAGACTTGCCCCTGCGCATCCCATGCGACGAGGCAGCCGAGATGGGTGCACGTGGCGTCGAACGCAGCCACCTCCGACTCCCCCGTTTTCACGAGGAAAATCGTCCGCCGCTGGAGGGCCTCCCGATAGCCGTCCAGCCGCATCATGCTGAGCGTGACCGCCGTGGGTTCGTTGACGGGGAGATCATGGAGAGACGATGCGGTAAGCCAGTCCTCTTGCCTGCGAACCGTCGAAGAGAGGACGGCGCCGCCACCGAGAACGCCGAGAATACCGCCGATGACGCTCAGAATACCGCTCGTGATCGAGCTGAGAAAACGGCGACGGGTCGCGTCGCCCGCGGGGGTCTCTATTGGCACTCTGAACTCAAGCGCGGAAGGGATATCATATCCGCGCTCACGCGTCAAAAGGAGACTCACTATGCTTCGACGTGCCTTGCTCATTGCCTTGATCGCGGCGTTCGCGGTCCCGATCGCGGCACAGGTCCACGGTGGCTGGAAGGTGCGTATGGACGGGAGCCAGGGTGCCTCCGCTCCCGACGCCAATCCGAATCTCAAGATCGCGGCGATGGGAAAGGGCTTTCACGTCACGGGCGGCCCGGGCGCGGTCATCTGGGATCCGGCTCACACGGTCAAGCCCATTTACAGCGTGAAGGCGACCTTCACGCTGCTGAAGCCAGCAGACAAAGCGACTTACTACGGTCTCTTCTTCGGCGGTACCGACATGGAGGGATCGACTCCGACCTACGTGTATTTCACGATCGCGCAGGATGGCACGTTCCAGATCCGCCACCGCGCGGGCAACGACGTGCACGACATGGATAAGTCGCTTCACTTCGCCGTCAGAAAGCCTGATGCGAGTGGAAAGTCGGTGAACACACTGGAAGTGCAGGTGGCGCCGACCGCCGTGTCGTATCTGGTGAATGGGGCGGTGGTAGACGCGACCCCGACGAGAGCGGGAACCGGGTCCTACACCGAGACGGAGAAGATGACAGGGCTGGTGGGCGTCCGCATCGACGATCACGTCGACGTGCAGGTTGAGGGGTTCGAGTTCAAGTCACCATTCACGTTGAACGAGCGCGGGCAGTAAATACAACGGCCTAGACCTTTTGTTTTTCGTGCCCTTCGCGTTTTCGTGGTTGACTCGGAGGCGGGTCTAAAGACCCGCCTCTACGGTCTTGCGCAAAAACCGCTTCACGGATTTCACAAATCAATTCAAACAGAGCGAAGTCGCGGAAGGAGCTCGAGGCCGGTGGACGGCGAGAGGAACGTGATGGCGGGCTGTACGAACGCAGCGCGCGTCGGAGGTTGATTCGCTGCCTGCTGGCCGAAGACGCTTGCACGTCTCCAGTTTCCAAGAAACTCCGCTTCTCGTTCAGAAAGCCGCTTCACGTTCTTGGCTGCGAAAATGCTTGCGCATCTTCACCGACAACCACGCTCCACATCTTACCGATCGAGAACCGTCGCGTTCTTGCCCGGCAATGCAAGTGCATCTCACATCAGAGACATGCGATGCATCCTCTTTCGAAGAGACACCCCATATCGCAAACGAATCTGACTCGCACTCCCGAACCAGCGAGCTGCTCGTCTTCTTCCAACGCGCGCAGCGTCGGTGAATTTAAAGAGTCGTCGCGTTCTTGTCAAGCAGATTGTGACGTGCGCGCCAAAAAAAATTGCAGATCTAACGATCGTTGCACGGGTCACTTCCCCTAATGCTGCTCATTACAGATCGTCACCGTGAATAAGCAAGATGATCGCGTCCGGATCGACGATCACATCGACGTGCAGGTTGATGGTTCTTCGCGTCTTCGTGGTTGACTAAGTTTTTCTATCTGCCATCTCGTGATGGCGTCGCCGGAGTGATGAAGGCACGGGGAGACATCGCCGGCGTCACTCAGGAGTACCGAGTGCCCTCGAGCGGATTCGACAGACTCCTCGCCCTGCGCCTCCCGCGTAGAGGCGGGTCTTCACACCCGCCTACGCGCCGCGTCGAGGAAACCCGCAGATGGCCTATCGGACCCTGGCTGTCACGGTGAGCGTCCGCCTTACCCGGTGTTGATCCAA
>DAIRVG010000302.1:0-4420 GCA_036802945.1 Vicinamibacterales bacterium
GGCAACGAACTCACCAGTCAGTTTGCCGGTGAACAAGAGTCCACCGCCCGTCGCAAGCATGCCCGCCGAACCAGGCAGATCCGTCAACGGAACTTCCCATTTCTTCTGACCCGTGATCGGATTCAGCGCGACGAAGTGACCGAGCACATCGCCCGGCTTAACGTCCGGAATCCTGGCGGTAATCCCCGTGGAGTCCGCACCGAGAACCTGGGGCCTGGGTGCCGCGATCTGAAACGATTCCTGCAGCCCCTCTGAGCTGCATTCAAATCGGTGAAGACCGTCAATTTCTGGGTGGCGGCACTCTGCCTAGAGCCGGCTTCGGCGGCCTTCGGACCCCCGGCAACTCGAAGCTGTAGTTTCTATCGCTGCCGCTAAGCTGGAATCGTCGCTTATGTCAACACGCCGAAGACTCGGCGCCCACTCTGAGGCGGCGGATGCCACGCAGGCCACAAAGACGGAACCCTAGTGTTCTTAGTGACCTTCGTGGCTAAACGTCTTCGTGGCCTTCGTGGCTGTCCGTGTTCCCTAAACGGTGGCGCCGTTCCGTGAACTACCAGTTGTCGCGAGCCCACTTGATCAACTCCGCCAGGGCGGAACCGCCGGCGGCGACATTGTTGGTTTGAGCCCCATATTCCGAACCGGAATGGGTCCCGATGACGCGCGGACTGTCGCCCCACCACGCCCAGAGCGGTCCGCCGGAGTTGCCGTCCGTGGCATCGCCGTTATGTTCGAGCTCCACGCCGGCCCCGTCCGAGTCGTCGTCCGTAATGACGATACCGGACTGGCGGGTTGGAAACGCACCGTTGGTCGCGTAACCGAGAACGACTCCGGGATATCCGATGAGCGTCCAGTAGGCGCCTCCTTCCCAGTCGTCGTTGTAGGTCTTGTATCCGAAGTAGCCGAGGCTATCACCAAGTGGCGTGTAGAGTTTCAGGACTGCCATGTCGTCGCCCTGTTCGTGGTCCGGATATCCGCGCGCCTTTTCTGTGTAGGAGTACACGCCGCTACCTAAGGGGGTCTGGTTCTGGTTGTAATAGAAACCGGGCATGAACTTCATCGTCCACGTGCTGGCTCCCCACGGTACGACATGACTCGCCGTGAGGACGACGTTCTTGCCGACGAGGGCGCCCGTGCCGCTCCAGCTCGACGAGATTTCCCCCCAAGGAAACGTGTATGTGCACGAGACGTCGATCCGTCCAGCGCAAAACCACGGCCAGGTGTTGGGGTAGAAGATCCGGCGGTCATCGTTGCCGATCACGAACTCGGGTACGACTCGCTTACCGTTGCGCCGCCGGAGGAAGCGAGGCAACCGCGCGGCGCCCGGGCGGGGGAAGAAGGAGAGGGTGGCCCAATTCGGGCGGACGGAGCCCTGCGACTGCGGGTCCTCGGGTCCCACGCCGAGTTTGCCTACTGCGGTTTGCTCCAAGGCCTGGCCGGGGATTCCCTCAAGAACGCTGGGACCAAGCGGCACGCGCCACGCTGAAAAATCCTTAGCGGTGACTGCAGGCTGGGGATTGAGTTTTGGCGCCGCGTTACCTCTAGAGTGCAGGTAGAGGTAATTGCTGCGGACGAGGTCGTCGAGCTCCTTCGGCATCTTTCCGGTGCCCGGTATCTCCTCGCGACCGACCAAGTCATGAACGGGAGTCGGGAGGTCTGTGGTCATGAAGTGCTCCTTGCAGAGTTGGTGTTGCGGACGGTGCCGGCACCGAGAACCTGGGGCCTGGGTGCCGCGATCTGAAACGATTCCTGCAGCCCCTCTGAGCTGCATTCAAATCGGTGAAGACCGTCAATTTCTGGGTGGCGGCACTCTGCCTAGAGCCGGCTTCGGCGGCCTTCGGACCCCCGGCAATTCGAAGCCGTAGCTTCTATCGCTGCCACTAAGCTGGAATCGGCACTGGCCCAGCTGCCTCCCGAGATCGGCATAGTCCCGACGCGATTCCTCAGGGAATTGATTCATCCAATAGAACAACTCGCCTCTGGCATGCTGAAGCGCCGCGTTGAAGTCGTCGAGAAATTGCGGCGCTTGCGGAAATGGCGAACCTGGAGTGCCTCGGAGTTGAAGGTAAAGGGGCCATACCCTCGCCAGGAGTCCATACGCATCAACCCAATCCTCCTTCTGATAGGCCTGCCATCCTTGGTCGAATTCTTTCCACACGACGGACGTATCGACGCTTAACGATACGATCTCCCCGCTGTGCGCGTCGCGCGGGGTGCCGAGGAGTACAAGTAAGGCGATTAGCCCCATGTCGCCGCAGTACCGGATCCACTTACTCTGGTTTTTGCCGCTCATAGCTTTTCTCCTCTGGTGGAGGAACACGAGGCAGCTCAGGTCGTCTTGGACGCTCGGGTATTGGCTGTTCAATCGCAGGTACGGTCGCGCGAGCTCCCTCGGTGATCCGGACTGATATCCCTGTGTAAAGTCCTATGGCTACGATGATGGCTCCCATGAGGATCAAGAACAGTCCGGGAGACGCGCTGACGAGGTCGGCCTTCGCCCCCTTCAGTTCCATCCGGAACTTGAATTCGCCGGTTACTCCTTTTAGAAAGAGCGCATAACCGAGTCGGGCGAAGAGATACCCGGTAATGAGCGCGCAGACTTTGAACGACCACCCGAAGAACATCGTCGTCAAGTGTTGTACGGCTTGGTCCGTCATTGCGGATTTGCCTTTGTTTCGACAACAGCTATGTACCGGCGGACGGAGATGAGAGCACAATCAACAAAACGAAGAGACGGTCAAAGTCGAACACCTTGCCATCAAGGATGGCCGCTTCCAACATCACGGACTACCGCCGCGTTCCGAAGCCTCGGATCCGCTTCGCGAGCCAATCTTGGATGGTCGTGAAGTACGCTGGCACGAATCGCTGCAGTGACTTCGTTTCCGCGTTACTCCCTACGTTCGCCTCCCACTGAGCATGGTTCGCCTTTGGCAGAACCCTTAAAGTGAAATCTCGATTCCCTCCCGCCTTGAGTGCCGCCTCCCAGGCCGCCTTGTTCTTTTCCGCGAGGATGTTGTTGTCCAGTTCTCCCCACAGCGCGAGCGTCGGCGTCTGGAGCTGACGAAGAGTCGGCACGGGATCGTAGAAGTACGAGCGCTTGATGAATTGCCAGTAAGGGTGGTCGGGCGTTCCAGGGATAGTGTCGGGCGGTTTGCCCATCCGAACGGCAAGCCTCTCACGGGCCGCGGCGTACTCGTCCCACCCCTGGCCCGTTCGCGCGAATTCATACTGGAGCTCCATGAGAGCGATGATCTGGTCGACCGTCTGCGGTGGCATGCCGGTCATCGTCATTTCGTTCCGCGCCTGATCGATCGTTGTCTCGGCCGCTGGGACACCTGCCCCTGAGATGCTGATCAGAAACGCAATGTCTTTCGCGAGGACAGCGGCGAGCGGCATGATCCATCCCGCCTGGCTGATGCCGAGCAGTCCAATCTGCGCGCGGTCGATATCATTGCGTGTCTTCAAGTACTCGAACGCTGCCACCACGTCGCCGGCCAGATCTTCGAACGAGGCCGTGTTCCAGTCCCCTGTCGATCCGCCCACGCCACGCTTGTCGTACCCAAGGACCGCCACGCCGCGGCGTATCAGGAACCGCGCGAAGGGAAGCATGTATTCCCTATTCTCGGCGCCGGAGCCGTGCACAAGAACAATCGCGGGATGTTTACCGCCAGTGGCGGGACCGATGAGCGTACCGGTCAGCTGAACGTCGCCGTTCGAGAAACGGACGTCTTCGTGTTTCTCAATCTCAACTCTGCGCGCGGTACGCGGAGCGGCAGCTTCGCGCCGCCAGCTAAGCGAAGTGATCTTGCCGGTGCCATCGCGTTGGAATTCGATTCGGGACTCGACTGACGTCGAAACCGCCATGCCAGGACCAGCGAAGAACTGGTCGCGGTCGGGCGGATACAGCGTCCGAATCTCGCCGGATTCGTCAAACGCGATGAGTTGACTCGGCTTGCCGAAGCCGGTGAATTCATCCCACATCTGCAGATACACGAACGCATTCGGTTCCCAACGATACACGCCCGTGTATTCCCGAAGAATCCTCTCGTCCACGGCGCGCACGGTCGGACTCTGAAGCGCCGAAAGCCCGATCATGGTCCCGAAGAGAACCGTAGCGACTACTGCGCCGATCGCTTTCCGCGAACGCATGTACGTCCTCGTTGCTGCTGGAGCAGCGTATTGAATGCGACCAGTGAAAGGAATGGCCTTTTCCTTAGAGATCTTTGTGTTCTTTGTGGCTAATCGTCTTCGTGGCCCTCGTGGTTAACCGTCTTTGTGGCCTACGGCATCAGCGCAAACGTCCAGACCGAACCGCCGGCGGGAACTTTCGCCGCCGCGTAGCGATTGGCGAGCACACCACCGCGTCCTGAGGCGACGCTCACATACTGCCGGCCATTGTGTGTGTAGGTGATCGCCGTCGCAT
>DAIRVG010000303.1:0-4397 GCA_036802945.1 Vicinamibacterales bacterium
GCCGACGGCAAGGCGTTGCTCGAAACTGACGAACTGATCTTCCGGGGCGACGACCTGCGCCTCTCGATTCCCTATAAGAGCATCCTTCAGGTAGACGCCAAGGACGGCACTCTGCGAGTGACGTCAACCGCCGGCATTGCCGCATTCGACCTCGGCGATGCCGCTGCGAAGTGGGCCGAGAAGATCAAGAATCCGCCGAGCCGCGTCGACAAACTGGGAGTCAAGACAGGCCAGCGCGTGCTGCTCGTCGGCCTGCGGGACGCCAGCCTTCGTGAGGAGATCGAGACGCGCGGCGCGACCGTCCTGTTCCGCGGAACGGAGGAAACCGACGCCATCTTCCTTGCCGCCAACGATCGCAGCGATCTGGAACGCCTCGTCACGCTGCAGAAGTTCATGAAGCCCGACGGCGCGATCTGGGTGATCAGGCCGAAGGGAAGCCCGGATATTTCAGAGGGCGACGTGATGAAGGCGGGCAAGGCCGCGGGTCTGGTCGATGTCAAGGTCGTGCGCTTCTCCGAGACCCATACGGCGGAGAAGTTCGTGATCCCTGTTGCGAGGAGATGACATGAATCGTTATCTGACCGAGTTCACCGGGACGTTTTTCCTGGTCTTCACCATTGGATGCACGGTGCTTGGCGGCACGCCGCTCGCGCCGCTCGCGATCGGCGCGTCGCTGATGGTGATGGTGTACATGGGGGGCCACATCTCGGGCGCGCACTACAACCCAGCGGTGTCGCTTGGCCTGGTGCTGCGCGGTTCGTTCGCGGCCAAGGAATACGGCCCGTACGTCGCGGCGCAACTCCTCGGAGCGATTGCCGCCAGCCTCGCGGTGTACGCAGTCACCGGACGGACGTTTGTCCCGGCCCCCTCACCAACCGCGTCAACGCTGGCTGCTCTTCTCGTGGAGATTCTCTACACAACGGCACTTGCGCTCGTCGTGATGAATGTGGCGACCGCGCCTGCCACCGCGGGCAATTCGTTCTACGGTCTCGCGATCGGGTTTACGGTGTGTGCCGGCGCATTTGCCGGCGGACCGATTTCGGGTGGCGCCTTCAACCCGGCGGTCGGACTCGGTCCCGCCATCGTGTACGCCCTGATCGACCACGGCAGCATTGCCCACGTCTGGCTGTACATCGTCGGCCCCGGCATCGGCGCCGCACTTGCGGCGGCGATTTTCAAGGTGCAGCATGCCGTCGTGCCGACGGCCGCCTGACGCGACGTGCCTGGTACAGCGCCTGAATCCCGGGATTCGGGATTCGGGAATCGGGATTCGACGGGTCGATCCGAGACGAAGCGGCGTGTCGCGCTGATCACGGGCGGATCATCCGGCATCGGCGAAGCGTTCGCTGACGTCTTCGCCGCGGACCGATTCGATCTCGTGCTCACGGCCCGCAGGAAAGATCGGCTGCACGCGGTTCAGGAACGCCTTCAACGGCAACATGGCGTACACGCCGATGTGATCGTGTGCGACCTTTCGCAGCGTGACGCGTCCGAACGGCTCTGTGCCGAGATCGCGGCGCGTGGATTGAGAATCGACGCGCTGGTCAACAACGCCGGTTACGGAGTGCCCGGAGCGTACGTCGCGAGCACATGGGAGACGCACGCAGCGTTTATCCAGGTGATGGTGACGGCGGTGGCCGAGCTGACACATCGGCTGCTGCCGGGCATGATCGAGCGCCGTTACGGCAGGATTGTCAACGTGGCGTCTCTCGCGGGCCTGGTCCCATCGCCTGCGGGCCACACGCTCTACGCCGCATCAAAGGCGTTTCTGATCAAGTTCTCCGAATCACTCGCGCACGAAGTGAGGCGCGACAACGTGCACGTGACCGCGGTCTGTCCAGGGTTCACGTTCAGCGAGTTCCATGATGTGATCGGGACGCGCACGTCGGTCAGCCGCCTGCCACGCTTCTTGTGGATGGACGCTGCGGACGTGGCGAAGCAGGGGCATGCGGCGGTGATGGCGGGGGAGTCGATCGTCGTCACCGGACGTGTGAATTCGGCCATCGCGACCCTTGTGCGCATGCTGCCGCAGCGGCTGATTGTCGGCGCGGGCCGGCGCATCGGACGGTCATACCGCAGGGTCTGAGGGGAACGCCGCATGCACGCATCCGCAGACGTCGAGCGACCGAAGACGTGGACCGAGCTGATCGAGCAGCTGTTTGTCGGGTCGTGGAATCCTGAGCTTCAGCGTTTTCGATCGCCGTATGCGTTCCGGGGATTGTCGTCGGCACACCACAAGCTGTCGAACAGTCTGCTGCGGCTGACGGCCGGTCATCAAAGCATCAATACGCTCGAGCTCTCGCTCCTGCGCAACTTCCGCAAGTACGCCCACGCGCAGCCCGCGCCGGGAATTGATTCGATCTGGCATTGGCTTGCGCTTGGCCAGCATCACGGCCTGCCGACGCGTTTGATCGACTGGACGTACTCCCCCTTTGTCGCACTTCACTTCGCCACCGAGTATCCAGAGGAATACGACGCCGACGGCACCGTGTGGTGCGTGAACTTCGTCGAAGCGAACAAGCTGCTTCCACGGCGCCTGAAGGCGATCCTCGAAGAAGAGCAGTCGCAGACCCTCACGATCGACATGCTTGCTGAGTTCCAGTCACTGAAGGCGTTCGACTCGCTGGCGCACGATCCGTTCGTCGTCTTCATCGAGCCGCCGTCGCTCGATACCCGCATCCTGAATCAGTTCGCGCTCTTCTCTTTGATGCCCGATGCGGGCTCACACCTCGATACCTGGCTGGAGGAACATCCTCACTTATGCCGTCGCGTGACCGTTCCCGCTGAGCTGAAGTGGGAAGTGCGCGACAAGCTCGATCAGGCCAACATCAACGAACGCACGCTGTTTCCCGGTCTCGACGGCTTGAGCAGATGGCTCGAGCGCTATTACACGCCGAAATCGGGCGTGCCACGCGCCGATTGAGCGCGCCGGCGACGGGCAACAGCGAGCGGTATTCTCATTGCACTGTCTGTTCGCATGGGTCCTCGGCTCGTGCGTACTTCCTCCGCCGTCCTGTTCCTTCTTGCCGTCCTGATTTCCGGCTGCGCGCGAGAAAAGATCGACAATGCCCAGCACGTCGCCGCGATCCAGAAGATCGTCAGCTCGTCGCCGGCATGGATCGAGCACGACAAGCTTGGAGCGAAGCTGTGGGACAGCGAAGAGGCGTTCTATCGATCGCGGGGCAACATGCCCGCGTGGATTGACGGCGACACACGGACGCCGGAGCTCGATGCGTTGATCGAGGAGCTGAGCCACGCCGCGGACCACGGCCTTGACCCGGCGCGTTACGGAACCGACCAGTTTCAGAAGGCGATCCATGCAGCCGATGCGAACAAAGGGAAGCTCGATCTTGCCGGCATTCCCGAGCTCGATGCGCGCCTCACTTACGCGTCCCTGCGGTACGCCGCCGACTTGCTCGGATGGTCTGGGAATCCGAAGGCGATCTACGCACAGTGGGTCGTCAAGCCGAAGCAGGAGGATCTCGCTGCACTCCTGAACCAGGCGATCTCTTCACACGAGATCCGCCGGGCGCTGCAGGATCTGGCGCCCATGCATCAGCAGTACAAAGGCCTGCAGGCGGCGTTCGCCAACGAGAGGAAGACGCCCACCGGTCACCTGGATCAAATTCGCATGAACCTCGAACGGTGGCGGTGGATGCGTCGGAACCTTGGCGACCGCTACATTCTGGTGAACGTGCCTGCCTACCAGATGCAGGTCATGGAAGGGGAGAAGTCCGCGCTGGCCATGCGGGTCATTGTCGGTCAACCCAAGAACCCGACGCCCCTTTTCAGCGACGAAATGACTAACGTCGTGTTCAGCCCGACGTGGAACATCCCCGAATCAATCATCCGCAAAGAAATGGTGCCGCACCAGGTAAACGATCCGTCGTACCTCGAGCGGCACGATATCGAAGTCGTCGGAACGTCCGGGGACGCCGTCGATCTTGAGAGCCTCGACTGGACCGATGAACAGGCCGTCGATGGCTTGCATTTCCGCCAGGCCCCAGGCCCGCAGAACGCGCTCGGATTCGTGAAGTTCATCTTTCCGAACGAGTTCGACGTATACCTGCACGACACGCCGAGCCGGTCGCTCTTCAACAAGCCATCCCGCGCGTTAAGTCATGGCTGCATCCGCATCGAAAACCCCGTTGCGCTCGCGCAGTACTTGATGCGCGACAGACCGGAGTGGACCGCGGAGCGAATCAGCGACGCGATGAGTGGAGAACGTGAACAGGCCGTCCCGCTGAAGGAACATCTGCCGGTGCACATCGGCTACTGGACGGCCTGGGTGAACGCGGACGGCTCCGTTACTTACACCGACGATCCGTACAAGCTCGACGAAAAGCAGGCTGCTGTGGAGCACCTTCGCCTGCCGCCGCCGGCGACGACCGCTGCTG
>DAIRVG010000304.1:0-4394 GCA_036802945.1 Vicinamibacterales bacterium
GCGAGCATGATGAACAGGCGGCCGTTCAGCGGCAGCCGCACGACCTGTTCGTTCTCGACGACGGTCCCGAGGCTCGCGGTCTCGACTCGCACGACCGGTGCGTCTGCGACGACCGTCACCTGTTCTTGAATGTCTCCGACGCTGAGGTCGAAATCGATGCGCGCTGTCTCGCCGGTTGACAGGCGAATGCCCTCGCGACGCACGGGTTTGAAGCCGGCGAGCTCGACATCGAGGCGGTATTCGCCAGGCGCCAGGCTCGGGGCCGTGTAGACGCCATCGTCGGTGGACACGGCCAGTCGCTGACGATTCGTGCGTGTTTCAGTGACCGTAATGGTCGCGCCGGGAACGGCTGCCCCGGCCTGATCCTTCACTATGCCGGTGATCTCGCCGGCAGCGGTCTGGGCATCTGCGGGCGACGCGGCGACACACCACACGCACGCGACGACAAGGCAGATTGAAAGCGCTTCCCTTCGAGTCATACCCTTCGTTCCCGCCACTCGGTTCCCTTCTAATCGGATCGTGGTTATCACACGCGCCCAGATCGGCCGCTCGGTGCCTAGGCAGACGAACGGTGCGAACTCTGCCCAACCAGCGTAAACTCTAGATCGGACTGAGATGGTATTCAAATCGGCTTAATCCGACTTAACCTAGGCCACTTCTGCAGGGCAGCTTTTGCTACGATGACGCTTGTCGTGACGCTGCTTTCGGTTCGCGTGGCTGCGATGCGCCTCGGGAGCGCGCGGCCTCGCCTTGCTCAGCGATGCCAATCGTGTCAGGGGTGTGGTTGAAGAAGTACGAACCGACGGAGTGCTTGGTCAGGTGGGGTTGGACTAGCGGGAGCCCTTTCGCTTGCGCTTCTTTCCGATGGCAGCAACGCCGGCGCGCGCAATCATGATCTCCGTTGACTTGATGATCGCCAACGCGTCCTCGCCGCGACGGAATTTGAGGGCGTGGACGGCGTCAGCAGTAATCACGGCGGTCAGCGACTGATCCCCCACTCGTATGCGTACCTGCGCGAGAAGACCGTCAACTCGCACTTCCTCGATGAAGCCTCGGAGGCGATTGCGGGCGCTGAGGCCCGCGAGAGATTCGTCATCATCGGTCTCACGGACGCGACGCTGCCCGACTGGTTGCTGACGCGCTGTCAAACGGTCAATCTCAGCCTCCGCTATGCGATGGTGGCCCCCTTCTGTACGCGTCGTACGCACGTGGCCTGTGTGAACCCATCGCTTGAGCGTCGAATACGCGACGCCGAGGCGCTCAGCGGCTACTCGAACTGTGAGAAGGGGCATCCAGTCACTCTCGTTGTGAAGTCGACCTGAATCGTATCACCACGAGTTGACTTATGACACGGATCCGCAGCCGGGACCCGAGACTACAACTGCAAACGAGATAGCTGAAGGCGAGGCTGGTTCTTCAATGGTCAGTGTTGTTTGGATCAGCCTAAGTCGAGTCGTGAATCGGTTTGATGTGGTTTCAACGTTAGTCTAGAATCCATGGATGATGCGAAGTCTGAGAACAGCGATGACGCGACGCACTTTCCTCCGCACCGTATACGCCTGCACGGTGGTTGCGCTCGCCCTCTCAGGCAGCATCCTCTCCGCTCAGACACCCGCGGGCGCTGCTCCGTCGCGAACGTTGACAATCGCCGAACTCGATCCTGGCTTCACCGAAACACTCACCGACGAGGAACTCCTCCACGATCCGCGCTTCGCCGACCAGTGGCCGAGCCATCGCGGCGACCGGCTACCGCCGCAATCGGACCGCTAACGAAATGGGCTCTAGTGTCACGACGCTGCGGTGGCGTTGGCTTGCAGTCATCGCGCTGCTGGTCTCTTTCTCATCGGCCGTTGGCGCTCAGCGTCCCGCGACGATTGCCGCGGCCGCGAATCTCAACTTCGCGCTCATGGAGGTGGCCGATCGGTTTACACGCGACACCGGCCAGCGTGTCGAGCTGGTATTTGGAGCGTCCGGCACCCTGACACGACAGATCCAGGATGGTGCCCCGTTCGAGATGTTTTTGGCGGCTGACGAGGAATTCCCGAATCAACTGTCGGCGGCGGGTCTGACCCTTGATCCCGGCGTGGTCTACGCCGTGGGGCAACTCGTCATATTCGCACCCAGGGGCTCGCCGTTGGTCGTTGACGCCCGCCTCGACGGACTGACTCGATTGCTCCGCGCCGGCGGCGTGAGCCGCTTCGCGATCGCCAATCCCGAGGTTGCCCCATACGGTCGTGCCGCAGAGGCGGTGCTTCGCAAGCGCGGCCTGTGGGAGTCGCTGCGACCGCACCTGGTGCTTGGCGACAGCATCGCACAGGCGGCCCAATTCGCGACAACCGGAAACGCCGTCGGCGGCCTCATCGCCTACTCCCTCGCGCTCAGTCCCGACTTCGCTCAACGTGGCACGTATGCCTTGGTTCCCGCGGCTGATCATCCGCCGATTCGGCAGCGAATGGTGTTGCTGAAGCGGTCTGGACCGGTGGCCGAACGGTTCTACCGGTATGTGCAGGGAACCGAGGCGCGAGCGATTCTCAGAAGGCAAGGCTTCGCGGTGCCAGAATAGCGGTCCATGGATTGGACGGCACTCAGGGTCTCGCTCTGGCTCGGCGTCGGGACGATCGCGCTGTTACTTCCGTGCGGCATCTGGTTGGGGCGCCTGCTGGCCGTTCGAGAGTTCCCCGGCAAGCTGTTGGTCGAAGCGCTGGTCACCGTACCGCTCGTGCTCCCTCCCACCGTGTTGGGGTTCTACCTGCTTGTGACCTTCGGTGCGAGATCGCCGCTGGGCCAGGCATTTCAGGCCGTTATGGGGCAGTCGCTGGCGTTTTCCTTCCAGGGTCTGCTGCTTGCATCCGCCATCGCGAACATTCCGTTTGTCGTCCAGCCGATCCAGCGAGGCTTTGAAGCGATCCCGACCGACGTGCGCGAAGCGGCCTCCTGCTGTGGCCTGACGCCGTGGCAGCGTTTCGTACGCATTGAGATCCCGCTGGCCTGGCCAGGGATCCTGACTGCGGCGATCCTGACCTTTGCCCACACCCTCGGAGAGTTCGGCGTGGTGCTGATGGTGGGAGGGAATCTTCCAGGCCAGACGAGAACGCTCAGTGTGGCGATCTACGATCGCATGAACGCGTTCGACGATCGGAGCGCCGGCGTGATGGCTGCGACCCTGCTGGTCATTGCGGTCGCGACGCTGATGCTCACGACGGTCCTCTCGCGACGCGTCATTCCTCGCCGTGGCTGATCGCAGGCTCTCGGTCACCCTCCGTCAGCACGGCCCTATTCGGCTCGACGTCGAATTCGCGTGCGATGCCGGAGACGTGCTCGCGATTTTCGGGCCGTCGGGAAGCGGAAAGACGACGATCCTGCGCAGCATCGCGGGCTTGTACCGGCCTGAACAGGCCAGCATTCGCTCGGGCGCCGACCTCTGGACCGATACCGCCTCCGGGATCTTCGCACCCGCGCATCGTCGCGCGGTCGGATTCGTGTTTCAGGAGTACGCGTTATTTCCCCACTTGACCGCCGTGGGCAATGTGCTCACTGCCCTCGGCCACCGGCCGCGGGCTGAACGGCGTTCGCGAGCAGAGCAACTGCTGGCGCTGGTGCACTTGTCTGGACATCTGAATCGCCGCCCGAACGCGCTGTCGGGCGGTGAACGTCAGCGGGTGGCGCTGGCCCGGGCGCTGGCTCGTGAGCCAGCGGTCCTGCTCCTGGACGAACCGTTCGCTGCAGTCGATCGCACCGTTCGGAGACACCTTCAGGACGAGATCGATGAGCTCCGTCGCACGCTCGACATTCCCCTGATCCTCGTGACCCACGATTTCGATGACGTCGTACGGCTGGCGACACATCTGCTGGTCCTGGAGCAGGGGAAAGGAGGCGCGTGTGGCGCTCTGCCGAGCCTGATGAGCCGTCCAGACATGGCGTGGCTGCGCGCCGCCGTCGGATTGGGAAGCCTTTTCGACGCGGTCGTCACACACACCTACCCGTCGCGCGGACTCGTCGAGCTCACCTTTGAGGGAGGCGCGTTGTTCGCATCCGATTCGTCTGTCTCGGCGGGATCGAAGGTCCGTTTGCGAATACCTGCCCGCGAAGTGATTCTGGCGACGAGCGAGCCGAAGGGGCTCAGCCTCCACAACGCGCTGTCCGGCATCGTGTCCGCCATTCACATCGATCCGGCGTTCGATCATGTGATCGTGCAGGTCGCCGTGGGCGAAGTGCTGCTACTCGCGGAAATCACCCGCGATGCCATCGCCACATTGGGGATCGCCGTGGGGATGCGCGTGTACGCCCTCATCAAGTCTGTCTCGATCGATATGCTCAAGACCGAAGCGATGCACGCGCAGGAAGCGCGATGACACGGCGGTACTCCGGATGTCCGCCGCCCCGCCGCGTCATTG
>DAIRVG010000305.1:0-4373 GCA_036802945.1 Vicinamibacterales bacterium
ACCCCACCGTCCGGACATCGCCGCAACGCTGAGAGCAGACGCGGCATTGCGGGCTCCTGTTTTCGCGCGACGCTCGCTACGCTGACCACCATCATGCGAAAACTAAAACTGCAGATGCAGATCACCGCCGATGGTTTCGTGGCCGGCCCACAGGGTCAACTGGATTGGATGACGTTCTCCATGGACCCACCGCTGTTGGCATTGATTAATCAGCTTGCCGATACGAGCGACACCATCCTGATGGGGAGGAAGATGACCGCGGGCTTCATCAAGTACTGGGAAGGAGTGCTGGCCAACCCCGACAGCCCTGAGTTTACGTTCGCCCAAAAAATGGTGAAGACGCCCAAGGTGGTCTTCAGCAATACGATCAGCCACATTGATGGGCAGAACGTCCGTGTGGAACGCGGCAGCCTGGTCGATGCCATCAACGAGCTCAAGGGGCGGGGCGGGAAAGACCTGCTCGTCTACGGTGGGGCCACGTTCGTCTCATCGCTGATCGAGCACCGCCTGATCGACGAGTTGAATTTCTTCGTCAATCCAGTGGCGATTGGGCAGGGGATGCAGGTGTTCCAACGAAAACATCCCCTGAAGTTGACCGGATCCACGGCCTACGCGTGTGGCATCGTCGTGAATAGCTACTCGCCAGCGTAACGATTGCCCAGACTACGGCGTTTTCCACATCGACGGGCCACGGAGGCACGGAGCTCACGGAGCAAAGACATGAAATTTCCTCCGTGTCTTCGTGTCTCCGTGGCTACGTGGGAGTGAAAACAGCGTTAGGACGTGAGCGTGCGGCTACCGATCAGACGCCTCTCGCTTGAGTGTGATCGGCCCGCTCGACACGCCTTGCGTCCATGAGCCGGTTAACTCTGTGTGATCGGCACTGAGTGTGACGGCGTAGCTTCCCTCCACCACGTCAAACGCGAGCGTCACCTTCGATCCCTTTTGCGTGATCGTCGCGACGGGGATTACGAGCGATCCTTCATCAAGGTTGGTCAGGGTGCCCGTCGATCTGCGGTTCGCGTTGTTTGCGAGCTTCAGCACAACGCGCATCCAACTTCCGTTGGCCGCGACCGTGCCATTCCAGGTGCCTTCCAGGTCCTTCGTGATCGGTGGGCTCGTGTGGAGGGGGTAAATCTTTGCGGGACCCCTCCGCGTTAACGTGAACCGGAACAGGTAGTCCTCGATTGAGTAAGCGCCCATGATCGTGCCGCCATCGGCTGACAGCACTCCAGCGAAACCTTGATCTGTGCGCGCCTCGAACTTGATGGATGTGCCATTCACATCAACCTTCGACAGCGGCACACCGAGCAGCTTCTGCGAGGGAGTGCTGAGCGTGCCGGAAAACAAGCCCGATGGGGATTTTATGAAATCAACCTCGACGCCGATCTCCATCGTCGGCATGTCCACGGTGCCGACCCAATGGCCTGAAGGATCCGCGGATTGAGCGTAGGTCGGTGGCGCGGAGAGCAGGAGAGCGGCAAGGACGACGACGGCACCCAGCATATTGCCTCCGATTCTAGGATGTCACGAAGATCAGTTCGCCTGGATACTTCGATCCAAACGGAGTGCGATCGAAATCCGCGTAGACCTGCTCGATTGTGAATCCGAGCCGGATGAGGAGATGCTCCATCTCGAACTTGAAGGTATTCCGCATGGAGAACGAATGCACCACGCGCTCGACAGGACCATCGGGACGGGTGATGTAATAGATCAACTCGTGATCGGTCACCTGGTTCAATCGGTCGTGCCGAAGAATCTTCGACCGGCGCTGAACATGACGACCATCGGGTAGTGAAAAGGGCGGTTCCGTTTCGATCTCCACACCGAGTTCCGTATTGACCAGCAGTTCCAGCGACGGGTTGAAGAGATCGACGATGAAGCGACCATCCTCCGCAAGGTGCCGACGAACAGACGTCAGACAGGCGATCTGATCATCGACCGTCAGGAGGTGCTGGAACGGCCTGAACGGGATTGTGATGAGCGCAAACGTGCGTCCGAGGTCGAAATCGCGCATGTCGGCGTGCATCAGAGTCACGCGTGAGCGAACGCTTTGTGGTTCACGTTCGAGGGATGCCGCGCAGCATTCCAGCATCCGAGGGGACCCATCGATACCGACAATCGTTGCGCCGGCCTGTGCTGTCGGGATGAGCACTCGTCCAGAGCCGCATCCAAGCTCCAGAATCTGCCCATTCACCTGCGTCGCTTCCTCCACGTAGAAGGCGATGTCCGCTCTCTCACGATACAGGGTGACGTGATCGTAGAGGTCCGCTGAAACCGCGTAGTCGTCTTCGGAGGTCAGTGCATGTTCAGGCACGTCGTTTCACCCCTGTCGGCGAAAATCATACGCGCGCCTGTTGATGAGGACCAGTACCCGAGGGTCGGCCCTCGTAGTCGCCATGTGGCGAGGAGAGGGGGCACCCCGAGGTCCGTTGGAGGAATCGCGAATAATGATTCTCACGAGACGGGCCACAGAGACTCAGAGACACAGAGGGAATCTGGCTTCTCTGTCCCTCTGTGGCTCGTGATTGTCGGCTCGCCTCTAGTTGTGACGAGGGCGAAACCGCAACTTGTCGATCCTGTAACGCCGGATCTTCGACTCCAGTGTCGATGGCGGCACGTCGAGCCGTGCGGCGGCGCCCCTGAACCCCGCGACGCGACCATTCGCGTCCACGAGCGCCTGTTCGATGAGCTGTTGTTCGCTGTGATGGAGTGTCTGGGCGAGCCGCGATCCGGCGGGCGTCGCTGCCGGCCCGCGTGCCCTCGTCATGAGCGCTGCCGGGACATGCAGCACCGGCTCGTCGCACAGGATTGCCGCGTGTTCGATCACGTTTTCGAGTTGTCGAATGTTGCCCGGCCAGTCGAACGCCTTGAGCCGTTCCATCGACGCCGCTTCGACGCCGTCGAACCGCCGCCCGAGAACTTTCTGCAGCCGGCAGAGGAAATACTCGGCCAGCAAGGGGATATCCTCGCGGCGCTCGCGCAGCGGCGGCAGATGCAGCGGAAACACGCTGAGGCGATAGAAGAGATCGGCGCGAAACCCGCCATCCTCGACCTGCGATTCGAGGTCCCGGTTCGTAGCGGTGATGATCCGCACGTCGGCGTGCCTGGTCTGCGAGGCGCCCAGCCGCTCGAACTCGCCTTCCTGGACGGCTCGGAGCAGGGACACCTGCATGTCAATCGAGAGCTCTCCGATCTCATCGAGGAAGAGCGTGCCGCGGTCGGCGGCCTCGAAGCGTCCGATCCGTCGCTGGATCGCGCCCGTAAAAGCGCCATGTTCGTGCCCGAACAGCTCCGATGCGATGAGCGGGTCGGGGATCGCGGCGAGACTGACGGTGACCATCGGCCGGTTCGCGCGGCGCGATCGCCGGTGAATGGCGCGCGCCATCAACTCCTTTCCCGTCCCGGTCTCGCCGGTAATGAGCACGGTGGCGTTCGTAGGCGCCACCCGCTTGACGCGCTCGAGCGCGTCCAGCAGGGCCGGGGATTGACTGACAATCCCGTCGGAGTGCGCGCACGGTGTGTGCGATGGAAAATCGGCGGATGGACGTGAATCGGTCATCTCGACGTCGTGGTCCAGCCCGGTGGTCTCAGCGAGAATGGACATAGTGCCCTCGAACGCTAGAAGGTGTGTGATTGCTGTTTGACCGTCGCTCGACGCGCGCCGAGCGAAGACCGTCGAGCAGGTCCGCTTCCTTGAACGGGTTGGTCAGGAAACAAAATCGCCCCCGAGCCCATGGCCGTGTTTCTTGCCGCCTCGTCCGTGAACGCCTCACGAACACGATTCGGGATATGTGGACCCTCGTCCGCAAGCCGCTGCTGGAGTGCCAGCCCGTTCATGCCCGGCACGTGGACGTCGAGCACCTGGTGCCGGAGCTACCGCAACTTCCAACTCTTCCAGCACTACGACATTCTGCTTGTGTTTCGATCGCGGAGGCTATGCGATTTCGGCAACAGCCAGAGTGATCTGAATTACATCGACCTCAGAAATTCACGACGAAGCTGTGTAGAACACGCCCCCATTTGCTGCCGACCGGCTCGGGCAGGGAAAGCGCGCCCCCGGGTGACCGCGCGCGTGTTCCACGGGACGCCATACTCGCCGAAGATCCCCGCGTCAAATGCCGCCATCTGATACTTGACATCCGTGATGCTGATGCCGGTCCAGAACAGCCCAGGATTGACGATGACGTTGCTGTCCGACGTCCGGATCTGCGAGTTCTCGGTCGCTTCGCTATTGGGCTGGCTCTGGACCGAACGCGACAGCGAGTCCTGCTGTGAGGATCGACCGAGATATCGTTCGCACCATCGCTAGCCTCCTAATTTCCACGAGAAGTTGTATCTGAACGAGAACTGGAGCTTGAGGCCGTCGCTCT
>DAIRVG010000306.1:0-4354 GCA_036802945.1 Vicinamibacterales bacterium
GCGTGCCGAGAAACTGCGTTTCGCGCTTCGTTGGCGCTCAGGCGATGAGGACGCTGCTCGGGGGTGGGAGGGCGTAGGCCTGGCGCGACCAGCTGCGGCCCGTGTCGCCTGATAGGTAGAGGTTGCCGTTCCGATCGGCGATCGCGACTGCCGAGCCGTACGTGGCGATACAACCGGTGTCGGCAATGCCGTCGATCCATTTGGGCAGGCCGCCGGCTATGGCGACCAGAGGACCGTGTCCATCGACCCGTCGTCGGTAGATCGCGCCCTGGGCCGCGAAGTGGTCTAACGATGCGGACACGAGGACGTCGTCGCCCGCAAACGCGACTGCGGAGCAGTACGAGGCATGCAGGCCCTCTCGTTCGACGTCCCATGTCAGCCCACCGTCGCGGCTGGTGCAGAGCCCGATCGCGGCGGCGGCCATCACGACGCCTGGACGGTTCGGGTGCGCGCGAACCTCGTGGACGTCGCTGTCGACGTCGATGGTGGGCTGCCACGTTGCGCCGCCGTCCGTCGACCGGGGGATTCCGCCGACGTGGACGTTGGCGAGAAGCACCGCGCCGTCAGGGGTGGCGGTTATCGAGCGGATCCCGAGCGGCGGTCCGACGCGCTGACCGTTAATGACTGCAGAGCCTGCGTACCATGTTTCGCGCCCGGCCACCGCGTCGAAGCCGCGGAGTTGCTCGGGTGCTCCCTCGGCGTCGACGCGCAGAACGCGTGCATCATCAGTCCCGACGTAGATGACGTCGCCCACCGCCACGCAGCACGCGAGATCGAACTCCGTGGTCGCGATCGTGCTCCACACGCCGTCGGGAGCGCGCCGACGAAGCAAGCGTCCGTTGACGATGGCGAGCGCGCCGCCATACCCGTCTGGTGCGAGCGCTCTGACCGACTGATGGGCGAGCTCTTGGCCGGGAGTCTCGCCGCCGACGACGAACAGCCCGTCGCGCCAAGTAGCCACAAGCACTGTTGGAGTTGTCACGACGGCATGCTCTCAACAAGATGCGCGCCGCCGCAAGGATTGGGATTCGACCTCACCGCGGCACTCCTTCGCACCCATGCCCTGGTGTCTTGCGACAAATCCCGGCCGTTCACCGGCCGCGCATCTATCCCGATTGGTGGGCGCACTTCGAGTTCACCCGCATAGACATTACGCCAACGATCCTCCCCAAAGAGATCGAGGATCTGATGAACCTGAAACCGCTCATTCTCGCCTTGACAGCTATATTCAACGGCCGTATACAGTCCAGCCAGGGCTTCAGTCGCTTCGCACCCACTAGCGGTGCGGCATTGACGTGGCCCCTCTGGTCGCTTGTTTCGGGGCGAGATCGCCCTGAGTGCAATCGTTCCTCTCTAGTTGAAACCTCGATCTGTGAGAAGGGGATCACTAATGCGTCACCACGTTCTCGGGGTAATCGTCACTGCCATGTTCCTTGCGCTGCCGATGGTCGCGACCGCTCAGGAAGCGACGATGACAGGCACCGTCACCGACAGCACCGGCGGAGTGCTGCCGGGCGTAACTGTCACGGCGACTCATGATGATTCTGGTAATACCTTCGTTGCGATTACCGACGGCGCGGGCACCTTCCGCATGCCGCTGCGTATCGGACGCTACACCCTCACGGCCGAGCTCGGCGGGTTCGCCACCGTCACGCGGACGGGTATGCAGGCGCAGGTGGGACAACAGCTGGCGGTGAACCTGCAGATGGCGCCCTCAACGGTGCAGGAAACGGTCACGGTGACTGGCGAGGCGCCCCTCATCGACGTCGTCTCGTCAACGGTGAGCGGGAATATCGATCAGCGTCAGGTGCAGGACCTTCCGCTGAATGGGCGCAACTGGCTCGACCTGACATTGCTCGCACCGGGAAGCCGGTCGAATGCGGGCGGCGAGTCGCCGATCCCCCGCGCACAGGTCGCTTTTCAGATCAATATGGATGGTCAGCAGGTCAGCAACAGCGTCACGAGTACGACCCAGCCGCGCTACAGCCGCGACTCGATCGCCGAGTTCGAGTTCGTCTCCAACCGGTTCGACGCGACGCAGGGCCGGTCGATGGGTGTGGTGGTAAATGCCGTCAGCAAGTCCGGCACGAACCGCCCGGCGGGCACGTTCTCCGGATATTTCAGGGACGCCAAGCTCAACGCCAAGGATTACGTCCTGAATCGTACCCCGCCGTACTCGAACCAGCAGTTCTCCGGGACATACGGTGGGCCGATCAGAAGGGACCGGATTCACATCTTCGCGAACTACGAATATGAACGCGAGCCGCAGGTCTACGTCTACGACAGCCCGGCCTTTCCGAAGTTCAACATGGACCTGGAGGGCACGCGAACGCAGTACACGGGGGGCGTGAAGGCGGACTTCCAGTTCACCAACCGGACGCGGATGTCGACGCGCTTCACCGACTACCATCAGTACATTCCTGGCAGCGGCGGCGGGGCTACCACGCATGTGTCCGGGGCCACCGAGGCGGACCGGAGAACCCGACAGCTCTGGAACCAGTTCACGCAGGTGCTCGGCAGCAACACCGTCAACGAGCTCAAGGGCGGCTACTTCGACTACAACTGGGGCTTCACGTCGCTCACCAAGTACAAGGGCGGTGCGTTCCCCAATTGTCCGCTGCAGAAACCCGAGGGAGTTCGCTGCGGATCGACGCGGTATCAGGTGCGTGGCTATACCATCGGCACCGCCACGAACCAGCCGCAGTACATCGGACAGGACAGCGTGCAGGTGCGCGATGATTTCACGTTCGCGTACAACGCCGCCGGACGCCACGACGTGCGGATGGGCGGCGAGTACCTGCACCACGCCTTCGATTTCCAGTGGTGCAGCTTCTGCAACGGGAATCTCGATGCCACGCGGGGAGCCGCCCCGTCGGCGGACGCGTTGTACGCGATGTTCCCGGTGTGGAACGACGCCTCGACCTGGAATCCGCTGCCGTTGAGCGCGAGCTCGATTCGCTATCGGCAGTCGGTGGGCGATTTCCACCTGCAGAACAAACGGAACGCGTTTGCCTCGTGGTGGCAGGACGACTGGAAAGTGACCTCGCGGCTGACATTGAACCTGGGAGTCCGCTGGGACGCGGATCTCGGCATCATGGGCGAGAGAATCGCGATCCTGCCGTGGCGATCGGGAAAGGTACCCTATGAGTGGGACCACGTCGCCCCGCGCCTGGGCTTTGCCTACCGCCTCAACGACCTTACGGTGCTGCATGGTGGCTACGGCAAGTACTACACGCAGCTGGAAAACGACGCGTCGCACCAGTCGAATCTCAACGCACAGACGATCATCCCGGAGGCGACCTACGATAATCGGGTCGACTTTGCGGTGAACCCGTTCAACGGACCGCTGCCGACGTTCGCGCAGGCGCAGGCGAGGCTCTGCTCCGCCGCCCTGACGCCAAGCTGCGTGCGCCGCGAGATCAGCTCGGAGATCCCGTCGCCGGATCACAAGCTCACCTACAGCCACCAGGCGTCGCTTGGCATGCAGCGTCAGATCGGCACCGACCTCGCGGTTGAAGCGAACTACGTCTTCACCGGCCAGCGTAGGGAAGAGACCACGGTCAATATGAACCTGACGTACGACCCGGCCACGGGCGATAACATCCCGTTCAGCATCATCGCCTCGCGACCCTATCCTGATTGGGGCTTCGTCAACGGCGAGTTCATGCGCGGGTGGAGTAACTATCGGGGCCTGGAGACGTCGCTCACCAAGCGGTTCAGTCACAAGTGGCAGATGGCCGCCACCTACACGCTGGGATCCCTCTGGGATTCAACTGGCGATCCCTGCCAGATCGTGCGGACCGCCGACGGCTCGCCGCGCTGTGACGAGATCCCGTTCAAGCTGAAGCAGGATGTGGGAAGCGAATACACCCACGCGACGACCGACCAGCGTCACCGTGCGGTACTCAATGGCATCTGGGAAGTCGCCGGCGGTTTCCAGGTGAGCGGCCTCTACTTCTACGGTTCCGGCATGCGTACGTCGGTCACATGCTCGTGCCCGGCGCGTGACACAGGCTCGGGCGGCGGCACGCGCCGGCTGACCGACCCGGTGCTCATAGCCCGGTACGGGGAATTCCTACCGCGCAACAACTTCGTCGGCGATCCGCTTCATCGAGTGGACATGCGATTCCAGAAGCGGTTTCCCCTCGGCGGCAACCGTACGATCGACGGCATGTTGGAACTCTTCAACGTCTTGAACCACAAGAACTACGGTTCGTATACGACAGCGGCCGACAACGCGGCGTTCGGGCAGCCTGTCTACAACAACAATGTCGCCTATGCGTCACGCGCAGCGCAGCTCGGCTTCCGCTTCGCCTTTTAGACTCTCGTGATGGCGGGTCCGAAAGGACCCGCC
>DAIRVG010000307.1:0-2709 GCA_036802945.1 Vicinamibacterales bacterium
GACGACACAGATCCGTACGACCGGCGCTCTGTTCGCTGGTGTCCTTCTCATGTCGACCGCACTGCCAGGCACGGCGTTCGCCGTGGACGGTCAGATCGCCATCACTCAGGCGAAGGCAATGGCTGGCGGCGTCACGCCCGGCGACGCGCCAGGCTTTCCGGTCACGGTTACTCAACCGGGCAGCTACGTGCTGTCCGGGAATCTGACAGTGCCGGACGCAAATACCGACGCAATTGTGATCAACGCGTCCCATGTGACGATCGATCTGAATGGGTTTGCGATCCTTGGGCCGACTGATTGTTCAGGAGGGCTGGTCCCATGTGCCGGCTCGGGCTCAGGGCTTGGAATTAGTACGGACGGCGTTCGGTTCAACATCACCGTCCGCAATGGCACCATCCAGGGCATGGGAGGCACGGGCATCCTTTTGGAAGGCGACTCACATCTGATCGAGTACATGCATGTTCGAAGCAATGGAAGCGGCGGAATCGGTATCCTTAGTAGCGCAGACCATGGGGGAAGCATCGTGCAGCACTGCACGGTGCAGCGTAACGGTTCCCCCGCAAGTCCTTTTGTTTTTGCGCCAGGTGTTAGACTCGATTTTGGCATCGTTACGCGCAACATTGTCGATACCAACACCGAGGGCATCTTCTTGCAAAGCGGAACCGTCTCCTACAACGTCATCAGTCGAAGTCGGAATACTCGCGGGATTTCCATCATCGACAAAGGCAATTACATCGGCAATGTGTCGTTCGAGAATGGCATTCCTGGTGTGATTGGCGGCGTCAATCAGGGTCAAAACCTGTGCGATGGTGCTACGTGCCCCGGTGCCCAATTCTGAACAGCTCGCCTTAAGCTACATGCGATTCGGTGGTCAGCTCGATGCGGCCGGGGTCGGGACAGAGCGCTGAAATTCGGGGGATGCCAACCGTTCCAAGTGGAACCGTAGGTCCCCCGACGGTCACGCGCCATGACTCGCTTGAGGGCCAGTGCACCCTGCGAAGTAAGCTAAACACATGTCTAATGATGGCAGTCCGAAGTCTTCGTTCGAGCTGGCGATGGAGCGTCTTCGCAAGAAAGATGCGGAGGAAGGCGTCACCACAACCCCGATGACCGACCAGCAGAAAAGCGCCATCGCCGAGGTGAGGAGCCTCTACGACTCGAAGATCGCCGAGCAGGAGATCTTGCAACAGTCCGCGATGAAGCATCTGCTGAACGCTGATCCCGCCGAGCGCGAAGAGATCAGCCGGCGATTCCGGCGTGAGCGCGAGCGCCTCGCCTCCGAACGGGACGCCAAGGTGGAGAAGATTCGCCGAGGCGACGGCTGAGCCTGTACAACTGAAGAGGCCGGCTCACTGCCGGCCTCTCAGTGTCTTGCTGCGCGTGGGAGTGTCTACTGACGACTCCCGGTGCGATTTGCCATGTATGCACCTCCCGGCCGCGACCGTCTCGTGGTGCTCCCAGCATCGGAAGCGTGGTCGCTAGAAGCCTTTTTTTGAGCCGCCGTGATTCCGGCGGATACTTCACAATAGCACGCCTGTTGCGCCTACGAGACCGCGCGAAGGCGTGTCGTTGCGTCTGCCTGCAGCCGCTCGAGCACGTCGGCGAGCAGCGCCGCCGTCACGGGGCCGGCCGGCGACAGCTCGTGCGCCTTCCACATCGAGCCGCGGCGGTTGACGAGGAAAAGGTACGCGTCACATACGCCGGCGAGATCGTGCAAGTCGTGAGACGCGAGCACGACCGCAGCGCCGCGATCGCGCTTGACTTCGATCGTCCGGGATAGCCATCGCGAGGCGTCCGCATCGAGCGCCTCCCACGGTTCGTCGAGCACGACCAAATCGAGGTGTGGACGCGCAAGCACGGTCCGCAAGCCGAGCAACTGCCGCGTACCTCGAGAGAGCTGGCGAATCCGGCGGCGTTCGGGCGTGATGGCGTCGCCGGTGGCAAGACTTCCCCACTCGCAGGCGCGCACCGACCCCGGCAACGTGAAGTCGCCGGCAAAATACGCGGCATTGATTCGCGCCAGCGCGTGTCGAGGCGTCATGTCCCTCACGAGCAGCTCGCCTCGAGACGGGCTCAACAGTCCTGCAATCATGCGCAGCAGCGTGGTCTTTCCCGCGCCATTCGGACCGAGAACACCCAGCGATTCATTCGCCGACAGATCAAAGGAGAGCTCCTGAAAGACGTCTCGGCGGCCGTACCTCGCGCTCACGTCGCGAGCCGAGAGAAAGGCCGCCGTCACTGCGCCGACTCCAGAGGTACGGCGCCACGCATGATGCGCGCAAACGCCAGGCCCACTGGAATCATCGCGATCACGAATACGGCGGGCAGCGTCACCGCCAGGGGCCGGGGCACCTCGGTTCCGAGGAGCTGGACTGGTGAGGCAAACCGCGCAAGCGGAGGGATTGTCATTATCAGCAGCCATCCGACCGCCGCCGGGGCACGTGAGATGGACGTCGCAGTCGCCCACGCAATCGTTGACACCAGAAAGAATGCCATGCACGTGCCTCCGGCTGCGAAGGTCATCCGCGCCCCGTGGCTGGCAGCCAGTTCCAGCATCCCGACACAAATCCAGCTGGTGACGCCAGGCATGATCGAGGCGAGACAGTGCGCCATGGCGATCTGCCAGCGCGGTGTTCCGGACGTGAGCAGCAGGTCGTAGTGGCCGCGCCGCGCCGGAATCTGGAATGCAGACGACGCGGAGAACAACTG
>DAIRVG010000307.1:2809-4304 GCA_036802945.1 Vicinamibacterales bacterium
GTGCCCGCGTACCCGTCACGCCGTGAATAGCGCAGATATGCCTGCAGCGTGTGGTAACTGATATCGAGATGCCGGCAGGCGCGACGCTTGTTCCGGCCACAACGCTCGTACACGAGCCTCGCATAGCGGCTGCCCCACGCGCGGAGCGATTCTCCGGCCGCAATGGACGGCCCGAGAATCTCGACGTAGTCTCCCCGCAACTGGGGCGGCAGGTCGTCGAGCTCGATCTGATTCGACTCGGTCAGAGCGATTGCCAGCTCGATGAAACGTTCGAGCTCGCGCACGTTGCCCGGCCAGGCATACAACCGCAAGGCGTCGACAGCTGCGTCCGACAGCGACAGGTCACGCATGTTGTGGTGACGAGCGAGAAAGTAGATGGCGAGCTCTGATATGTCTTCCCGTCGTGCGCGCAGCGGCGGGACGTGAATCTCCACACCCCCAAGCCGGTAATACAGGTCGGTACGAAACAACCCCCTCGACACCATGTCCGAGAGCGGCCGATTGGTGGCTGCCACAATGCGCGTGTTGACACGGCGGGAGCCGGTACTGCCAACGCGCTCGATCGCAAGATCCTGGATGGCGCGCAGGAGCTTTGCCTGGGCGGAGAGCGACAGGTCCGAAATCTCGTCGAGAAACAGTGTGCCGCCGTCTGCGTGCTCGAACTTCCCCCGCCGGCCGCGCACACCGGTGGCTGTCCGTTCCTCGATGCCGAACAGCTCCGCCTCGAGCAGCGTTTCGACGAGCGCGGCGCAGTTCACCGCGACAAACGGCCCGGTCCGACGACGACTGACTTCGTGGAGCTGGCGTGCAACCAGCTCCTTCCCGGTGCCGCTCTCGCCTTCTATGAGGACCGTGAAATCAGTTCGTGCAACGCGCTCGACGCGGCCTCGCAGCATCTGCATGACAGCGCTCGAGCCAATGAGTGGCGCCGCCCCGTCAACGCTTCGAACCATCGTCGTCATCCGCGAGCGCGATGCCTCGAGCACAAGCCCCGCGAGCTGCGCAGCCTCGGCAAGAAGATCGAGCTGAGGCTCTGCCGGTGGACGCCCCGCGTCGAACGAGGCCTCGAGAATCGCCTGTGCGCGCGGGTCGGAGCTTGGCACGCCAAGCACAATGGATTCGACCGTGCGTGTCGGCGTGACGAGGCGCGCATGGTAGCGCGCGGGAATCTCGCGGAGCCGCACGGATCGGAGCCCAACGAGGCGCTGGACTTCCTGCTCGAACACTCCTCGTAGGTCGCGATCAACCGGATCGCTCACGAGCGCGTCACTCAACGCGCGCAATACAGGCCCGATCGACTCGTCGCTCCGCATCATCCCGTCCTCCAAACTCGGCACTACCAATCGCGATGCCACGAAGGAGGACTGTGAAATCCGCTATGCGGACAAGCGTTTGTGCACTTCGCGACAGTGGCGGCGGGGCGTGTCGGGTATGGCTTGCCCTCGGAAATCGGCAATGAAATGAGGCGTGTGGGCAGAGACTACCCGCACATCCG
>DAIRVG010000308.1:0-4303 GCA_036802945.1 Vicinamibacterales bacterium
TGTTTCATTCGATCCTTTGTGATTCTTTTGGCGGTCGTATTTGTTGTATCCAGGGCTGTCGCCCCTCGACGGGCTTGTCGGGCGGCAGTCTATGGATCGCTTGGATGAGCCGACTGATGCTGTCCGGATCTCCGGAGACCGTCATCTGCTGATCCCTTTCGATCTGCTGCCGTCAACCGTGCGCGCTGAGCCGCAGCGCGACCTTACGATACACCCGGGCGCGCTGTCGGCTCCAGCGCGGGGTTGGGCGGCCCATTCACGGAAGTGTCGTCACGCAGATGCGGGCAGGTAACCGAGATCGGTCAGGAAGCGATCGTCTTTCAGCAACGTATCTCGACACCTGAAATCGCGCACACCGGTTGGCGATAAAGGAACGCTCGTCGTGAACTGCGCGACCGGTACCACGGAGCGCGGCGGGGCGCTGCAAATCACGAATCGCGACATGGGCCGTGTCGGTGTAATTCGTCCAGAGGGCTTACGTCGTGGCGCGGTCACGCGAGTGGGCGATCCGTCGAACTGATCCCGGAGTGTGTTCAAGGCCGGTGCAGCGAGAAGCGGGCGATACGGTCGTCGTTGCTGCCAACCCAGATGTCGTCGCCCACTCGGATGGCCGAGCTCACGCGCTGCATCGCGGCCGTTTGATCCGCGCCGCCGAGTCGCGAGAAGGCCAACGTTTCCGGATCCACCTCCAGCACCGCCCAGCCGGAGGCGCAGCCCGCGCCGCTGCACACCGCGGGCGCGACGTACTCCGGGCCAGCGGTCAGAAGCTTGCCATTGGTGGCCCAGTGGACGTTGTCCGGCGAAATAGGCAGTTTCACCGCACGCTTGCCGATCGGTGTCGCCCGGCGGTCGAAACGGACCACCTCCTGCGAACCAAAGGCAGCGACGAACACGTAGCGCTCGTCCTTCGAGACATCGATGCCGTTCGGCAGCGACAGTTCGGTACCGGCCAACGGCTGCAGTTGGCCGCCCGGATGCCACTCGAACACGCGGCCCGTGATCCCGGCGGGGGCGCCTTCGGCCCACCTGAAGTTCGCGTCCCGCATTCTGGTCGTCACGAAGCCGCCGTCGGCGAGCCGCGCGACACTGTTGAAGTAACCGTCCTGCTGCAGAGGGACGCAGCCCTTCCAGGTGAGGAGTGGCGCCGTGCCGCGAAGGTCGAGATCGTAGATTTCGATGGCTTCGCGCGCGCCATGGCTCGTGGTGTACAGGCTGAAATACCGGGGCGACGTCTCGGCCAAGCTGAGACCGTGGACATCGAAGGCCTGCAGGTTCAGCGGCCCCGGACAGTCGGGATAGACGCGGGTGTCGTGCTGGAGCCTGAAGGTAGCGCCGTGGATGAGCTCCGACTGCGTCCGTGTCGCAGGATCGATCAGATACAGGTGACCGGGCGCACGGTGACCGGATACAAGCAGAAGGCCGGAGGAACCCAGGTTCAGGATGTCTTCTGGGACGCTGAGGTCACACAGGTAGGTCAGTCCCTGCTCGTTGTGACAACCGGACGAAGGCGCGACTGCCTGCGGGGCAGGTGCGCTGGCGGCAGGTAGTGAGACGTTCGCGTTCTGAGCCACGACGGAGGGTGTGACGGCGCCAATGAAAAGAATGATGGCAGCAAGGATCCAATGCTGCAGGGTAATCATGCGGAACCCGCCTTCTGCGCCAGCTCGGCCACGATGTTGTCGAACGCAAGCAGCACAGGCGAATCGTCGAATTACCTGCATAGTGCCTCGCTCTCCATCCAAGAACACACGTCCGCAGCCCAACGAAACAGGGTTTCATCCGCACTGTCACCCTGCTCGGCCAAGCGCCGACGCCGGATCAGTGCGGATAAACCCGGTTGGACTGAACCGCGTGGCTTCCCTGCTGGGCGCTATGGGGATTGTAAGGCGGAGAGGGCGCGTCTGGTGCGGCTTTCAAGCGACGTCCGCGAGCGCGCAGCAGGGATGCCCGTCGCACGAGCGGCACAGGTCGGTGAGCAGGCACGTATCGGGTTCGCGTCGTGGCGGGATCGCGTGGCCACTGGAAGCGCGAGACAGAGCGCGGCTGACCGGACGCGAATGTCCGCGGTGGTCCGCCGGGGAGGATGACGACCACGGAGGGTCATGACGTATCCGGCGGTGGAGCCCAGGGCCCGACGATCACGGTGATGTGCATGCGGCCCTCGCCGCACGTCGGACAGCGCGACAGGTCGATGCCGGTGAGCCGCTGCAGCAGCACGGCCGCAGATTCAGGCGGGGTGTTCTCGGTCGGGGGTTGGCCCAGGAGGGCCCGGCATCGCGTCAACGTGTCGCGCCGCGTGCGATTCGCCAGCAGGCCGAAGTGGCGAATGCGCATGAAACCCCGCGGGAGGACATGCAGGAGAAAACGCCGCAGGAATTCGTCAGCCTCCAGCGCCATGACCTTCACGCGGTCATGGTGGGCGTAGTCCTTCCAGCGGAACCGGACGCGACCGTCACGGCAGTCGACGAGTCGATCATTCGACAGCGCGACGCGGTGGGTGTACCGACCGAGGTAGGCGAGCACCTGCTCGGGGCCAGCGAAGGGCCGCTTCGCATACACGATCCAGTTGACGGTGCGGAGCTGACCGAGGAAGCCAGCGAAGGCGCTGCGATTGGCGAGGTGGGCCGTGCCCTCCGCGAAGGTGAGTTGGCCGGTGTCGAACGCGCGTTGCAGGCCCGCGAGAAACTTCGCACGAAAGACCACCGACAACGCCAGGACCGGAAACAAGAATGAGGATCGCCCGATGATCCACCGCGAGCGGTCCGCCGTCAACGCCCCGCCGGTGACCAGACAGTGCAGATGCAGGTGCTGCGAGAGATTCTGTCCCCACGTGTGCAGCATCGCCGTGATGCCGATCGTGCCGCCGAGGTGCCGCGGATCGTGGCCGAAGATGAGCAGCGTGTCGGCGGCCGCACGGAAGAGCAGCGTGTAGATCACACGCGGATTGCCCTGCGCCAGGGCGTTGAGGGAATGCGGCAGGGTGAAGACGACGTGGAAGTACGGAATGGGCAGCAGGTCGGCGCGGTGTGCCGCGAGCCACCGTTCCTTCGTGAGCGTCTGGCACTTGGGGCAGTGGCGATTGCGACATGAGTTATAGGTGATGCGCACGGCGCCGCACCGGTCACACGTCTCCCGATGCCCGCCAAGGATGGCGGTGCGGCAGGCCGCGATCGCCCGGAGCGCCACATGCTGGACCTTCACGAGGCGGTGCGTTCGACGATAAGCATCGCCGTGCGCTCGCACGATGTCCGCGAGCTCCAGCCGACGAGGGACGCGCGCGCCCGCCGTGCCCATCGGCACGGCGCCCACCGATCAGCTCTGCGACGGTGACGCAAACCGCTCGAGCAGATTGAGCGGGGAGCCCGGACCCATCTCCGTGTGCCGCGTCAACTGCAGGTAGCGGGTCGTCGTGCTGATGTCACGATGGCCGAGCAGCCGTTGAATGGTGTGAAGGTCGACGCCGGCTTCGAGCAGGTGCGTCGCAAAGGCATGCCGCAATCCGTGAATGCCGCCGGGCTTCGTGATCCCGGCCCGGCGCTTGGCCTGCTCATAGGCCCGTTGCAGGGCGGACGGATCCATCGGCTTCGGGTGACGCGCCGACGGAAACAGCCACGTCGTGGGACGCGCGACACGCCAGTAGGCGCGTAACGCCTCGAGCAGCTGCGCCGAGAGCACCGTGTACCGGTCCTTCCCGCCCTTCCCCTGCTCGACGCGAATCGTCATCCGCGCCGAATCGATATCGGTGACACGCAGGTGGAGCACTTCGTTCAGGCGTAGGCCGGCCGCGTACGTCGTCAGAAGCATCGTCCGATGCTTGAGATTGGGCGTGTGGGCCATCACCCGCTGCACGTCCTCGCGGCTCAAGATCACGGGGAGCTTGCCCGGTTGACGCATCGAGGGAATCGAGAACGTGGTCCGGTCGCGCTTTAACGTCGTGTGATACAGAAACCGCAACCCGTGGACGACGATGTGGCACGTATTCCAGGATCGGTGGCGATCGCGGATCAAGTGCAGGAGATACGCTTGCACCTCATCATCCGAGATCTGGTCGGGTGATCGGCGATAGTACTTGGCCAGGGCGGTGACCGCCGCCAGGTACGTCTCGCGGGTCCGCTTCGCCATGCCGCGGACCACCATGTCGTCATCCATCCGTCGTCGTAGCTCCGTCATCACACACCTCCGCTGTGAGCCAGCGCGAGCACCAACGCTCGACTGCGTCAATCGGGGATTGTGGGATGTCGGATGAAGAACGGCAGCGGCGAACGGAAGACCGGACCTACCGCGATCAGCGGTTTAGTTCAAC
>DAIRVG010000309.1:0-4277 GCA_036802945.1 Vicinamibacterales bacterium
TAGATGTGGCCGGCATCCAGGCAGGCACGCTCGCGCGCGAGCTCCTCGAGCGCTTCCTCGTCCCTCCCAAGAGCGGCGAGCACGAGCGCATGGAGCAAGTGCAGGCCGACCGCATGGAACCGATCGGTCTGCTGCCGCTGCGCGTCCTGCGCCGCGCAGCCGGCGCGCAGTTCCGCCAGCGCCTCATCGAACTCGCCGCGAGCCACATAGACGGTCGCGGCGAACCAGTACGCGAACGCGAGCCCCTTATACATCCCCATCACGCGCCGCGTGGCGCGCAGGCGCTGGCCACCCCAGCTCACAAACGCCAGAATCAGCCAGTGGCGCCACTCGTACCGTTCGAGCGCAATGGCCCGGCGCGCAGCGGCGATCGACTTCTCCACCTCGCCGAGGCAATGCAGCACGAACGCCAGCGTGCTCCAGGCATCACCTGAGAAGCCGTCCAGGTCGCATGCCGTGATCGCGTGGACGTGGGCCCGCTGCAGGACCACCAGGTCCGGCGCGGCGTCGGTTCGCGTCGACTCGAACAGCATCGCGCAGGCGTTGGCCAGCCCGATGTGCGCGGCCGCATGGTCCGGCGCCAGGCTGACCGCCTCCTCGAAGACCAGCAGCGCGCGGCGGACAGCAGCGAGATCCAGTGTCTCGAGCCACGCGCGTCCTTTGACGAACGTCATGAACGGCGCAAGCAGCGCATCCACCGCTATGTTCCTCTGGCGCTTTGGCGCACGCGTCACGGCCGGCACGAACCGGTACCCGTGCTTGTGGATGTTCTCGATGAAATCGCGGCCGCCCTTCTGAAGGCCCAGCGCCTTCCGCAAGCCCTTCACGGCCTGGGTCACGGTGTTGGGTGTGACTGCGATCCCCTTCCAGCCAGCCTCCCAAAGCGCGTCGTTGGAGAGAATCTCGCCCGGGTGTGAGACGAAAAGGAACAGCATGTCCAGGAGCATGTCGGGAAGCGGAACGCGCTCGCGTCCACGCATCAGCCGACGATCGGCAGAATCAAGCTCGAAGGGACCGAAAAGGAAGACGTCGCTCCCCGTGCGCATCGGCAACCGCGCCAAATTATGCCGAAGCGTCGCCGTTTCACGCGGCAGCGCGATCAAAATGTCTGCAAGTCCTGCACGCAAAATGCGCACTCGCCTCGTTCAAGCGAGCACCATCGCCGTCCGACGAGGCACGCGCACGGACACACCGGGAAGCCGCTCGGTTTTACAGCACACACGTCAGCTTCCAGACGGAAGCAGACAGGTCCAACCGGGCATACGACCCCTCAAACAGCGAAAGTCACGCATCGAACGGCGTACACGACTGCTCCAACCTCGAACTCGCACGTCAGACTGGTTCACATGACCGCCCTAACAGCGAAGTGCCGTGGTCAAACGGCGCACTCGACCGCTCAAACAGGGAACCTGTGTGCTCCAACGCGGCGGATGACGACGCCGACAGCAAAGAGGCGCGGTCAAACCGCCGCGAGGCTCTCACCAGGGTTTCGCCCGTGATGCGGCTTATGAACTCGACAGGCAACGCCCCGATCCGCGCCAGGACCCGCGATTTCTTGAAATGTGCCAGCCGGCGCGTACGCCGCCGCTGTGCTGCGCACGCACGATCAGGCGGCGCCGGTTCCGAGGCGACCTGACTAACTCACCGGGCTATCGCTCAGGGATGCGAGTGAAGCGTCGCTGTTTCACGCGGCACCGTGATCAAAATGTCTGCAAGTCCTGCACGCTAAATGCGCAGTCGCCGCGTTCAAGCGAGCACGTCCGCCGTGCGACGAGGCACACGCACCGAAACACAAGGAAGCGGCACGGTGTTACGTCGCACACGTCAGTTCACAGACGGCAGCAGACGGATCCAACCGGGCAGACGACCATTCTGACACCGAAGTCATGTCGTCGAACGACGCACACGACTGCTCTAACGTCTAACTTGGATCGTCTGACGGTTCACACGAGCGCTTTAACGGCGAAGTCGCGTCGTCCAACGGGGCACCCGACCGCTCCAACCGCGAAGTCGCGTAATCAAACAGCGCAAATGACCGCGCAGACAGCGAACCCGGTCCCTTCGCATGAATGCCGGCGGCCGGTTCAGCGGAAGTCGTGACAGGTTTGATGAAAGACATGAAGAATAGGACAGGTAAGTCGTGGTCTATGACGTCGCGATCGTGGGTCTGGGCGCGATGGGGAGTTCTTCTGTTTTCGAACTCTCGCGTCGCGGCCAGCGCGTGGTCGGCTTCGACGCGTTCGCGCCGCCGCACTCGCGAGCCTCGTCTCACGGTGAAACGCGCGTTATCCGTGAAGCCTACTTTGAAGACCCCGTCTATGTACCACTGGTTCAGCGCGCATACGAACTCTGGCATGACTTGGAGCTTCGCAGCGGGCGCACACTGCTCACCAAAACTGGTGGGCTGATGCTCGGGTTACCAGACAGCTCAGTGGTCCGGGGTGCATCCGCCAGCGCGAAGACACATCATCTTGCGCACGAAGTCCTCTCGGCTGCGGAGATCCGCCGGCGTTATCCCGCCTTCCGTTTGCCTGACTCGATCGTGGGCGTACTCGAGCCTCGAGCGGGTGTGCTTTTTCCTGAACGCTGTATCGACTCGTATTTGACCCTGGCGGTTTCCCAAGGCGCGACACTGATGGTCGACGAACCTGTCCTGGAGTGGGAAGTAAGCGGTGACTCGGTTTGGCTGCGCACAGCCAACCAGCGTTACAACGCAGGCCGAGTCGTCTTCTGTTGTGGCCCGTGGATCACCACGCTTGTCAATCTGCCGATACCGCTGCAGGTCGAACGCAACGTGCTGCATTGGTATCAGCCGCAGGCACGATCGTCCCTGTTCCAGCTTGGCGCCCTGCCCATCTTCCTGTTGGAAGACGACGCCGGGCGCGTTTGCTACGGTCTTCCAGAACTCCCCGAGGTGGGCGCTGGTGTGAAAGTGGCTCGACACCATCTGGGCGAAACGACGACGGCGGATGGTGTAAACCGAACCGTGTCTGAGCGGGAGATCGCGGAAATGACCTCCTGGGTGGATGAGTACTTACCGGATCTGGAAAACGGTTGGCGTCGGGCGACCGTGTGCTTGTACACAAACACGCCTGACTACCATTTCCTGATCGATCGGCACCCTGAGTTCGGGCAAATGTGGATCGTCAGCCCCTGCTCGGGACATGGCTTCAAATTCGCGAGCGTCATCGGTGAACTGGTTGCCGACCTGATCATCGAAGGTGGCACAGACTTCGACATTCGACGGTTCCAACTTGACAGGGGCAGGAACTGAACGGTGCACTTCACCCCGACGGCCCGCTGCTCGTCGGCCAAGCCTGCCACGAGCCGCATTGGAAGCCTGTACCGACCGTGCTTAGGAACCGCGCTGCCTTCGCGACTGCCGCAATAGGCCGGTCAGCATAACGCCTGCGGCCCGCGCTGCAGACGGCCAGGTTTTCGGAAAAGAATTGATTTCGATGGACCCCGATTCGTGTGGTGGTCTGTAAGGTTCGCGGAAAGCGCGTATAGTCTCGGCAGCTTTCGTGAGGCTCCTGCCGATTGCAGCCGCCTCACGCGAGCCGATGGAGGCGCTGCGATGTGTTGTCCGCCGGCCGCGCCACGATTGGTCGTGGTCGCTCTCGTGCTGACATTGGCGGTTACGGCCTGTAGCGGGTACGTGCCGACCGCACCCACAACCCAAACTCAAGCTCCGGATCCGACCTTCACCGTGTCCGGTGTGGTCGTCGGGCAAGGGAGTCTGCCCGTCGAAGGCGCGAAAGTGTCCGTGGCAGGCGTGCAAGGGACCACCGACGGCAAGGGCTACTACAGCCTTTCGGGAGTGCCGCGCTCGTCCGGCGGCGTGTCCGCGATCAAGGCAGGCTACGCAGCCGCGCGCCAAATCCTGACGGTCAGTGGCGACACGCAATTCGATTTTCAGCTGGGTCCGCGCGTCGCGATATACACCCTGTCTGGCGTGGTCTCGGAAGAGACACCGACCGGACTGATACCGCTTGAAGGCGTCCAGGTGAGCGAATACTCCTGTGAGGAGGTTGCGCCCGTGCCGCCTTTTTTCAGCAACTCATGCCCGGTTCTCATTTATCAGACGACGACAACTGACAGGAAAGGCTTTTACAGCTTTTCGGGACTGTATTCCGGCAAGGCAAACAGCATCACGCCCATCAAGGAAGGCTTCGAGGATCCGCGAACGGACCCGAACGGTCCAGAAGGTAACGGTCAGGCGGTGACGATCAACGGCGACAGCCGGCTGGACCTCCACCTGATTCGACGCTGAGCGG
>DAIRVG010000310.1:0-4226 GCA_036802945.1 Vicinamibacterales bacterium
TGACGCCTCCGGAGTCTAGTTGTAGGGGACCGGCCACGCGGCTCGCCGGACCGCGGACGTATGTTAACCCTCTTATGACGCCGGGCAGTGCGGCAGATAACTCCGCGACCTCAGTTGGTGGGTCAGAGCTTCACGCGCGCGTGCTCCAGGCACAGGAAGTGGACGCGGCCCGATTCATCGCCCACGACGAGGTTCGCGCCTTCAGGCGCGACGGCGAGAGCCGTGATGTTGTGATCCAGCGAAAGACTTCTGAGGCGCAGGCGCTTCGTGAGATCCGTTGACACAATCGTGTCACCGACGACTGAGTACGCGAACCTGGCGTCAGGCGCAATGGCGACCGCGTCCGCATGCTCGACGCCTCCGCTGAAGGCGCCGGTCTCCTGTCCGGACGACAGATCCCAAAAATGAAACGTGCCGTCGCCTGACGCTGTGACGGCCCGCAGACCGGACGAATCGACCGCGATGTCCAGGATTCGGCTGGTGCGCGCGTCGCCGCGTCGCGAATCCAGCGTGTGGAGCCAAACGCCCTGTTCGAGGTCGATGACGCACAAGGTGCCGAGGATCGATCCGACGACAGCGAGTCGGGTGTTGGAATCGACGGCCAATTCGACGGCATCGAAGTCCTCGACTGTGGCGGCAACGACGCGACCCGTATCCGTTTGCCAGATTCCAACCGTGCCCTCGTGAGCGAATACGACGCGCGTGCCGTCCGCTGAGATCGCGAGCAGCGCGCCGCGGCTGATCGGCAGAGTCGTGGTGTCGATCTCGAGAGCGGTTTCCGTCTCTGAAGCCAACAGGCCCCGCCCACGGAGGTAGGCCAGCCGGCGCTCGCTGTCGCTCCCGATCAATACGCGAATCGTCATACCTCGCTCCAGATCCCAGAGGCGAATCGTGCGATCGGCAGAAAGGGACACCGCGCGGCTGCCAGAAGACGTCATCGCCGCTCCGGATACGCCGTCCGAGTGTCCCGTCAGCACATGCACGATGCGGCCAGCGTCCAGGTCCCACACGCGGAGCGTCCTGTCGCGCGACGCCGTGAGCGCTCTCCTGCCGTCGGCGGTCATCCGCACCGCCTGGATAGCCTGCGTGTGCCCGTCCAGCGCTCGCGTCGCCTGCTCTCCCTCCATATGCCACACCGCGAGAGTCCCGCTACTCGAGCCAGACACAGCGCTGCGACCATCTGCGGAGATCCCCACCATAGATACGGCGCTGGCCTGACGCTGAAACGGCGTGGCCGGACGAGGCCCATCCAGCGTCCAGCAGCACACCGTTCGGTCCGTCGAAGCCGTCACGATCTGCGTCCCCTCGTGCAGCACGGCGAGGGATCTAATGGTGCCGGCGTGGCCTTCCATCATGTCGGTCTGTTGCCCGGTCTGAACATCCCAGATGCGAAGAGTCTTGTCGCTGCCGCCCGACGCTGCCCGGCGTCCGCCTGGTTCAAGTGCGATACAACCGACACTCCCCTCGTGACCTCGGAAGGTCGTCAGGGTGCGGCCCGACGCTATATCCCACAATCGTACGGTTGCATCATCGGACGCAGACAGGGCCGTGAGGCCATCCGAAGCGATGGCCATGGCATTGACGGTCGCAGTATGACCCTCGAAGATGCGGGCTTCCGATCCTGTCGCAACCTCCAGCATCCGGACGGTTCCGTCCCCCGCTCCGAACAAGACGTGCGCTCCATCCGGCATGAATGCGACGCCGCGAAGCTGATGGAACCCTCCTTTGAACAAGTGCCTCGAGCTGGGTTTTCGCGAGTCCGGGGGCTGACCCCAAAGCCCTTCAGCCCGTTGTAGGTCCCACAGCAGCACGGAGCCGTCTTCTGCCAGCGAGGCTGCGACAATCCCATTCGATGCCACGGCGATACCACGCACCGCTTCGTGGTGCCCGCGAAGGATCGAAAGGCACTGTCCTGTCTCCACGTCCCACATTCGGAGCGTTCGATCCTCGGACGCAGATACGATCCGCCGCCCGTCCGGCGTGAACGCCGCCGCGTGCACAGTGCCGGAGTGTCCTTCGAACGAGCGAACCACACGCCACGATTCCAGATCCCAAAGCCTGAGCGTCCAGTCCGCCGACCCGGTCAGCGCGAACTTTTCGTCCGGAGAGACGACGATGGTCTCGATTGAGCTGGCGTGCCCTTTCAGGATCCTGACGAGGGGTCCACCAGGATGCGTCAACGACGGATAGCCGAATCGGAAACGCGGCGTCCCATCGATGGGGACGGAATCGAGCAGCTGGTCCACGGCACTCGACCGGCCGCGATCGACCCTGCCGCTCAGCTGCACGGCCAGCTGTTCGGGGTCGCGGTCGATGCTGTACGCAGCCAGTCGCAGCGCATCGCGAATGGTGGTGTGGGGTTCGCCGGGACCAACGTTCTCGAAGTCCCTGATGAGTGCCTGAACATCGGTCGCGCGCAGCTTGGCCGTCAGCCACGTAAAGTCGAGCAGCAGCTCACGCAATCGGTCGCTCTCGCCCGCCTGCACCAGATGCCAACCGATCCAGCGCCAGGCAAATGCGTCCGGCAGGGCGCGATCGTCTGGCCATCCGGCCTTCACCAGCCTTCCGTGCACCTTCGACGCGTCACCGAGCTGCGCCAGCAAGTGCGACCGCAGCACGTCGTGCATTCGGAGTTGGCCGGTTTTCAGGTCGAACTCGACCAGCGACGCATCGTCAAGACGCTGCACGAGGTCCTCTGTCTCGAAGTCGTCCAGGCCCCACACGGCCGCTGCGGCCGAGAGCGGCACCGTTTTCGCCTCTGCGAAGATCGCTAACTCGGTCGCGCGTACCCTGTCGACCGGGCTAAGCAATGCAAGGCTCGCCCCGACCGTCGTGGCCACGGCATCGTTCCGAATGGATGCGTTCGTCCGGTCGAACGCCACCACGCCGCGCTTGTCGAGCGCGCGATTCACAAACGCGAGCGCTCCCTTGAGAGAGTCGCCTCGCTCCATGCGCTCTCGCAACTGCGAGGCGGCCAATCGCAACAGCAGCGGCCATTCTCCCAGCCGACGCGCGAGACGTCTAAGAGGCGTCGTATCCTCCGGCCGGGAGGACAACCGTGCCACCAGCATCGCGACGGACTCATCCTCGGTCATCTCGTCGACGAGGACTTGACTGGCGCCTACGCCCGTGACGACCTGGAGCCGACGCGTGGTGATCAACCTGGCGCATTGCTGCCCACCTCGCAGAAACGGTCTGACGTCGTTCTGGTCCCACACATCGTCCAGCACGATGAGGCAGTTCTTGTTCTCCAATCGCGTCGCCAGCTCGATCGATGCGTCGTCCGCGTCCACAAACGCGGGCCGTTCTCCTGTGACCGCTGCGTAGAGTTTCGTCAGTTCCTGCTGGATGGCGGGCTTTTCGCCCACCGTCACCCAGAGGATTCCATCGTCAAACGCCGCGATCACCGCGTCGTTGTGGCAGACCGCAGCCGCGAGCGTGGTCTTCCCAAAGCCACCAGCGCCCTGGAGGGCCGTTGTGATGGCCAGGGGATTCAGGCGGGACCCATCCAGGAGCATTGAGATCAGCGCCTGATACTCGGCGGGGCGGTCCACGAAATCGTGACGGAGGTCTGGCGCCATAAAGGGCACGCGGTTGTCCCTCGGAGCGCTGAGGAGGAACCCGACGAACGAGTCCCATTCCTTTTCCAGGTCGTAACAGTGGACCTTTCGCATCCAGCTCGGGAGACGGTCAAAGTCGAACCCGCTGGGATTCGAGCCGAGCACCGGGCAGACGCGCACGCCCTGCTGCCTCGCGTAGCGCCACTCCTTCCGCGCGACAGCTGATTCGATCACGGCGGGCGTCATGACCATGATCAGGAGCTCGACTTGATCGAGCGCCTCGGTGATTTGCTTCCACCAGCCCACGCCGCCTTCGAGCTCGGCGCGGTCCTGCCAGAGCGTCACCTCCGGGCGTTCAAGCTGAAGTCGCTTGCGAAGCGAGGAGGCGAACGCTTCGCCGTCGGCGCGCGCGTAGGAAATGAACGCGCGAGGCGGACGGCTAGCGGCGTTGTGAGGCAACGGCATAGGTTCCGGGGTCAGAAGAGTTTAGGTTATGTGAGTCATGGCCAAGACTCCTCCACGCAAGCCCGCTGTCCCAATGGCACCGCCGTACATGAAGACAGATTCGATTCACGTCGATACGTCAAAGGCGCCCTGGATGACGTTCGCGTTATAGCGCGGGTCGGCTCTGCGCCACTGCCCTGCATCGATCCATTTGCACGCCGG
>DAIRVG010000311.1:0-4224 GCA_036802945.1 Vicinamibacterales bacterium
TCCGAGCGCGTGAACATCACGCTCGGCCCCTCGCTGGATCGCTCGCACACCGTGGCGCAGTACGTGGATTCGATCACTGATGCCACTGCTACCAGCACCTACGGATCCCGCTACGTATTTGGCGCGCTCGACCAGACGCAGCTCTCAATGACAACGCGCGTCGCTGTGATCTTGACCCCGAAAGTCTCGGTGCAGGTCTACTCGCAGCCGCTGATTGCGGCGGGCGACTACTTCGGGTTCAAGGAGCTCGCGCGCCCGCGCACATTCGACTTCGCGGAATACGGCACGATGCTCGGCACCATCTCCCGCAACGCAGCGGACAAGAAGTACATCGTCGATCCCGACAGTCATGGCACCGCGGAGTCGTTCACCTTCGACGACCCGGACTTCAGCCTCAGGTCTCTCAGAGTGAACGCCGTGTTCCGGTGGGAGATGAAGCCGGGCTCGACGTTCTACGCCGTCTGGACGCGCCAGCAGAAGGACGATTCGAACCCCGGGGTGTTCAACGCGGGCCGCGATGCGCGCGCGATGCTGAGCGCGCCGGGCGACGACGTGATCCTGTTCAAAATCGCGTACTGGATCGGCCGGTAAACCCTATCCCCCTTTTAGAGAGCGCTTTTCAGTTCGACGGGCCACAGAGTCACAGAGACACAGAGGGCAAGATAATTGAAATTTCTCGGTGACTCTGTGTCTCTGTGGCTACGTGGAAATGGAATCCGCGTCAGATTAGGGCGCGAACTCGACTTTCCCGAAGTACCCGTTCATTTCGTCGTCGGGACCCGCCGCGAAGTAGAGAACGTCCCCGGAACCGGCGCCTCCGTTGTTGCCGAAGCCGATGCCCCACAGTCCATCGATCTCCACCGGCCTCTGGTCTTGCCGCAACGTTCCTTGTGGATGGTATTGACCATCTTCATCGAGACAATAGGCGTTGATGCGGCCATCGCCGAAGTTTCCGACCAGCAGGCAGCCCCCGAACCGGCCGAAGCTCGCGGGCGCTGCCGCGAGACCCCAAGGCGAGTTCAGCCGGCCGTGGTCGGCCACCGCCGCGATAAGATTCCCGTTCACATCGAACCGACGAACGAAGCCATGACCTTGCCCTGCGACATCATCGTCGCCGCCTTTGAGAGCGTACGTGACAACGATCGAGTTGCCGATCGCCTGGATGCCGAATGGACAGTAGCTGGAAGGAATGCTGGCGTCCTCGAAGCCACCTGCGCTGTCGAATTCGTGGAACGTCCCGTCGAGCGTCTCCACCTCGCACTCCGCGAAGTCAGTCGTGTAAAGCGTATCGCCGTGAATCGCAAGCCCCTTGTAGATCGAGCCTGCACTCGAGAACATGCCCAGTGCATGCGTTGGATCGGGCAGCGCGGAGTTCCACGCAAAGATGCCGCCGCTTTCGGTTGCCCACATGAACGTCGCAGGGCGAGTGCCGGCGACAAACTGAGTGCCGGTGTAACCGACGATGCCCGTCGGTGCGCCAGGGACGATAACTTCTCTCGACAGCTTGGCGCCGGCGCCATTGTAAACCGTCGACCAGTCGGAACCGTTGTCGGCAACCCACCAGGGACTCGACCCGGCTACGGCGATGCCCCACGCGTTCACAAGTTTGCCGTCGATAACCGGGGCCTCGCCCGCCTCATTCGACACGAGAATCGTGACGCGATAGTTGTTCGTGTCGGCCGCGCGGAGAATGCCAGCTGAAGTAGCGACAGCCAAAAGAGCGGCAATTAGAAATTGTCGGATACGCATAGTGTGCTTCCTTCCATTTGCGAATCGGAGTACGCGAATGAATTGCTCGTCGACAACCCCTATTCCATGGCCGTGCCGCTGGACCGGATCTGGATCAGCCTTGAACCTCAGGCAGAAGCAGCGCTACGCAGCGTGCCGTTTCGAACGAAGCGTGTCGCCGGCGCAAGGTGCTCGAGGACGATTGATGTCAACGAAACTTACGGACGCAGTAAGGCGCTTTCGGAAAGCGACGAAGATCAGCTCAAACCCTGCCCGGTATCGTCAAAGCGTCGAGACGTTTTTGACGGCAGTGCTGGCCGCGAGGTCGCCAGTGCAGACGGGACAGACGTCCCAAAGCGAAAGGTCGCGGATGAGCTCAACGCGAAGGGTGCCGGCCAGATGTGTTCACGAGCGCGCCGGATGAAAGGCGTCCGGCTCCAACCGGCAATATCGCGATGGTCACGCCGGCGAGGATCGTCGCGATACCCGTGACGGCCAGTGGCGTCACGGTCTCATCGAGGAACGCTCGACCCAGGATCAGGGCCACGATCGGAATGATGAGCGTGCTCAGGCTGACGATCGTCGCGTCCATCTTCTTGATCAAGTAGTAGTAGGCGGAGAACGCGATCACCGAGCCGAAGATGCACAGATAGAGGATCGCCAGGACGTTGCTTCGGCTCCAGACGACGGCGGGCCAACTCTCCAGGGCGGCGCTCATGGCGAGCAGACACGCCGCGCCGATGCCCATGCCGAGGAAGTTCAGCACGAACGGGTCGCCGTGGCGTCCATGCTTCTTCATCGTCACAAGGTTGATCGCGGCGCACAGGCTCCCGCCGAGCGCGGCCAGCATCCCGAGCACGTGCTGGAGCCCCAGGCGGTCGTGCGGCCAAAAGAGCAGCGCGGTCCCCAGCACGCCCACCAGGATGCCGACGACCTTACGGCCGCTCAGCGTCTCGCTGCGCGTCCAGTACGCGCTCAAGAGCGACGTCATCAGCGGCATCGTGGAGAACAGGATCGCGGTGAGTCCGCTCGAGATCCGAATCTCGGCCCAGTAGACGGCGGCGTAGTCGATCCAGAACACGAGCAGGCCGAGGGAAAGCACGCAAACCTTGTCGTCGCGCGTGAGGTTGAAGCGCTTGCGCCGGACGGCGAGCACCAGGCCGACAAGCAGCGTGGACAGCAGGAATCGGAGGCCCGCCGCCAGAAATGGCGGCACGCCAACCAGGCCGACCTTGATCACGAGCCACGTCGACCCCCAGATCAGGCAGAGCATGGCGTAGAGGGCGGCAGCCATCCCACGATGATATCAAGCCGGGCGCGCGACTTCGCTCACGGGCGATCGTGCAGCAATCGCCTCGACGGACGGAGGGCGCCGTGCGATGATTCGCCACGGAGGTCGCAGATGAAGATTGCCGGGCGTTCGATTCGGTTCGTCTTGTCGTGTGTCGTGCTCGTGACCATCGCGAACGTCGCCGCCGCGCAGACCCCGTCGGCCGCGCGTCTGCTCGTGCTCCTCAGGAACGCCAGCGCGCTCGCGATCGTCGACCCGGCGTCCGGCCAGGTGCTGGGCCGAGTCCCGGTCGGCCAGGACCCGCACGAGGTCGCGGTCACGCCCGACGGGTTGATGGCGTTCGTGGCAAGCCCCAGAGAGGGCATTTCGGTGATCGACGTGAAGGCTATGAAGGAGCTTCGGCGCGTGAACACTGGCGCCCTCAGCGCTCCGCATGACGTCCTCTACGCCGGCGGGAAGCTGTATTTCACGGCTGAGGGCTACAAGACGATCGGCCGCTATGACCCGACCGCGAACACGGTGGAATGGATGCTCGGCATCGGCCAGGACGGCACACATATGATGGTCCTTGCCAGGGACCAGCAGACGATGTGGGTGCCCAACCGTGGGTCCAATAGCATCTCGGTGATCGATGCTGTGGCGGGAGGGCCGCCGAAGTTCAAGATCACTGCGATCCCGGTGCCCGGGCTGACGCCGGAAGGCCTCGACCTTTCGCCCGACGGCCGCGAGCTCTGGACGGCCACGCGCGGCGATGGCAGCGTGTCCATCATCGACACGACCAGCCGGAAGGTCACGCAGTCATTCAGTTTGAAGCTGACCGATGCCAACCGCCTGAAGTTCACACCGGACGGCAAGGTCCTCATCCTTGACGGCGGCACCGGCACGCTCATCGTCCTTGATGCGACCTCGCGCAAGGAGATCAAGCGACTCAAGGTCGCCCCGCGCGATACCGGCGATGGCGGCGTCTTCGTGATGCCAGACGGATCGCGCGCGTACCTCGGCCTGAGGGACGACCATAGCGTGGTGGTGATTGACCTGAAGACGCTCGAGATCCAGAGCCGCTTCGCGATGGGCCCCGATTCCGGACCAGGCTGCATCAACTGGGCGGCGCTGAGATAGCGCGACTCCGGCGAACCGACTACTGAGTGCTGGTCGCGCTCGGCGTGCGGGAGGCCGTGTAAGCCGCGATATTGATCATGTCCTCG
>DAIRVG010000312.1:0-4218 GCA_036802945.1 Vicinamibacterales bacterium
GGAATCGCCGAACACAAGCCCCGCTCGTCGTGCGTCCGTCCGGTGTCGGCGCAGCGACACGGCAGGAAGATGGGCGGGGGCGGCCACATCACGCCCGCTTCCGCACGAACGCCGCTTTCTCGACGGCGTCGTAGGCTTTCCGCACCAGCTCGCCGTCATAGGCCAGGCCGCGCTGCGCGCAAAGGTTTTTGAAATGCTCCCCGACGTTGGTCAGGGTGCCGTCGTGGTCGAGATGCCACGACTGCTGTAACGCTTCTCGCATGAGGACGCAGGCCAGCGCGAACGTTGGCCGGCGCGCAGCGTCGGTGCTTGTACTCTTAGTGGTACTAGTGGTCTTTAAGAACGCGCGCGCGCGAGTCCGAGAAGTGTCCAGCGTGGACAGATTCGAGCTTCGCCCCCCGCGCTCGAGCGCCTTCCGGCGCCGGTCAGTTTCCCGTTTCTCCTTTACCGTAGCGGCTTTAGGGTTCCACTCGTGGTAGTCGTGAATCTGATAGCCGCCCTTGACCTTTCGCCACAGCCCAATCCCACGAGCGGACAACACTTTCGCGACCAAACTGCTCCGCGAAACCACACCACAAGACGACACGAAACTCGCGGGCAGAAAACCATCGGTCAAATTTTGCCGCGCGTAACTGATGCCCAGAACGTAGAGATGTAGGGCGAGCGACGGTCCGCCCGAGCCGATCCGCTGGCCGGCTTTCAGAATTTTAGGATGCACGGGAAGTCGATCGTCCAGGTAAAGCATTCACCCACTCGAGAAACGCCTGATGTTCGTCGGCAGTGGCCTTCTGCCACCAGTGCTGCAACTGTTGAAATGTCGTCTTATCGTGCACGATGCCCGCAGCCTTCGCGGCTGCGTGTGCGCTCAGTTCGCCTGCAACGACACGCTGATAGAAGGCCGGTGCTTCCTTCTCCAGCCGGGTCAACGTGTAGGCTCTGGTCGTTCCGTGTTGCGGTTTAATGCTTCTATTAGAAGTATTAACTTCAGCCTTCGCACGCTTCCCTTTCTTTGGCGTGATGGCTACCCGAAACATGCGGAGGGCTTCAGTGTCATCCTTCAAAAGCGCCTCGACCCGTTTGGGATCTTCACCATACCCACGTAATGGCGGCGCCGTCAGCAATTCGAGGAACGATTCACACCGCACAATCTCACCCGTGCGAATGCGCCGCTCGCGCCACGCCTCATCACGCAGCACGACAACGATCGTGTTCGCGACGGCCGTCAGGTTTACCTCCGACCCGCGCAGACCGCGATCTAATTCGTCACACACCTGACCAGCCCGTTCGGGGGTCATAGTTCGTCCGCCGTCACGCGATCGAGCTGCGCCACCGCACGGCGACAGTCATCAAGGGAAAACTGGCGCCGATCCCATTTCCCGATAAACTTCGCGACGTATTTATTGACACGCTTGAATCGATTGGGATCATCCGGCAGGAGCCGAAAGGCCACTCGCTTAACCTTTGAATGCACGGCCCCGCGAGCATCATCAATTTGATCCTCTAAGGGACGCTGCGGACTGCGAATCGCACCAGACGACGGCGGCGCCGATGCTTGCGCCCCGTATTTTTTGAGCACACGCAAGGCGATCGTTTCCGAACATTGGAGTTCACGCGCAACCGCGGCCACCTCGGCGGCGATCTCAGGTGTCAGGGCTTGACCTTCGATGATGGTGCCCGCCGTGCCGGTATGTTCGGTCCCGAGAACGTCATCCGACGAGAACAGCGACGGTTGCAGGCTGCGCCGAATGGAACGATCGAATTCCTCGTCGGTCTCATCCTCGATCGCCTGCGCCTGCGCCTCTGTAATCTGCTGGGCGTGCCTGACTAGGGTCGGATGATCAGGGATGAAGCAATACGCCTCCATGTCTTCAGGCGTTCCCATCGTCCTGACGATCCTGCCGACCGCTTGACGAAAAAATAGCGGCGTGCGAGTCCAGGTCAGGTATGCGAGCACCATCAACCGCTTGATGTCGACGCCCTCGCTAATCTGCCTGACAGCCACAACCCATTGACGCTCGCTCTCGCGAAAGGATTCGACCGTCGAGGTCGCAAGGTCTCCGTCGGACACAATCACATCAGGCGCTTGACCCGTGATCCCCTGCAACTGACGGGCAATCTGAATCGCGTGCGCCTGGTCGAAACAGATCGCCAGTGCTCCGGCTGTGGGCATCGACTCCCGGCAGTGCTGAAGTTGGGCATGGGCGAGGCGCAACAGAGCTTCTGTATATCGATCGGCGCGGAGAATCTGCCGAAGCGCGTCGTTCGCTTCGTCGTCTTCCGGCAAGGCGCTCGACAACTCCACATCGCCAGTGAGCCGGCGAACGATGCCACGTTCATGCTGGAACCGCACGACCCGGATTACACCGTCGCGAATGGCGCGCGGATAGTCGTAGCGAGAATGCGCGACGCAGATACCCTCACTGTCGTAATTGACAAAGGGAATCCTGGTGCTGTCGCCACGGAACGGCGTACCGCTCATCACCAACCGACGCGCCGCGGCGCTGAAGCATTCGCGGAGATGGCGACCCCATTCGTTTTCCCCCGCGTGGTGCACTTCATCGCAAATGACGAGAATCTGATATTGGCTGCATCGAAGTTGCCAGAGCGGTGCATGGTTGGCGAGACACTGATAGGTCAGTACGAACCCGACCATCTCAGACTTCCAACTCGCGAACTCGCGGGTTTGAAGTTGCATCCCAAACCACGCCGCAGCCACGGCTTGCCACTGATTGCGAAGGGCATCAGTTGGCACCATGACCACGATCTTTCGGTGGATAGGATCGTCGTCGATCCATTCCTTCGCCGCCCACAATGCGGCGACCGTCTTCCCGGCGCCTGGTAGCGCGACCAGCAGAAATGACGGCGATGTGTCGCGGCGCCAGGTCTGGAGGAATTCCTGCTGCCAGGCGAGCGGCTTCGGCGGATGCGCCATAGACTTGGCTCTGTTCTCGTCGGCCGTGACGGCTTGAAGGTTGGCGAGATCATCAGAACCGCCGGCCGCCCGCGGCGTCTTGTGATCGACTTCCCATTCACCATCCAGCGGCGCACCAGACAGGCGACTCCGGCCCTCGGCGTGTACGAACAGCGCCTCGCGGACCCGCTTGTTCATCGCGCGGGCGGCCCGAACCGCCAGTAGTCCGCATCGGGAATGTCCAGATGGAGTAGCACCCGCGCAAACTCCCTAACCCTGTCCGTAAATTCGTTAAATTCGGCCGTCGTCAACGCCGACGTGCGCGGTTCAGGCACGGTCCGCACATCCCCATCCGGCCAGTTGGACAGCTTGCGCAGGGCTGGCGCCCGCGGCAGAAACCATCGCGTCATCAGGCAGTGAACATCCTCAGGACTGCGGCCCGTGACTCGCGAGATCTCCGCATACACGACGCCCCACAAGAACTTGTTCTGTTGAACGGAACGCGTGCGAGCCATCAGAACGGCGCCTCCTCCGGTGCCGCCGGGAGCTTCGCCGCGGACCTGGTGCGGGCGTAGTCTTTCAGCGCATCGAATTCGTCCCGGTGTTTGGCGTGGGCGTGCTCCTTCAAGTCGCGGCCGGCTTTCTGCCAGGCTTCGAGCAACGCCTCGATTCCATCCTCGGCGACCAAGGCGAGCCCGGCCCACCACGAATCGAACTTGACCGGGGTCGTCGGCTTCGGCGGCTTGGCCGGAGCCTTCGGCACCAGCCGCGTCGCGTCAATCGACGGCGCCGCGTTCCGGGGTTCGGCCGCCTCGCCGTCGTCGTCCTCCGGCGCGATCCCGACCATCGCCGCCAGGCCGTATCTTCGGCCGTAGGTGATGGCCGAACCCACCGCCTGGGGCGTGTTCTGCCCGGCGGTCAACGTCAGTTCCTCGCTGATCCATTCGCCGCTGGTGTGAATCAACATGGTCGTCACGGTGACGTGCGGACCCTCGGCCCGGGTCGGCTGCAGAATGGCGATCCCGTACTTGGCCGTCGGCCGGCTGGCGTCGCGGATGCTGGCCAGGTCGGCATACTTGCTGCGATAGTGCGGGTTGGTCGCATCCTTTGCGGCACCTTCCATCTCGGCCTGCGCTTTGGCGAGCGCCTCGGCGAGCTTGCCCACGGTCGGCGACATGCGCACGCCGCCACCGTTCGCGGCTGGGGGTTCACTCAGAGCGAAGGCGTCGTCGTTCATTTCCACCACTCCCGCTTGATTTTGAGCGGCTCATCCCAGTCGTCGAACCGGGCGATCGCGTGCAGAAACC
>DAIRVG010000313.1:0-4183 GCA_036802945.1 Vicinamibacterales bacterium
CAGGGCAACCCGTGTGCCGTAGGACGGCGCGTCATATGTGAGGGTTTGCAAAGGGTTTGCGTCCGTGAACACGGACCGGCGGGGAATAACTCGCGGGCGCGGGAACTATTCGACGATCACAGTTCCGAGCGCCATCGAAGCGTTATTGCCTGCCGAGCTCCAACCTCGTTCATCTCGAACTTGACATGAAATCTGCTTGGCGGCTTCCATACCCGATGGATGTGGAGTCGGGAGGCGACGCACGTGCGCCGGCCCGCCGATCAATGAGGATTCGTGTCGGCGCCGTGCGGCTGTGTCGCCGATCCGTCAGGAGACGCGGGCATCATGTGCTCCATCTTCCGATGCATGGACATCATCTGCTCCATCATCTTGCCTTGCTCGTCCATCTGCATTCGCATCATGGACCGCTGCTCGATGAGGACGTTCAGCAACTTCGTCACGGCAGTCAATTTCGCGTCGGTTGTTTTCGCAGCGTTCATCTCGGTACCGAGCGTCTTGATCTGATCGTCGAACGCGGACATCCGCGCCATCATGTCCTGCTGCATCTCTGACATCTTCCGCTCATCCGCCGCCGCAGGCGCCTGAGGTGCGGCGACTGTCGGGGGCACGCCCGCGCCGTGAGCGTGGTCATGCTCCGTGGTCTGCCCCGCCCAGGCCAGCGCGGCAGGTTGAAAACCCATGACTCCGATCCCCACTGAGACGACTGCGAGTCCAAGCACCAATCGAATCAACGATTTCATGACAAAACCTCTCTGGAGATCCTCCGGATCCATGTCCACGTACATGGCAACACGTGTGCCGCCGGACCATCAGTGCGGATGTGCGTCGGCGTGGCGCGCAACAGGTGGGGAAAAACGCGCGCAAGGTGCGAAGTATTCGAGGGGCGTTTTGAGCGGTGTCCACTAGAGCCCCGAGATGTTCGCGTTGGCGCCTGGGACGCGGATTGCAGAGAGCACTCGCGAGGAGGTGCGCCATGGCCGCTGAATCCAGAACCGCACGCGCGCATGTTCAACTCGTCGACGGCTATCGCTTCGCCGCCACGTTCCCCGATGTGCCCGGAGCGGCGCCCATGACGCTCGATGAGGGGCCACCGCTCGGCACCGGCGCGGGTCCCACCCCCGCGAACATCCTTGCGGCCGCCATTGGCGGCTGTCTCTCCGCAAGCCTGACCCTATGCCTGAACAAGGCGCACCTCGAACCGGACGCGATCAACGCGAACGTCACGGCTCGCATGGCTCGGAATGAGGCAGGACGTTTTCGAATCGAAGGGATCGACGTCGATCTGACGCCGTGCTTCCCCGGTGCCGATCAGGGGCGGTTCGAGCGCTGCAAGGCACTGTTCGAAGACTTCTGCATCGTCACCGAGAGCGTGCGTCACGGAATCCCGATCACGGTCCACGTCGCTCGCTGCGGCGAGGAACTGACACGTCAACGTACCGCATAGAAAGCAGGTGTACATGAGAGCAATACCGCTGGCGATGAGCGCCCCGGTGACGTGTCCGCCCACCGCAGACGCGGGGGACATCAATCCATACATCCAGACCAGTTGAACAGTGTCAGGACGGCCGCGACGGCCGCCACTGCGCCTGCGAGGGTACGGTTTGACATGGGACTCTCCTCAGTCACTTCGCAGGTGCCGGCGCGCCCGGGCCGCGGTGCATCATCCGCTGCATCGCCGCGTGCTGGGCGTCGAGATCGTCCTGCAGCATCTTTATTTGCTCGACCATCATCGAGCGATGCTGGACGAGCGCGTTCAGCAGACGGGCCATCGCCTCGATCTTGGCTTGACCGGTCGCCTTGTTCATCTCCACCGTCAATGCGGTCGCCCACTCGTCGAGCGCGGTGGCGCGCGCGGTCACGAGTGCTCTCTCATCGGCTGCCTTGGCGGCGGCCGTAGTCGGAGACAAGCCTTTGGATGCCTGTGCGCCAGCGGCGAGAAGGGGTTGCGGAAAGGTTAGCGCCACGAGCGCTGCCGCGGCGGCGAACTTCCGGAATGATGATTTCATCGGCTACCTCCAGATCTTCGGAGAAGGCATGACCGACGCCAGCGCGCGCAGAGCGTGCCTGGCTCGAATTCCCTGTTCATTTCCCGCTCACACGAATACGGCATACGCGAGCGCGGGGAGAAATTCGTGGCGACCCGGATTTTTCCGCACTCCGAACCCGCACCCGACGACGTTTCGTGGTTTCTCGGACGGCACTTCTTTCGCAGTGCAGCGCCGCAGGCGATTCGTCCATCGGACCTCCGCGCAGTACGGCGGGATGGATGGCCCGCTTGACGCGACTTCAACGGAGGTACGAGACATGCGACGCCTTGGACGATTGGCTGTTCTGACACTCTCTGCACTCTCTCTCGCGGGTTGCGCGACGATGAACGTGAGCTCGCACGTGGAGCGGGGCGTCAACTTCGCGCAGTATCGCACCTTCGACTGGGGCCCGGCTGACGCGCTGCCTACTGGAGATCCGCGGCTCGATCGCAATCCGTTCTTCAAGGACCATCTCGAGGGGGCGGTTGAAAAGCAGCTCGCCACGAGAGGGCTCGAGAGGGCGGCAGCGGGAACGGCAGACGTGCTGATTCACTATCACGCGAACATCAGTCAGCGCTTCGAGGTCAACGGGATCGACCGTGACCGAGGCTATTGCTATGACGATTGCCAGCCCCGCCTGAAGGAGTACGAGGAGGGCACGATCGTGCTCGACCTGGTTGACGCCCACACCAACCGAGTGATCTGGCGTGGCTGGGCGCAGGACAGTGTCGACAAGGTCCTCAACAACCAGGACCGTATGGAGCGGCAGATCAACCAGGCGATCACGAAAATGATGGAACGCTTTCCGAAGCCACTGGTTCGCGTAACCCGACCGGGCGAGGGGAAGTTGCAGGCTGGCTCATAGGGGAAGGTCCCCTCAATCATGCGTACGAGGTATCCGACCATGCGTCGCTTCACACGATTGGCGCTTGTGGCACTTCCTGCACTGGCCCTTGCCGGTTGCGCAACGATGAACGTCAGCTCGTACGTAGTGCGCGGCGTCGACTTCACGCAGTACCGCACCTACGCGTGGGGACCGACCGAGGCGCGACCGACCGGGGACCCGCGGCTCGACAGCAACCCCTTCTTCAAGGACCGCCTGGAGGGAGCCGTTGAAAGACAGCTCACAACGAAGCGGTTCGAGAAGTCGACGTCGACAACGCCTGACCTGCTGATTCACTATCACGCGCACGTCACCCAGCGGTTCGAGGTCAACACGGTGGATCGGAACCGCGGTTACTGCTCCGACGATTGTGAGCCCACCGCGGGCGAGTACGACGAGGGGACTCTTGTGCTCGACATAGTTGATGCTCGAACGAACAAAGTCGTCTGGCGTGGCTCCGCGCGAGGCGTCGTGAACGGCCTGATCGACAACCAGAATCTGATGGAACAGAAGATTGACGAGGCGGTCCGCCGGATGCTGGAACCGCTGCCACGGCACCTCTAGACCTCTTGTGCTTATCGCAACATGTTGTGGCTTGCTGAAACAACCGGAAAAGCAAGAGGGTTCTAGCGCATTGCGCGAGAGGAGGAAACTCGATGTTCCATCACCCCGATCCTGAGGTCCTCGTCGTCGGCGCCGGTCCGGTCGGTCTCGTCGCGGCCCTGTTCCTGCAGCAGCACGGGGTCCGTGTGGAGGTCGTCGACATGCACCAGCGGACGACCCAGCACAGCTACGCGCTCGCGATCCATCCGCGCACGCTCCGGATTCTCGACGAGGCAGGACTCTCCGAAGGGCTGATCGGCGCGGGGCGGAAGCTGACGAAGGTCGCCTACTACGAAGGGCGGGAGAGGCGCGCCGAGATCGACTATTCGGCCCTCGCTTCCAAGCATCCGTATCTCCTCGTCATCCGCCAAAGCCTGCTGGAAAGGGCCGCGGAGGAGGCGCTCCGCCGCAAGAAGCTCAAGGTCCTCTGGAGACACCAGCTCGAGGCCCTCACCGTGGACGGCGGGACCCTCCGGGCAGAGGTCGCGAAGCTCGACCAGGTCGCGAGCGGCTACCCCGTCGCGCAAAGCGAGTGGGTCGTCGTGGGAAGCCAGACGATCCGACCGGCCTATGTGATCGGCGCCGACGGGCACGACTCGGCCGTGCGGCGGATGTCCGGCATCGAGATGGAGGAGCATGGCGCGGGCCAGATCTTCTCCGTCTACGAGAT
>DAIRVG010000314.1:0-4175 GCA_036802945.1 Vicinamibacterales bacterium
GCCAAGTCCTTCGGGTTCGCGCACAGCACGAAAATGACACGCGAAAATGGAACTCGCCTACGGGGCGATAAGAAATCTCAGGAGAATGAGCGCGGCGAAGCACGAAGGCAGAGAGAATCGTGCTCTCGTCAGTTCTCGTGAAAATCCCAGCATAGAAGTTTGGCGGAGAGAGTGGGATTCGTGCCGCGCGCGGCGAGCTACAAGCGAGCGGCGCGATGCCTGAAACCACTCGAACCGCCATCGAGCGAGCGCGAGTGAGCGAAGATGGCGGACGGTGCGGGACCATTTCCGCAACTGTTCAGATAGGCCTGCGGCACCCGAAAGGGCATGAAACTCGTCAACGAGACGATTTTCGACCCTGGCTCATCAAGACGGCGTGACGAATCTCTCCCGAGAGCGCCGGCGCGCGGCCGCCGCTGGAGTAGGAGCAATTCGGGCGAGTGTCTTCAGAGCCGACCTTGCCTTGGCGCTGCGCAGCGCTTTCCAATCTCTGTTGGCCCGCTGGTGCTTGAGGTCCGTAAGGTAGGCGTACTCCGGCGTGAGCAGACGGTGTGCTTCGGTTTTGGCCGTCGTCCACGAGCGAGCGAATTCCTCAAACGTGGGCGCCTCTCCGCGCGTCCAGAACTTCATCGCCAGCACGCGGACGACGGCGCCGTTCCGAAACCGGCCGTCGGTCAACTCGCGGAGCAGCCGAATGACGCCCTTGTGTTCCCTTGCGTACCAACGATAGTACAAGCGGTCATTGGGCCCCGGCCGCGCCGGCGGACCTTCCTCACGGACGATCTCCAACGGTATCCGCGTCGGCTGACCGACGTCGCCTGTCATCAGGTAGCGGCGGACCCGTGCCAGCACGATCGGCTTTCGATCGGTATCCTTCGTGGCCCTCACCTTGCCGTTCGAGTGCTCCGCCATGACCCTGAAGGGGATTCCGTGCCCCGAACAGAAGCCGCGAATCTCCTCGAGATTCATGTAGTTGAGTTCCTCGAGGAATCCCGCCTGCTCGCCCTTGGTGAGCTGTGACAGCAAGTTCGCCATGCGACACATTCTCACCGGTTCATTGCGCGAATGCCTCGGCAACTTTCAGACCTTCCCGCCCCGCCTCCTTCGGATTTTGAAGCCGTGATGGCACTCGAAATGGCACTCGCGTGCAGCATCTCATGAGACGTCGCGCCGGCAATACCACGCACGTATAATCCGCCTCGACGCGGGCGGCACCCGCTAAGTGCTGCTTGCAGGCCTGACTTGTTGGGCGGCTGGGTTTCTTCTAGGATTCATCACAATGACGACAAGAGCGCGTCTTTGGAAGCCGACATTCATCCTCGTATTCTGTGGCTGCTTCGTCGGGTTGAGCCACTTAACCCACGGGCAGGGGGCGCCGCCGGCGAACGCGCGGCCGAGCGATTGGGTGGTTCGCAGCTTTGAGCCGACAGCGGCCAGACTTATCTACACCTCCGCGCGGGCGATGGGTATGCTGCGCGGCGTCGGGGAATTCGACGTCTGGTCCAGTTTGCGCTACGAAGGCTCGGGGACGATGTACGAGGTTTCCGGCTCCAACCCGTCCGATTGGCCGCGGGTTGAGCTGAGCCGGTACTACGTCGAGATCGCGTACGAGCCCGAAGCGGGGCTTCGTTCGGATCAGACCACTTCCGCGGGCCAGCGTGCGGTATGGGCTTTCGCCGGCAATTACTCCTGGAACGAGCAGAACGTTGCACGTGAAGGGCCGCCGGTGGGGACGTCGCAGGCCGCGGCACCGCAGCTTCGGGATTGGCGTCAGAAGCTGCTGGCCCTCACCCCCGGTGGCGCGATCAAACTGGCGCATCAGAATGTCAGGCAGGTGAAAGTGACGGACTTGGGAAACCGGACCTATGAACTGAGTTTTCCCGCGAACAATACGAAGATTCGACTCGATCGTGACCGTCATCCCGAGCTGGTGGAGATGACAGTGGATCACCCCGTCCTGCAACGGGCGACCTTGACGGCAGAATATTCCGGGTATCGGGATTACGAACCGATTGATCCGTTGCGGAGCGACGAAGCCTTCAGCGGGTTCACCTTCCCGAGCCGCATCGTGCACAAGCTCAATGGCCGCACGATCCTCGATGTACAAGTCAAAACCTGCTGGTGCACCAACCCCTATGTCATTTTTCCGATTCCTGCGAATATCATCTCGGCCTCGGCGGGCCGATGATGGGATTGAAATGCGCACCGGGGTGCGAAATACGTTGAGGCGAAGATCGTTAGAGGAGTCAATGCTATGAAGCCAGTGAGGAAATCGAGCTACAACAAGTTGTGCTTGCGCGTGTGTCTGGCTATGACCCTCGTGGCCGGCGTCGCGTCTCCCACGCATGCTCATCATTCCCTGTCCGCCCAGTACGATTACGATTGGCCGTTCAAGTTCGACAATGCCGTGCTGACGAAGGCGAGCTTCGTGAATCCGCACGTGCATCTCTACTTCACCGTCAAGAACGAGAAAGGTGAAGTCGAACAGTGGGAGATCGCCACCGTCGGAATCCGGGGACTCAACGGCCTCGGACTCGGCAAGGAGACCTTGAAAGTGGGGGAGACGTACACGATTCGCGGCCTGCGAGCCCATAACGGCGCGACGAGCGGCTTCCTGGCGGAAATTGTCGTGAATGGAAAATCCCATATTGTCTGGTCGGGAGATCCCACCGCGTAGGGAGATCATGTCACTGAGGGGACCGACGTCTGCGGCGGCGTTCATGGCGGTTCTCGCCATGTTCTCGTGCTTCCCTGGGGGTGTCGCGTACACCCAGTCTCAAAGCATCGTGGGGGCATGGGTGGTGACAGAGTCCGTAAGGAAGTCGTTACCCCCTCAGGAGATGGTGGGAGCGACGGTGACCTTCAACGCCGACCAGACGTTCGCGATCGAGCGGCCACAGCGAAGTTCCTATTCGGGCACGTACCGTCTGAACCCCGAAGCGCGGACCATTGACCTGGCCTTCCGCGGCAAGAACCTTATACGGCCACACGAAGGTGACGTGTGGGAAGGCATCTATCGGTTCCAACCGGACGGTCGTTTGGAGATCAACACGGCGCAGGGCCTTGAGGCCCGGCCCGTGGACTTTGTCGCCGGGTACGATCTGACGTTGATGACGTTGAGGCGCAAGAACTAGCGGGAGAATCGCCATGCGTATTGTGTCGACAGCGCTTGTTGCCGTTGGAATCGCTGCGAGTCTGGTGCAGCAGGGATTGGCGCAGAATCCTGCTCCTGCCGCAGCCCGCACGCGTGAACAGATGCTCAGCGCGCCTACACCGCGCACGGCACAAGGCCATCCCGATCTGAACGGTGTCTGGAACCGACAGGTCCCAGCCGCCGCCGCTGCGGCCGGAGGGCCGAGAGCGTTCTATCTCTATGACGGTAACGCTCCCAACCAGGCCAATGCCAATGAAAGCGCGTGGGCAGTGCGAGACGGGGACTTTTTTTGGCTGGAGATCGATCAGGAAATCATCATCAAGTCCAACCGCGACAACATGCCTCTCTACAAGCCCGAACATTGGGAGCAGGTACGAGACAACGAAGAGTTCGGGTATGAGAGGCCGGCCGATCCCGGCTGGGGCTGTCAAGAGGTCGGCATCGTCAAGCGAGGTTTCCCAGCGGAGATCATTCAGTTCCCGCACAAGGTGCTGCTGCGGTACGGCGGGGCCCGTTCGGCAATCCGTGAAGTGGCGACCGACGGCAGAGCGCTGCGATCAGAGGATCAATACGAAGGCGCAAATATTTTGGGGGGTAGTACCGTCGGCCGCTGGGAAGGCGATACTCTCGTCGTCGAGACCGTAGACTTTGCCCCCGACCTTGTCTGGTACAGCGAACGCGGGTGGCCCATGAGCCCGGACGCAAAGGTCACCGAGCGATTTACCAGAAAGGGCGACGTGCTCAGGCTCGAGACGACGGTCGATGATCCGGCATTTATCCGGCCGTGGGTACTCAATCCGATGGAACGTCAAATAAACCCCGGGGCCCTGCTCCCCCCCGCTCCAACATGCGTCGAGCTCGATAAAGAGTTCCTATCGGGGGCGCGTTTCGGAGAGCGTTTCAAGTAACGCTATCGATCGGCTCGCATGGATATGTGGGTCCAGGGAATTTCGTGATTCTTGGAAAGTTGGCGGAGAGAGTGGGATTCGAACCCACGGTAGAGTTTCCCCTACACACGCTT
>DAIRVG010000315.1:0-4175 GCA_036802945.1 Vicinamibacterales bacterium
ACTCCCGCCTTCGCGAGACGCTTCGGCGTGGCAAGCCGCATGCCGGGAAAGCGCTCTCGCATTCGCCGCTCTGGCGCTGACGCGTCGACTAGCAGCTACCTCCATGCGGCATGCGTCACGCGGCTCAAAACGCCCGGGCTGATTCGAGGAAACGAAAACGCGTGGACGGAAGTCGACGCGGAAGCCTCGCTCGCGCGCTTTCCGGCTTCGCGGCGCAGCGGCATGCTCACGCCTTCGCGCTCTGCGCTCCGGCGCGCAAGCCGTAGTCGGCCTCGGCCCGACATACCCGCATCCGCCGCAACATGACGTGGCTGCGCGATTCGCACCGAACCGAGCGTCGCGATGTCTTGGGTTCGGAGTTATGCTGCGAGCCAGAATGGTGTTTGAAACCGAAGGCCAGAAGAGGGAAATCCAACGATGGAGTCGCCTCGCTATCCAGTTGAATGGAGCTGCCGACAGTGGGCACTTCGATCACATTACGACCGTTGTGATGTTGCGCGAGCTCTCGGGGGGCAACGTCTTTGACTTTCTCGCTCGCGAGCTCCCGGCAACTGTATGGGACATCAGCAAGCTCACTGACGTCGACCGGCACAAGCTGTCAGATCATTGGCGCAAGCTTGCGGCCGCATACGAACCGACGCAGTCTCACGTCGGCCGAAACGGACTGGCGTTACTCGTCGCGTACGTACTACATCTCGTCGATCTTTTTCACGCGACAATACCTAAATAAAGGCGCTGCTTCTCGGACGTCGCATCCGCGGACTCGGAGATGGTTCGCCTTTAGAGTGAGAGCGCTATGTACACGCCTGAGCATTTCGAGGAACGCGACGTCACGGTTCTCCATGCGCTCATGAGATCCCATCCTCTGGGCGCCTGGGTCACACACGGCGAGGAAGGACTGGTCGTTAACCACATCCCTTTCCTCGTCGACTCGACGCGAGGTGAATACGGCACGCTCATCGGCCATGTCGCGCGCCCAAATCCCATCTGGAAGTCTCTTACCGAGGAATGCGCATGCGTGGTGATTTTTCAGGGACCCCAGACGTACATCACTCCCTCCTGGTACGCCTCCAAGCAGGTGCACGGAAAAGTTGTGCCGACCTGGAACTACGCGGTTGTTCACGCACACGGTCTGCCCTGCGCAATTGATGATCGAGCGTGGCTCCTGAAGCACGTCACCGAGCTCAGCGATCTCCATGAATCAGAGCGCGCGGTGCCGTGGAGTGTTTCGGATGCACCGCCTGAGTTCATCGACTCGATGCTGAAGGCGATCGTCGGTATCGAAATTCCCATCAGCACACTTGTCGGGAAATGGAAGACGAGTCAGAACAGGCCCCTCCCGGACAAATTGGGGACCATTGCGGGCCTCCATGAGCGTGGCGATGCGACCTCAAAGCAAATGGCGGCGCTCGTGCAGCGTCATGTTCCGAAGGAAGGCTAGCAACGCATCGGACGCGGGGCTTGTTTCCGGTCAGGTCGCGACAACTGGAAACCTGAGGATCCAGGATCGTGATGCTCGAGATGCCGACCACTGGTGGAAGTCGAGTCGGAGAAGCCTTCGGCGAAGGCTGGACGGCCGGCAGCGAGAAGGTTACTCCCAGCGACCGACGGTCTTTCCATCGTCGAACTTCGCGCCGACGAAGCTCCCCGCGGGCGACCCGTCGCGCATCGGACGGACCCGCACGGTAACCTTGGTGCCGAACTTGAACGTCGACGGCCGAATGCCCTGGCGCGACAGTTGGTTCGGGCTGCCCCACTCGATGCTCCACTCTTGTGGCGGCGCACCGGGCGTCGTCTCCACCAGCACCTGAATCCAGGAATGCGGATTCGTGAACTGGAACTCCTTGACCGTCCCTGTGAGCTCTTTCGTCTGATCCTCACTGAACATCGTGCCGGCGTGATGAGCGACAAGCGCCGGAGAACCCGCGAGCAATCCACAGGTCACGAGCAACCCGACGATCAAGTATCTTACCGCGCGTACGCCAGAGGGCTCGATTGATCTCATGCCGTCACCTCCACACCATTGCTATTTCACGTCGCCCAACGGCTTTCCGTCCGGGCCGAGGATCAAGGTCCTGCCGGTTGCGGCGTCGACGGGATTCCGGTTGTTCTCCGCGCACGCATAGTCGTAGACGCGCGTGCCTTTCTGCAGCCGCCGGTAGGTCTTGGTCACGTTCCAAGGCGCCGTCAGCGCCTTGGCGTCTTCGATCACCATCCGCGCCTCCATCAGTTCGTCGTTCACCTTGCGAAGGCGCGTGACGACGTGCGCGGCATCGCTCAGCACCAGCCCGGTTCGGTCGAGCACCGTGTCGCCGGACTCCGGATACCGGGACATCCGCATACTCACCGTGTCGAAGACCAGCGTATCGCCTTCCCAGTGACCGACCGAATCTCCGGTATAGGTTGGCCATCGGTCTTCGGGAGCCGGGTGCGCGCGCCCGTCGGTGTAGATCCTCAGGGTGTTGGGGCCATTCTCCGTCAGGATCCACGTCTGCTCGGGCCGGACCACGAACTCGTAAGTGTCTGGAAGATTCATCAGCCTCGGGAAACCGGCCGGCGTCCCGCAAGTGTTGATGGGATCGGGAAGCCGGCTGTCATCCCTGAGCTTCAGGTTCCGCTGGTAGATTGCCTCCCACTCGGCGTTGTAGGGTGGTTGCTCGCGCTGGCCGCGAGTCAACACGCCCCCTTCGCTTTTGGCGGTCGCTCGATCGAACACCGTCCCACCCATCATCTGCCAGACACCGGTCCAGTCCGGAAGCGCGTCGCGGCTCTGGCTTTGCGCACTCACCAGAGCCGCGGTGAGCAGCACACAAACACATGCACCCCCGAGCAGCTTCATGGGATTCCCCTTTCCCTCTGTCCGCACTCGCTACTGAATCTGGACCTTCGCCGCGTCGCCAGTCACCTGTCCCGCGTACTCAGGAAGGAACCAGCCGGCTTTCGTCAACTCGTCAAGTCTCTGTTTTACCTTGCTGCGATACGCCTCGGCATACCTATAGAGCGAACGCAATTGATCTGCCGCCAGCGGCGTCTCAGCTCCGGCGATGCTGCAGTAGAAATCGTCACGCGTGCCCGGCTTTGGATCCGCGTTATTGGGAACGCTGTATTTCGCTACTGGCACGTCCACATACGTGCTCCGCACGCCGCCCCTGGCGTTTCCGTTCGCGTCGAGCGCGAGCGCGCCATTCTCGACCACGATGCGTTCGGCGCGCGGCGGCACCGTGCCCTTGTCCGCCCACTCGATCGCGTGGTGCAGCCCCAGCGCCATCATCGCTCCCACCGGAAACTGCGTGACCGGCATCTTGCACGGGTCTGGATTGTAGGTCGGATTCTCGCGGGAATCGTTGTGCGGCATTCCCGCGATTTCATACAGCCGGAACTGGTCGCCGGGCGCGTCGCCGTCGGCACGCCGGTAAATGCTGCCGCCCTTCGCGCCTCCATTGACTTCGGTCTGCGTCGCAATCTGGATCAGCGGCACGTCTACCCGGGGTATCGGCATGCCGGCTGTGCTGGTCGCCAGGAACCCGTCGAAGATCGGCTTGCCGTCGGGCATCCGCCACGCGGCGTGGGCCGGCAAATACCCGCGCAGGGTACCCGCCGATTGTGACGTGCCCATCATGATCATGCGCTGCACCCGCATGCCGGCCAATGGCGACGTGGGTCCGTTGCCTTTGAGCAGCGCGCCCACCTGCGCCATGATCTCGTTGGCCTGCCCCATGTCCGGTATGTTGATGGGCGCATAGCGTTGCGGATTCGATGCCACGATGGCCTCTGTCCCCGCCTTCTGCGGCGCGATCTCCACGGAGATGTGCCCGTGGCGCATCACGTAGGTCCGCGTGAAGAAGAACATCCAGCTATTACCGCTCGCGTGCATCGGCTCGGCCACGACGATGCCGCTGAACCGATTCGGGTCTTCCGGCTGGCGGACAAGGATGCGCGTGGTGTAGGACTTGCCGCTCGCCGTTCCCGATACGAAGTACTCCTTGACGACGTACTTCTGATCCGCCAGGCCCGTGCCCGCCGGAACGCGCTGCAATCCCGGGAACATCGCGCCCGGGCCGGTCACCGGCGCACTGATTGTGGGATTCGGAGCAATCTGGTTCTGGGCAGACGCGGTCGCAGCCGCAAGCAACACGAGCAGGAACACGAGCCTCTGGAACATGGGCGATTTCTCC
>DAIRVG010000316.1:0-4069 GCA_036802945.1 Vicinamibacterales bacterium
TCGGGGGACGGGGGAATCAGGAAAACGGGAAGTGTGTTCGAATTTTGAAAATGTTGTGCTAACGCGGAGACTCGTCTATTTCACTAATGCCGTCAAATTTCTTCCTGCATCCAGCCGCGCACGACTGCGTAGCGCACGATGTCAATGCGGCTCGTGAGCCCCAGCTTGCTCATCGCGTTCGTTTTGTGCGCCTCCACGGTCTTGATGCTGATCTGGAGGCGAGCGGCGATTTCCCGGCCCAGCAGTCCCCACGCGATCAAGCGCAGCACATCTTCTTCGCGCGTGCTGAGTCCTTTTCCTGTGAACGCGTTGGAACCGACACGAAATCGCTGGCCACGGATCACCGCCTCGTGGGCAATGGCCGGGTCCAAATATATATGGCCGCCCACGACGGCACGGATGGCGCGTACCAGATCGTCCGCGGCGCTCTGTTTCAGGATGTAGCCGCTGGCGCCTGCCTGAAGAAGCTGCTGGACGTAACCGCCTTCGGTGTGCCGAGTCAACGCAAGCACGCGCACGTTGGGACGTGAGGCGTGCAACACTTCGGTGGCCTGCAGCCCGTTGACGTCGGGCATCGACACATCCATGACGACGACATCGGGGACAAGCGTCTCCGTGAGCGCTATCGTCGTCCGCCCGCTGTCTGCCTCGCCCACGACCTCCATGTCCGGTTGCGCCGCCACGAGCATCCGGAGCCCCTCGCGCACGATGCGATGGTCGTCCGCAAGCAGAATTCTGAGCCTGGGCATGCTTTCAGGCCCCCATCGTCGGAATCGTGGGAATTCGGACGACGACGGTCGTCCCCTTGCCGGGCCGCGACTCGATATCGAGGCTTCCGCCGACGAGCGCGGCGCGTTCGCGCATGCCAACGACGCCAAGTCCCCGCTCTCGTCCGCCCCCCGGCTGGTCGACATCGAACCCTGCGCCATCATCCTCAACGATGAGGGAGACGTGATCCGGGTGGCGCTCGAGGAGGATATCCACGTGAGCCGCCGAGGCATGCTTGCCGATGTTCGTCAGCGCCTCCTGCAGCACGCGGTACAGCACGGTCTCCATCTCGCTGTTCAAGCGGTCGAATTCCATTCCGCTGATGTGCAGGTCGGCGTTGACGCCAAAATGCGCCTTCCAGCTCGCCACAAAGTTTGACAACGCGATCGGCAGGCCGAGATCGTCGAGCGCCGTCGGCCGGATGTTGCGGACGAGGAAGTCGACATCCGCGTCGAGGTTTCGGGCGATGACTTCGACCGCATCGATCTGTGCGCACAACTCGACGTGGCCGCTACAGGCGGCCTTCAGCGCGCCTATCTTCATCATCAGCACGCTCAACTGCTGTCCGAACTGGTCGTGCATCTCGTGCGAGATCCGCCGGCACTCCTCCTCCTGCGCGGTGATGAGGCTGCGCAACAGCCGGGCACGCTCGTTCTCCGCGTGCCTGCGATCGGTGATGTCCATGACGGTTCCGAGCACTTCGGTAAACGTCCCCGACGCGTCGAAGAGTGGATGCCCAACGCTGTGCATGTACCGGACCGCGCCGTCGGGACGGATGATGCGGAACTCGAGCTCATAGCCCGTTCGCTCGCGGACGACCCTCTCGCCCTCTCGCTCAAGGCGGGCTCGATCCGCCGGATGCACGATCGACATGAACAAATCGACCGTGAGAGTGACCTTGCTCGGGTCGAAGCCGTACAGCCAGTACGTCTCCCGAGACCACCACAGCTGGCCGTTCTGGACGTTCCAGACTCCGCTGCCGGTGTGGCTCAAACGCTGCGCGTCGGCCAGGTACGCTTCGCTTCGCTGGAGATCCATCTCCATCCGCTTGCGTTCGGTGATATAGCGCTGCAACGTCAGCAGCCCGCCGTCAGCGGTCGGGTACATATGGTTCTCGACCCATTCGCCGAGCGGCGCGTAGAAAAACTCGTCGGTGATGGCGATCCGTTCGGACATGACCCGGCGTAGCGTGTCGGCGTTCGGGATCTCTGGGAATTCCTCCCAGAGGACCGCTCCAATCAGCTCCGCTGGATCTTTTCCAAGTTTGCGCATCTGCGCGCGCGCATGCGTGTTCAGGTATGCGAACCGCCAATCTTTGCTCAGGCTGAAGACGTTGTCGGTGACGCTGTTGAGAATGAGTTCCAGTTTCAGGTGGGCCTCACCCAGCAACGTGTTGGAGATGGTCAGCTGGGCCGTGCGCTCGAGAACCTTCTGTTCGAGGTCCTCATGGGCACGTCGCAAGCGCTCGTCGGCTCGGACCTGATCGATCGCGTCGGCCGCCTGCCTCGCAAGCAGGTCGAGAAGGGGCACTTCCGCTTCAGTCAGTGTGTGCGGAGTGCTGAAGTGCGTACTGATTATGCCGATATGCTGGCCGTCGCGGCTCGGGAGCGGCGTGGATTGCACCGCGCGGGCGCCGGCGTCGATCATGACGTCCAGATCAGCAGTACCTTTGAAAATCGGGCTCTCGGTCACGTCTTCGACGACGACTCGGTCGCCCGCGCGCGCGGCAGCGCCGCAGCTGCCCCGGCTTTCATCGACCGTGCGGAAATGGTCCAGGAATCGTTGATTGAGACCTTGGTGAGCGACGATTCTCAACAAGCCCGTCTCGGGTTCGACCAGCTGGATGTTGCCTTTGTCAGTGCCTGTGATCTCCGTCGCGGCCCGAAGGATTTCCTGAAGCAGCGGCTCGAGCCGTTCCGTCCGCGCCAGGCGTGTGGCGACGTCCTGTAATAGCTTCATGCCGGCCAGATCGACGGCGGCGCGGTCTTTTGCGGCTCTCCGTTCAGTGACGTCGGTCGTGATCGAAATATTCTGACGGACCTTACCTGATTCGTCTCGAGAGAACGGCATGCCGCGGCTCAGAAGCCAGCGCCACTCGCCGTCACGTCGGCGGGCGCGGTACTCGATCTCGCTGACCTGCCCATCGAGAGCATCCCGCGATCGTGTGATGTACGCAGCGACCATCGGAATATCGTCCGGGTGGCAGAGGGGTTCGACGTTGTCCTCCATCCGAGCCATTTCATCCCGCGTATAACCGAGCAGAGTCACCACATACGGGCTGATGTAGGAATCTCGCTGAGTCACCAGATCGAACACGCTCAGCGCGGCGGGCGTCAGGTCGGCAATTCGCTGGATGAAGAGTTCGCGGGCCCGCAGCGTCTCCTCCATCCGTCTCCGTTCAGTGAGGTCCTGGAGCAACGCGACGAAGAAATCGACGGCACCATCCTCGTCGCGAACGCATTTCACTGATATCGAGCCGTGAACGATCGTGCCGTCCTTCCGAATCCAGCGCTTGTCGAGCGAATACCCATCGGACTTGCCGGCCATGACGAGGTTGAAATTCGTCACGTCGTACTCGAGATCGTCCGGATGCGTCAGCTCGGCCCACGTCATCTGGAGGAGCTCGTGCCGGTCGTAGCCAAGGACCCGGCAGATCTCGTCGTTGACTTCGACGATCCGTTTTGTGGGGGACGTGATCGCCATGCCGATCAGTCCTAGATCGAAGTAGCGCCGCAGGAGCTCGTCGCCGGCGCGCAACGCCGGGACGGCGTCCTGGTGAGCACCGCCGCTTGCCGATGTCATGATGGCCCTATCCTGACGCAAAAAAGCCCGGCGCTACGGGGTAGCGCCGGGCTTGTCGTGCAAGCAGGCAGTTTGACGGCAAAAAGCTCGTCAGTGCGTCAATGATCTTGATGCCAGCTCGACATGGAGCGTCACGATTCCGCGATTAGTCGCGAGTTCTCGGCGGCCTGCGCCATGCGCCCGTACTCGAGCGGCGTGGTCGCGTACTTCCGCCGGAACTGACGGTAGAAGTTTTTCTTGCTGCGATAACCGACAATGAGCGACACCGCTTCGATCTTCACGCCCTCGCGAATCAGTACTGCGGCGTGTTCGAGACGTACGTGCGTCACCCATTGCCGCACGGTCATTCCGACCTCCTTGCGAAACAGATGGCCAAGGTACGCGGACTGGCGGTCGATCATCTTGCCGAGCGAATTCAGCGTGATGCGCTCGGCGTAGGACTGGTCGATGACATCGAGGATGCGGCGGACGTGAGTGGTCACGGTTGATTCCTCCGGGT
>DAIRVG010000317.1:0-4069 GCA_036802945.1 Vicinamibacterales bacterium
AACCGCACGGCCACTTCTGCTTGCCGCTTGTTGGCGGCCGAGCTGATAACCCCGAACGAACTGGACAATGCGTTGGTCTGCCACGCCGCCAGCAGGTTCGTTCTGTTCAGCAGGTTGAAGACCTGGCCGATCAGTTCGACCTTGCGACCGGCACTGATCGCGATCGACTTGCTGGCGCGGACGTCGAGGCTGTAGTACTCGTTCGTGCCGATCTGCGACACCGGCAGCGCCGCGGCACCGGTGGTCCCACGATACGCATTGACCCGCGCCATCGCGTCCGTGTCACTCCCCCGGTTGAACACATTCCGCGTGATCCCCGGCACGTAGTCGGTGATGTTGGCGTCTCCGTTCAGGTCAACGCCGGCGAGCGCGCTGAAGGGCATCGTCGATCGGGCGCTGAACACTGCGCCGAGCACGACGTCATACGGCAGCAGCACGGAGCCGCTCGCCACCACCGCGTGACGCCGGTCGCTGTTGTTCGGTCCGTTGTCGTACTCGAGGTGCGACGAGTCGGTGACCGTTGACAGGAAGCTCGAGCTGCTGATGTTGCCGTTCGTGCTCGCGAGCGTGTAGGACACCGTGTACATGTAGTTGCGGTCCAGACGCTTCTCGAGCCGCACCAGCAGCGCCTTGTAGTCCGCTTCCCCGATGGACGCGGTCTGCAGCACACGGCCGAACTGCGGCAACGGACGGTTGCCGGTCGTCCCACCGCTGCGCGGGTTGATGTCGATCGCCATCGGCACCTTCGACATCTTGTTATAGACGCCGTCGATGTGGATCGCGAGCGCGGAGGTCAGCCCCTGCGAGACTCCGCCCGTGTAGGCCGCGGACTGGAGGTTTTCCAGGTCGTTCGCCTGGACCGCGATGTTCTGCACGCCCGTCGCCACGAAGGCGAGCGGATCTCTGCCGCCGTACGGATCCGGGTACGTCGGGTTCGCGATCGTCGCAGTGAACTGCCGGAAATTCTGGATCTCGGTGAGCTCACTATTGGTGTTTATAGGGTTGTAGTACAGGCCATACGCTGCGCGCACCACGGTCCTGCCGTCGTTCTTGAGGTCCCACGCAAGACCGGCCCGCGGCCCGAAATTGTTCTTGTCGCCGCGGTGGGAGAAGTCGACCAGCGGAGCCAGGCTGGTGGCGGTGCCAGTTGTCGGGAAGATGCTCGCGTCGTTGAGATCGCGCCCCTGGTTGAACACCTTGGCCTGGTACTCGTAGCGGAGCCCCAGGTTCAATGTCAGGCCGGCGGCAGGTTTCCACTCGTCCTCGACGTAGGTGTCCCACATCACGTTTGGCGCGTACAGCGCCACGTTGAGGAGCGCCGCGCTGAACTGCCTCACCGACCCCGCCACTGGGACGAAGGTCGAGACGTTCGACGGATTGAACGGTTGATCCACGGAAAACGACCACGTCCCGTTGGCCTTACGGATGGACTGCCGAATCGGTACGCTCTGACCGCCGGCCCCGAACTTCCACGTATGCTGTCCGGCGGTGATGGACATGTCGTCGCGGAGCTGCCGCGACCCGAGGTCTCCGTACTGATTCGTGTTGGCGCCCCACGACAGGCTCGGGAAGGTGTAGATCTGCGTGAGGTTCTTGGTTCGCTCCGGGGATTCGTCGTACAGCTTCTTGAGCGGGACGACGCCCGGCACGTGCGCGCGGAAGAGGTAGTTCGTCCATTGGCCGCGAACCTCGTTCAGCACGCGCGGCGACAGCACCCACGTGTGCGCCCCCGCCCACGAGTAGCGGTGCTGCTTGATGCCGCCGCCGCCCGAGAACCATGGATTTGACGATGACGCCGAGCACCCCTCACAGGTGAAGTCCGAGACCTGCCACGCGTAACGCACGAACAGGTTCTGCCGTGTGGTGAGCTGCACGTCACCGCGCGTGAACGTCATCCGGTTGTATTCAGGGCTCGCGAACGTCCCGTTCATGCTCCCGTAGAACTGCGGGAGCCTCACGAGCACGGTGTCGTACAGGTTGTTCTTGAGCGCCTCGGCCGCCTGGAAGAAGTGGACCTTGTCCCTGATGATCGGGCCGCCAATTGCGCCGCCATACTGATGCCGGCTGAAGTCCGGCTTCGCCTGGCCGGCGGCTTTCGCGAACGGGTCGATCGCGTTGAGCGCCTTGTTCCGGTAGAACTCGAAACCTTCGCCGTGGAACTGGTTGGTGCCGCTCTTGGTCGCGATCGACACCGCGCCGCCTGCCGTCCAGCCGAATTCGGCCGGCGACTGGCTCAAGAACACCTTGAACTCCTGGATGGCCGACTGCGGAAAGTCCTGCCGCGGCTCGCCGGTGTTGCCTTCCTTGTTCCACACGCCATCGACCAGCAGCGCGGAGCCGTTGGTGAACGCGCCCGCTCCGATGTTCGAGTTTGCCTTGCGCGGGCGGATGGCGTCCTGGCTCGTGCCCGGCATCAGCAGCGCCAGATCCATCGGCTGGCGCGTGGCGAGGGGCAGATTCTGCATTTGATCCTGGGTGATGACTCCGGAGACGTCGCTCTTGGTGACCTCGACGATCGGCGATTCACCGGTCACGGTGACCGACTCGCTCAGCCCCTGCACCTGCATCGTGATGTTGCGGGTCACCTCGGTGCCGGTGTTCAGCGTGAGCGCGGGTACGTTCACCGGCCCGAAGCCGGCGAGCTCGGCCGCCAGCTCGTATCGGCCCGGCGGCAGGGCGGCGAGACGGAAGCGACCATCCCCCTCCGTGACGACTGTTCGCGTGATGCCCGTGTCGATGTTTCGTCCCGTCACCGTCACGCCGGGGAGCACGCCCCCTTGCGCATCGTTGATGATTCCCGAGATGACGCCATTGGTCGTTTGCGCCATCGCAGGCGTCGCCATGCCACAGGCGAATGCGAGCAGAAGCGCCGCGATCGAAGCACGTCGCAACATAGTCCCTCCCCTTGAACAAGAACGATGAACCCAGAGCAAGGTTCAAAGTTCGACGTTCGAACTTCTTACTTTCCGGTGCCTCTCAAACGAGGAAACAGCTCCAGCGCGTTGTCGCGCTCGATGGCGCGCAGATTCGCGGCCGCGAACCCGTAATCGGCGAGCCCCTTCGCCACGGTGCCTGCCTGGGCGAAAGGATAGTCAGTGCCGAACAGGACGTGCGAGTTCGGTACGACCTTGGTGAACGTCGCCAGCGTGTATTCGTTGAATGCCTGCGCGGTGTCGTAATAGAACTTCCTCATGGCGGCCATGTTGGCGTTGGGCTGACCATCGGGCCCGATGCCGGCGCCAAGCCGGCTCGTGATGTACGGAGCCGTCCCGCCGCCGTGCGACCAAATGAAGCGGATGTCCGGGCAGCGCGTGGCGGTGTTGGTGTAGAGCAGGCTCTGGATCGTCAGCGTCGTTTCCGTGGTCAGCGTGATGCCGAGCGCGCGGCCGTCCGGCAGCATGTTCATCATCGCGCCGCGGAACGGATGGGTGTAGCAGACGGCTCTGCGCCGATTGAGCTCGTCCATCACCGGCGCGAATTTCGGATCGCCGAGGTACTTCCCCTCGTAGCTGCTCATGAAACACGCGCCGTCAGCCTTGAGCGTGTCGAACGCGTACTCGATCTCCCGAAGCGTGCCATCGACATCGGGCAACGGCAGCGTCGCGAACATGCCGAACCGGCTGGGACGATCCGCAACGAGGCGCGCCGCGTACTCGTTGCACTCACGCGCCAGCGCGCGTGCCGCGGCGACGTCGCCGAAGAAGACGCTCGGTTCGCTCGTTGACATGATCGACGTCGCGACCCCGTCGCGATCCATATCCTCGAGCGCCTTGGCAGGCGTCCAGTTCATCAACGGGGTCTGACCGGTGTTGCGTGCCTTGATGGCCGCGATGAAGCCGGGGGAGTTGCCGTGATAGTGGACGTCGATGCGATGTGGAGGGGCAGCAGCGCCAGGACGAACCTGCGCGCCTTTCAAGATATCCGGGACGAGCGCGGTAACGCCGGCGGCAGCGAGGCCGGCGATAAACTCGCGCCGCCTGACACGCGCGTTCATGGTTACTCCAATTTGATGACTTTGCGGCGGAGTCTACGCCTCAGTTCCGCGAAAGACAATCACAAAGAGTCAATA
>DAIRVG010000318.1:0-4056 GCA_036802945.1 Vicinamibacterales bacterium
GTCTCTCGCCCGATCGTCACCTCGATGCTGGGCGTGATCGTCGGTGCGTACATGGTTCTCTCCTTTCCTTGCGTCGAGTGAGTTCGTTCGTTGGGTGCATGCCGGCCATCACGTAAATGCCGATCCGAGGCGGCCCGGAAGGGCCGTCAAGCCCGCCAGCCCCGAACGGGGTCGGAGCGAAGCGAAGAGGCTTGACGGCCCTGAGGGACGCCCGACAATCCGGCGGAGTGATGGCCCGGCGTGGTGTCATGCACGGACTCCGTCCGCGATTTGCGCTGTGAGTGTTCCGGCTTCGCGGAAGCTGAAGTAGCGGCCGGCGTCGCCGACGATCAGGTGATCGAGCAGCGGCATGTCGAGGATGTCGGCCGCCTGCGCCAACCGAAGCGTGAGTCGCGCATCGTCCGGGCTTGGTGTGGGATCGCCGCTCGGATGGTTGTGCACGACGAGCAGCGCTGTGGTGCCCGGTGTGAGGCACGCGGGCACGAACACGTCCGGAAGCGAAATGGGCGTGCTCGAGCGCGTGCCACGGGAGAGCACGTGCCAGGCAAGGAGACGGTGTTTAGTGGAGAGACACGCAACGGCGAAGACCTCCACCGTCTCGTCGGCGAGGAGTGGTGCCAGCGTTGCGGCGGCGATTCGCGGATCGCTCAGGGCCAGCGTGGGGAGTCGAACGGTCTGACCCTGGTCATCGCGCAGCGTGCGGTACGTGCAGACGAACTCGCGGACCCGATGTCCGCGGGTAAGGCTTTCGTGTGAAGCAGGCAACATGTCGGGTCTCCTTTCTGGCGGGAAGACAGCGTCCCTGAGGGCACACGTCTCCCTGGCCGCAACGGCGGTGTCCGCGGTTGCGGGATTCAACGGGTGAATGGGTTGATGCGTGAGGCCGTCAATGACGGCGAGTCGTGCGTGAAGACAGATCGGATCGCGCATCGCACACACCTCCGTTGAGCGCCTGGCTCTGAGAGCGGAGGCAGCCGCGAGCGCGACGACGGTCGCGTGCGGGAGCACGGTCGGTCTGAGACCGTGCCGTGCAAGTTGAAGAAGAGGCCGTGCGGGCTGAGCCCGCACGGCAATCCGCCAGGATCAGTTGACCATGGCGATGAGTCGGCTGGCGGCTTGGTCGAGGCTGAATCGACCGTCCTGCCAGGGCGTGCGTTGACTGAGTCTCGTCAGCCCCTGCACGTATCCCCAGACGGATCGAGGATTCGCCTCGTGCGCTTCCGCCAGCGCGTACGCCTCTGCGGCCTGCTTCCGCGACATGTCGAGTCGCGTCACGACCGCTTCGAGGACATCCTCGCGCGTCGGGCCGAGCTCCTGAGTGGTAACCCTCAGAAGCGTGGCGCGATCGTCGTCGAGGTTTGCATCGAGGGCGTCACGGACGGTTTGGAGTGATTCCGTCCACGCCTCGTGAATCGACGCACCCACGTGCCGGCGCCGGAAGCCTGCAACGTGGTGAAAGCCCCAGATCAGATGGTTTGCGCACACGGCGCGAAACAGGAACAGATCCAGGGTCAGGGCGGCGGCGCCGACGTCGCTGTTCCGAAGGATGAACCCGCGGAACATGCCAGCGTGCGATCGGTCGGTGGGATCGTCGAGACTTCGATTGCCGTCCACGAGGAACAGGAACATGTCTCGGTCTCCCAGGTAGGCGCCGGACGGTACCCGTTCAGCGCCATAGACGCCGTCCTTGTATCCGAGCGGCAGCTGCCACGCCGGGTGATCGCCCATGAGGTCGAGCACTCGTGCTGCCAACTCGTCGTGGTGGACTCGCGCGTACCTCTGAGAGGTGACGGCGTGGACTGTCCACGGTTCGGCGCGATCCACGAAGAGCTGATGCCCGTCGCGTTGCTGCCGTTGCAGCCCGTAGTTGATCGCGCTAGACGCGATCGACGCGGGCAGGGTTCGGAGGTACTTGGGCGGCGCGCCGGCTATGCCAGCGAGCTGCTCGAAGCTCCAGTTCGTGAGCGCCGCGATCTCGCCCGACGGCCCGCGTAACGCAAGTGCATCGTCGGTTGGCGCTTCTGTTCGGATCTGGTTCGTCTCGATGATCCGCTCTTCGGTCCGTTCGCGACGAATGCGAGCGGCCTCATACAGCGACGAGACGCTGGCGAACCGCTCGTCGGGTGGACGTGACGCCCATTCCCGATGTGCGGTGAACGCCGTGACTGCAGCGACACCAGTACTCTGCATTGTGTGCTCCTTTTCTATGCCCTGAGGGACGTGAGTGAGGAGAAGCTCCGCGCCGCTGAACGAGCGCGGAGGGCGTGACCGGAATGGTCACAAGAGAGGGGTCGGACGTGGCACGAACGGCTACGTCGTCATCAACTTCGCTCCTCCTTCGGGTTCGGGCATGAAGGAACACGTCTCGGGAACACAGAATTCACGGCGCAGCGTGAGCGGCCCGAGCTTAATGAAGCCGAGGACCGTCACAATGTGAAGCTTGGGGGCCTTGGGCTCGTCCGTCCACGACAAGATGCGCTCACGAAGGTACACGCGCGCTTTAGGCACCGCGGCCTGAACTTCCTGCATCACTGCCCATTGCGAAGACGTGGCCTCAGTGAGGTACCGAGTCGAGACGTGCAGGGACAGGTCGGACACGGTCGCTTTGGCATACGGCGGAAATGTATTCAAATGAGCCTGAAGCCGGGTGACACCATCATGCTGATATTGCGGTAGCTGGTTTACCGTGCGGAAGGCTTCATCGGTCATGGCGTCGACGGCTTCGTCGAGTGGAAGCACTCCGGCATTAAGACGAGCCCGCTGGTCTGCCGTGCCGTTCTCACCAATCCATTCGCGTACAAGCCGCTGTTTTTCTGCGTACGACGAGTGGAACTCGACGACTGCCTGCTCCGCCCGCTCACGGCGTGCTCGAATGTCGGCATGGAACCGCCGGAGCGCTTCATGTGGAACGTCCCGAGCAATGCCCCGATCGCGTTTGGCATCGAACTCGATCCGGCCTCGTTCTGTCGAAATCACGCAGCGCCGGGTCGTCGGCGAAGGATGCGTGACAGCTCGTTGGCTGGTGTCACGCAGGAATGACTCCGCGACCTGGCTGCGCCAGCTGCGGGTGACGTCCTGCCGTGTTGATCGGTATGCAATACCCTGGGCGTGGTACGCGGCCTCGAGTTCGTGATTCCGAGCGGCCTCCTGGAGCAGCGACTCGATCGACGGCGGCGCGTCGTAAACGGGCGCTTCATCAAGGCGGACGACGCGTTGATCGGGCCGCGTTTCAAATCGTGGTCTGAGTTTGAGCCGCGCGGTGCCGCCGTCATCGACGTGCACGAGGTGCATACGCGTGACGGGAATCTGAAAAACGATCTGCTGCCGCCGCCTGCCGTTCCCGCCCGCCAGCAATGACGCTTTCCGGCCCGCCTCAGACAGGCGGAACACCGCAGTCACGGGCACCGTTTGAGGCGACGGACTACCAGATGGGCCGAGCACATGCAAAGTCGCATCGGATCGGCGGGCAGTGGCGGAGTGCGGCGCAGTCTCCATACGGTCCTCGTTAGCGGCAAAGTGGTGTGTTCACCGTCAAACTTTTCTTTCGGGGTGGCGACCCCACCCAGCGCCTGAAGCCTTCTGGGTGGGTCTGTCGCCGGAGACCCGGAGGGAGGCATGATGCCAACCCTCCGGGCGGATCCATGAGGTCAGTCGGTCTGGGCCTCGCTGGCGCTGTACGCCTCGAGAATCAGATCCCGAACCGCCTCCTGCGCGCTGGCATCCCCATTCATGGGGCGCAGCAACGCGAAACTCCGACGTTCTCCGTTGACGGAGTACTGTCGGGCAGGGAACGTGACGTTGCGGCCATTGCCGCTGCGACGTTCCCAGATTGCGAAGCCGATGAGCTTCAGGCCGCTGAGCGGACCAGCCTCGGCTTCGAAGATCACCTCCGCGTCCGCGAGCTTCCCTGGGGGCTTGCCCTCGGTGTTCGGAAGGATCCGGACAGACACGACCTCTGCGTTCTGGTTGGACATAAAGTCCTCCTGGTGGCACCGTTTGTCTGAGACCAGCGGTGCGGGTGAAGTCCGGCGGTTCCTGAGGACACCGCGGACGAGG
>DAIRVG010000319.1:0-3947 GCA_036802945.1 Vicinamibacterales bacterium
TGCGACATGTTGGAGCCGATCTGCGTCTGCGTCGGCTCGATGAGCGGCGCCTCGCCGGTCACGGTCACTTGATCCTGGAGGGTACCGATCGGCATGGCGAAATTGATCGTCAGCGCCTGACCAACGGCGACCGTGACTGTAGTACGGCTCTGCGTCTGAAAGCCGCCGAGTTCCGCTTTGATGGTGTAAAGCCCGGGCGTCAGGGCGATCGCGACGAAACGTCCACGATCGTTCGTGACGACCGTCCGTGTGAGACCCGTCGTTTCTTCAGTCAGGGTCACGGTGACACCTGGAAGGACCGCGCCAGATGCGTCAGAAGCGGTGCCGTTGACTTCAGAGACCGCTCCCTGGCCATGCAGGGGCTTGGTAAGAACGAGCGAGAGGAAGGCGCCGACGACGAGACATACCGCGACACGTTGCATGTCTGCCTCCGTTTGCCGAAGCCGGATACGGTTACTAGGGTGGGGTGTTTTTCAGTGCGCCTAAAAGACACCCTTCGCGGCTGATCTGTCAATCGGAATCGACGACGATCTGCACACAGGTCCGTAGTTTGTGGCTGAGGTTGGGACAGTCGGCGGATCGCCGGGAGGGCGAACCTTGCCAGGTCCGCCCCCGGCAATGGACTAATTGGTCGCGCGCGTTTCGGCGAGCCGACGCCCGCCGATCCAGACCGAGTGAATCTGCCGCGTGTTGCGGATGTCGGTCAGCGGGTTGCCGTTGAGCACGAGCAGGTCGGCCTGCTTGCCCGCCGCGATGGTTCCGAGCTGCTGCTGGATGTTGGCCGCGCGGGCCGCGCCGCTGGTCGCTGCCACGAGCGCCTGCATCGGTGTCAGGCCCGATTTCACCATCTCCTCGATCTCGATGTGCTCGAAGTAGCCCTGCCACTGGCCTTCGTTCGTCCCGGTGTCGGTGCCGAGCGCAATCGTCACGCCCGCGTCGGACAGCGTTTTCAGGTTCTTCCGGCCCTGCGCGAGCGCCGGCTTGATGCTCTGCGCAGCCTGATCCTTGCGGATCTTCTCCTGGTTGGCCGGATCGCGCAGCTTCGACATCTCGTCGCGGTAATACGAGCTCGGGATGTGCCGCGTGAAAAACGGATCGCCGAAGTACGGCGGTGTCGATTCGTAGACGAACGTCGCGATGTCGCGCGTGAGCGTGGGAATGTACTCGACGTCGCGCGCCTTGATCGCCGCAATCGTCGCGGCGTCCACCGGCTGGTCGCGGATGCTGTGCGCGATCACGTCGATGCCCTTCTCGAGGAGCCCCTTCGCGTCGCGCAGGTAGAACAGGTGCGCGGCGCTGCGAAGCCCGCGCTTATGCCCCTGATCGATCAACGCGCCGTACACCTCCGGCGTCATGTCCATCGGGCCGCCGGTGATGTGCATCTTGATGATGTCCACCTTCATGTCGGCATACTTGTTCGCCCAGCCGCGCGCCTCGTCCGCGGTCTTGAGATTGCGGAGACTCGCCGCCGCCACCCACACGCGCGCGCGGTCCGGCGCGCTTTTGCCCGGGAGCGACTCGTCATGGAGTTTCACCGCTTCGCCAACGTCGTCGAGGGGGATACCGAGCACCTGCACCGTCGTGATGCCGTAATCCGCGTACATACGGAGCTGACCCGTCAGCCTGTCGCGCGCCGGGCGCTTCGACATGTCGGCCTGGAGGTGGCCATGCGCGTTGACCAGGCCGGGCAGGATCGTCTTGCCCGCCATATCCACGCGCGTCGCGCCCGCGGGGATCGCGACATTTGTCCCGACAGCCTGGATGCGGCCGTCCGAAATGACGATCGTGGCCCCCTCGAGCGGTGGGGCACCAGTCCCGTCAATGACACGGGCACCGGTCAGCGCAAGCGTCCCACCGGCGGGGGCCTGCGCCTGCGAGGACTGGAACGACAAGCCCGCCCACACCAGCAATGTGCCTATGAGAACCGCTGCGACACGTGTTGAGATGCGAATCATGCTGACCTCGTCTCAAGATTCAGGGACATTTCCAAGGGCCGGAGGAAGCGAATCGGTCGGTAAACTACCACGTTGGCCACGAAGAGCACAAAGACGAATTGGCCGATCCGCCTTTGTGGCCTCCGTACGGGATAATTCAGACCAGCAGCAGGAGTCCGCGGGATGCTCAGGAAAGAACAGAACGATCTTCTGACACAGACGGGGCCCGAGACGCCCATGGGCCGGCTGTTCCGCAGCTACTGGGTTCCGGCGCTGCTGCCTGAAGAGCTTCCGCAGAACGAGTGCCCTCCAGTGCGAGTGAAGCTCCTTTCCGAGCGCCTGATTGCGTTCCGCGATACCAATGGACGCTACGGATTGATGGACGAGTTCTGCGCCCATCGCGGTATCTCGCTCTGGTTCGGCCGCAACGAGGAATGCGGGCTGCGCTGCCCGTATCACGGCTGGAAGTACGACGTTACTGGGCAGTGCGTCGACATGCCGTCCGAGCCGGAGGATTCCGGCTTCGCGAAGAAGGTCAAGCTGAAGTCGTATCCGCTGATCGAGCGCGGAGGCGTGCTGTGGACCTACATGGGTCCGGCCGACAGCCAGCCCCCGGTGCCCGAATGGGAGTTCGCCACGGTCCCCGCGGCGCAGTCGTTCACGTCGAAGCGCCTCCAGGAGTCCAACTGGCTGCAGGCGATGGAAGGCGGCATCGATTCGAGCCACGTGTCCTTCCTGCACCGCGGCGATTTGAACTCGGATCCGCTGTTCAAGGGTGCGCGCGGGAACCAGTACAACCTCAGCGACGCGCGCCCTGTCTTCGAGGTCGTCGAAAGTTCCGGAGGCCTGTACATCGGTGCGCGGCGCAACGCGGAGAACGGCCACTACTACTGGCGGATCACGCAGTGGGTGATGCCATCGTTCACGATGATCGCGCCGCGGGGCGACCATTCGATACACGGCCACTTCTGGATTCCGATTGACGACGAGAATTGCTGGACGTGGAGCTTCGATTACCATCCCACGCGGGCGCTGACCGACGCCGAGGTCGCGGCGATGCGCGCCGGGAAGGGAATTCATGCGAAGGTCATACCCGGGACCTTTCGTGCCGTCGCCAACAAAGACAACGACTATCTGATCGACCGCGCGGCGCAGAAGGCGGGCAGAACCTACAGCGGCGTCGAGGGGTTTGCCATGCAGGACTCGTCACTCCAGGAAAGCATGGGCCCGATTGTCGATCGCACCAAGGAGACACTGGTGTCGACCGACAGCGGGATCATCCTGGCGCGCCAGCGGCTGCTGCGCGCGGTGAAGGCGTTTGTCGAGACGGGCGCGACACCGCCGGGCGTTGACACGGTGCATCAGAGGGTGCGCTCGGCCGCCGTGGTGCTTCCACCGGATCAACCATTCAAGGACGGCGCGCGCGAAGCCATGATCGCGCATCCAGGTGTGGCGCCTGCTTCTGTGTGATGACAATTCCCAACTCCCAATTCCCAACTCCCAAGGCGTTGGGATTTGGCATTTGGGATTTGGGGTTTGGGATTTAGATGCTAAGTGAATCAGCTCGCATGAGCTCGGCCGCGGAGGCACGCTTCCGCATTCAGACGCCGAACCCGACGTCGCGCGTGGTGAAGGTCATCTCACTCGACACCGCCAGCCATCACGAGATCGCAACACTGGTGGACGAGGTGCCGACGGCGGACCTCGTCGTGATGGTCGCCTCTGCCGGCGCAGATGCGCACGCCGCGGCGATTATCGGCGAGGCGTGCAGCCTGAAGCACGTGATGACCACGACCCTCGTCATTCACGCCGCATCGGCCACGGACGAAGCGCTATCGAAGACACTGGCGCAGGTGCGACCATGGTCGTTGATGGTCGTGATCGCGAGCGACGAGGCGTACGTCGAGGAGATCCTGAGATCCTTCCGATGATGGCGACTGCCAAGGTCACGAAGACGTACATAACCACGAAGGACACGAAGAGCACGAAGGTATGAACACAAAGTAATGAATT
>DAIRVG010000320.1:0-3869 GCA_036802945.1 Vicinamibacterales bacterium
TGTCCAAAACGGCACAGCTATCGCCGAGCCTTGTCAAAGGCATAATCATCCACAATGTCATGACTCAGAATTTCGACTGGCTCGGTCTCCCCTCCCAACCACACGAACCCCAGAGCGACTACATGTGCGCGTTCTGGACGCCGGGGCGCTGACCCGCCCTGTCAGGCCCTACGAGTAATGCTTTCCGCATGCATGAAAGGAATTGGTCCGGTCTGGATCACAGGTGAGCCCAAACACGAATACGCCAAGGTCCGAGCGGACGATGGCGTGATCGGACTTGGTCGGGGTGTGTTAGTTCAACGAACGAAGAAACCGTCTGGAGGGCTGCACACGTGTGGAGGCCCCCAACAATAACGGCCTTGGGCCGCTCGTTTGGCTCACGCTCGGGGCGTCGTGACGGTTCAGAAGTCGAAGTTAGGAAACACTAGGCGAGGTGAAACCAGCCATCGGCCTGGAGTGCGGCCCCGAGGACTGCGGCGGCGTTCACGGCTACTGGGATTTCCGTGAACGACCCCCAAGCGATGGTGATACCGAGCTGGACGTCAATGAGCCGCACATGCGCGAAAAGAGGTGCGCGGTCGATGACCTGACACTCCGTCAACTGGTCCGAGGAGGGCGAACGGAGTCGCCAGAGCACTCGCATGAATCAATCTTATCGGCGTAGAAGGTAGCACCCTGTAGGGTAAATACCTATGCAATTGCAGGCAGCAGCCTACACGCGGGATGAGGCGTTGCGATGTTCAAAACCGCACCCCGCGTAAACCGTGTGTAAGCTCACGCTGATGCAGAGGGAGTTCGGGAAATTTGCGACTTAGACGAACTCGTAGTGTCCCACCATTCGATCGACGTGTTGTGACGTGATATAAGCTGCCGCTCGTGTTTGACACCGTGCCTCTCCACCGGCTGCTCCTGGTCCTCACCGGTTGGCTCGAGTGCCGCGAGCGTGACGCCGTCATGTACCTGATTGCTGAGAACCGGCTGATCCGCCGGCAACTCGGCACGCGACGGCTCCGCCTGACCGACGCCGACCGGTGCCGCTTGGCGATACGGGCGGTTCGCGTCGGCCGTCACCGGTTGCGCGAGATCGCGTCCATCGCTACGCCGGATACGCTGCTCCGGTGGCATCGCCGGCTCGTGGCTCGAAAATGGACCTCTCGGACCCGCTCCGGTCGTCGCGCGGTGCTCGCCGAGATCGAACGCCTCGTGGTGCGGATGGCCGACGAGAATCCGACGTGGGGGTACACCCGGATCCAAGGGGCCTTACAGAACGTCGGGCACCGCGTCGGTCGCTCCACGATTGCACGGATTCTGAAGGCCCATGGGTTGCCGCCGGTACCGCAGCGACCCACGTCGTGGCAGACGTTTCTTCGGGCGCACTGGGGCGCAATCGCCGGCGCGGATTTCTTCACCACGGAAGTCTGGACGTGGCGGGGACTCGTCACGTACTACACCCTGTTCGTCATCGATCTGGCCTCCCGGCGGGTCGTCCTCGCGGGCTCGACCCCGTGGCCCAACGAAGTGTTCATGCAGCAGGTCGTCCGATCGCTGACCACGACGGACGAGGGCTTTCTCGTCGCGCATCGCGTGCTGATCTGCGATCGCGACGGCAAATGGAGCCACGACATCCGCGCGCGACTCGGCGACGCCGGCATACGCGTGACGCAGACGCCCACTCGGGCACCCAATGCCAACGCACATGCCGAACGCTTCGTACGATCTATTAAGGCCGAATGCCTCGATCGGATTATCCCGATGGGAGAACGCCACTTCCGTCGCGCGTTCGCGGAGTACGTCGCCCATTACCATGGCGAGCGCAATCACCAAGGGCTGGGCAACGCCTTGATTGCTGGCCGACCGACGACGAACACCCAAGGTCGGATTCGGCGACGTCCACGACTCGGCGGACTACTCAATTACTACAAGCGCGCAGCGTGATGGGATCACACCTCGACGAGACAGTTCGATCGAGTGATGGGACACTACGGCTCTCAGATTGGCTGTCAATCTGCTTTGGCGTGTGTCGAATCCCCGCTTCCGCAACAAAATCAGAGACCCAGTAGATGCTGGGAGTTTTTCATTTCAGGGCGTGAGAGTTTCGCGGATGTTGCACGGATTTGGATTTGAGCGTGGAATGGTGGTGCTGACGAAGCAGAGGAAAAAGCGAGGTAAAGAACTATGGCACGCTGGACTCAAGAATCATTGGGCAGAATCAGGGCAATCGTCATGGTGGTAGTCGGAGCATTGATTCTGCTCGCTTACGTTGTCTCACGCGTGCGCGGTTTGTGACGCGGAAGGCGGCGAAGAAGCGATGATGCCGAAAGACACGCCGTGGTGGATGAAACGGTGGGACCGCATGAACATCGCGCTCATCATCGCGGTTTCTGCTGTTCGTGCTCTGGAAGACGGTCTTTCCCTAGAGGGAATGATCGGGCGGCTCGACCCTTGATGCGGCGTTGGTGCATGAATCGGAGCTAGCCTGCAGCGATCACGACTCACAGGCCCGTCACCTCCCAATGGTGTACGAGGCGGGCCTGCCACGCTGAGTCATCTGGTTGAGGATGTTGCATGCGAGGACGGCCTCAATCTTCTGCCCTGCCGGACTGTGCGCTCGAAGGCCATCCCCGATGATCGACTTGTACCGGAAGAATACGTTCTCCACGCGGGCCTGCCGATGGTAGCCAGACGCCTTCTTCCACCGACGCCGTCCGATCGCCCTCACCTTCTTGATCGTGCGATCGCGAGCAGTCGACCGCAGTCGACGTCGAGACACCGTGACCGTCCTGGTCGGAGGTACTACGACGGTCGCGCCACGCGCACCAGCGGCATCGTAGATTGCGACCGAGTCGTATGCGCCGTCCGCCGTGACGCTGGCGATGTCGCCGTCGACCGCGTCGATTAGATGGAGAGCGGTTGTCGCGTCATCGACATGACCCTTGGTCAGGGCTTCGGCGACGATCACCCCTGATCGGTCGACAGCCAGATGGAGTTTCTTCCAGCCGCGCGTACCGCGTACGCCATGCTTCGCCGTGGCCCACTCGCCTTCGCCCACGATCGACAGTCCCGTGCTGTCGACGATGAGGTGAAGGCCTTCACCGGTCGGGACTCGCCGCAATGTGACGTCGAGAAGCTGACCGCGCCGGGAAAGCGTCGTGTGATCCGGGGCGGAGAGGTTAATGCCCATCATCCTGAAGAGCGACGGCAAGAACCCCTCGGCCTGACGGAGTGGCAGGTGGAAGAGGAGACGGAGCATCAGTGCGGTTTCGATGGCGACGTCGGAGTACTTCTGCTGCCCTCCGCGAGTGCCGACGCTCAGGGGCTCCCAAGTGGCTATCGCCTCCGGTAACACCCACAGGGTGACATCGCCGCGTCCGACGAAGGCGCGATCGTAGGAGGCCCAGTTCGCGACGTGGTACTTGGTCTTGTACGTGGGATAGACCCTCGAATTCATCCCGTCAGTCTGGTCGCGGCGCACAGAAGATCGAGCGAATCCCAGCCTCTGGACCTCTCAGGCCGCGGGATTCATGCACCAACGCCACGAATAGGGACGCTTAGGGCCTGGGATCGCCGAGTCGATCGAATCTGTATCGAAGTGAGCTCGATTGGGGAGTGAAGGCGGCCGGCAACGCAGCGCGCGCTCAGCCTCCCCTTGCATGCCGCTAATCCGTGTGTTATATACTGAACCATATGGTTCAGTATTCCAGAACCGGCTTCGATGCCTCGTTCGCCGCGCTCTCGGACGCCACCCGACGCGGCGTTCTGGAGCAGCTCGGGCGTGCAGACGCTTCGATCACGGACCTTGCCGAGAAATTCCACATGACCCTCACGGGCATGAAGAAGCATGTCGGCGTCTTGGAGCAGGCGGGGCTCGT
>DAIRVG010000321.1:0-3839 GCA_036802945.1 Vicinamibacterales bacterium
CCGGCATCGAGATGGAGGAGCATGGCGCGGGCCAGATCTTCTCCGTCTACGAGATCGAGGCGGCTGGGGAGCTTCCCGCGGAAGTGCGCGTGATTGTCGATCCAGACCTGACGAGCGTCTACTGGCCCCTCGAGGAGGGGCGATGCCGGTGGGGATTCCAGATCCGGGACGCCTCGGAACACACAGCATCGATGGAGCGACTCGAGCAGTTGATAGCCACGAGAGCTCCCTGGTGGACGGCGCGACCGACGCAGATTTACTGGTCGACGCTCGGCCTGTTCGAGCGCCGCCTGACGCGAAGCTTCGGCAAGGGAGGCCTCTGGCTCGCCGGGGACGCCGCGCACCAGGCGGCTCCGGTCGGCGTGCACAGCATGAACTCGGGGCTCGTCGAAGCACGCGAGCTGGCAACGCGCATATCGCAGATCCAGCGCGCGGGAGGAGCGCCGTCGCTTCTCCAGGAGTTCGCGAGCGAGACGCACGATGCGTGGCAATGGCTTCTCGGCGCCGGCCAGGCGGTGCGCGCGCTTCCGGGGGCAGACCCGTGGGTCCGGCAGATCGGGGCGAGGATCCTCGCCTGCATTCCTGCCTCGGGAGACGACCTCGAACCGCTGCTCAAGCAGATCGGCCTCACGGCCGCGCCGTGAGGCGCGACACCAGTCCCGGCTTGATCCCGGACCTGGCAACGATGCGCGACCAGGCGAAGACCCGCACCCGGAAGCTCGCCTACGGCTTCTTCGCCCTCGGATGGCGGGGTTCCGTGCAGCAATGGCACCACTACGAAAGCGCCTATCTCGTCCTCGCAGCCCTCGCGACCCTCGCGACGCCGCTGGTCCTCTCGGTTCACTCGATCGTCTCGATGGATTACGCGGTCTCCCTCCTCCCCCGATGGCATACGACGGTCTTCCCGCCTTACTTCGTCGCGGGTGCGATCTACTCCGAGTTCGCAATGGTGCTGACGCTCACGGTGATCTGCTGCAAGGCGTGGCGTGGACGCTCACAATGGCCGGACTCGTGAGGAGTCTCATCGTTCCCGAGAGGGTCGCGTGAACTAGTCCCCGTCCCTGCGAGTTATTCCCCACGCGATCCGTCCCAATCGCACCTCTGCTCCAGAAGACGAACAATCCGTCACCTTGCGCGGCCGGCGGCTTGGCCACGATCTTGGTTAGACCCAAGCATGCCGCGCCACCTGCTGTTGATCATGTCGCTGTTGTTGGTCGCCCCCGCCCTCCAGGCCGCCCAGTCCACCGCCCCAGGTATCGCGGGTCACGTCACCGATGACACGGGAGGCGCGCTGCCGGGAGTGACCGTCGAATTGCGGTCCGAAGGCGACGGCGGCTCGCCTCAGCTCATGGTCACCAACGGCACAGGCGACTACTCCTTCGACGATGTGGCGCCCGGCCGATATCAGGTGTCGTTCACCCTCGTCAATTTCGCGTCCGCGACGCGACGCGCCGTCGAAATGCGACAGGACCTTGTACGGGTCGATGCGACGATGCAGCTGTCCCTCAATGCCGAAGTGGTGGTGGTGGGCAAGCGCACGTTTGCCAATCTGGCGGATGTCGAGAACCCCGCGGAGAACCTGGTCGGCATAGCGCAGTCGGCCAGTCAGGGCGCGATTACCGCCAGGCAACTCGACGTCCGGCCGTTCATGCGACAGGGCGAAGTGCTCGAGACGGTTCCCGGCGTCATCATCACCCAGCACAGCGGGGAGGGAAAGGCCAACCAGTACTTCCTGCGCGGATTCAACCTCGATCACGGCAGCGATTTCGCGACGACCGTCGCGGGCACACCCGCCAACATGCCGACGCACGCGCACAGCCAGGGGTACTCCGACATCAACTTCCTGATGCCAGAGCTGGTCGCAGGCATCCAGTATTCGAAGGGTCCGTACTTCGCCGACCAGGGTGACTTTGCGACCGCGGGCGCCTCGAACATCAACTACGCCACCGAGCTCGACCGACCGCTGGCGCGCGTGGAAACCGGGACATACGGATATCGGCGCGGCTTCTTCGCCGCGTCGCCGCGCGTGGGCCGTGGCTATCTCCTCGGCGCGTTCGAGGTGTCGACGAACTCCGGGCCGTGGACGGTGCCCGACTCCTACAACAAACTCAATGGCGTGCTGCGTTACAGCCGCGGCGAAGAGAGCGTCAACGGGTTTTCGGTGACGGCTATGGGGTACCACGGACAGTGGAATGCCACTGAAGCATCACCGCAGCGGGCCATCGACGACGGGATGATCGGGCGCTTCGGATCGCTCGATCCTACCGATGGCGGGCAGACCTCCCGGTACAGTCTCTCCAGCGAATGGCAGCATGTGACCGGCCAGGTGCTCACCAAGGTCACGGCCTTTGGGCTGCTGTACAACCTCGACCTCGTGTCGAACTTCACGTTCTTCCTCGACGACCCCGTTCACGGCGATCAGCAGGAGCAGGTCGATCATCGGTTTGCCTCCGGCGTGAAGGCGTTCCAACGGCGGATCGCGCGCTGGGGCCGGTACTCCGTGCAGAACACCTATGGTGCGCAGGTACGCAACGATCGCATCGGAACCGTGGCGCTGTATCACACCGAGGCGCGCGCGCGGCTCGGGACGCGGAGCAACGACGCCGCAGTGGTGACCAGCGGCGGGCTGTACGCGCAGAACGAGGTCGAGTGGTCATCGTGGCTGCGAACCACGGTCGGCCTCCGCGGCGACGCGTCGCGGTACACGGTTGACGACAAGCTCCTGCCGGTGAACAGCGGCACCTCGACCGCCGGCATCGTCAGTCCGAAAGCGGCCGCCACGTTCGGGCCCTGGAAGAGCACTGAGTTCTACGCCAACGCCGGAACGGGCTTTCACAGCAACGACGCGCGTGGCACGACGATCGTGGTGGATACGGCCGGTAATCCCGCGAACCGCGTGACGCCGCTCGTCAGGGCGAAAGGCGCGGAGATCGGCGCCCGGACGGTCATCATTCCGCACCTGCAGAGCACGGTCTCCTTCTGGACTCTTCGGCTCGGCTCCGAGCTCGTCTACAACGGCGACATCGGCGCGACCGAGCCAGGGCCCGGAAGCAAGCGGTACGGTGTCGAGTTCACGAATTACTACAGTCCGATGAAATGGCTGGTCTTCGACGGCGACCTGTCGAAGTCGCGGGCCCGTTTCTCCGCGTTCAACGAGGCCGGAGCGTTTGTGCCGGAAGCGGTCGATACCGTGGTGTCGGGAGGCGCGAGCGTCGACAACTTCCACCGCACCTTCGGCAGCCTGCGGATCCGGTACTTCGGACCGCGGCCGCTGGTCGAGGACAACTCCGTGCGGTCGAAGGCGACGACCCTGCTCAATCTTGAAGGCGGGTACCAGGTGACGGCGAACCTCCGCGCGAACCTCGAGTTGTTCAACCTCGCGAATGCGCGTGTCAGCGACATCGACTACTACTTCGCGTCGCGCCTGCCAGGCGAACCGCTCGGTGGTGTCTACGACATCCACATGCATCCGGCAGTGCCGCGCACCGTGCGTCTCAGTCTGGTCGTCGGCTTTTAGACCCAAGTGAGCGTCGGGTAGATTAGGCTCGATGGCGTGAACGACGTCGTTTGGAGCGTGTGGCGCCGGAGGACCAGCATCCTTGCGGTCCTGTCTGCGGCGGGAATCCTCGCGCATCTGGTGCTCCGGTTCGGCGTCCACGCGGCGCCGGCGACGACCCGACTGCCGCTCGTGCTCACACTCGCCGTCGGCGGCGTACCTCTCGTCCTTGAACTGCTCACGAAACTTCTGAGACGCGAGTTCGGATCTGACCTGCTCGCAGGCATGTCCATCGTGACGTCGGTCCTGCTGGGCGAATACCTGGCAGGCTCCATCGTCGTCC
>DAIRVG010000322.1:0-3831 GCA_036802945.1 Vicinamibacterales bacterium
CCTGAATTGCGCGACGCTGGATTGCGCCACGTGTGCTCTTCGCAACGGCCAGCTTCGGGTTGAAGAACGGCCGCAGCCTGCTTATTGGCTATAACGACAGACACCCCCAAAGCGGACATTTCAAGGCGCTAGGCGGCGTCTAGGCGTCCGCCTGAGCGGCGACGAGTAGGCTGGCGGCCGGATGACGAAGGCGACGGCCAAAAAACAAGCTCGCTGTTGCCTGCCGCGGTTATCATCATCTGCTTATCGTTTGACGACGGGCTGCCGCGCCTCGCCGTGGCCTTGTCGCCCATCCCTGTGACGCGCACGACACCGGCTTCGCCCGCAGCCGGACAGCACGATGGACGAGAACGAGTTCAAGACGATCGATCGCTACGAGACCATTGACCTCATCGGGCGAGGAGGCATGGGATCGGTGTATCTGGCGCGGGACCCGCTCATCGACCGATACGTCGCGGTCAAGGTTCTCGACGTCGCGTTGGACTCCATCGCTCGCGAACGCTTCAACCGCGAGGCACGGGCTTCCGGCCGACTGCATCACCCGAACATCGTCACGATTTTCGACGTCGGCGAACATCAGGGCCGCCCCTTCATTGCCATGGAGTACGTGCCGGGCCAGACACTGGCGATGCTGATTCGGCAAGGGCAGCTGGGCTTGCCCGAGAAGCTCCGGCTCATGGCGGATGCGTGCGTGGGACTTGCGCATGCCCACCGTGCCAGCATCATTCATCTTGATGTCAAGCCGGCGAACTTCGTCCGGCATGACAGCGGCGTGCTGAAGATTCTGGACTTCGGCATAGCGCGCGTGCTCGCAGCCGACACCACGCGCACCGAGCATGTCTTGGGGACGATGCGCTACATGGCCCCCGAGCAGGCCACCGGCCAGACGATCGATCGTCGAACCGACGTCTTTGCGCTGGGGTGCGTCTTGTACGAGGTGATCGCGGGTGTACCAGCGTTCAAGGGCACGTACGAGGAGCTGATATCGCGCATCACCAAGCCGATAGAGGCGTCTCCGCTATCAGACGTCGTACCGGGGGTGCATCCGGAATTGGTGCGCATGACCCGGCGCGCGATGGCAAACAATCCGGACGAGCGCTACGACGATCTAGAGGTCCTGAAGCGTGAGATCGACGGGCTGTTGCGCAATCTTACAGGACCGCAGGAACCGATGCGGCTCGTGCTCCAATCGAATGCTGACGCCTCCGGCAATGCCGGGCACGAGGCGCCGGCGCGCGGAGCGGGAACGGACAGATCGAGCGCGGCGCTCAAAAGGCCGGCACCCGGAGATGATCAAGCGGCCGGTGTTTCGCTCAGATTTCCGGGTGGTCGTCGTCCCGCGGTATTGGCCGCTCTCGTGATTGGACTGGTTGCCGCAAGTGCGGGCGTGCTGTACCTCGTCGACACGTCGAGACTTCTCACCGACACCGGATTATCCGACCAGGCATCGACAGCTCCGCCATTATCAGCCGCTCCGCAGTTATCCGCAGATACGTCGACAGCGGCGGCCGTGCCATCGCCATCCCAGATCTCGAATGGAAATCGAGCGCAGGCGGTGGGTACCGGCGACGCTGCCGATCTCGAGGGACAGGTATGGCGCCTCATCGCCACGCGGGATAGAGAAGCGGCGCTCAGGCTGCTTCGGGCACAACCTGGACGACTGAGCAAGTCGTTCGTGAACGAGCTCGTGACGGCCGCACGAACGTCGGTCAACCAGACACGCTTGAACGCGGAGCAGCAGGATCCGATCGTCGCTTCGTCTCAAACGTACCGCGCGGCGATGGATCAGTTCAATCAGGGGACGGCGCTGCTCGGTAGAGGGCAGTCCGTCGACGGGATCGCTGCTCTCTGGTTGGCGACCGATTTGTTCGCGCGCGCTGGCAACCGGGAGGCGCGGTCCGGTTCGTTGCAAGCCGCAGGAGCAGAACGGTCCGCATCGAGCATCGATGAGAAGCCGTTGGCGCCTGGACCGCCGGCTTCGACTGCACTCAGTGAGCCGCCAGTCTCTGGTCCGGGCGACGCGAGTCCACCAGACAGTCGTCCAGCCGAGGCGGCCGCGATCGTGGCCGCTCGTCCGAAGCGCGAGGGTGAGACGTCTCCGGCTGATGCGCTGGCACCGGAAGAAGCGATCCGCACTTTGTTAAAGGCCTACGAGGCGGCATACGACGAACGGGATCCAGCGGCCCTGCGACGAATCTTTCCTGGCCTCTCCGCAGAGCAGCTGGGAGCGATCACCCGCACGTTTGCCGATGCCGTCAGCTACGACGTCGAGGTTCAGGTTCTCGCGACGAACATTTCGGGGTCTACAGCGACGGCGACCTGCCTGGTTACGCATGCGCTCGTTCCGAAAATCGGCAGCGCCTCGCGCAATCCTCCGCAGCAAACACGCTTCCACTTGCGGCAGGCATCGGCTGGCTGGGTGATTGAGCGTATCGAGCGGACGGCGAAGCCGTGACCGTCGACCCTATCAGAAGCCGTAGTCCAATCCGATGACCGGCGTCACCCGATCGCGCAGGCCGGCTTCCGTCAGAGGAAAGAGAAACCCGGCTGTCACCAGGACACTTCGCCAGGGGCTGAATCGAATTCCCGCCGAGCCGAGGAACAGTCGCAAGTTGCCCGGCTCGAGTTGCAGCTCCTGATGCGTGACGGTCTGAGTAGCGCTTGGCGCTGGCTGCACTCCCCCGCCACCGCCCCCGCCACCGCCGCCGCCTCCTCCTCCCGAGCCGGTGCCTGCAGGAATGAACTCGAAGATCTTGTCGGCCTGCCGCAGCCTTCCCGCGTCGAGGAGGACGCGACTCAGCACATCGACAGCCAGCGTGGCCCGTGGCGTCATCACCAGATCGAAACCCAGTGCTCCGTTGATTTCGTCACGCAGTCGCGCGCGCGGGAGCGCACCACGGCTGGAGAACGTGTATCCCAAGTTCAGATGCGGCGAGACGCGACCGTGAGTGAACGAGGCGATGGCGTACGCGCGCCCCTGAACGCCCCCCGTGCCGAGCAGGTTCGTCTCATCGCCGGTCGGCACACGAACATCGACCGCGCCAGCCAACCCACCGCCTGTCACCGGCAGAACCAGATACTTGGCCCGAAGCACCACATCACCCAGGCCACTCGCCTGGCCTGACGCGCGAAACGTCTGCCGATCAGGATCTGGCCCATCGAACCTGTGAGTCGTTGGCTCGGCCGCCGTGGCCAGGCGTTCGATGCTCGCGACGACACTCGCGTCCATGCGCACTCGCACGAACGGTATCGCGACGCCAATGTCGAGCCTGTCGTGGACACCGTAATTGACGGAGACTACGGTTGTGTCGGTCACCAGATCGAGCGCGAGTGCCGCTTGAACGAGATCGCCCTCGAAAGCGGGCGTCAGCAGCGAGTTGTCCGGTTGAGACGCGCTACCGCCAGCGCGACTACAACAGTCGATATGACGAACGAAGAACTTCAGGTCGCGCTGGCGGAGGTTCAATCCCTCGAACGTGTCGTAGGTCGCGCGCTGGTGGCCGAGACCCACGCTGACTTTCGTGCGTCCGATGGTGAGCGCCCGCTCGGCAAAAAACGGCCCGAAGCTCTCGCTCGCTCGCGTGAACGTTCCGAGCGCCGGGTCGAAGATGTACGTGAACCCACCGGATGGCGAGGCCACCGGATACGTCGACAACAGCGTGAGCAACGCCTGATTGAACTGGCCCGGCACCTCCAGTTGATCGGCGCCCGGCTTGAAATGAGCGCGATGATTGGGCTGATCGGCGAGGTCGCCCGGTAGAAGAACGATGGTGTTGCCAATAAGCTGAGGGAGGATCTCGGAGATCGGCAACTGCTGCTGCGCCGCGGCCC
>DAIRVG010000323.1:0-3770 GCA_036802945.1 Vicinamibacterales bacterium
GCGCGAATGTCGCGACCCGGGAAGACCTCCTCGAGGTGCTTGAAGAACGCCGGGTCCATGGCCATCACGTCCTCGAAATGACCGTGGAGAGGGCAGTCCTTCACCATGAGGATCTTGCCGTCGCGCTCGATGATCGTCGCCTTGATCTCGCCGACCTTTTCATTGAGGAGGATCGACACATCTTTCTTCCCGTCGAGGATCTCCTGACGCGCCTCGCGCGTGCAGGTGGGACAGAGCGAGTCGGTCTCGCGCGGCCATCCGAGCGGCGGCTTGGTCTTCTGATACGACTTCAGCAGCGGCTTGTCGGACCACCGGGGCGTGAACGAGGGGTTCTGCTTGATCCTGTTGGCGGCGGAAAACACCTGCCAGACGCCATTGGCGGCTATCGACAGACCCTTCTCCACGAACTTCATCGGTGCGTGCATCGCGAATCTCCTGCTGCCCGCCGAGGCTCCGGGAACGACGGCGGACGCTAAGCCCACGGATCAGGACAGAGCCGTCCAGCCATGGGGATCTCGGGGATAGTAGGAGCAAAAACGAGCAAATCGATTCGTTTTCCAGCCGATTGGCAATATCCGGCCGTGGGCTGGCAGGAGGTGAGCCCGACGGATCTGACGGATCTGTCGGCCATCTAAGGATTGGGGACGTCCCTGTTCCCCAAGCATGACGAAATGAGATTGAGTCCTTCAGATGATTGTATTTCCCTTATGGTCCGGCGATCTGCAGAATGTCTCGACCATGGTCAATCCGCGCGACCTCGATCCTCTCGCACAGGGTCTTTATGACCCGAAAAACGAGCACGACGCCTGCGGCGTCGGCTTCGTCGTCGACATCAAGGGGAGGCGGTCGCATGCCATTGTGCGCAAGGCGCTCGAGGTCCTGATCAACCTGGAGCACCGAGGGGCGTGCGGCTGTGAGGCGAATACCGGTGACGGCGCCGGCATCCTGATCCAGACGCCGGATGCGTTTTTCCGCAAGGCCGTGTCGTTCACGCTTCCCGCCGCGGGCTCGTACGGCGCGGGCCTCGTCTTCCTGCCGCGCGACGAGCGCGATCGCGAGACGATCCGCAACCTGATCGCGAGTGTCGTGCAGGAGGAGGGCGCGACGGTTCTTGGCTGGCGCGACGTTCCGAACGACAACAGCCTTGTCGGCGACAGCGCGAAGGCAACGCAGCCGATCTTTCAGCACCTCTTTATCGGCGCCCCGTACGCCGTCAAGACTGCCGACGACCGGCAGCGCTTCGAGCGAAAGCTGTATGTCATCCGTAAGCGCATCGAGCACGCCGCGGACAGCGTCAGTATCAACGCGCTCTCGCGTCGTTTCTTCTACATCGTCAGCCTCTCGGGGAACACGCTGACCTACAAGGGCATGCTGACGGCGCGACAGCTTGCGCCGATGTTCCCGGATCTCTCGGACACGACGCTCGAGTCCTGCCTGGCGCTGGTGCACCAGCGGTTCAGCACGAACACATTTCCGTCGTGGCCGCTTGCGCACCCGTATCGCTACATCGCCCACAACGGCGAGATCAACACACTCCGCGGCAACATCAACTGGATGCGCGCGCGCGAGGGACTGCTCCAGAGCGACCTTCTGGGTGAGGATCTCAAGAAGGTGTTGCCGGTGCTTCGCGAAGGCGGCAGCGACACGGCCATCTTCGACAACGTGCTCGAGTTCCTGACCATGACGGGCCGGTCGCTTCCGCACGCGATCCTGATGATGATCCCGGAGCCATGGAGCGGGAACGATTCGATGGATCCGGATCGAAAGGCGTTCTACGAGTACCACTCGTCGTTGATGGAACCGTGGGATGGCCCGGCGTCGATCGCGTTTACCGACGGCACGATCATCGGCGCGGTGCTCGATCGCAACGGACTTCGTCCGTCACGGTATTACGTCACCAAGGACGATATGGTCGTGATGGCATCGGAGGTCGGCGTGCTCGACATTCCGGCCGAGGACGTGCTCGTCAAGGAGCGGCTGCATCCCGGGCGCATCTTCCTCGTCGACACGGCGAAGGGCCGCATTGTGGACGACGATGAGATCAAGCGGGAGCTGGCGGCGCAGCATCCGTACCGGCAGTGGCTCGCTGGCAACATCATCGACATCAACGATCTGCCCGCCGCGCGGGCCGAGCAGCCCGACCACGAAACGGTGCTGAAGCGGCAGCAGGCCTTCGGCTACACGCAGGAAGACCTGCGCGTGCTGATCGGACCGATGGCCGTCAACGGCGAGGAGCCGGTCGGCTCGATGGGCACCGACACCTCGCTGGCCGTGCTGTCGGATAAGCCACGCCTGCTGTATGACTACTTCAAGCAACTGTTCGCGCAGGTGACGAATCCGCCGCTCGACGCGATCCGCGAGGAGCTCGTGACGTCGATGGGCTCGACGATCGGGCCGGAGCGCAATCTGTTGAAGCCGGAGCCCGAGTCGTCCCGTCAGATTCAAATCAAGTACCCGATCATCCACAACGAACACGTCGCGAAGCTGCGGCACCTGCCGCCCGACTCGCCGTTCCGGTCGACGACGTTGCCGATGATGTTCGACCCGGAGAAGGGCGGTGCGGGGCTGGAGCGGGCGATGAGCGACCTGTGCCGCCGTGCCAGCGAAGCCGTCGCGGCGGGTTACGACATCCTGATCCTGTCGGATCGCGGCGTCGGACCGAAGCTCGCGCCGATTCCGAGCCTGATGGCCACCGCCGGCGTGCACCATCACCTGGTGCGTGAAGGCACACGCACGCGCTGCGGGCTCGTCGTCGAATCAGGCGACGCGCGCGAAGTGCATCACGTTTCGCTGCTCATGGGATACGGCGCGGGCGTGGTCAACCCGTACCTTGCGTTCGAGACGATCGACGACATGATCGCGCACGGCCTGATCGTGGGTGTCAGCCGCGAAGACGCGATCGACCACTACGTGAAGGCGCTCAACAAGGGGATCCTCAAGGTGATGTCGAAGATGGGGATCTCGACGCTGGCGAGCTACTGCGGCGCGCAGATTTTCGAAGCCATCGGCCTGAACCAGGAATTCATCGATCGCTTTTTCACGCACACGACGTCGCGCGTCGGCGGGGTCGGGATCGACATCATCGCGAAGGAAGCGTGTCTTCGTCACGATCGCGCGTTCGGGCGGCAGCCGGCGGGCGTCGACGAGCTCAACCCGGGCGGCGAATACCAGTGGCGCAGGGACGGGGAGTATCACCTCTTCAATCCCGACACCGTCTTCAAGCTGCAGCACGCGACGCGCAGCGGCCAGTACTCGACCTTCAAGGAGTACACGCACGCCGTCGATCAGCAGAACCAGCATCGCGCGACGCTCCGCGGGCTGTTCCGTCTGAAGCCGGCGGGCCCGGCCGTCCCGATAGACGAGGTCGAGCCGGCGGAGGCGATCTTCAAACGTTTCGCGACCGGCGCGATGTCGTACGGCTCGATCAGCGGCGAGGCGCACGAGACGCTGGCCATCGCGATGAACCGCATGGGCGGCAAGTCGAACACCGGCGAAGGGGGCGAAGATCCGTCGCGCTACGTGCCCGATCCGAACGGCGATTCCCGGCGGAGTGCCGTCAAGCAGGTCGCGTCGGGCCGCTTTGGGGTCACCAGCGAGTACCTCGTGAATGCCGACGACCTGCAGATCAAGATGGCGCAGGGCGCGAAGCCTGGCGAGGGTGGCCAGCTCCCGGGACACAAGGTGTATCCCTGGATCGCGAAAGTGCGCTATTCGACGCCCGGCGTCGGCCTGATCTCGCCGCCGCCGCACCACGACATCTATTCGATCGA
>DAIRVG010000324.1:0-3715 GCA_036802945.1 Vicinamibacterales bacterium
TACCCGTCTTTCACCAGCGGCGCTGCCGCATCCTGGATCCGCTTCAGAAACGCCTCCCGCGACGTGTACCGCTCTTCGATGGACGGCCGGGGATCGTGCGTCCGCTCGCGCTCCAACCGGGTGCTCGCAAACGGAATGTAGGAACCGAGCAGCGGAAACAGGAGATGCGTGCCGCCGATCTCGGCCTTCCGGAAATTCCAGCCAGCCGTCGTCGCCAGAGGCACGACGACGTCGGGCAACCGAAGTCCTCCAAGCTCGTTCCCGTCTTTGTCCACCTGCGACACCAGTAGTGGCAGCGGCGTGCCCGCGCCGCCGTTCTTGGACACGAGGCTGTTCACTCCGCGGGCTCCAGGAAGGACCTTCAAGGGCGACGTCACGCCAGGCAGATCCGGAAATGCCACGTTGGCAACCGGCACGAGCGTCCCGTCCTGGCGCCGCGGATAGCGACTTGCCGGCGGCGCGACGCCGTCACGCAGCCACCTCTCCATACCCACCAGCAACGCCCTCATTGCCCACATGTAGTCGGTTGGATTGTCCGCAAGCTGCCCGTTGCTGGAGGCTGGTGGAAACCTGCCCGGGTCGTGCTGTGTCCCCGCCAGACTGTACAAACGCACGTTCGGAGGCAGTGACAGATCCTTCGAACCATCAGGGGTCGTCGTCAGCAGCGCGCTGGCCTTTTCCCAATACTCGGTCGGCGTGTTGGTCCAGAACACCTTCGGTTGATGCTCGCCCGCGCGGGCATTCTCGAGAAGACCCTCTTCGACGCCTGTGACTGGATCCCGCTGCTTCATGTCGGAAAACGGGAAGAACGTGGCGACGTCGGACGAAAGGGACGTCGGCGTCGACCAGCGGCGGTTGAGATTCACGCCCGACGCACCAGTCAGGTGGGGCCAGACCGCGTCGAACGCCAGACGGTTCCGTTCGTCCGTCGAGAAACCGTCGTACAGGAACTCGCGCAGATAGCGGCCGGTCTGAGACGAGCCAAACGCCAGCGTATACTTCGCCGAAACGATCGCGTCCGGCGCGAACTTGACCCACGAGGCCGCGTCCCGCACCACTGCGAAGCCAAGCGCCGCGATCGGCGGCGCCTCAGCGGTGTAGGCCAGTTCGTAGATTCGACCAGGCTCGAATCCGCCCTCGAGCGTCACCACGTTACCGGCCAGCCGCCACTTCGCGCGTGGAATCGTTGTCGCCGTTGCCTGCGGTGCGTCCTGCACCGTGAGCGTATTCTCCGCCGCCGCGGGATTGCTGGGCATGTAGCCGGCCAGGTCCCCTACCGTCGCATCGGCGCCCTTCGAGGTCGGAATGAATGTCGCGCGGGCAAATCCGATCACGCCATTGGCGCGCGGTGGATCGAACCGGATCGCGCCCTCACGCCGCGCGTCGAACTCCCAGCCCACCTGGACGATGGTGTAGCCGCGGTTCAGCAGGAACCCGTCGCCGTATTCATCCTGGGGGGTCCCACCCGTTGACGTCGGCGCGTCGAACTTGGGGAACGCCACGCCGCGTCCGCGATTGACGATGTCGAACAGGGCAATCCCGTTTCCGCGGCTGGCATCGCGCGGCCTCAGAATCACAAGATCGGTCGACAGCTCGATTTTTCCGGCCGCGTTCCTCGTCGCCTTGTCGAGGTCCGTGATGACCTGGTTGCGCTTATTGGAGGGATCGATCAGGAAATGCAACCGACCCGTAATCTGTTCGTACGGTCCGGTCGAGCCGAATGACCGCCCTGCCGCCACGTCGCGCCGCGAAAGAACCTCGACGCGCGAGACCTCGGCGCCAACGAACGCGGGCAGGCTCAACGCCGTGAAGACTGTCAGGCTCGTGTATCGCAGAATCCGATTCACGTTTCCCTCGCTTTCGACCACCGGATGGCTGCCGTATTAGAGCGCATTCGCCGCCCTTGACGGAAGCACATTGGCGAGCGATGCCTTGATGTAGGCCGTTGATTCCATGACATAGCGGCCGCGAGCCATGTGTCGCTCAGGCAAGACGGTAACGCCGCACGACTCATCACCGAGGCGCCTCGAGCAACACGATATCGGAATGCTCTTGCACCTGCTCCAGGACAATGTCACGCGAGTCCGGAGAGATGTCGAAGTCGCGCAAGGCGAAGTCTGGGGCGACATCGGTCAGTTGCTGCTCGGCGCCGGTCTCCAGATCGATCAGCCAAAGGTTCTTGTGCTCGATCTCTCCGCGCAGCACCACGAGCGACCGTCGTCCCGGCATGAAGGATAGATGTCTGGCGCCGCGGGTCAGCGTGAGATTCGGCAGGCGGTACGCGCTGCCGTCGGCCTTCACTGCCTTCACGGCGAATTTCGTCCCGATGTCCGCCCCCGAGAACACAACAACATCGCCGTCAGGCGACCACACTGGATCGACTGAGTACTCCTCGACCAAGGGCGTCGGAGGGCGGCCGTCAACGGGAACGTTGAAGAGGCGTGGGATGCCGTCGACGACGGCAGCCACAGTGATGGATTGACCGTCCGGCGTCCAGGCGGGCGCGCCTTGCAGCTCGAGCGACCTTGTGACGATTCGAGCGTCCGTGCCGTCGGCGTTTGCCACGTACAGCAACGTCTGTCCGCCCCGCCTGATCGAAAAGGCAATGCGACGTTCATCCCGCGCGATCGCGGGCCCTCCGATGATCCGCGTGTCAGGCGCGCTCCACAGCTCGGTGGCCCTGTCGCCCTGCAGCTTCCAAATACTGTCGCTGGCGCCTTTGGAGGAGATGTACAGCAGATATCCAGTGCCCAGCTTCGGAGAGGATCCGTTGCCGGTGGTCAGCGCGATGCGACGGGCGGCCGACGCCTCGGCGTGTGCACCAGTGATCGGCACGCGCCAGAGCGTGCCCTTCGGACTCGCGAGTGTCGCCACCAGACGACGGCCGTCGGCGCTCGCCGCGAGCGAGGTGTATCTGTCGATGCCGGAGCTCACGCGGCGAGGAATGCGCCGATCAACGTCGAGGCTGTGGATCCAGGGCCCCGAGCCGTCCGAGTCGCTGGCGAGGTACAGGAGCGTCCGGGCGTTCAGGAAAACCGGGTGGCTGACGAGCGAATCGTGATTCGTGATGCGTTCGGGCGTTCCTCCGGCGGGCCTGATCCGCCAGATGTCCATGCGATTGGGTACCGCGCCCTGGACGAAATAGATGAACGCCTGATCCGGGGACCAGACGAGGAAGTGACTGTGAAGCCCTGGGGGTGCTGAGAAGATTTCGCGCGCTTCGGAGGGGTGGCCTGAATCGCGCACGTACATCGGATCACCAGGGCCCGGCGTGTGGTAGACGAGACGAGCGCTGTCGCTGGACCAATCGAATTCGGCGGCGCCATCGAGGTAGGGTCGTGGCTCTCCGCCCAGGACCGGCGCCGCCCAGACGCTGATGTTGGCTTGATTCGGACCCTCGGACCTTCGTGCCCAGAACGTGACGAGGGCCCCGTCGGGTGAGAAGCCAAGCGTGCGAACCGACGGGTTGACGAGCTCCGGCGTGCCTCCCCGAGTCAGGTTGTAGAACTGACCGGTGCCAACCTGCGTCACCCACACGTCCATTTGCCCGTCGCGATCTGAGAGAAAGGCCACGAACCTGCCGTCACGAGAGAGTGCGGCCGCGGCCTCGACCCCGTCGAAGTCGGTCAGCTGCACAAAGCGGACATCCGCCAGCGGATTCTCCCCGGAGCCATCCCTTTGCTGAAGTTGCCAGATCGTCAGCGCCGCCGCTAGA
>DAIRVG010000325.1:0-3704 GCA_036802945.1 Vicinamibacterales bacterium
CTTCGAACTTCCCACTTTGAACTTCTACCCCGGCTGTGTAGTATGTGCCTCACTGAAGCCGCCGGGGAGGCTTCCGATCCCACCTCTGGTTTCCCTTTAGTCCCCGAGTTGCCGCTCGCTGCTGTAACGGTCTCAGCAGCCCGCAGCAATAGTTTCGACGGCGTATCGGCGCTCCGCGTCTCGGCGTACCCCAAGGCAACTTCGGAAGGAGGGGAATGCGTGAACGCTAACGGCAGCTTCAAGGGTCAGCCCGCTCCATGCGGGAAAATCGTCGACGGGGAACACTACGAAGACCATGACGACGACTGCGTCGTCACGCGGGAAGTGGAATATTCGTGCGGGTGCATGAGCGTCCAGCACGAGTACCACGACGGCAGCGTGAGCCGGAGGATCGTCCGCCACGACGGGCACGTCCTGATGGATGAGCTCCTGTCAGCGGAATAACGCCCGACTCACACAAGGCCGCTTTCCGGCACAACGAAGGTACGAACCACGGTCGGCGGAGGAAACGGTGATCCCTAATCATGACGTTGTGCTGGTCGGCGGCGGCGGCGCCGGTCTTCGCGCTGCTATCGCCATCGCTGAAACCAATCCACGCCTCGATATCGCGGTCGTCTCCAAGGTGTATCCGATGCGGAGCCACACGGTGTCCGCGGAAGGAGGCGCCGCGGGCGCGATTGCTCCCGATGACAGTCTCGACGAGCACGCCTTCGACACGATTGCCGGCGGCGACTGGCTGACCGACCAGGACGCGGTCGAGGCGTTCGTCAAGGAGGCGCCCAGGGAGCTGTTGCAGCTCGAACATTGGGGCTGCCCGTGGAGCCGCGAGCCCGATGGCCGCGTCGCCGTGCGGCCGTTTGGCGGCATGAAGAAAATGCGCACGTGGTTTGCCGCCGACAAGACCGGCTTCCACATGCTGCACACGCTGTTCCAGACCTCGCTCAAGTACACGACCGTCAAGCGGTACGACGAATGGTTCGTGACGAAGATTCTGGTCGATGACGGACGCGCGCAGGGCGTGGTGGCGATCGATCTCGCCTCGGGACGCGTCGAGGCGATCACCGCGCGGGCGGTGATCCTGTGCACCGGCGGATGCGGCAAGGTCTTTCCGTTCACGACCAATGCCTCGATCAACACCGGCGACGGGATGAGCCTGGCCTATCGCGCGGGTGCGCCGCTCAAGGACATGGAATTCGTCCAGTACCATCCGACCGGCCTGCCGTTTACCGGCATCCTGATCACGGAAGCCGCGCGGGCCGAAGGTGGGTACCTGATCAACAAGGACGGCTACCGGTACCTGCAGGACTACAACCTCGGCACGCCGCACAAGGATCCGGTCTTCAAGTCGATGGAGCTCGGGCCCCGCGATCGACTGTCCCAGGCGTTCATGCAGGAACTGGCCAAGGGGCGGACGATCGCGACGCCGTACGGACCGGTCGTGCACCTCGACCTCCGGCATCTCGGCGCGAAGAAGATCGATTCCAAGATCCCGTTCGTTCGCGAGTTGTGCAAGAAATACCAGAACGTCGACCCGGTCACCGAGCTGATTCCCGTGCGGCCGGTCGTCCACTACATGATGGGCGGCGTCCACACCGACATCAACGGCGCCACGCCGCTGCCTGGGCTCTATGCCGTCGGTGAAACGGCGTGCGTCAGCATCAACGGCGCCAACCGGCTCGGCTCGAACTCGCTGCCAGAGCTGCTTGTCTTCGGCGCGCGCGCCGGGCGCGTGGCGGCTGAGTACGCCTCGCGCGTGTTCGATGTGACGGCGGGGGTCGTGGCGCAGACCGAGGACGAGCGGCGCCGCGTCGAGCACGACCTGCTCAATAGAAGAGGGCACGAGCGCATCGCCAATCTGCGCGAGGAGATGCAGAAGACGATGGAAGAGAGTGCCGGGATCTACCGGACGGGCGCGGCGCTGGCGAAGGGAATCGAGCAGCTCCGGCGTGTGCGGGCGCGCTTCGCCGACCTCGCCATCGAGGACACCAGTCGCACCTTCAACACCGAGCGGGTCTCGGCGCTCGAACTGTCGTTCATGCTCGACGTCGCGGAGACGATCGTCGCGTCCGCGGTGAAGCGCCATGAATCGCGCGGCGCGCACCAGCGTACAGATTTTCCCGCGCGCGACGACGTCCGGTTTCTCTCGCATTCGCTCGTCCACCGAAACGCGGACGGATCACCACGGGTCGAGTACTTGCCTGTCACCATCACCCGCTGGCCGCCGGCCGAGCGGGTTTACGGGGAGGCCGCTGCGCATGGGGGACCACATCACACTGCAAATAGCGCGTTATCTGCCGGAGAAGCAGTCTGAACCGACGTTCGACGAGCACGAGGTGCCCTGCCCGAAGGACTGGGTCGTCCTGGATGGCCTGAACTACATCAAGGACAAGATCGACGGCACCCTGTCATATCGCTGGTCCTGCAGGATGGGAATCTGCGGGAGCTGCGGCATGACGGTGAACGGCGAGCCCAAGCTGACGTGCGCCACGTTCATGGCCGACTACGCGCCCGGACCGCTGCGGATCGAGCCGCTCCGGAATTTCCCGGTCATCCGCGATCTGATCGTCGATATCGGCGATTTCATGCGGAAGCTCGTGAACGTCAAGCCGTTTATCGTGCGCCGCTACGACAAACCGCTGTCGGAGGGCGAGTACCTGCAGACGCCGCAGGAGCTCGACGAGTACAAACAGTTCAGCATGTGCATCAACTGCATGCTGTGCTACGCGGCATGCCCGATCTACGGCCTGGATCCGAAATTCATCGGCCCGGCCGCGATCGCGCTCGCACAGCGGTACAACCTGGACAACCGGGACGAGGGCGCGAAGCAGCGGATGGAGGTGCTCTCCGAGCACGCGGGGATCTGGGGCTGCACCTTCGTCGGCGAATGCACGAAGGTCTGTCCCAAACACGTCGATCCCGCCGGCGCCATACAGCGCTACAAGCTGACCGCGGCGCTCGAAGAGATGAAGACGTTCTTCATGCCGAGGGGGGCATAGTGGCTGGGAGTCCCAACTACACCGACTATCATCCGCGCTGGCTGCGCCGCCGCGTGTCGACGTATTGGTGGCTGGGGAGCTGGTCCTACTTCGCGTTCGTCCTTCGCGAAGCGAGCTGTATCTTCGTGGCGTGGTTCGTCGTCTACCTTCTCCTGCTCGTGCGTGCGGTGCTGCAGGGGGAGGCGAACTACCAGCAGTTCATGTCGTGGTCGGCAACGCCGGCGATCTTCTGGCTCAACGTCGTGAGCTTTCTGTTCCTGGTCTACCACGCGTACAGCTTCTTCGACGCTGCCCCGCGGGCGATGGTGGTGCATATCGGCAAGACGCGCGTGCCCGCCTCGTGGGTTGCCGGCGGTCACTACGCGGCATGGGTCGTGGCCTCGGCGGTCATCTTCTGGGTCCTACTGAGGGCGTAAATGATCAAACGACATCCAGAACCATTGCTGTGGATGCTCTTCAGCGCCGGCGGTGTCATGTCCGGGATGCTGATGCCGGCACTCCTATTCCTGTTCGGCATCGCGTTCCCGCTGGGATGGCTGGCGGCGCCCACGCACGAGCGCATGGCTGTCGTCCTAGCCAATCCGATCGCGGCCCTGACGCTCTTCGCGCTGTGCGCGCTGTCGCTGTTCCACTGGGCGCATCGCTTTCGCCACACGCTCTACGACGGGCTGCAGATCAAGCATCTCGAGGAAGTGATCGCGACGATCT
>DAIRVG010000326.1:0-3681 GCA_036802945.1 Vicinamibacterales bacterium
CGGCGAAGACGGTTGCCTATCGATGGAAGGCCGGCGAGAAGGACTTCGCGATGCCGGTGCGCGTGGGTAATGCCGCCGCGTGGCAAGTCATCGAGCCGACGACCGAGTGGAAGACGATGGCTATCTCGGTCCCGAAAAACGACTTCGAAGTCGCGACCGATCTGTACTACGTCTACGTGGACAGGCAATAGCAAATCCCAAATCCCAAAAGCCAAATCCCAAGAGTCTCTTGACACTGGTCTTACAATATGTAAGATCATCGTTACTTGAGCGAATCTCGCCTTCCGTCGATCTCGTCCACTGAATCCCTGGTCCTCGATCTGCTCGAAACAGCCGAACGATACGGGCTGGAGCTTGTCGACGCCTCACAGGGGCGGCTGAAGCGCGGCTCGATCTACGTGACGCTTGGCCGCATGGAAGCGAAAGGCTTCGTCCAATCGCGCCAGGAGGAGCGGGCCCCTGGCGCCATTGGCCTGCCCCGGCGCCTGTACCGCCCCACGCCCTACGGACTGACCGTGCGCGACGCCTATCGCCTGCTGCGCGACGCGCTCGCGCTGAAACCCGCCGAGGCCCAGTGATGCCCGGAACCTGGCTCGCGCAGATCGCGCAGCGGTACCTGCACGGCGACACATTCGCGCTGGTCGTCTCGCCCGCAATCGCGGACATGCAGTTCGAATCTCCCGACGGGTACGTGCTTCGCGCGCGGCATTACCTCGCGATCTGGAAAGCGCTGGCCGGCGCGCTGGCGTCCGATGTTGTGGCGGATCTGCACTCGCTGCGCGACGACCTGCCAATCCTCGTCACCCTCACGGTGATGCAGGTCTCGTACTACCTGTTCCTCCTGCTGCTTCTTTCCGGATTCGGAACGGGAAGCATGTCCTCGCTGCTTCCCGATCAAGCCACCGCGATGCATGCGGCAGGCTACGTCGCTGGCATCGCGCTTCTCTGTCTGATTCCCACGGCGACCTGTTTCTGGCCGTCGCGCCGTGCGAACTGACACACGATTCGACTGGAGCCTCACGTGCTCGAGCTCGACGGGATCTGGAAAAGCTATCGCGGCATTCCAGCGGTGCGGGCGCTGAGTCTCCGCGCCAGGCCGGGAGACGTTGTCGGCTTGCTTGGCCGTAACGGGTCGGGGAAGAGCACGACGGTGCGCATGATCGTCGGACTGCTGCGACCGACCCGCGGCGTGGTCCGGTGGCACGGCATCGACATTCAGCAGCAGTTGCTGGATTACCAGGCGATTGTCGGCTACGTGCCCGAAGAGCCGCGTCTCTATGCCTATCTCACGGCGCCTGAGTACCTCGAGCTCGTCGGCGGACTGCGCGGCATCCAGCGCGGCACGCTGGTGCGCCGGACGAATCGCTACCTCGAGCTGTTCGGGCTCGATACGGATCGCTACGCGCCGTTGTCGTCCTTTTCCAAGGGCATGCGGCAGAAGGTCCTCATCGCCGCCGCGCTGATTCACGACCCGCAGATCGTCGTCCTCGACGAGCCGAACTCGGGATTGGACGTCGGTGCGTCGTTGATCCTTCGCACGCTCGTGAACACGCTTGCGGAGCGCGGAAAGATCGTCATCTACAGCTCACATCTGCTCGACGTGGTCGAGCGCGTCTGCCAGGAGGTGCTGATTCTTCACGACAGCGCCGTCGTCGCATCGAACTCCGTCAGGAAGCTTCGGGAGCTGACACATACGACCTCGCTCGAGGAAGCATTCACGAGTGTCGCGATCGACCAGGATGTCGTCCGCATCGGCCGCGAGATCGCTGACGTCGTGACGCTGTGACCCGCCTCCGCCTCATTGCCTGGTGCGAAGCTTCGGCGCGACAGGCTTTCCCTGACGCCGTTGCGCGGGAGATCGAGCAGTTCAAGCTGCTGTCGCGTGACTCGGTGCGAAGGCTGCTGAGTGCGGCGTCGATGTCCAGGGAGACGGATCCCGCGCAGTTCGCGCTCTGGGCGACGGTACTGGTCTCTGTGCCGCCGGCGATGTACGCAGTTCACCAACTGCTCAACTACTCCGCGATGAGGTACGCGCCCGCATTCTTTGTCGACCTGGCGATCCAGGCGGATCGAATGTTCTTCGTCCTGTACGGGATGCTTGCCGCAGCGCTCCTGGCGGCGGTCATGTGGGAAGCGCTGCTGCCCGACCGAACGGACCAGGAGATTGTGGGAAGTCTCCCCGTGAGAGCACGGACGCTCACGGCCGCGCGGCTTTCGGCGGCGCTGATCGTGGTCACGATGTTCTCGCTGCCGATCAGCCTTCCCGCGGGCATCATCCTGGCGGTCGCGGCGCCGTCACATCCAGCGCTGGGCTTCCTGCCGACGGTCTTCGCGGCGCACGTCATCGCGACGATGGGGGGAAGCCTTTTTGTGTTCGCGTTCCTCCTGATCGTCCGTGGCACCATCGCGTTCTGCCTGGGCGAGCACGTGTCCGAACGTCTCGCCACGGTACTGCAACTGGTGACCGTCGCCGCGCTCGCCGAGGTGTTTTTCTTCATCCCAGGCGTGCTGCCGGCCATGGTTACCCGCATGATCTTCGGGGACTCGAGCGCGATAGCACTGCCCCCGGTCTGGTTTGCCGCGCTCTATTCGTGGCTTGTCGGCACCCCGCATTCCACGCTGGCGTCGACGGCCCTGCTGGCGCCGATCGCGTGCGTCTCAGCAATGGTGCTGGTCATTCCGGTCTACCTGTTGCCGGCGTCCATCCTCGCGCGGCGAACGCTCGAGACAGAGCGCCACCAGCATGCAGGCGTCATCTCGACATTCGCGCGGAGCGCGGCGGTCGCCTTGCCTTCGTCTGCGGTCGTACGCGGAATTCTTGTCTTCATCGTCGCCAGTCTCCTGCGCAGCCGGCGCCATCGATTGATCGTAACGGGCTACGCGGGCCTCGCCGCTGCGATCGGCACGATGAGCGTGATGGCCGGGAGCATCCGGGAGACGATCGCGCTCGACTCTCCTGGCATATCCATTCTGTCCCTGCCGCTCGTCTTGATGTTCTTCGTCGTACTGGGATTGCGCGCCGCGTTTGCCGTCCCGACGGATGTCGACGCCAACTGGTCCTTCCGCCTGGCGCAGCCGCCGGTCATGGCGGCGATTGACGCGACCGCGATCGCCATCGCGCTCGTCGGGATGGTTCCTATCGCGGTAGCCGCATCCGCCGCCGCCTTTTTTCTGGGATGGGGCCCCTACGCCGCCGTGTCGGTGGGTGCGCTCGATCTGCTTTCCGCAACGGTGCTTGTGGAGTGCGCGCTGGCCGGCTGGAGGAAGGTCCCGTTCACATGCGCGCACATGCCGGACGCAGAGTCCCTGAAGTCGCGCTGGCTCCTCTACATCGTCCCGCTCATCGTCTTCGCGTTCGTGAACGCGGCGATTCAGCGGCATGCGCTCGCCTCGACGCGCGCCATGTTCTGGTATGGAGGTATTGCCGCCGTCGCAATCGCGATTCTGCACCTCAGGCGATGGCTTGCCGTGCGCCGGTTGATGCTGCAGTTTGACGCATCCCCAGCCGATGCAATGGCGACGTTGAGCCTGTCGGAGGCCCTGCACTAAACAAGTGCAAAGCACTTACACAAACTGCCAGAGCAGATACGCGGCCATGGCCGACCCGACGATCGCGCCGCCATAGCAGATCGTCGCGATCACTTCCTCGAGATGCTTGATCTGCAGCCCGTCGTAGAGCGT
>DAIRVG010000327.1:0-1238 GCA_036802945.1 Vicinamibacterales bacterium
TCGACGTGCCATCCGCGCGCAGCGTGTCGCGTGTGATGCCGATGCGGAATTTCTCGGGGGCCATGGGCAGTAATTCAACCACGAAGGACTCTCCTTCGCGCCTTCGTGGTTTGTCTATTTTAGCGGGCCGACGAAATTCTCCGGCGACTTCGAGTACCAGTCGTAGATTTCCTTGCCGTTCCAGATCTGCACACCCTTGAACTTCGCGACGTGCTCGTAGATCTGCTCGAGGTACTTGATCGCATGCGGCTGCCCCGCGGCGTACGGATGGATGGCGATCGAAAAGATCTTCGTCCGCTTCGCGCTCTCCTCGTACAGCCGCTCGAACGCATCGATGCACTTGCGCGCGAAGTACGACGCCTCCTGCGTCTGGACGGCAAGCGTCGTCACATCCTGGCATTCGATCGGGTACGGCAGCGTGACGAGCGGGCCATGCTTGGTCGACATGCGCGTCGGCTCGTCGTCGTACGGCCACTCACAGGTGTACTTGAGACCGGCGCCGGCGAGGTGGTCCGGCGTCTGGAATGTTTCGCCGAATCCGGGACTCAGCCAGCCAATGGGCCGCTGTCCCGTGAACTTCTCGAGCGTGTCGAGCGTCCTGACGATCATCGCCTCGGGGTCCTGCTCGACGTGCATGGGCATCTGCTCGTAGCTGTGTCCCAGCATCTCCCAGTTCGCCTTGGTCACCGCCTCCATGATGCGCGGGTAGTCTACGCAGACGCGCCCATTCACCGACAGCGTCGGACGGATGCCGAGCCGCTCGAACAGCTCGTAGAACCGCCAGAAACCGACGCGATTCCCGTACTCGTGCCACGCCCAGTTCCCCACGTCGGGATGTCTGATCTGGCCCAGCGGCGGGACCAGGAGCACCCGTGGCATCGGGCGAGTGATGTCCCACACCTCGACGTTGACGATCGTCCAGAACACAATGCGGTTGCCGCCTGGCAAGGGAGGCAAAGGCGGGCGATCGACGATCGCAGAGTACGGCGCGCGTTCCCGAGGTTGGGTCATGGGCCGATGTACGTATCAAGTAACCGAAGACGTTGTCAAACCGACGTGGTTCCACGTCTCAGTATTTTTCAATCCGTTTCTGTCCGAAGGGCACAAAGACTTACGTAACCCTTCTCGCCTTTGTGCTCTTCGTGTCCTTCGTGGTTGACGACGTCTTTGTGAACTTGAAGTTGTCCGCGCGTTGGCTTGCTCGGAACTCGACAATCCGAAAGTCAGCGAGACCATGC
>DAIRVG010000327.1:1338-3646 GCA_036802945.1 Vicinamibacterales bacterium
GTCCGCGCGTTGGCTTGCTCGGAACTCGACAATCCGAAAGTCAGCGAGACCATGCTTGCAAAACGGATCTTCCTCGACGATGGCTTCGATTTGCCGTCGATTCTTGCCGACGGCCAGGATGATCCCGCCATCTCGCGGTATCTTTCGACCCGAGACCAGGAAGTTGCCGGCAGCGTAGTACTTCTTCAGAAAAATGACATGCGCGGCCATGTGCGCGTCAATGGCGGCGAGGTCGGCCTTGTAGACGAGTTCAATGACGAACATCACCGCCCAGCGTGCATCCAAACAGATCGCTGCGTAAAGGGCGATTAATCGGATCCATGCGGACGAGCACTCGGTGTATAAGGGTCGTCACAAGTTATGAGCCTCGACGAACTCAAGAAGTTTTCGGTCAGCAGGAATTTCTTCCTGCAAGTCGTCAAACCGCTCCATGAGTCCAACAAAGTCAAGAATCCCGCAGGCCTCCTCGAGCTGTTGAAGAAAGTGCATTCCTCCCTCTGGCAGCCCTCCGGGTATCCTGAAGGTTTCAGCGGTGCCCTCGCAGGAACCATTCAGGAAATCCTCGACGGTTATAAGCACGCCGTCAAGTTGGGGTACAACGTCCAATTCGGCGCCGAAGGTCCGAAGAAAAACAAGATCGGCGGCGATACCGTGATTTACGAGGGTGACAAAGTCATCCGCACGACTCAGTTCAAAGCCACGGCCTCCGACATCGATGAGATCGAAAAGCACATCACCAAGGCCGCATGGCAGTTGACCGGCGCGGGCGGTGAAACGCCCCCGAAGGGCTCCACCCGGTGCGTGGAGGTGATTGTCCAGGATACCGAGAATTTCGCGTCATGGCTCGCGCCGAAGTGGGCCGAGAGCGTCAAGCACGCGCTGGACCAGGGCTACGATTCCCAGAAGCCTTCCAAGTCGAAAGACGAGCTCTATGCCGCCACCGACTTCGTCATCATCTGCACCAAGACCACGCGATTCGAGTTCAAGATCGGCGGCGGCGAGGTCGGCGTGTGCACGATCAGCCCGATCGTCAAGGAACATGGCTACGTGTTCGGCAAATCCGGTTTCGCCAGTCACTGGCAGTGGCTGACCAACGACTGGTGGAAGGACAACAAAACGAAGCGACATCAAGGCGACCAAGGACCACGGCGTCGGGTCGAAGAAGCCGAAAACGCCCGACGAATTGCCCTTCCAGCCGACGGCCTGACCGCCCCTCGGACGGCCACAGTTCTACTTCACGCCGAGGATGGCCTTGCCGCCGGTAATTGCCGGAACGGTCGAGCGGATGATGTTCCAGCCTTCCTTGACGCGCCGCGCCACGAGTTCAGGGGTGGTGGCGGAGATCGCGCACGCGATCTTGGCCGCCCGACAGGCCCTCAAGACCTGCTGAAACGCGGCCTCGACTTCCGGTGATCCCGGGAGGACGCCCATCGTACGCGTCAGATCGCTACCCTGGCCCAGGAACAACGCACCGACGCCCGGCGTCGAGGCGATGGCGTCGACGTTCTTCAATCCTTCCGGCGATTCGATCATGGGCATCGCCAGAAGGTCACCCTGTGGATTGAGCGGCCACAGATCGGCGTGCTGGTTGTACTCGTCTGCGCTGAGCCCCCAGATCCACAGCGCGTTTGCCGGACCGTTGCCCCGTCTGCCGTTGGGCTCGTAGTATTTCGAGCCCTTCAGCTGCGGATATCGCATGCTGCGGACGGCGCTCATCGCCTGTTCTTTCGTGTCCACTCCGTTGAAGATGACGCCGTGCAACCCGATGTCGAGCGCCTGTTTGACCACCCAGTCGGACTGATCCGCTTCGGGCGGAAAGCGCGCCATCAATGCCACGTCCGGCTGGAGGTTGCCCTTCTTGTGCACCATGCCACGGTCCGACATACCCATCAGGAACATTTGCAGCGCGGGCAGATCGAGCGGGTTGTGCTCCATGTCCACGTAGACGAAGTCGGCGGGTGCGCGGGCCATTTCACGGGCGTTGACCAGGGAAAGATCGGCCGCCTGGAGGCCATAGACCGTCTTGCCTTCAGCCAGCTTGGCAATGACGGGGTTGAGGTGCAGCGGCGGCTGCTGCGCATGCGGCACGCTTGCCGTCAACACGAACGCCGCCGAAACCGCGGCGATCAGGACGACCCAGATCCTCACGCCGCGATCCAGAGATCTCAGAGCGGAACTTTTCAGCGGATTCGGCATCATCCATCTCCGTCTGCACATGTGACCAGTCGATCGCAAGTCCCTTCGCAATCGCCCGAAGGGCTGCGCGGCGCACGGGTCACACGTGCGCGACCCAGAAGATACCAGTGAT
>DAIRVG010000328.1:0-3642 GCA_036802945.1 Vicinamibacterales bacterium
ATCTACGTGGGGCCGTGCCACCAGATCGGTGACACGATCATCCATGTGCCCAAGGAAGGCGTCGTCTTCGCCGGCGACGTGATCTTCCGCGAGTGCACCCCCATGGGCTGGAACGGCACTTACGAGAAATGGCTCAAGGTACTCGATCTCATCATCTCGCTCGACCCGGACTTCATCGTCCCCGGACACGGACCGGTGTGCGGGATCGAGGGCGCGATGGAGATGAAGGCCTACCTCGAATACGTGCGCGAAGAATCGAGGCGTTGCTTCGGGCAAGGGCTGAGCGCCCTGGAGGCGTCGAAGAAGATCGACTTCGGACCGTACGGCGGGTGGCGCGGTCCGGCGCGCCTGTACATGAACGTCGAGCGGGCCTACCGCGAGTTCCGCAACGAGTCCGCGGACGCACCCTGGGACCACGCGAAAGTCTTCGATGCGGTTCTCGCCGTGGCGAAGGCCAGGGGCATCGAGGTCGAGTTCTGACCCGGCCGACCAACAAGAGAAACACCAGCATGAAGCTGATCCGTTTTTCCTGCGGCGACTCAACGCTCCGCTTCGGCGTCGTCATCGGCAACCACGCCGTCGCGTTCGCGACCCTGCAGCAGCGCAGCGGGATCACCCGGCCCGGCCTGGGCGACAGCCGAGCCTACCTGGCCGGCCTGCCGGAGACCGAGCGCGCGGCGCGCGAACTGGCAGCCTGGGGCGAGGCGCAACTGGGCGAATGTCCCGAGGGCGAAAGGCCGCGCCTGCAGGACGTGCGCCTGCACGAGCCAATCGAGGTCGTGGCGCTGTTCGACTTCGGGCTGACGCCGCGGCATCTCAAGAACTCTGCGGAAACCATGATGAAGTACGAGAAGGACAATCCGCAGACCGCCCCGATCCTGCAGGCCTTCGCCAAAGCCCTGCTGGCCAAACCCGCCGCGCCGCCGCAAGGCGTGCCGGAGCGCTTGTCCTACTACAAGTGCAACATGAACTCGATCGTCGGCGACGGGGAGACCGTGCCCTGGCCACTCTATACCTCGCGCCTGGACATCGAGCCCGAACTGGCCGTCGTCTACGGCAACCCGCAGCAGCCCGTGGCGGGCTTCTGCATCTTCAACGACGTCTCGGCCCGCGACGTCCAGGCGCAGGAGTTCATCGGCGGCTTTTGCCTCACGAAGGACATGGACAAGGGCAATCAGCTCGGCCCGTACCTGGTCACCGCGGACGAGGTCGGCGATCCGTACGCCCTCGAGGTCGTCGTCAAGGTCAACGGGCGGGTCCGGTACCAGGGGTCCACGGCCGAGATCGATCACAAGGCCGAGGATGTCTTCGCCTGGCTCGGATTCATCAGCGCCATCCACCCTGGAACGGTGATGGGGTTCGGCACCATTCCGGACTGCACCGGCCTCGACCATGACGACTTCATCGATCCGGGCGCCGAGATCGAGATCCGCTTCGAACGGCTGGGCAGCTTGCGCTGCCGCTTCGCCGAACCGGCGCGCAAGCTGCTGCCCAGCCGTTGGCCGCTGCGGCTGGCGCTGCAGAAGTTTCACGGCCTGTAGGCACCGCGTCGGCAGACGCCTGGCAGATCAGTTCTCGACTTGGAGACATCGATGAAGAGACGACACGAATGGATGCTTTCTCTGGCGATTAGTGCCTTGGCGCTGGCCGCTCCGGCCCGGGCACAGGACGATCAGGCGGCGGAGCTGGCCAAGAAATTGGCGAACCCGGTTGCTTCGCTGATCAGCGTACCGTTGCAGTACAACTATGACGAGTACGGCGGGGCGAACGACGGCGCCGCGGTCAGCAGGCTAACCGTGCAACCGGTTATCCCGTTTTCGCTGAACGAAGACTGGAACCTGATCACACGAACCATCATCCCGCTCGTCGATCAACAGGATTTCCCGGTTTCCGCGATGAACGAATCGGGTCTCGGCGACATCACAACCAGCCTGTTCTTTTCGCCGAAGTCGCCGACCGCCGGCGGCTGGATCTGGGGGGCGGGGCCGGTCCTGTTGCTTCCGACGGCCACCGAGAGCGTGCTCGGCACCGAAAAGTGGGGAATCGGGCCGACGGGAGTGGCCCTGAAGCAAACCGGGCCGTGGACGGTCGGCTTGCTGGCCAACCATATCTGGTCCGTTGCCGGTGACGACAACCGCGGGGATATCAGTGCCACCTTCCTGCAGCCCTTTTTCAGCTATACCACCCAAACGCATACGACCATTGGTGCGTACACGGAATCCACCTACGATTGGAAAGGCAAACAGTGGCAGGTTCCTTTGATTGTTCAGGCGGCGCAACTGTTCAAGATCGGATCACAGATACTCCAATTCGCGGTGGCAGCAAAGTATTGGGCCGAGGCGCCCGACAACGGCCCCGAGGGTTGGGGCTTGAGGTTGCAGTTGACACTCCTGTTCCCCAAGTGAGATGGATACGCAGACCTCGTGGGCGGTCCGTGCGGAAAAGTAATGAAGACCGGCCTGCGGGCACCGCGCCGGCGGACGCCTGGCATAACAATTTTCTGCCACCTCAGGAGCAAAGTCAGCCATGAAGTTCCCGCGTATCTACGCCGACGAACAGGGCGAGACGCACATCGGCGTGCGTGACGTTCCGGAGCACGAGGCCCGCGTCGGCCCGCCGCCGAACCCGGTGGGGCAGATGACCGAGACCGAGGCGGTCAGCACCTTTGTCGTTTTTTCGGCCCCGGCCGGGATCGAGGTGCCGTCACTGCCCATGCCGCTTCCATGCCTTGGGGCTGCATATGCCCGCGACAGTCACGCTTTCAGCGTCAGTGACGCGATTTGCGGCGCTTGATCTGGATCAAAGTGGCCACGGCCAGGAAACCTAAGATCACACAGGAAAATGAGGTAGAGTCCCGATGAATCAATCGTTAAGGGAGCAGGCATTGGAGACCGAGCGGCAAATTTCGACGCGTGCGAAAGTCAAGAAACCGGGCAACCTGAGGGCACTGTGGAGAGCAATGGCGGCCGCTGGCATGGTCGCGACGCTCGCCGTACCGGTTGTAGCCTCGGCTGCAGATACACCCCGCCGGCCGAATATTGTCATCATCCTCGGCGATGACATGGGGTTTGCCGACATGGGATCGTTCGGCAGCGAAATCAAGACGCCGAACCTCGATTCCCTGGCGAACGACGGCGTGCGCTTCACGAACTTCTACACGCACGCGAGCTGCTCCCCCACGCGATCGATGCTGCTCACCGGCGTCGATACGCACCTGAACGGCCTGGGCAACATGGACGAATGGACCGCGCCCAACCAGCGTGGGGTGGCCGGTTACGAAGGTTACCTGAATAAGAGGGTGGTCACGTTGCCTCAGTTGCTCCGGGATTCCGGCTACCACACCTACATGGTCGGCAAATGGCACCTGGGCAAACAGCCTGATCAAATCCCAGCCGCGCGCGGATTCCAGCGCGACTTCTCGTTGCTCGACGGGGCTGGCAGCTACTGGGACATGACGAACTTTACCGGCGCATCGCCATTGTCGGTGTTCACCGAGGATGGGCGCTATCTGAAGCAACTGCCCAAAGACTATTACGCGACGAAGACCTACACCGACAAGCTGATCGGGTTCATCGACGCCAATCGCGGCGACGGCAAGCCCTTCTTCGCCTACGTCGCCCACCAGGCGCCGCACGATCCGTA
>DAIRVG010000329.1:0-3601 GCA_036802945.1 Vicinamibacterales bacterium
GGCGCCTTGACGGTCAGTACTGGTCGCTTGCCAAAATCGGTCAAAGACACGGGGCAGGTTCTCGGGCGCGATGCCAGAGCCCGTATCCGCAACGCGGAAGATGACCTCGTGATCCCTCGAGGTCGCGCTTACCGTGATACACCCGCCAGCCTTCGTGAATTTGATGGCGTTGCCGATCAGGTTCTCGAACACTTGAAGGAGCCGGTCCCGGTCACCCCAGATGTCGGGAACATCACGGTCCAACTCGACTCGAAGCTCGAGAGACGAGGAAGAGGCAAGTGGTCTCTGCGTATCCACCGCCCCAACGATTACCTCACGTGCAGACAGTCGCGCTCGTTCGATGGTCAGCTGCCCTGACTCCATGACCGCGACATCCAGGAGATCTTGAATCAAGCGGTTCATCCGCGTGGCTGCGAGGTGGATCGCGTCACTCCGCTTCTGAGAACGCCGCTCGGGATCGGGGCCGTGACGCTTGAGGGTCGCGGCGTTCAACAAAATCGTGGAAAGTGGATTGCGGAGGTCATGAGCCACGACGCCGAGCACTTGATCACGGAGCTGGCTGGCATTGACCGAGGCGCGGTAGAGACGTGCATTCTCGATGGCCACCGCTGCGCGGTCCGCCAGCGCTTCGGCTAAACGAAGATCACCCGCCCGGTAAACGCGAGATGGCGTGGATGAGATGAACGCGACAACCCCAAGCGATTGTCCGCGCATCAGAAGCGGCACTGCCATGATGGACGTGGGACTGACGGAGCGGAGTGCCTGCAGATGCTCTGGACTTTGCGCGACAGATTCGAGGAACTCAGCGCTGACGTGTTCGACGAGAAGAGGCTGCCTCGCCTCAATCACCGGTCGGAGGAGGTACGGTCGATTTCGATCGATACGCACCTGCTCGAAGCGCGCACAGAGCGCCGCGTTCGCCGGGTCTGCGCTGGCCACCTTGAGTCGTCGGAGGTTCTCGCGCTCCTCCATGATGTCGACGATGCACCAATCGGCGAAGTCACGAACGACCAACTGGGCCACGGTCCCGATCGTTTGTTCGTAGTCGAGCGAACCGGACAGCGCTACGTTTGCCTCGGCCAGAAACTGCCGTTCCTGTTCAATGCGCCTTCGCTCGGTAATATCTTCCGAGATACCGAGTAGATATATCGCATGACCCTCCGCGTCGTGGATCGGAACTTTCCTGGTATGCAGGAAACGAACGCCTTGATGGCGCGTTTCTACCGGTTCCTCCGCAATATCTACGACCTTGCCGCTGTCCAGGGTCTCGCGATCTTTCTTGGTGAAGAACTCGGCTTGCGCCCGCGGCCAAAAATCGTCATCGGTCTTGCCTATGAACGTCTGCCTCGGCCAGCCGAGCAAGTCTTCGCCCGCGCGATTGAACCGCACGAACCGCAACGACTGGCTCTCCTTGAGAAACAACATCAGGGGAATGTTCTCGATGATTGCGTCAAGGGATGCGTTGGCATCCTTGAGTTCTTGCTCGATGCGTTTGATCTGTTCAATGTCGGTGCACGTGCCCAACCATTTGCGAATCTCTCCGTTCGCGCTGAGGAACGGCAGTCCTCTGATCAACCACCACTGATACGCGCCATCGGCGCGCCGCAAGCGGCCTTCGAGCGAATAGGTGTCACGATGTTGTACCGCGTGCTGCCAGGCATTCCACGCGCGCTGCCGATCGTCGGGGTGGAAAGGTTTGATCCAGCCTTCTCCGCGGCTCTCTTCCAGGGTGAGACCGGTGTAGTCCACCCAGTGCTGATTGAAGTAGATGTTCCGTCCATCGGCACTGGCGGCCCAGACGATCTGCGGCATGGACTCGGCCAACTCCCGAAACTCGCGTTCACTTCTCTGCAGCGCCTCCTGTGCGCGCTTGTTCTCAGTGATGTCCAGGACTGTGCCCATCATTCTGACAGGGTCGCCCTTTGGATCCCGATAGACGCGACCCTTGGCCGAGATCCAGTGAATGGACTCGTCCGCCCAGCGTATTCGACATTCCATATCGAAGTTGTCGGACACGAAGGCTTTTTCGAAAGCTCGTTTTGCAACGTCTCGATCTTCGGGGACAACGTGAGTCATGAAGACCGCCGTTCCCCATGTAGGAACGGCCGCCGAATATCCGAATATCTGGTCATGCCTGAGTGAGCGCACGGATGTATCGGTAAGGAGATCCAGATCCCACATGCCCATCTGAGCGGAATCGAGCGCGAGGGTAAGGCGCCCTTCGCTGTCTTTCAGAGCTGCTTCTGCTCGTTTCCGTTCTGTGATGTCTTCGATTTGAACGATGTAATAGAGCGGTGCGCCCTCTCGAGTACGAAGAATCGACACTCTGAGTTGGACATCGACGATCGTGCCGTCCTTGCGGATGTAACGCTTGCCGAGCTCATATCGGGGAATCTCCCCACGAGCGAGTTGACCTGCAAGCGCGAGGTCCGCGTCAAGATCATCGGGATGGGTGATCGCCTGGAACGTGAGCCCCGCCAACTCGGCGGAGGTATAGCCGACAATTTCGCAGAGCGCGCGATTCACACGAACGAAACGACCATCGAGCGCGACCAGTGCCAGACCGATGGGTGCTTCATCAATCGTGAGTCGGAATCGCTCCTCCGATTCATGCAGCGCCTGTTCGACGCGCTTGCGCTCACTGACGTCGCGCACGAACGCCTGCCAACGGCCGTCCGGCAGAATGTTCGAACTCACCTCGACCGGGACGAACGTTCCGTCCTTCCGCGTTTGCGTCCACTCCGCTGTGTTCACCCGGCCGGGCACAAGAAGATCGGCCCTCACCGCCCTCAGCCGGTCCGCGTCCTCTGCCGGAATGATGTCGAAGGCTGTCTTGCCAATCAGTTCGTCCCGTTCATAGCCGAGGAGCAGGCACGCGGCTTGGTTAACGTCCGTGAAGCGACCGTCGAGATCCGCTTGGAAAAATGCGTCGGGCGCGAGCTCAATGACCTCGCGTGTCCGCGCCATCGATCTAATGATCCCTTCGTTCGCCCAGCGCAGTCGCTGATTAGCAGCCTGGGCCGCCTGACGTCCCTTCTTCATGAGAAACGCCAGATAGACGACGATTATCCCGTCGACCGCAAACACCAGCCCCTGAACGATCGCTTGAAACAGAGAATGACCTTCGCGCGTCACGAACGTGTACGTTTCAAGCGGCACACTGAGCACGATCACCCCAATCCCCGGCCCGATGCCCACAGCTAGGCTGGTCGCCAGAACCGCCGCAAAGAACAGCACGAATGGAGCATCTGTTCCGGTGAAAGGGATCAGCGATGACCCGAGGGCGAACGTGATTGCCACCGTAGCGATGGCGAAGAGATAGCGGACGAAGGTGTTGTGGAACAGCGTCCCGACGCGAGCCTCCATGCTGAGGAGTGCCGCAATCTATTGGCCATCAGCAGTTCAACTGATGGCTCTCGCCGCTTCCCGTTGGCGTTGTGCGTGTGCCTAGCTATCGGCGACTTCGACGGCTGGATCTCGAGCGGCAAACACCAGCAGAGCAATTCACAGCAATGTTTCGAACTCACGACGTATCGTCAGCTACGATTCGCGGCCTGTGGAGCGACGAGCGGTGTCGCCTGTGGCTGTGCAGGCGATCGAA
>DAIRVG010000330.1:0-3586 GCA_036802945.1 Vicinamibacterales bacterium
CATGGCGTCGTCAATCGCAGCAAGAAGACGGACGTCGTCGAACGGCTTGTCGATATGCCCGGCAAAACCAGCCACCTTTATGCGCTGATGGTCCGCACTGCTGGCGAGGCCAGAAATGGCGATGACGGGCTGGTGCGTGTCCCCTTTCGCATTACGCAGCGCCTGAAGGAACTCGAATCCGTCCATGCGGGGCAGTTGGAGATCGCAGACCACCAGATCGAGGTGCTCGACCTTCGCCGTCCCCAGCGCCTCGACTCCGTCCCTCGCCGTCAGGACATCGGCGCCAAGGCGTTCGAGCGTCAGGCAAATCGCCTCGCGCGAGTCTTCCAAGTCTTCGACCACGAGAATGCGGAGGCCATCCAACCTCTGGAGGCCACTCGTCCCGCCAGCGACAGGTTCTGGCGCCTTCTCCGCCGCAGTCTCTTCAACGAGAGGAAGCCGAATCGTCACCTCCGTGCCATGACCTGGTCCCTCGCTGGCAATCGTCACTGTGCCCGCGTGGGCCTCCACCAGCTTTTTGACCAGCGCGAGGCCGATGCCCAGTCCCGCATGAGTGCGGCGAGTTCCCGCTTCCTGCTGTCTGAACATCTCGAATACGAATGGCAGGAATTCCGCTGCGATGCCCTCTCCGGTATCGCGGACGTGAACCACGCCGCAATCGTCTTCTCTCGTGAGCGTCACGATGACCTCGCCACCGGCCAGACTGAATTTCAGCGCGTTGAACAGCACATTCCTGAAGATCTGCTGCAGGCGATCCCCGTCGGCTCTCACGCACATGGGCTCGGCGGGATCGACGAACCGCACGGTGATGTCTTTCTTCTGGGCAATCTCCGTCGCCGCGTCCATCGCGCTGCGGACGACGTCGCCCAGCCAGAGGACCTTCAGATCAAGCGTCAGTTTGTCGCGTGTGGCGCGACTCAACTCGAGAAGGTCTTCGACCAACCTGAGCTGGAGAAGAGCGTTGCGCTCGATCACCTCGACCGCACGGGCGACTTGAGCCGGATCGCTTCCCGGCTTGAGCATGCTGGTCCATCCGAGAATCGGCGTGAGCGGTGATCGCAATTCGTGCGACAGCACGGCCAGAAATTCGTCCTTCACAGCAGCGGCGATGGTCAATTGCTCGGCGGCATCTTCGTATTGCCGCGTTCGGTGGTTCTCCCGTAGCAACGTATCTCCGAGCACCTGCAGCAGTTCTCCGTGCAGGACGAGCCGGCGCTCCGGAACGGGCGCCTGCTGCCGCGCCACATTCCATAAGTGTCTGAAGGGCACACCGGCCTGTCGCGCGAGCCGCTCGATGTCCGCGGACTGAGTAAAGTCGACGAGCGCGTAACCGGCCACGGCCGCGCCGACAATCTTGCCCTCGAGCAAAAGGGACGTGCCGACAACCGCCAAACCATGCGACTGTGCGACGGTGACCGCGGGGCGATCTTCTGTCTGCGCGAGGCACCGCCGGACGCATTCGGCCAACAGGCCAGGATCGTAGCCGTGCTCGTGGAGCAAGGCGTAAAGGGGGGTTGCAGGCGCTGGTCCGCAGACCATCTGCTCGCTCACGTCGTAGAGCCCGACGGTCAGGTGGGTCACAGCGCCATATTTCTTCAGCGCACTCTCCCACACGGCGACGTCGAAGAGCGTATCGGTTGCCCTCACCATTCAGCGTCTACTCGGGGTCGCGGTCCGCCTGCCGCACCGGCGCGCGTGAGATCAGGTTTTGATAACTGGAAAACGGGTGGTGAGCTCTCGGACCCGGAATCTGACGCGGCAACACGCGCAGGCCCTGACCGTCCAGAATCTCGCACTCGTGAGTCGAACGGGTATTCGGATTCGAGCGCATTTTCGCCACGGTCAGCCCAAGCCGGAAGGCGTCTCCCAGCTCAATCCAATTCATGAGAAGGATGTTGTCCACGAGCGAGCTCATGGCGAAATCGCCCATCATCGACGACATGCCCAGCATCTCCGGGTTCTCGTGGTTGTACACCGCCGCCGCCTGATGCTCCTTCATCAGCGCCACCAACGCGTGAAAGAAGTCGCGAAATACGCGCCCTCCGGTCCCCATGTTCGCGCCATACGTGGACAGGCTGTCGATCAGCACGCGCTTCGGCTTGAACTCCTCCACGAGTTGCTCGATGTTGTGGAAGTGCAGGTCAATCTCCATTTCCTGCGGCGCGTCGTACTGCAGCCGCACGAGGCCGTTGTCGATATGCGTCTGGAGATCGATCCCGATGCTATTGGCGTTGCGGATGACCTGCGCGACTTGCTCGTCCAGCGTGAGCATGAGGCTTCGCTCGCCGCGCCTTGCCCCCTCCGCGATGTACTGCAAGCCCATGACGCTCTTGCCAACGCCGGAGATCCCGGAAACGACCGTCGTGCTGCCGAGGAAGTAGCCACCATTCACCACCGCATCGAGGCCGGGAATGCCGGTGGACACGCGCGTCGTCGGATCGAAAGCTGCGGCGTGGTCGCGGCTCGCCCGGCGAGGAGCCTGCACCCGGCGGTACACCTCGAGCCCGTGGCCATCGACGATCCGGAACGAGTGCCGGCCCATCTGGAAGTCGTGCCCGCGCGATTTGACAACCTCGATCGACCGCACTGTGGCGCGGAACCGCTCTTCCATTCTCAACCGGATGACGGTGTCGGCAATGGATTCTTCGGGCAACGCGGTCCTACGATCCCCGTCGACCGCACTCGCCTCGACCGCGAAGACCGCTGTGAGTTTCTCGCGCTGCAGCCCTTCGACGAGGACGTGAAAGGAGTCGCGAAGCTCCGCGCCGCCGACGGCGCTGGCGGCGCCGGCCACGCCGTCTACGTAGATGCGGCGGGCGCCGATCTCCGCAGCCTCCTCGAGCAGCAGACTGTCGGTCTGCTGCAGCTCCTGCCGGAACACCTGGCGTGTCGTGAAGATAATCTTGAGTTTGCGCTGGCCCTCGAGCGCATGGAGATCCCACCCAAAGCACGCCGCATCGCGCACGAGTCTGTCGGGCGAGACTTCGAACAGGACGATGATGCCGGGTTCTCCGAACATACTGGCGCCGCGATAGATGAACTCGACGCCCATCGTCGTCTTGCCTGTGCCGATCCCTCCTTCCACAAGAATGACGTTGCCGCGCGGAATACCCGATGAAAGGATGGCGTCGAACCCGCTGATTCCGGTTTTGACGAGATCGAGTTCAGCCATCGTTTTCCACCTCTTCAGGACTCACCGACGAAGTCGGTCGACCTCTGACAGACCCCGGAGGAGCTCGACGCAGTCGAGCAAACCACGGCCGTGTTTTGCGTTCTTATTGATGGCGCGAAGCCTGCGACTAGTGTGCAGCCCCTCGTGCGCGGCTGCCGTACGAAATGGTACGGTGCGCGAGGGTGATGCCGGGTGGGGGTTGCGCCGACGCGTCTATTTACCGACCTTGAGGTAGTGCCGACGGATCACGTCGTAGCATTCACAGGAGGCGTCCTTCAGCCGTCTTCGATCAGCAACGGTGACCCGACGGCCGTCCACGTTGAGAATCCCGGCCTTCTCGAATACGGCCACCGTGACGCTGACCATCGGCCGGCTCGTGCCCAATAGCTGTGCGAGAAATTCCTTCGTGATGAA
>DAIRVG010000331.1:0-3582 GCA_036802945.1 Vicinamibacterales bacterium
TCCGCGTCTACCTTGCCCAAACGGGATGGCGAAACCTGCGGGAAAAAGCCCTCGACAGCCTGCGGCGCAGCTTTGAGGGACGGGCCGTCTTCGCCGCCCGCCGCGCCAGCGGCGCGGGGAGTTGGGCGCTGGAATCGAAGCGCGACTCCGGCGGGAAGGATTCGCCGATCTCGGTCAATGATTGGTTGCGCAGGTTGCTCGATCAGGCTTGCGAACGGCGAGTCGTGACGGTGGAACCGGCGCCGCGGGGACTCATGCCCGGCACCGTTGCCGAGGTCATGATCGCTCCCGTGATCTCCGGTGACATCCTCGTCTGCACCCTGGTCATTCTCCGCGATCGAGGGGCGCCCGTGTTCCGGGCGAGTGAGATGATGCTGATTGAGTCCCTCACCACCTTCTGCGGCGACCTGATCCGCAGCCATCGCCTGGTGCGCGAGCTACGCGAGATGTCCATCGCCATGGTTCGGGCCTTGGTCAACGCCGTCGATCAGAAGGACGAATACACCTGCGGGCATTCCCTCCGCGTGGCGTACTACGCGACGACGCTGGGGCAACGACTCGGCTTGGGCGAGGTCGAGCTGCAAATGCTCCAGTGGGCAGCGCTCCTCCACGACGTGGGCAAAATCGGTATCCGGGACAACGTCCTCAAGAAGGAAGGCAAGCTCACTCCCGAAGAGTTCGGGCACATCAAGGAGCACCCCGTCCGCAGCTTCAAGGTCGTGCAGGAGGTGCCGCAGCTTCTCCTAGCGTTAGATGGCATCCTCCATCACCATGAACGGTACGATGGTTCCGGATACCCCGCCGGGCTGAAGGGGGAGCAGATTCCGCTCCAGGCGCGGATCATTCAGATCGCCGACGTGTTTGACGCGCTGACCTCCAACCGCTCGTACCGTCAGGCCTTCGACTGGCAGCGAGCCCTGGACATTCTCCAAGAGGAAGCCGGCAAGACCGTCGACCCGCAATTGCAGAAGACCTTCGACTCACTCAATGGTCGACAACGCCAACCTGCAACTCACGGAGCCCCCCGTCGGCACAGCCCAGTCGGTGCCACCCACTGGCACCGGTAAAAAAAAAACCGGCCGCCGGGGTAGATACCGGCGACCGGGACAAGGCTGCAACATCACGTCGCCGCCCCGTCGGCACAGGCCTATTATAAGGGAACTTCTCTCACTGGATCAACACCACACGCCGAAACCCACGACCCTCAACAGTCAAAAAGAGTGACCCCTCACAATTCCCCCGCACGACCTCCACTTCAAGATTGTACTGGATCCCGACAACTTCGCCGCCATCGGCGCGTACATTCCCCTTACAAACCTTCACGCTGCAAGAGCCGACACCAACCTGAAGAGCCTCGAAGTCAAAGCACCCTTCTGCGACCGATGCCCCAGCAAACGGGTCAAGTAGGAAAGCCACGACTTTTCCCCGCTCCGAATCCACCGTACCATTGCGTCCACCATGCCGATCTCCTTCCATGCCGAGTTCACCAACCTTCCCAGCTTCGGATCAAACGCCGTCTCGTCCTCGGCGTCCGCATCCTCGTCCGCCTTTTCAGTGCCATCTTTTGGCACCGGCTTCCGCCACTCCCCGTACAACCGATGCGTCTTGCAGTGCGTCAACGTCGCCACGAACTCCAGCGCCCGATCGCGCCCATTGATCCGACCAACCCAACTCTCCACACCCTGCAGAATGTCCCGAACGATATACTGCAAGCAAACCTCAACAGGATTCCGCGATTCCTCGAAGAACTCCATCTGCGTATCGTTCGCGAGCCCACTCAAGGGCCCGCCAGCACCCGTGATCATCCGACAAAAGAAAGGAGCAACCCTCGAGGCGTCTGTCTCACCGCACGCCCAATGCCACGCCGCCGCCAACCCCTCCGTTGCATCGTCCTCCCCCAAACCATCGAACTCCATCAGCAAATGGCAGTGATAGTGCCACCCTATCCGGGCCGACGGTGTCAGATGGTACGTGGCAAGCGCCGCCGTCATTCCCGCCCGCCGCAACTTCGTGTAAAATCGCTTCCATGCAGCTTCGAACCGAAGGCGGGCACCGTCGAGCGTCTCGTCCGGAACCACCCGCTGCGTCAGCACGACATGAAATAAGTTGCCGTGTTCCCTCGTCGACAAGTGCGCAGCAACACGCGACAACCCCCGCCGCCCAGCACGCCGCGAGCACCGTGGGCAAAACCGCGCCCCGCACCCTCGCGGCCGAACCCGCAGCTTCCCCTTCGCGTTCTCGCAGAGCACGTCGCCTCGCCCGCATAGCGCGAAGCGCCTTGCTCCGACGTACCTGCCCGCGTCCACCAACCACCGCACCACGCATTCCCGGTACGCTGCAGTCTCCCCGTGAATCACCCATTGCCACGAACTCGCCTTCTGACATATTCCACCCAGCCTTTCCGAGAGCTCACGCCTAGCCAGCGAATCACCAGCACCAGCCGACCCAACAAGAGTCTCTAAATCCTGTTCCGCGTAGCCGATCATTCTTCGAATCCCGGCAACAACGACGGCAACGGCACCGCCACATCCTGACGCGCCAGCACGATATAAGACTGCCGAACGACTTCCTGCAAAGATTTCCTCATGCTCGAGTCGCCCTGCGGGCAAAGCCGCAAACTCTCCAACGCCCCATCCAGAATGATCTTATACCGAGTTCTGTAGCTATAGTGACCTTGCCCACCCGCTTCCGGGACCGTGTACTCTACCCCTTGCCACGTCCAAACGCCCATGGCGTCCACTATCGACACCGACCGTACAAAAAACTTAACAGAATTCCAAGAATATTGCTTGACACCCCCGGGTAATCCCTTAAGATACCAGCGTGAAGTTCCAAAGCCAGATAATCGCCTCCGGTTCCGGCAGCATCGGCGGCTGCACCTACAGCCGCAACCGCTTCGGACAATACATCCGCCGCCGAGCCATGCCCGTAAACCCCGGGTCAGCGTTCGCACAGGTCATGACCAACTTCTTCGGCACGCTCGTACAACGCTGGACCAGCACCCTCACCCAGCCCCAGCGAGACGCTTGGGACGTCTGGGCGATCAACACTCCACAGGCAGACGCCCTCGGAAACCCGATCAACTGGACCGGCCAAAACGCGTACATCTCCATGAACGCGCTGCGCCTCCAATTAGGGGAAACCTATGTCGACGCGGCACCATCGGTCTTTGCGGGCGCTACCTTCACCGCCCCTTCCGGCATCGTCATCCTCAACGTCAGCGAAGCGACACAAGACTTCGACTTCAACTTCATCAACACCGACCCATGGGCAGGAAGTGTCGGAGGAAGCCTCGGAATCTACGTCAGCCGCCCGCAGAACCCGTCGATCAACTTCTTCAAAGGCCCTTACCGACTCGGCCTCGTTGTTCCCGGGGCCGTCATTCCGCCCACGTCCCCCGCGACCGTCCCCGTCCCCTTCCCAATAACCGAAGGACAGCGCATCTTCGTCCAAGCCCGAGTGTGCCAAGCCGATGCCCGGATCTCCGCAATAGCACGCTACACCGAGCTCGTCGGCCCGTAATAACCCGATAGGATGCGGCACTCCTCTAATCGCGGTGTGGCACCGGTGAGGTCGAATTGA
>DAIRVG010000332.1:0-3581 GCA_036802945.1 Vicinamibacterales bacterium
GAGAACTTGACGCTGATCCGGAAGCGCTGCGAGAGATTCTCATCACCATGAAACGGAAGTAATTCCCAATTCCCAACGCCCAACTCCCAAGGTGAAGGCCGACCTGAAGGTCGGCCTCTACGTCGTTCGAATCGAATCTCCTTGGGAGTTGGAGGTTGGTAGTTGGATGTTTCGCCGACTGCGGATTGGCCGCGCCGCTGCTGCCCACGCTGTGAACGCGGGACCTGCCGGAGCGGCATTCCAAACTTCTCGTGCATATCACGCGTGTGCAGGTGTATACCATGCGTGTTCTCGACCGGATGTTGGACGTCCCAATAGCCGAATGTAGGCGGCTGGGCCGGTAACGGACCACTCAGGCGAATCAGCCCTCCGCCCGAAATCAGCGAGACGCGGTTGTCTATCGCCGCACAGCGTTCCAAAGTTCGCGCAGCCGAAAGGGAGTGCATCTATGCCTCGACAAATGAGTGTTGCGGTGCTGGTGGTGTGTTCGTTCGCGGTCGCAGCGGAAGCGCAGCAAGGCGGTTCCGCCATTCGCGGCCGCGTCACCGATGAACAGAAAGGTGTGCTCCCGGGGGTGACGATCGTCGTGACCCACCAGGACAACGGAACGGTCCGCGAGACAACGTCCGGCGACGACGGGACCTATCTGGTTCCCGGCATCGTGCCCGGTCCGTACCGCATTACGGCGCAGCTCATGGGCTTCAGACGGTTGACGCAGGGAGATCTGGTCGTGAGGGTGGGCGCGACGTTACAGGTGGACCTGGCGCTTCAGGTTGGTGGTCTCGAAGAGAGCATCACGGTGACTGGCGAGGCGCCGCAAGTCGACCTCACCTCGGCGCAGGTTGGCGGCAACGTCGGCTCGGGCGACCTGACGAATCTGCCGTCTGGCTCGCGCAACTTCACCGGCCTGGTGGCGCTCTTGCCGGGCGTGGTCTACAACGCGGCGGCCGACTCCTCGTCGGACAGCGTGACGATCAACGGCCAGAACGGCAGCGGAGTGGTGTACCTGATGGACGGCGGGAGCAATAACGACGACTTGCGCGGCGGCAGCTCGGGCGCGCAGGCGCGGCCGCCGCTCGAATCGATCCAGGAATTCCAGGTGGTCACGAACCAGTTCGACGCCGAGTACGGCGCGGCCACCGCCGGCGTCGTCAACGCGGTCAGCAAGCAGGGGGACGAATCTCTGGCATGGGAGCGGCTTCGGGTACTTCACCGATGCCTCGATGACGGCGAAGGACTTCTTCGTCGAGCAGCAGAATCTGACGAAGCCAGAGACGACGAAGAAGCAGTGGGGCGGCACGATTGGCGGGCCGATCGTCCGCGACAAGATGCATTTCTTCGCCAGCTTCGAGCGGCAGGATCGAGCCGAAGGCCGAAGCCGAGTCTACCCGACGCGGCCGGACCGGAGCTTCACGGTCGCGCAGAAAACCGACTCCTGGAATTACATGGGGCGCATGGACCACCAGCTGAATTCCAGCCACAACTACAACGTGCGCTTCCTGTGGGATCACCAGCCGAACTACAACCAGGTGCTCGGTAACGGCACGATCGACACGCTGAGCATCGAGAGAGACAACGACTGGTCGTTCGTCGCCGCACACAACTGGGTTGCGGGCATCACGAAGCTGAACACGCTGCGCGCGTCGGCCGTGCACGAGAAGCCGAAACGTGGCCAGCCCCTCTATCAGGACAGCGGGGATTGGACGGAGGCGCCGCCGACGCTCCAGTTCCTGAGCTTCATCGACCAGGCCGACACCAACTACGCGGACTTCAGGAACATGAACGTCTACGGGATCGACGACACGTTCAGCTGGTTCATCGGCGGCAACCACGATCTGAAATTCGGATCGCAGTATCAGCTCGGCGAGCACTACCGTGAGGACCAGCGGTTCATGAATGGCCAGTTCACGATGTCGACCGACCAGGTGTTCAACGCGGCCGACCCGCGGACGTACCCGGAGCGGCTGACGATTCGCGTGCCGCAGATGGTCCGGCTGCTCTCGATCACGCACTCTCTCGGGGTGTTCGCGCAGGACAAGTGGCAGATCAACCAGCATCTCACGATGAGTCTGGGCCTTCGCTACGACGTCCACGTCTCGCCGATCCGCGAGTTCTGGAACCCGTTGTTCAAAGATCCCAATGCGTATCCGGTGGACAAGAACAACGTCCAGCCCCGCATCGGGTTCGCGTACAGCCTGAGCCCGGCGTCGGTTGTTCGCGGCGGCTACGGCATCTTCTACGAGAAGCAGTGGATCGACCGCTTCGAGAATTACTCACTGAACCGCGTCTTCAGCAACTCGTTCCAGGCGCAGTTCCCGGTGGCGCAAGCCGATCCCGGCCCGGGCCTGGGACGGTTCCCGACCGACCCGCTGCTCGTCAACGGCCCGACACTGAATCGGACGCTCGTGAACCAGCTCGTGCCCGCCGGCACGCTGGCCAGGAACACCGGCGCGGTCTGGCTCGACACGCCGGATCGGGCCCTTCCGCTACAACGGCAGGCGTCGATCGGCTACGAGCGCCAGATTGGCAGTCAGATGTCGTTCGCGGCCGATTACATGCATATTCAAAATCGGAATCAGCCGCTGCGCTATAACCTGAACCCGGCAACCAAGCTGACGACAGGCCGCACGGCGCCGGTCACCCGCGTGGATTTCCGGGGCATTGCGAGTCAGCTGGGGCTCTCGAATTTCGCGAGCGACGTCTTTATCGTCGAGTACATCGGCGAAACCAGGTACGACGGCCTCAACCTGGCGATCGAGAAACGTTTTGCCGACTACTGGAGCGCCAGGTTCTCGTACGCGTTGGGGAAGGGCTGGGGTAACACGAACGGTACGCCCACGGCTACCAACGATTTCCAGGTGCTCGACAAGCGCAATCTGGATCTGAACGAAGGCCCGACCAACGCCGACCGCCGCCACGCGGCGACGCTCAGCGGCCGGTTTGAAGTGCCGTGGATCCGCGGACTGACCGGTGGGGCCGTCGCGCGGTTCATGACAGGGACGCCCTTCACCATCCACAACAGCAACGTCGACGCCGACATGAACAACATCGCGGTCGATCCGATTGCCGCCGGCACGTACAGCGGCAACGGCCTGAACGCGATCACTGTCAAGAATGCCGGCGGCCGAAACGGCGCCTACGGTCCTGGGCTGATGCAGGTCGACTTGCGGGCCGGCTACCGGTTGCGGCCGGGCCAGGGCCGCTCGCTCGATCTGTTCTTCGAGGTGTTCAACCTAACCAACGAGGCGAACTTCGCGAATCCCACCGGCGATCAACGGCTGACCTTCCTCATCCCGAACGCGCTCGCTGGCGGCGGGTTCCCAAGGCAGTTCCAGATCGGCACGCGGTTTGGGTTCTAGCTAGAGGGAATTTCACTGCCACGTAGCCACGGAGACACGAAGACACGGAGGAAATTCATGTTTTTGCTCCGCGGCTCCGTGACTCCGTGGCCCGTAGTAGTAAATCCGCTTCTCAATTCGGCAAACTGAACGCGATGTACTCGCCCGAGTAGCTGTCGCGGCCGGCAATGGTGCTGACCGCCACCACGATGTACTGCTTGCCGTCCAGCCTGTACGTCATCG
>DAIRVG010000333.1:0-3568 GCA_036802945.1 Vicinamibacterales bacterium
GCGTTCTTGTCGCCGATTCGAACGCTCGTGGTCGGAACTACACTCCTGAAAGAACCAACCTTCGTGCACATTGCATAAACGTGATGTCGCATTCGGAAACGTAAGTCGCTGTCGAGCCTGAGCTTCGAACCGACGCGCACTCCTTGCGTGAATTGACGGCACGCTCCTCGCACAGCCGAGGCTCGCTCCCATCTGCAGCCTTGTTGGCTGTCCAACCAACACTCTTACGGGATTTTGACGTCGCCGATGTGGCTTCGACGCTAGCGGTGTCACCCGCGTCGGGCTCCCGGTAACGCCGATAGGAGAACGCCGAAGTGGTCCACCGAACGACCTGCACGTGTGCCGCGGATGGAAATACCTCTCGAACGTCGTCACTGACATCGAGCGCTGCAACGACATCACCGACCGCCAAGTCGCGGACAGACAATTCCAGCAAGGGCAGTGAGTGGAAACAGACATTGAGGGAAGCGCAATCGCCGAGAGACTGGACGCGAACGGGTCTGGTCGTTCTGGCCATGCTCATCGTGCTCGTATCGTCATCGCTTCCAGCCACGGCACAATTGCACGACCACAAGTCAGGTCTCGCGCATGGCATTCCCGATCTCTGCGCACAGGACAGCACGTCGACGCACGTGCTCGGGGGACAGAACCGAACACTGTCGGGGCCGCTGACCGTCTCGTGTCTCGGCATTCAAGGCAACGTCACGCTGGATAGCAGCTCGCGGCTTCGTGTCGACACGATCCTCGTCTACGACAGTGGCTCGCTCACGGTGCAGAACGGTGCACAGATCACCTTTCGCGATCACCCGATCGATACTTTCGGTGATCCAGAGCAGTACGGGCACGGTCTCATCGTGTTCGGGAAGTTGCGCGTAAACGGATCCGCCGTGGCTCCGTTTGCCCGCCTGACGAGCGACGTTCCGAAAGGGGCCATGACCCTGACGCTGTCGGTCCCCGCAAGCTGGACGGCCGGCCAACGACTGCTGCTGCCGGATTCCCGCCAGATTGCCCCGACCGATTTGCTCAACAACGGGTTTCCCGACAATGGCGTCGCGGTTCGAACGGTGGATCAGTCTGAAGTGGTGACGATCGGCGCAGTGAGCGCGAACACGATTACACTGACGGCGCCCACACAGTACGCCCATACCGGGACGCACGCGCCGGCGTTGCAGGGGCGGCCTGCCATCGACCTTTATCCGCACATCGCAAACCTGTCTCGCGGCGTGATCTTTCGGTCGGAGAATCCCAACGGCGTTCGCGCGCACGCGCTCTTTACGCAGCGCGCCGATGTGCAGATTCGTGGCGCTGGATTTGTCGACATGGGGCGCACGACCGGCCGCAGGCTCGATGACACCACATTCAATGCGAGTGGCGCGGTGACGCACATCGGGGCCAATCAGCGCGCGCGCTACCCGGTCCATTTCCATCACGTATTCGGCCCCCAAACCACCGCGGATTCCTATCAGTTCGTGATCGCCGACAGCGTTGTCGAGCACGGGTTGAAATGGGGGATAGCGGTCCATAACTCGGCATGGGGGCTGGTGCAGGACAACGTGGTGTGGGATGTCGCCGGCGCGGCGTACATCACTGAGGATGGGAACGAAACGGAGAACGTGTTCGACCACAATATGGCTGTCTCAGTCGAAAACCGCGTGTACGACTTATTGCCGCTCTTCACGTATGACACCGAGATGAATCGCGGGACGGCGTTCTGGTTCAAGGCCATGAACCAGTCAGTCACCAGGAACGTCGTCTACGCGTCGCGGTCGTGTTACGCGTGGTATACCGGCAACTCCGAGGGCGAACCGTCCGATCCCGCCAGTGCTTCACATCCGCAGCGCATTCCGAAGTTTCGTGGTGCAGACACAAGTGTGGACGCCAACATCAAGATGGTGCCGACGTTTGTGCGCCCGATGCTTCCCATCGACAACAACGAGTGTGCGAGCGCCTCGCATTTTGGGATGGAAGTGTGGTGGACGCAGGCGGGGCTCGAGGGGCTGCGCCCCGACGTCACGTTTCAGAATCTGCCGTTCAAGAATTCGACGTTCTGGCGCATCGGTGGCGTGGACCGCGCGGGGCAACTGCAGGGCGGTGCGATCTCCGTGCACTACGCGGACGCGGTCTTCGACGGCGTCACCGCGGTGAACGAAGGGGGCTCTGGCCTGGCGGTCGTCGCGGTGAATGACGGCGGCGGCATGGGCCTCGGGAACGGCTACGGCACCATCGCCAATGCGGACATTCGCGGGTTCGACACGGCGTTTGCACACGGTGGACAGCTCGCCCTCCCGGCGCATTGGCGGTTCACGAACGCGTTCTTCCAGTCCCGCAATGGCATTCCGCTCACCAACGTCGGCGAGCAGGCGTCCATCCCACCCGCGATCGACGGCTCGCAGATCGCGACGGTCGACTTTACGAACGTGACGTTCGCGCCGGTCGGCAGCAGTCCGCTTAAAGCGATTCAGACGACGTTCATCCGCGACACGAGCCGGGGCCTTGAAGGGCGGCGGCGCATCAGGATCAACGTGCGCAGCCATCAGGGTGTGGCGGGCGACGACTTCCGCGTCTACTTCACCGGGCAGGCACCCGATGCACCAGCGCCGGGGCCGAACACGAAGCAAGGTGGGGACCCGTACTCATTCGGCTGCCCAGAGCCCGGCCTGACGAACCAGCAGTGTTGGGACCGGTTCAAGATGGCAACGCTGCTCCAGGTTGCCCCGGCGAATTCGACGAGGCGTCCGGAGATCGCTGGCCTCGTCGGACCCATCCCGGTCGATGTGATCATCCCGCCGCAGCCGCCCCCCTCGCCAAAACCTGTGCCGATTCCTGTTCCCGCGCCGACGCCGGCGCCAGCTCCAGTGCCGCCGCCGCCAGCTCCAGCGCCGACGCCAGCTCCAGCTCCGGCGCCGTCCATGCCTCCACCGACCGGGACCCCTGCACCGACGCCAAAGCCCGCACCGGCGCCTGCGCCATTGCCCATCCCTACGTCCTGGACGTGCACCGTGCCTTTCGTGGTCGTCACGAATCCAAGCGGGAGCAAGATGTTCACGGTGATCTGTCCGGGCACGATCCCCGTTGAAAAGGGCGACCAGCTCAAAGTGACGAAGTAGGAAGTCCGCTGTCGACCGCATTGCACCGCGGTCGACGGCCTCTCGACTCCACGGAGCTTACGCGGCCTTGCCCGGAGTGGCCTGCCACGAATCTGACAAAAAAAGCCGACGAATCCCCGTACCGGTACCAATTTCCTAACTCACAATCTGTCACTTGCTTCTGACAATGCTCTGCGTGACGTCAGGCGCTCCGTGAGCTTTCGGCTGGAAGCACTGCGAGTTCCAGCGAGCTTTGCCGTTGGTAAGCTGTGCGGTCTGACCTCTCATGCAGTGCAGTCGCCCGCTCGGCGGCCGACACTGTACCGTTTGGTTGCTTGTATCACCTGATGGAGACACGCACATGCTGAAGGCGACTGCGGGCAAGCTGCTGCCGACGACCATTACGGGGTCGCTGCCACGACCGAGTTGGTACACGGAGAACCTGGGGACACGGTCGTTTCTGGACGCGATGGTCACCACGC
>DAIRVG010000334.1:0-3554 GCA_036802945.1 Vicinamibacterales bacterium
GCCGGGCCGTTCCATTCGATGGCGAAACGCCAGCCGCCCGCCATGTTCAGATCGGTCTGCACGTCATAGCGGCCCTTCGTGGCGGTCGGGACGACCGTACTCGCGCCGAACATGGGCGCCATCCCCGCCATGGCCATTGTTGCGTTTACGCTGACCGTTCCTACGTCGACCAATTGACCATCGGGTCCCCGGAACTCGAGCACGAATGCGTCTTTCCGCTGTTTCAGTGTTCCGCTCGCCGATAGCAGCACGACGTCGAGCGCGCCGGCGCGAACACGTTGAACTTCCTTCAATGCCGGCGCTTCTTCGGCCTTGCCACATGCGGAAACAGTCGCGATCAGTGCGAGCAGGAGTCCCCAATGCATCATTGAACGCATCATCGTTTTGCGTGTGAGCTCGCGGGCAGAAGCATGATGCTCGCCGGTGCGCGCACTCCTCGAATGACTGTCCCAGCGGGGAGGGTGAGCGGCTTCCGGAGCAGAAACGGATGCCGGTACTTGTCGCTGTATTCGTAGAGCCAGAGTAGCGGCTTGACGGCTCCGTCAGGCAACACGGCAACAACCTGCGTGCCGTCCTGAGCGCTCTCGGGTAGCAGCCCATCGAGCACGAATGGCTGCTTCAATGTGAACGTACCGCTGACTCGAATACGCCCCGGTCCCGGCTGCAGCGTCGCCGGCGTCTCGAATTTCGGCGGCTTCGGCAGCACGTTGGGATTGTTGCCCTTGAGCATGCCGCCCACCACCCAGTCACTCACCAGCTCTACCTGCTCCTGTGTGAGTCCCGCATCGTTGCGGAATTGGCCGAAGCCTTTCACGGCTCCCCATGGCGGCATCCGGCGCGCCAGCACGGAGTCTTTGATGGCATCGGCGTACGGCTGCGCCTCGCGGTACGTCATGAGTGAGAACGACGTGCCCCCTTCGCGGTGGCACGACGCGCAATGGTCATACACGATGCGCGAGATCTCGCGGTTCCAGGTAATCTGCGCCGAGCCGAAATCGTGCGCCGTGACGGTCAAACCGCCTGCGCACAGGACGATCAGGAGTGCCGTGAGGCGCTTCTTCATCCTTGTGGGTCTCGCGGCGCGTGCTCGGGCCGCACGGGTATGTCGAAATGAGCGGTGTTGATGACGCCGTTCCGCTGGAACTGGACCCAGACGCGATAGACCCGCGCACGCGGGAACACCAGTTTGAACCCCATATGCTCCCCAGCCTCGGTGGTGAACGGATGGGTATGCATCATGTCGATCAGGTCGTCGCTCGCCGCAAGCATGTGCCCCCACGCCCCGAGATACTTCTGCAGTCCGTCCGCCGGACCGAGCGTGAAACGGAGCTGCGTGGGCTCACCGGCGACCGGCTCCTCGGGGCTGGTTGTGACGCCGACGCTCAGGTTCTCTCCCTGTTTCACCGCGTAATCGCGGGTCAGCGGCGGGACTGGGTATTCATCGCCCGGGACGAAGACGGTCTGCGTGATCAGCTGCGGCGTCGAAGCTTCAGGATAGAAGTCACCCAGCACTCGATACATGCCGGCTTTCGGAAACGCGATGTCGTAGGTGAAGGACGTCCCGTTCCATTCCGGGTGATCGTGGACGAAGAAGCTCAGGTCACGGCTGACGATGAACGCGTGAAACAGCTTTTCATGGACGACCGAGAACTTCTTGACGGGATTCCCCTTCCAGGGATCGAACACCTCCAGCGTCAGGCGCACGCGCTGCCCCGGCATCGGGGCCGGCGACACCGCCAGATCCATGTGGTACTCGACGGGTTCCGGAATGTCGGTGACGAGCTTCATCCCGCATCGCGGGCAGGTCCCTGGGTTGTGCGCCCGAATGTCCTTGTCCATCGGGCAGATCCAGATCGAATCCGTAGACGGGTTCGGTGTCACCGCCGTCTGCGCGGTCGTCACGCCGGCGTCGACCGTCGCAGCCGGCTTCGAACGGACACAGGACGAGGGCAGGGCGATCGCGATCAGCGCGGGCGCCACAAACAGATACTTCATCAGGCCCCCCGTTCTGCAGGTTGCATATCGCCGGAGCCGTCGTGCGTCAGCGATTCCACGCGGCGGCGGCGCGCCCAGTACCGGCGGATATCCTCCGCGATGACGAACAGACACGGTGTCATGAAGAGCACGTGCAGCGTGGACGTCACCATCCCCCCGATGCTCGGCGCCGCGATCGGCTTCATGATCTCCATCCCCGGCCCCGACGAGAGCGGAATGAGCGAGAGCGACAGGATGATCGTCGCGACGGTCATCAGCTTGGGGCGTAGCCGCGCAGTCGATCCTTCGATGACCGCATCGACGAACGACTGACCTTCCGGCCTATTGGCCAGCGCCTCGCGGATGAAGATCACCATGATGATGCCGGTCTGCACCGCGACCGCAAAGACCGTGATGTATCCAATGATCACCGCGGTCGTCATCGGATAGCCGAGCAGCCACTGCAGGAATACGCCGCCGGCCAGCGCGAACGGCACCGACATCGCCACGAGGAACGCCTCGCTGACCGACTTGAACGCCATCACGAGCAGCCCGAAGATGATCGCGAGCGTCAATGGAATGATGACGCGCAATCGCGCCTGGGCGGCGGTTGTGTACTCGTACAGACCGGTCCACTCGACGGAATACCCCACCGGCAGCGTCAGGTTCTTTGCGAGGAATTGCTTCGCGTTGTCGACATAGTCGGTTGCCGTCACATTCTGGATGTCGACATAGATGTAGCCCGCCAGCGTGCCGTTGTCGTTCCGAATCATCTCCGGCAGCTTGCGAACAGACACGTCCGCCACCTGGCCGAGCGGCACGGAGCCGCCGTTGCCGGTCATCACGGGCGTATTACGAACCTTCTCGAGCGTGTCGAGATATTCGGCCGAGTACTGCACGGCCAGTGGGACGACCGTGTTGTCGGACTGTTTGATGCCGAGCACGTTGTCGCCGCCGATCGCATAGCGCACCGTCAACAGCGCTTCGTCGGCGGGTATGCCGTGCACCGCAAGCCGGGCGAGGTCGTAACGCACGTCGGTGTAATACCCTTCCGAAATCCGCTCCGCGAGCACGTATTTCGTCCCCGGCACATCCCGCAGGAGGCCTTCGACCTGCTGCGAGATCCGTTCGATCTCTACCACGTCAGGTCCCTTGACCTTGAGGCCGACCGGCGTCTGAATCCCGGTCGTCTGCATCATGACGCGCGCGCGAATCGGCTGGACCCACGTGTTGACGTAGCCGATGATCTGCACCGCGCGATCCATCTCCGCGATCAACGTGTCCTTCGTCATCCCCGGCCGCCACGTCGACTTCGGCTTCAGCATGATCGTCGTCTCGATCATGGAGACGGGCGCCGGATCGGTTGACGTGTCCGCCCTCCCAAGCTTCGAGAACACGCGATCCACTTCGGGAATCGCTTTCAGCTTGCGATCCATCTGCTGCACGATCCATCCGGCCTCGCGTGTCGGCAGGCCCGGCAGGGTCGTCGGCATGTAGAGGACGGAGCCTTCGTCGACGTCAGGCAGGAAATCCCGCTCGAAACCGCGCATCAGCACCACGGCCGCGACGACGGCGACCAA
>DAIRVG010000335.1:0-3548 GCA_036802945.1 Vicinamibacterales bacterium
CCGAGTACATCGCGAAGATGAAAACGTTCGCGCGGCCGGCGGCGTTGGCCCCACCGGGAGCGACAGAAACTTTTCGCTGACAGGCAACTCCCAACCTCCAACTCCCTTGGGAATTGGAAATTGGGAGTTTTGTACCGATCCTGTTACTGCCAGGCCCAACCGGGCTGCGGCCGCTCACCGGCGCACCGAAGCCAGCATGCGCGGTGCTCGGGACGTGCGGGCGGCCGTCGCCGACTCCATTTCACGGGGCGCCGCCGCTCGACGAGCTCGAGGCCGTCGTCGCCGAAGGCGGGGGACACTGCGGCGGACCCGCATACCGGCACTCCGATGCGGTGAGGATCTGCTCCACCACAATGTCCGTGAACGCTTCCACGAACGGGCGTCCGCCAGTGAGCAGATTCTCGCGCGTCATGTAGTCGAGATGGATGTCGGCGTGGGCGCCTATGTTCTCGATGTAATGAGATCGAGGGTAACCCTCGACGGCGACCGGAGCGATGCGAGTCACCAGGGAATTCGTGTTGGATGCCGTCGACTCCGAGTAGAACCCGGCCGGCCAGGTGCTGATCGACCCGCCGGCCCCGTTCGTGCGCGTCCCCACGAGCGCGCCCCGACGGTTGTCCTGGAGCATCGCTGCGAAGATGTCGCCCGCGGAAATGGTGAAGTCATCGACGAGCAGGATCAGCGGCTTGGTATAGGCCAACACCTTGCCTTGTGCATCCGTCGCCGGCTCGTTGCCATGCATCTGGTTGCTGCACGCTGGAAGCGGGTTCGTGAGGGCGCCCTTCTCGCGGTAGGCTCGCTGGAGCTCCTCGAGCCAGGCCGTGTAGATTTCAACGAGCGCCGTCTGACCCGCGCGGCGCGCCGCCTCGAGCGCCGCATTGATGCCGTTGATCCGGTCGAGCGTGACGCGAATTTCCTCGCCGAAGAAGAAGAACGGATACGGGATGAGGTACGACGCCGCCGTCAACATATAGCATCCGCCGCCCGTGTTGCGCGTGACGTCCACTACGAGCGCGTCCGTGTTCTCCTTGAAAAACGCAACCTCGGCCCGAAGCTCCGCGAGAGCGGACGCTTGGGAGGCGGGGGCGAAGTTGGGGAGCCGCAGGACCCCGATCCGGAAGCCGCCGGCCTCGTAAATGCCGGAGAAATGGAACTCGGAGGCCGTCCGTCCAAGCCGCTGAACGAAGTTCGCGGGCAGGCCTGCTCTGAACACTGGATTGCGCGCGCCCAGGCCGAGCACGTACCGTCGAAGTGATGCCTCGCTTCCGCCCGAGTCCGTGTCGTACGTGAGCAGGTGATCGTCCTGTGGCAGCCGGAAGTTGGTCAGCTCCAGCCATGGGTCGTAATACGAAGGCAGTGACTCGGACTCGGACGCCGCGGCCGCGAGGCTTTTGGTTGCGCCGCCGTGCCCAGGAGAAGTCACGGGACCGATCCACCTCACAGGCACACCCCTCTTCTCCCAGGGAATGACATACGTTTCCTCTTGACCCCAAGCGCGTTCGATCACGACGATGGCCTCGTCCGGAAGATCGATCACGCTAGGAATCCGTGACTGCGGCCGGAACGTCAGGAAGTCGGCAAGTGTGCGGTCCGTCGCGAGCGGGCTGCCCCTCTTCAGGAACTGTGAGAAATACTCGATCCACTCCTCGCTCCGCCCGCCGTCCACGGACACCAGGGCGTCCCCGATCTCAAACGGATACTGCGCCAGTGGCAGACGGGTGCGGTTGATTGCCTCGATCACCACGCGGCCGTCGTAGATATCGACCCCGAATCCGAGGTCCGCGACGAAGCTGGACGGCATGGCGAAGGAAGTGTGCGTGTCATGAAGGCTCGCGACGTACTTGAGCAGGATCTCGAAAAATGTCAGGTCGTCTTTAGACTGCCTGATCCACGTGAGCCAAGGTCGCAGGTCGAAGAGGTCGAATCCGAACAGCTCCTTTTTCCACTCATAAGGCGCATACCGCTTCGCGTAAAGCGCGGCGAGATTCTCGAAGTCGTGAACCTTCTGTTTCTTGGTCAGCTGCGCCGCTGCGGGGACTGTCATGACGGAAGCAATCACCGCCACCAGCACGAGCCGCCGCAACAGGTTAGCGAGCAGGGGATTCCACGGCATAAACGCCCCCTTTCTCGTGGTAAGCCGGTATTGAATGTTCGACAAGTCCGCGTGAGCCGCGGCGTTCGGCAGGGGTTCGCGGCGAAGGACTTGCGTCGCTGCGGTGCGGAAGGATAGCACGAACATCACCGACCGAGGTGTATCCTCAGCGTGATGAAGGCGCTCTGGCTCCTTCTTGGCCTTCCCGCGGCATTGCTGCTTGTCGTCTTTGCAGTTGACTCGATCTGGGGTGGAGGCCATCCGTCACTGAGCGCGTTGCTCTTGTTCTGGGGCCTGTATCCCACATTGACGTTATTCCTCTCTCGAGCGCTATCGGGCTCCGAGTTCCCGTCACCGCTCCTGATGCTTCTTGGCTTTCTGGAATACCCCTTGGTTGGTGTCGGACTCGCCTCATTGATGGCCAAATTCCAGGGCCGGGTTGCTGGTGCGCGTACCGCGGTGGTCGTGCTCCTCATCTACATCAGCGCGCAATTCACCACTCATCTCTTGTTGAACCTGCAATCGGTCAATTTGCGGCTGATGGCCGCTGCCAACCCGGCCGTTTCGATGGCTGCTGTCGATCGGATTCGTGAGTCAGGCGACGCCGCCGCGGTTCCAGCGCTCCAGCAGAAGTTGGTCGAGGACTTCGAGCGGCAGGGAAAGATCGAAGCCGGCCTGCTCGACACGCTGACCGTGCTAGGCGGCGCCAGGGGTTGGCAGGACCTGCTGGACAGTGGCCGTCTCGGCGTGACGGGCTCCGCTGCTCGCGCCTGGCGCTTCATCGTCGAGAACGTGCGGGCGATGGCCAATCCGCTGTTTGCAGAGGCGCGTGGTGGGGTCAAAAACCCTGACTTCCGTGATGAGGACATTGCGCGACTCTTTGACTCACTCGCGCTCGAACTGGCCGAACGGCTGCAGGCTGCTCCCGACAGTGAAGCGTCGCTTACGCTCCTCTCGGTGATGAAGGAACGGCCCGATCTCTGTCGGAAGTACTTCGAGTTCGTCCCGATCGGACTCCGCGACGCCACGCCGCAGGCGGCCGTCGATCTCGTCCGCAGTCTCACTCTGATGAAGGCTGGCCCATCGGCCGACTTCAAATATGACTTTCAAGCGACGATTACGACTAGCGAGATGTCGCGGTTCGCCCAGGAACGCGACGCGGTCGCGGAAGAATGGATCGCGTGGGCGAAGTCGAACACCCCATGCCGGTGATCGGGCACGCGCCTTTCCGCGTGAACTGCGCGAGTGCTGAGGTCAGACGGCGCGTCTCGAAGCAACGGTCACGATTCGACGCCGACGCTACCGATCATCCGATGCCATGATTACGCTCACGCGTGGCATGTCATCACACTGAGATGCCCATGTCACAGGACCAAACACCGGACGACTTTGACTGGGTGATCGCTCAGTCGAAATGCAGCGCGGCATCGATGTTTGCGCGGTTGCAGACGGGCGT
>DAIRVG010000336.1:0-2181 GCA_036802945.1 Vicinamibacterales bacterium
GACATGGATGTTCCCGCCCCGCAAGGGATAACGGTACGTGATGCAGGTAAGCAGTTCAACGCAGTTCTGAATCCGAAGCCCGACAAGGCTGCGGTCACTCCAGACGCCGAGAACAAAACCCCCGAATCGCCAGCACCGGCCACGGTTGAGGCTCCTGCCGAAAACCAACCCGCTGACGAGACCCCGATTGCACAAGAGCAGCCGACCTACAAAGTCCGGGTCGATGGCGAAGAACTGGAAGTCCCACTAGACGACCTGCTTCGCGGCTACTCACGCACGTCGGATTACACTCGCAAGACGCAGGCGCTGGCCGAGAGCCGTAAAACGGCCGAGGCCGAGCTGACTGCGGTACGCGAGGAACGGCAGCACTACGCCCAGGCGCTGACAACGCTCAAGGCGCAATTGTCCGCAGAGACGGAACCCGATTGGCAGAAACTCATCAACGAGGACCCAATCGAGTACGTCCGACAGGATGCAATACATCGGCGCCGCAGGGAGAGCCTGGCCGCCGTCGAATCGGAACAGCATCGGCTCGCGGAAATCGCCGCCGCCGATCAGCAGAAGCAACTCACCGCACACATCGAGGAGGAGGAGCGCAAGCTCGTCGCGACCTTGAGCGAGTGGGCGGACCCCAAGAAAGCGAAAGTCGAGCGCGAGCGGGTGATCGAATACGCCCGTGAGATCGGCTTCACCGATGGCGAACTCGCGGGGTTGTACGACCATCGTGCCGTGATTGCACTGCGCGAGGCTTCTCTGTACCGAAAGATGGTGGCCGAGGCGAAGAAGAAGGTCGAGTCCGTCAAGGACGCGCCCAAGACTTCCCGGCCCGGCAACATGCAGACAAACGTCGTGGACAAAGGACTGACTGCCTCACGGGATCGGTTCTATCAATCGCATAACGTCAAGGACGCGGGTGCGTTCATGAACCGCTTGCTGGCACAGAAACCAAAGGGAACTTGAGATGACGCAGCTTGCAACAACCTTTTCCACGTACGGTGCCGTTGACGGCATCAACGAGGAACTGGATCAGATGATTTACTCGATCGATCCGGAGGAGACGCCTTTCGTGTCCTCGATCGGTCGGGGCTCGGTCAGTAACACCTACTACGAGTGGTTGACGGATTCGCTGGCGGCAGCGGTCTCAACCAACTTCCAGATCGAAGGTGACAATTACACGACTCACACGGCGGCAGTCGGCCGCGTGCGGCTCGGGAACTTCACCTGTATCTCAAAGAAAGACGTAATCGTGTCGGGCACGCAGCGCGCGGTCGACAATGCGGGCGTCTCGGATGAGCTTGGCTACCAGATCGCCAAGATGGGCAAGGAACTTCGCCTCGACATGGAGAAGATCCTGTGCGGCCCGCAGGCGGCAATCGCCGGCAACGACACGACCGCTCGCGAAACAGCGGGCTTCGAGGCGTTCATCCGCACCAATGACGATCGTGGCGCAACGGGCGTCCAGGCCACACTCTCGGGCACAACCAAGGGGTACCCGAGCGTCGACGTGGTCGATGGCACACAGCGGGCGTTTTCCGAGGTCATTCACAAGGCCGTGAACGCGATGGTGTGGGCGTCGGGCGGCAAAGCCGAGCGGGTCATCGTTGGCCCGGTCAACAAGGCCCGCGCTTCCACCTTCACGGGTATTGCGGCGCAGAGGCACGAGGTCGGCAACAGCGGTCAGGCCACCATCATGGGGGCCGCCGATGTCTATCTCGGGGACTTCGGCCGGACGTACTTCATTCCGTCGCGCCTCTCGCGCGAGCGGTCTGCTCTGTACGTCGATCCGGCGCACGCGACACTGGTCACGCTGCGTAACTTTCAGATGCTGGACATCGCCAAGACGGGAGACGCCGACAAGGGCGTTCTGATCGTCGAATACGGTCTCAAGATCGATACCGAAAAGGCGCACGGCATCGCCGCCGACCTGACCACGACCTGATCCGGTCTAGCGGAGCAATCGGGGGCGTCCGTTTGGGCGCCCCCTTTCTTTATGAAAAAACTATTGAGCGCCGATGCCGAGATCGGGCGCGAGACCTACTTCCATAGTCAGTTCGATGGCAACAAGCGACTGTGGATCATCGAATCGAAACAGGACGTGACGCCGTTCATCGAGCGGGCGAAGCGTGAGTACAACGCAAAGGATCGTCATTCGCGATGGGGCGACATGCAAAAGGTGGCAAC
>DAIRVG010000336.1:2281-3516 GCA_036802945.1 Vicinamibacterales bacterium
CTGGCCGAGACGGCGCTCAATCGGTCGATACGGCACCGCCGCATGATCGCCCGCGCCACCAACAATTTCGACGAGCACTTTCTGGAGCTACCAGACGACTTTCTGGAAGCCAAGAATGTGCAGATCAATACCGATCCGGTGGGGACGCTGAAGTACGTCACGCTGGAACACGCGGACCTGCTGCGCAGCAATCGCTATCGCTCGCCGGGCCAGCCGCAGTATTACACCATTGTCGGCAATACGCTTGAGTCGACTCCGATCCCGGACGGCGACTATCAGGTCGAGCTCACCTACTACACGAAGCTCCCGGTGCTGACCGATCTACAGCCGACCAACTGGCTGATCGCGACACATCCGGACCTGTACCTGTACGGCGCGCTGCTGCACTCGGCCCCGTATCTGAAGAACGACGAGCGGGTCCCGGTCTGGGACGGGCTCTATCAGCGCACGGTTAAGGACGTGAACGCAGAGTCGGAACGCTCTGAGTTGTCCGGGGCCACGTTGCAGGCGCGGACGTTCATCTGGTGAACAACGCAACGTCCGCTCCCGCGACCTGCGAGGGCGTGGTGGAAGTGTTCGACAAGGACGGCAACCCGAAAGGGGTTCTCAAACTGACATTAGAGGTCAAGGACGACAATGGCAATCACTCACTCGACAGCGGTTCGTACGTCGCTGGCGGACCGGATCGACGACCTGGTGAACACGGGGACGGGGACCAGTAACTTCACCTTCCGCAACGCTCAGGCCGTGACGCTCGGCGTCGTGGACCTGGATAACCCGGCCTTTGGCGCGGGCGCTGCGGGAGCGATCTCGCTCGCCGGTACTCCGCAGGAAGGCATCGCTGCGCACGCGACGACTAACGCCGTGTGTTCGGCATTCGACATCAAGGATCGCAACGGCGCCGTCGTGCTCTCGGGCACGGTCGCGGCTTCGGGTGCAGACATCAACCTGTCGAACACCACGATCAACAACGGCGACACCGTGCGGATCTCCAGCTTCACCTACAACGCCTCGGCTTAAGGGACCAGAGCAATGGCTGCATACAACAAGTTTCAGGACTATGCGGAACAGGTGAACAAGGCTGTTCACAACTGGTCCACGCACACCTTCAAGGCGGCGTTTTCCAATTCCGCGCCGGTCGCGACCAATACGGTGCTCGCCGACATTACGCAGATTGCGACGGCGGGCGGGTACACGGGCGGCGCGGGCGGCGGTGTGGCGCTCGACGGCGTGAC
>DAIRVG010000337.1:0-3477 GCA_036802945.1 Vicinamibacterales bacterium
GTCATCGTGAAGCTCGCGGGCGATTCGGGTGCTTTCTTCCTCGTGCGCTTCGATCAATTTCTGACTCACCGTGGAAAGCGCCTCTTCGGCCAGCTTCCGCTCGGTGATGTCGACGGCCGTGCCAATGTAACCAGCAAATGACCCGTCCACGTCGTATCGTGGCACACCCGTTGTCACCACCTTGCGATATTCGCCGTCGTGGCGGCGGAGCAGGTGCTCCATCTGAAAAGGCTCACGCTGCTCGAAGGCCTTCACGTAGATCTCGCGGCATCGCTCCGCTTCGTCTGGGTGGAGGACGTCTACCTGTCGCTGTCCCAACACCGCATCCAATCGCCGTCCTGTGTAATCGAGCCAGGTCTGATTGAGATACGTGATGTGTTTGTCAGCGCCCGTCATCCAGATCATGACCGGAGCGGTATTCGCGATCAGGCGGAAGCGTTCTTCGCTTTCACGCAGGGCCTCTTCCGCGAGGCTGCGCTCGATCAGATCCGCGGCCTGCCGGGCGAGCACGTCGAAGAATGTGAAATCCTCTTCGGTCGCGGTATGCGGCGTCCGCCAGTGCGTCGAGAGCATGCCGAGAGGCCGGCCCGATCGCGATCGCAGCGGCGTCGATTGCACGGCGCGGATTCCAGAGCGACGATACTCCTGCTGATCTTGCGTGCCGGCCATGAATTCGCACGCCTCGATATCGGCCACAACCACGCGCTCGTTGTCACTGAGCGCTTTGCTGCAAGCGCTCCCCGCCGCCCCAACCTCGACCCACTCCCAGAATGCCGCAGAGTCAGGGTGGAAATTCTTCCACGCGAGGAGCTTCAGTGACGCGTGGTCTGCTGCGAGCATCTGGATGCTGGCAAAATCGGACACCATTAATTCCATCGCCGCGCCGAGAATCTGCGCATACAAGGACTCTGGCGTCGACTCTGAAATCAGGCGGGTGCTGATCGACTGGAGCGTTTTGGCGCCCGCCACTTCGCGTGCCAGCCGTTGCTGGCTTTGTCGCAGCGCGGCCTCAGCCCGCTTGGCCTTGGTGATGTCGCGAGCAATCTTGGAGCATCCGATAATCCTGCCCGCGGGGTCTCGCAACGGCGAGATCGTCAGTGAGACATCGATGCGCTCGCCGGCTTTGGTGACGCGGACGGTTTCATAATGGTCGACTCGCTCACCGGCTCGAAGGCGCCTCAGAATGTCGCGCTCCTCGTCGTGCAAGTCCGGAGGGATGATCATCGTGATCGGCTGTCCGATGGCCTCGTGCTCCGTATATCCGAACATCCGCTCGGCAGCGGCGTTCCACGCTGAAATCACACCGTCGAGATTCTTGGCGATGATCGCGTCATCTGAGGACTCCACGATCGCCGCATACCGCAATCGGATCTCCTCCGCTCGCGTGAGGGCGGTGGTGTCAGCGGCCACCGCGAGCACCGATGATTCGTCCCCTGTCACACGCACCTTACATGGCAGCGGCTAGCCGGCAGAAACAGAGGTGTGCTCCGCGCAGATGCGCGTGAGCGCCTGATCGTCGTTCGTGTACGGCACCGGATACGCGCACAGAATGTCGACGTCATGCGCGAGTTCGCTGCAGAGTTGTTCGAGCTGAACCGCCTCCGCCGTTCTGCCTGCGGCCCACAAGCGTCCCGCACGTTCCCCGCAAAACGCGACGCGGGGATGTGCGTTCCCGGCTTTCGTGGCGGCCCCACGCACACCGTTGATCGCCTCGAGAAATCGGACGGGGTCAGGTGCGACGTCAGCGTCAAATGAAAGGCAGGTGCCGCGCTCGATGGCGCCGTCAATGTCCACACCCTGCGTGCGCAGCTCCTGCAGGAGACGTGTTCGGTGAGACTCCGTCACCAAGGCGATCGCTGCATCGGCGGCGTGCAGGGCGGCAGCAATAAAGCGAGTAAAGCCATCGATAATCGCCGCGTCATCCGAACAGAACAGAATCTCGTGACGACGCGGCGCGGGAGCATCGGCAGGTTCGGTAAACGCGAGACTGCGACTCACGAATCGTTGGCCCGCGAGTACGGCGTCGATCCCGGGCAGCAGGTCAGTTGCGGCAGATATCTTCTGAATATAGCCATGGGCGCCCAAACTGAGTGCCTTTCGCACGATGTCCGGCGAGGACTCCTGGCTCATGAAGAGAAGTCGTGCGTGGGGGGCCAGCCTGGGGATCTGTTTCGCGACCTCGAATCCATGCATCTTCGGCAGGTTGAGATCGAGCAGAATCAAATCCGGCTGTAGCTTTTCGGCCATCTGAACGGCCTCCAACCCATCCGCCGCCTCGATGGTCTGGAACTCCGCCCGTCGTTGAAGCGCCGCGCAAATGAGATGGCGGAACGGCGCATGGTCCTCGACCACGAGAATCCTCAGCGGCATTCAGGCGTCACAATCACGTCGCCGGCGAAGAAGCGCCAGGAGAGGGGATATGGATGAAGAAAATCTTGTGGCAGTCCGGGCCGCGATCGTAGTGACAGCGGTGTGTGTATCTTGGCCGGTTTCGGAGTGACCGCACAGCGGACAAGGTGGATGGGGCCGCACTGGCGTGGTGTCTCGCAAGCAAGCTCTCCAGCGTGACAGGGCGCTAGCCTAGCACATGTTGTCGGAATGAATTTCAAAAGTCCGGCGAGGAAACGTTGTGCGGTATGCCTCAGTGAAGAGAACACTAAGGCTCGCGCCGGATCGAAAATTCGCACTGCCCGACCAGCACGGGCTTCAGCCACTCGCACTCGGCCATCTTCGCTTGGAGAGTTCCTTAAAAAGCCGTGCGGGTCGTGAGAACCGCCGTTATTCGACGACCGCGAATTCTGGAAAGGCCTCGGAGCGCCTCGGCGTCGCGTCGTCCCGGCGCGAGACCGGACCGGCCCGAACCTGGATAGGCTTCAGGGGCGTTTCCGAGGTGAAGGTCCCGGCCTGGACCTCGATCGTCTCGCCGACCTTCACGAGAGAGCGGACGCGCACGCAACCCAACAGCCGGACCTTGGCGCAGAGCCCCTGGACATTTTCGAGCACACCGGCGGTCGGCGTTTCGAATTCCACCCGGGAGGCGAGCTTGAAGTCGCGGCCTAGCCTCTCGTTTCGGTACACGATCCCATCGCGGTCGTACAAGACGACGAGCTTTCCACGGCCGGCGAGGAGCGCGGTCATTTTGAAATCCTTCCCCTTCTTGTCCTGTCCCCGGATCACGGTCACCAGGTCCAGCACGAAGGCCGCGTCCACGGCGTGAAGCGCCTCTCGGGAGAAATAAAAGGTGCACGACTCCCGGAACGCGCTGTTGGTGAGGACGTCGAAACTCCCCCAGCCCGCGGCCGCCGCGCGACCGAAGACGTCGAGGGCCGTCCCCTCGGGCAACTCCCGGACGCTAACCTCGGCGAGCTCCGGGGCGACCTGGGCGACCCAGGCCTTCACCTCCGGCCTCACCTCGGGGAGGTTCTCGCACAGGGGCGTGGGGAACACTTGCGCCTCGACGGAAAGCGCGGCCAAAAG
>DAIRVG010000338.1:0-3443 GCA_036802945.1 Vicinamibacterales bacterium
CCGGTTGCGCCTATCCAGTAATTCGGCATCTCTGCGACAAGGCGTCCGTTTGACACCGTCGCGGTGATCGCCGCCGGCAGGCTCGGATCCAGTGCAGGCCTCAGCAGCGGAAAAATGAAGTGCGTGAATTCCGCAACGCCGGGGCCGATGAAGATGAACCAGGCGAGGAAGCCGGCGAGCGGAATCCGGTAATAGAGGCCGATTGCGGTCAAGGCGTAGAGACAAGGCCCCACGAAGGCAAAGATCAACAGGAACGAACGCTCGGTCCATGAGATGTCGAACAGTCGACTCATGGCGGGACCGAACCTCGCCAGATATTCCTCCGCCATGTGTACGTCGAGCGCGGCGACGGTCAGCAGGAAGAGCGGAAGGATGACCGACGGATCGACGGGACGCCGCAAGTACGATCGTTGCCAGATGACGAATGCCACCACGCCCGAGCCTCCGACGATGGCGACTGGCGGCGGACCGATCGCGGTATAGCCAGCCCACATAGCGACAACCAAGAACAGCACGGCAACCACGCTGTTCCACGCCCTCGTGCGGGTTGGAGTATCGACGACCTCGGAGGTTTGCACCGGTCGCCGACTTGGCGTCAGCGGACCGCGCGTGTGTGGTGAAGCTTCGATGGTTTGTTGAGCGGGCATGAGGTGACTCTCGGGCAAGATCGGCGCCACGCCCGTAGACGCAAGACACCGCGGTATACGGATTGGGCCACTTTCAGCAGGCTGCGTATTCCTGCGCACTGGTTAGTTCTGCGCAGCACAGCCGAAGGAATTCAACATCGAAACGTCGGTCCAGTGTGGTTTCTACCTTCTGAACAGGTGGCGTCGGTTTTGCGACGAGGCTCGCGCCGATGATTTACAAGCGGGACTTCTTGCCGTCGGCGTCGGCTCCCGAGGTCGGCCGTCGAAATGACGGCGGTCCTGTCTTGCAGATCACACCTTCGGAGCGATACGCACTCCAACTGGTCGCGCAAGGGGCGCCGGCGAGCCAGATTGGTCTGATGCTCGGTCTTGCACCCGCCGACATCGGTCCATTTTTAGCGGCGCTGTTCACCAGACTCGGCGCAACAAGCCGTGCCGAGGCGATAAGTGCCGCTTCTCGGCGAGGCTTGTTGATGCAGTCACTGAACGACCCTCCGATTGACCTAGTCGCCACCAAATCCGACGAACATACGTACCGCCGCGCGACCGCCACTGGGACAGACATGTCTTTGAAAACCGTTCAACTGATCGTCGGTCGCCTGGTGACCGACGAGGAATACCGCCTGAATTTCTCGAGCGATCCGATCCGTGCCTTGACGACGCTGCGCGATCAAGGGGTCGAGTTGACGTCCGCCGAGATCGACGCGCTGGTTCGAACGGACCGAACGCTCTGGAGCGACGCCGCAGCACGCATCGATCCGGACCTTCAACGGTCAAGTTGGCTCGCTGATTAGGTGCGGAACGCCTTGCTCACAAGCATCTCGACGGCCTGCGCGATTCAGCGGACAATGCAAGCGGACCATCACGGCCCACGTCCACCCACACCAGGAGCAAGTATGCGTGGTATTGGGAACGACCCGGTGGCCGGCGACCGTGGGAGCGCGGCGTCAATGGTCGCGCGTTATGAAGCGCTCATCCGCGTGTCGGAGGCTCTGAGGGCCTATCACGATCGCGATACGCTATTCCGCAGCCTGGCCCGCGAGCTTCATCCCGTCGTCCGGTTCAGTTTCCTCGGTCTCGCGCTCTACGACGAAGAGACCCACGCCGTCGAGCCGTACGTGCTCGAGGCCACAGGGGAACCCGTGCCGCCGCCAGAACTGTCCGCCGAGGAGCAACTGACCTACTGGGTTGTTGAGCATCAGACGCCGCTGCTGATTCCGATCGTTGAAAACGAGACTCGCTTTTCGCAAGAGATGACGTACTTGCGGTGCCAAGGGATCGTCTCGACGTGTTCGCTGCCGTTGACGACGCCGCAGCGCCGTGTCGGCATGCTGTTGGCGGGCAGCCGTGAGCCCCATGTTTACGACGCAAAGGACGTGGCGTTTCTGTCGCTCGTCGCGAATCAGGTTGCCCTCGCCATCGAGAACGCACAGAACTTCGAGGCCTTGCAGCACTCGCTCGCGCTCGAGCGAGACCGCATGCGAAACGTCGAGGCGTCTGACGAACTGCTGCGCGCGTTGTCAGCGGTCCTCGACATCCGGCAGGTATTTCCACAAATCTCGCAGATCGCCGCGACCGTCCTCCCTCACGATCTTCTGACGTTCGCGTTTCTCAACGGACAGCGCGAGGTCGTCGTGCAAGCTACGTCGCATGACTGGGCGCCCTTGCCGACCCGGCTGAAGGTTCACCACGTGATCCCTGAGAGCGGCGGGAGCGCGATCATCGGCGATTTCGAAGAGCCAGATGCCTGTCCGCCCGTCGAACCTCACCAGTTCTGGGATCTTGTTCGTTCGGCGGGTTACCGTTCGATGCTGGCGGTTCATCTGCCCGCCCGCGATCAGATGTTGTCGATCGGATTCTGGTCGAAGCGGTCTCACGCCTTCGACGAGCGGCAATTGGGGATGGCCCGCCGCATCGCGGATCACGTGGCCCTCGCGGTCTCTCACGAACAACTCGCCGCCCTGGCCCGTGAGGCGGCCGAAGCCAAATTGCGAGCAGACCGGCTCGAAGCGCGCGTTCGCTCGTTGTCCGAGGAGCTCGCGGCGAAGGCGGGACGCATGGTCGGACCGTCGCCAGAATGGCAGGCGGTGCTCAAGGCGGCGACGCAGGTCGCGTCAACTGACACGACGGTCCTGCTCGCGGGCGAATCCGGCACCGGCAAGGAAGTGGTCGCCAGGTTCATCCATCACGCCTCGAACCGTGCCCACGGGCCGTTCGTCGCGCTGAATTGCGCAGCGCTCCCCGAACAACTGCTCGAGTCCGAGCTGTTTGGCTATGAGCGTGGCGCCTTCACTGGCGCGCAATGGGCCAAGCCCGGGCAAATCGAGCTGGCGGCGGGTGGAGTGCTTTTTCTCGACGAAGTCGCCGAAATGAGTGCATCCGCACAGGCCAAGTTCCTTCGTGTCCTGCAGGAGCGCGAGTTCCAGCGACTTGGATCGACACGCACATCGAAGGCAAACGTGCGGGTGATTGCGGCGACCAATCGCGATCTGAAAAAGGCGCTCGAGCGCGGCGATTTTCGCGAGGACCTCTTCTATCGGCTGCAGGTCTTCGATATCAAGCTCCCGCCGCTGCGGGCACGACCGACCGACATCCTGCCCCTCAGCGAAGCGTTCCTCGAACAGATCGGCCAGACGTTCGGGCGGCCCCCGTCGGGCCTGACACGCGACGCCAAAGAGGCGCTCATGCACTACGACTGGCCGGGAAACGTGCGGGAGCTGCGCAATGCGCTCGAGCGCGCCGCGATTCTCTGTGAAGGCGGCCTGATCACGACGGAGCACCTGTCGCTGGACAACG
>DAIRVG010000339.1:0-3427 GCA_036802945.1 Vicinamibacterales bacterium
CGCTCGATCTTCACCTTCTCCTTCGCCTCAACCGCCTGGTGCAGTCCGTCGCTCCACCGCCGGCCGGGCATCAAGCGGCCGGTGAACTCGTCGACGATGACGACCCCGCCGTCCTTGATCATGTAGTCCACGTCGAGGCGGAACAGCGTGTGCGCGCGAAGCCCCTGGTGCACGTGGTGCAGCAGCGGCATGTTGGCCGGGTCGTAAAGGCCGTTCGACCCCGCGACCAGGCGATGCCCGAGCATCTGCTCGGCCTTTGCCATGCCGGTCTCGGTCAGGGTGACGGTCTTGTGCTTCTCGTCAACGATGTAGTCACCAGTCGATTCGAGCGCCTCGCGCTCCTCGGACTTGACGTTCCCCTGAGTGACAGCGCCTTTCTTGAGGCGCGGGATGATGCGATCGACTTCGTAGTACAGGTCGGTCGACTCTTCCGCGGGACCAGAAATGATCAACGGGGTCCGCGCTTCGTCGATGAGGATGCTGTCCACCTCGTCGACGATCGCGTATCGATGCCCTCGCTGGACCATCGCGCCCAGGTCGAACTTCATGTTGTCGCGAAGGTAGTCGAAGCCGAACTCGTTGTTGGTGCCGTAGGTGATGTCGGAGCCGTAGGCGACCTGCCGCTGCTGGTCGGTCAGCTCGTGCTGAATGACACCGACGCTCATCCCGAGGAAGCGGTAGAGGCGTCCCATCCACTCCGAGTCGCGGCGGGCGAGATAGTCGTTCACCGTGACGACGTGCACGCCCTTGCCTTCGAGCGCGTTCAGATACGCAGGAAGCGTCGCAACAAGGGTTTTGCCCTCGCCGGTCTTCATCTCCGCGATCTTGCCGCTGTGCAGCACCATGCCGCCGACCAGCTGGACGTCGAAGTGCCGCATGTTGAGCACGCGGCGGCCCGCTTCGCGGACAACAGCGAAGGATTCGACAAGTAATTCGTCCAGGGATTCGCCGTCGGCCACGCGCTTGCGGAATTCGATGGTCTTGGCACGGAGCTGATCATCGGTAAGCGGCTGAATCTGCGGCTCGAGGGCGTTGATCTCCGCGACCAGCGGGCGAAGCCGCTTGACTTCACGCTCGTTCTGCGTGCCGATGACCTTGGTGAGGATTTGACCGAGCATTGCGTAAAGGAGTGCGTCGTCTATACGACGAGTATCGACCTAGTTTAAAGGAAAACGGGATACGGACCTAAAGGGGGCCTTGCCGCCCGGCCCGAGGCTGACCGCTACTCGGCGCGGGGTTTCTGCTGTGAGAGGAGCTTAAGGGGATTGAGGAGCTTGCCGTTGGCGAGCACCTCGTAGTGGAGGTGGTAGCCGGTGGACCGGCCAGTGCTGCCGACGTGACCGATAACGTCACCTCGCTTCACTTTGGCGCCGGTCTTCACGGCGTAGTTGAGCAGGTGGCCGTACCGCGTCTCGAGGCCGAAGCCGTGGTCGAGCACGATCAGATTGCCGTAGCCACCTTGATAGCCGATCTGCTTCACCGTGCCGGCCGCGGTCGCGTACACGGGCTGGCCGCGGTCGGCCGCGATATCCAGACCGGCGTGGAAATCGTCACTCCCATTGATGGGATTGACGCGGTGCCCCATCGTCGACGACAGCCACCCTTGCGCCGGCCAAATCGAGGGCGTCGCGGCCGCAAGCGCGTTGCGGCGATCGACAACGCGGCGGACGACGTGGAGACGCGATTCGAGCCCTTCGAGCAGCGTGCGGATCAGACCGAAGGTGTCTTCGGGCGTCCCGATCGCCGACAGCGTCTGCTGCGCTGTGCGATCGGCCTCTGTGCTGCCACCCATCGCGCGCGCTTTCACGAGCGCAGGGAGCTTATCCATCGTCCGGGCGAGATTGGCGTCAAGCGCGGAGCGCGCGCCAAGATCCTGGATCGCCGATTCGAGTGATGAGATCTGACCCGAGAGCTCCTCAGTCGCCGTGCGGTAGCTCGCGTTCTCGGTTTCAAGAGTCTGGTGGGTGGCGCGGAGATCAGCGACGTCGCTTTTGGCTTTCCATGCTGCGCCGATACCGATGAGGACGGGCAGCGCGAGGAGGATGCTCAACGCAAGCAGCACAGGTCGCAGCGAAATTGTCGCGCGACGAATAACACCTGAACCGCGGTCGGCGACGATAATCGTGTATCGCTTTGAAGCCATCAGTTTTTTGAGGTCTTATTGCTGAGTCAGTTGCTGAGGTCGGAGCGAGAACAGACTAACACAAGGTTTCGGCGTTTGAGCGCGACAACATTACTCGTGGCGAACATCGGGCGAATACGGCAGGCGTGCGCGTGAGCGCTACACGCGCGCGGCTCCAGGCCCTCGGCGCTGCTGCGCTGTTTTCAACCGGTGGCGCAGCGGTCAAAACGGCGGCGTTTTCCGCCGCTCAAGTCGCATCGTTCCGCGCCGCGATCGCCGCAATCGCGCTGCTGTTGTGGCTACGCGGAAGGGTGACGTGGTCGAAGCAGGCGTGGGCTGTCGGCGTTGTTTACGCGTGCATGACCGTGCTGTACGTGACGGCCACGAAACTCACGACGTCCGCGAACGCGATCTTCCTGCAGTCAACCGGGCCCCTCTATCTGCTGTTGCTCGGACCATACGTGCTCCACGAGAAGATCCGTCGGAGCGATCTCGCGTACATGGGAGCGCTGGCAGGCGGGCTGGCGGTCTGCTTCGCCGGACGACCAGTCGCAACGGCGATTGCACCAGACCCGGCGACCGGCAACACGCTCGGCCTCCTCTGTGGGCTCGCATGGGCCGTGACACTGCTCGCACTGCGACGGGTCGAGCGTGATGCGCCCGCTCCGGGCGTCGCGGCTGCGTCGGTGATCGCGGGCTGCATCATCGCGTCGCTCGTTACGCTTCCATTCACTTTGCCGCTGCCTGCCGCGCGGCCCGCCGCGTGGCTGGTGCTGGTGTACTTGGGTGTCTTTCAAATCGGCCTCGCGTACGTGTGGGTGACCAAGGCGGTCCGCCATCTGCCGGCGTTCGAAATGTCGCTGTTGCTTCTCCTTGAGCCGGTGCTGAATCCGATCTGGACGTGGCTGATTTGGAAAGAGTATCCAGGAGCGCTCGTGCTCTTCGGGGGTGGGGTCATCGTCGTAGCGACGGGGATCAAGAGTGTCTACGATGCGCGCGCTGTCACGCTCGCCACGAAGGGCACGAAGACGATTTAGCCACAAAGGGCACAAAGATCTTTGTTACACAAAGACCTCTGAGGCTCTAGCGGACCCTTGCACTCAGACGACGATGCGTCGGAGCCCCTCTTTCACGGTGCGACCATTGAAATTCAGGAGAAGGCCAAGTCGTAGGCCGGTGGTTCTCAGATAGGAAATGATCTTTACCTCGTGTGCGTTGTCGATTCGCGCGGCCGCCTTCAATTCAACCAAGTGTGGGGTTCATAGACATCGTTTCAATGTTTTGAGAGCGATGTCGACCGCGTAT
>DAIRVG010000340.1:0-3407 GCA_036802945.1 Vicinamibacterales bacterium
TCGTCCCGACCGCCTTTCCGAGCAGACCACGTCGGTAGCTTGCTGCGTCCGAAGGCCCTTCGCGACGCGTTCAAGGGGTTTCATGCCGGGACACTGCCAGAATCAGAATTCAGGACGATCCAGGACAACGCGATTCGCAATGCCGTGAAGCTCCAGGAGGACGCCGGCTTCAGGCTGGTGACCGATGGCGAGTATCGTCGCGCGTCGTACTGGGCGCGATTCGTAGACCGTACACACGGCCTGAGCGTGAAACCCGCGCTCTACAGGTTTCACGACGATCATGGTCAGCAGCTCGAGTTCACGGCGCCGTACGTTGAAGATCGGGTGCACCGGACCCAGCCTATTGCGGTCGATGAGGTCCGTTTTCTCGCGGGTATCACCAAATCGGTCGTGAAGGTCACCTTGCCCGCGCCCTCGACCATGCATTTCTGGCGCGGGAACCAATACGCGAGCGAAGGCGTGTATGCGGACCCGCGCGCGTTTTTCCATGATCTCGGAAAGGTGTATCAAGACGAGATCCGTGAATGCGCGCAGGCCGGCGCGCAATACGTGCAACTCGACGAGGTCGCGTTGGTCATGTTGTGCGACGAGGGGACGCGCCAGCGGTTACGCGCCGAGGGACAGGATCCGCAGGAACTCGCGGACTTGTACGTCGACGCCATCAACCATGCGGTCGCGAATCGGCCACCGGACCTCCTTGTTGGCGTTCACGTCTGCCGTGGCAATTTCAAAGGCAAATACCTGGCCGAGGGAGGCTACGATTCGATTGCGGAGCGACTGCTGCAGGGCGCCCGCGTCGACCACTTCTTGTTGGAGTACGACACACCTCGGGCAGGCGATTTCGCTCCCTTGCGCTATTTGCCGGGCGACAAGGGAGCGGTTCTCGGATTGATCACGACCAAATCAGGCCTACTCGAATCGTTGGACGATCTCAAACGCAAAGTCGATGAGGCATCGAAGCACGTCAACATCGAGGGCCTGGGCATCGGACCGCAATGCGGATTTGCAAGCACCGTTGCTGGAAACCCGCTCACCGAGGACGAGATGCGCGCAAAGCTGGAACTGGTCGTCAGCGCGGCACACGCGATCTGGAATGATTGATGTCGATGGTTTCGCTCATCGTAAGATGCGCTGATGAAGATCTCGATCGACACCAGGGACGGTAGTTGTCCGGCCTACGTCTACCGCCCCGACGGAGACGACGTGTGGCCCGGCGTGCTTGTGTTCATGGATGGCCTCGGTATTCGACCGGCGATTCTCGAAATCGGCGAGCGGCTCGCCGCCAACGGCTACTTCGTTCTGCTCCCCGATCTGTACTACCGCTCGGGTCCGTATGAGCCAATGAACGCGCGAGCTGTGTTCGCCGATCCAGAGCAGCGCAAGGTGCTGATGGAAAAGTTCGTGGCATTGGCAACGCCGGCCAACGTCATGTCGGACACGAAGGCGTTCCTCGACTATCTGGCGGCGCATCGCGACGTGAAGAAGGGGGGCATCGGCACGACGGGTTATTGCATGGGTGGTCTCATGTCTTTGACCGCGGCCGGAACGTATCCCGATCGCATTGTTGCCGCCGCTTCGTATCACGGCGGCCGGCTGGCGACCGATGCGCCGGACAGTCCCCATCGGCTCGCGCCGAAAATGAAGGCACGCATCTACGTCGCTGGCGCGATTGAGGACCAATCGTTCCCGGATGACATGAAGGCGCGCCTTGAACAGGCCCTCACCGATGCGGGCGTGGACCATACGGTCGAGACCTATCCAGCGAAGCACGGATGGGTGGTGCGAGATACGCCGGTCTACGATGCGGCCGCCGCAGAGCGGCACTGGAAGACGCTGCTCGCGCTGTTTGGCGCGACGCTGTGAACGCCGAGTCGGAAAATGAGACTCACACTACGGATCGTTGGTGGCTTGCTGCTATTCGTCGGTACGGTTTGGTTTCTTCAAGGGATCAATGTGCTGCCGGGCAGCTTCATGTCAGGTCAGCCGCGATGGGCAGTTAACGGCGGCATCGCGGCCCTTGTGGGCATCGTATTGTTGATTGTCGCGAGCCGGCTCCAACGATCGTCACCTCGATGAACGTATTACGGATCGATGCGTTCGTTGCGGCGGCTCGACCCGCTATTCGGCATGATTGATGCCGTCGGTGTCGCTCCTTATCGTAGGCGGCGGGATTGGAGGATTGGCAACCGCGCTCGCGGCCGCGCGGGCGGGCCGCCGCGTGCACGTCATCGAGAAATCGCCTGAGTTTACGGAGATCGGAGCGGGCCTTCAGCTGGCACCAAACGCCACCCGCATGCTCGATCGTCTGGGTGTGCTGGAAGACGTCCTCAGGCCTGCGACCTTTCCCAAGAATCTCGTGATGATGGACGCGGTCACCGGTTCACCGATTACGCGCCTCGATCTCGGACAGGCCTTTCTGGCCCATTACGGTTATCCGTATATCGTGACGCATAGAGGCGATCTGCTTGCCGCGGAACTCAAGGCATGCCGGAGTCATTCCTTGATCACGCTCGACAGCGGACGCGAAGCCGTGTCGTTCGAACCGAATGACGACGCCGTCCATGTCACCTGCGCGGACGGAACGTCGTTCGAATGCGAAGCCGTCGTCGGCGCGGACGGACTCTGGTCGCGCGTCCGCAAGGCCGTTCATGATGACGGCGATCCGGTTTGTGCCCAGTACGTCTCCTACCGCGGAACGGTTCCGTTGCGCGACGTGCCACCCGAGACGGACCTCGAGAACATGACGATCTGGGTCGGTCCGGAGATGCATTTCGTCCAGTACGTGATCCACGGCGGCACGCTTCTCAACCAGGTCGCGGTGTTTCGCAGTCATCGGTTCAGGCCCGGTTACGAGCATCTGGAAGACTGGGGTACACCGGACGAACTTGAGACGGCCTTCGCGCCGTTGTGCCCGGTGGTGCGTAATGCCGTTCGTTACGTGCGGCGCGATCGGCGGTGGCCAATGTTCGATCGCCTGCCGATTTCTTCATGGACGTGTGGAAGGATCACGCTGCTCGGCGATGCCGCGCATCCGATGCTGCAGTACATCGCACAGGGCGCCTGCCAGGCGTTAGAGGATGCCGTCTGCCTCGGCAACGCGTTCGCGCGGCGGCAGGATCCGCGAGACGCGTTCCTCGCGTATCAGGAGGAGCGAATCCCTCGGACTGCACGCGTCCAGCGCACGGCCCGGTTCTTCGGCGAATTGAAGCATCTCGACGGCGTCGGGCGAGCGGTCCGGAATGCCCTCCTCCAAAAGCGCTCACCGGACGACTTCGAGCACTTCGACTTCCTGTACGGGCACACCCCGTCATAAACAGTTGGGTTCGGGACTTGGATTTGAACTGTGGTCGGGGCACTCGATTCGTGCCACGCGCGGCGAGAGCCGCGCGACGCCTGACGACGTCGCT
>DAIRVG010000341.1:0-3399 GCA_036802945.1 Vicinamibacterales bacterium
CTATCGTACATATGGCGAGGGAAAAGATTGCGGGTGTAAGAATGCGGCGAATGACACCTTTTGGCCGATAGCTGACCCCCGAGAAGGTCAGCTTCCGACCCTAAGCGGACGTTTAACGCCAGGCATCAGCGGTGGCGCGAAGCGCCGTCCGCTACATGCCAATTTTAGGCGCATGACCCCCTCTCAGACCGGCTTGATGTTCTGGTTCATCCGGAAGAGGTTCGTCGGGTCGTACTTCTTCTTGAGCTCCACCAGCCGGTTGTACGTCGTGCCATAGGCGAACGCGATGCGGTCGGTTTCGTCTTGCGTGAGGAAGTTGATGTACGCGCCGCCGCTGGCGAACGGCTGTGTCTTGGCAAAGAATTCGCGCGCCCAGGCGATGCAGCGCTTGTCCTCGGCGGCCGACTCCCAGCGGCCGTGCACGTTCATTACGTAGTTGGCGTTGCGGCTCGAGTAGGCCATCGCCTCGGGCGCCACGCGGCCCGTCTGGCCGCCGATCGTGCCGATGAAGATCTCACAGTGCGGCGACGGCAGCTTCGCGGCGTACTCGATGATGGCGCCAATCGCGCCGTCGCTGAGGCTGGAGAAGTTATGCGACTTCCAGTAGTTGCGCGATCCCTTCGTCAGGAGCGGATCGAAGGCCTGCTGCCACGCAGTATACGGCTGCACGCCGATGTGCTCGCCGTGCGCCTTGCCGGGCCCGCGCAGCGGCTCGATCAGCTTCTTGCCCTTCGTCGGGTCGCCCGCGTAGCAGATGGCGAGCGCGACCATCTCTTTTCCGTGGACACTCGCGGGCAGGAAGGGCAGTGGAGGCGCCTTTCGAGTGACCATCCATACGTTGAGGTCATCCGGCATCGTCTCCGTGAAGCGAGCGAACTGCGTGAGCACGGACTTCGCCTGGTCGAACGGGAAGACGATGAGCCCGCTCAGCACGTCCGGGCCGACGGGATGGAGCTGGAACTCGAAGTCGGTGACGATGCCGAAGTTCCCGCCGCCGCCACGGAGCCCCCAGAAGAGGTCGGCGTTTTCCGTTTCGCTCGCGCGGACCCGAGTGCCATCCGCCGTGACGACATCCGCGGAGAGCAGGTTGTCGACGGTCATACCGTACTTCCGGCTCAGCCAGCCGAAGCCGCCGCCGAGTGTCAGGCCGGCCACACCTGTGGTCGAGTTGATGCCCAACGGCGTGGCGAGGCCGTGCGCCTGAGCGGCCGCGTCGAAGTCGGCGAGGGTGCAGCCGGGCTCGACGGTCGCGCGGCGGGATTTCGCGTCCACCCGGACGCTCTTCATCGGCGAGAGGTCGATCATAATGCCGTCGTCGCAGACGGCATTGCCCGCAATGTTGTGCCCACCCCCGCGGATCGAGACGAGCAGGTTGTGCTGACGCCCGAATTTGACGGCCTGGACCACATCTTCCGGCCGCGTACAGCGAGCGATCAGCGCGGGCTTGCGGTTGACCGTGGCGTTCCAGATCGCGCGCACATCGTCGTAGCCCGCGTCGCCGGGAAGAACCAGATCTCCCCGGAAGTGCGCTTTGAACTCGCTCAGATTTTCTCTTTGTAACTGCTTCATGGTTATCTCCTTTGTTTGCGACTAACTAGTATTGGTCGCCCGAAACGGCGGTTTGTAAATATGACCGATGTGCGCTTCTGGCCGAAAGCAGACGCCTGCCTCTGGCCGCTTCCGACCCGGAGCGGCCGTTCAACGTGATGCTCTGCAGCGCGTCTGCGCGGTGACGAAAAATGGTGGACTTTCCAGCTGTCCGCAGCAGCTCGTTGTTGGGCGTCGGCCAGCACTTCCAGGCTGTCTTCACTCCACGATGACGGTTACGCGCTGGACACTGTTGTTGCCATAGCCCCCGAAGTTCCACTGCTGTTTCATGGGTTGCACATTACCTTTCGAGTCGGTGGCGCGTACGCAAAGAGTGTGCGTACCGGGCGTAGCGCTCCAGAGAAACGTCCAGGTCCTCCAAGCGTGTGGTGAGACTTGTTCACCCAGTTTGGCGTCGGACCAGCTGGAGCCGCCGTCCGCACTTACTTCCACGCGCGATACCATCAATCTCCCCGCCCATGCTTTACCCGTAAGCGTGACAGTGCCCGCACTGAGCAATCGGGTTCTCGTCATGAAATCCGGGATTCCGGGCGGGATCATCAGCGCGTGCACTCTCATCAAGGTCACCGGCTCCCCCGGTTCGTCCGCCGTCCGCGAGTAGCGGTAGACCCTCGCCATTTGGAATCCCTGAAAGGAAACGGCCACAGCTTCGATCCGCTCCAGCCACTTCACGCTCGTCATACCAAACCAGCCGGGCACGAGCAGGCGCAGCGGGTAGCCGTGCTGGGGCTGCAGGGGCTCGCCGTTCATCTCGTAGGCAAGCAACACCTCATCCCTGAGCGCTTCGCTAACGGTCAGGCTGCGCTGGTAATACTGCGCCTCGCCTCCTTCCACGCCTCTGTCGAGGCCTGTGAACACGATTTCGACGGCGTCATTGCGCAATCCACATTCGTCCATGATTCCCCGTAGGGGCGTGCCGGTCCATTCAGCAGTTCCGATCGCCTCGTAGTGCCACGGCTGGCTGATGCGCCGAGGGGCGAAGAGCGCACGGCCGTTTCCTGCGCACTCCATGGTTACCGCGATGGTTCGGGCCGGACGCTTTCTGATCGCGTCGAGAGCTAGGCTCAGCGGCTTGGAGACCACGCCTTCAACTTTCAGGCGCCACTCGTCAATGTTTACATCCGGTATGTCGTAGTGGATCAGAAGATAGTGCATGCCGGTCGGCGTAACGGGGTAGCGCAGCCCTTCCAGAGGCATCCCCCTGTTGCGCAGAGCCAATTGAAGTTCTTCTTTGAAGACGCGATCAGTGTCAGCGAACCCGCTGCCGTCGCCGACGGTTGGAAAACGCGCTGCGGCGCTTCGCTGTTTCATGACTGGGTTCTTCAAGCGTTGAGTCCAAGCCTAGCTGCGGGCGAAGCCTAGTCTCGTGGCACCCGACGTGAATTGGTTGCCAAGTTAGCAGACTTGGACAATTTGGTCGACATGTCCTCGTGCGCCAACCGCGCTTCCAATACACCCCTCTGCCCAGTTAATACGTTACGCAAGAGTAGGTATTGAGGCAATTCTGCCTGGAGAACTGAGTGTCCGGTTCTGGCCGATAGCGGACGTCCCTGAATAGCAAAGATCTCGGGAATGGTTCTTTGTCACCAGCCCTTCAGGGCTGGCGGGACGCGGTCCACTTCGCCGCGCCCTTGTCGCCCGCGAGCTCGACGCTGCCTTCCATGGTGCCGCCCGATATACGCCCCTTGAAGCGGTGGCGGTCGCCGCGCACCGGGAACGCGAAAGAAATGTCCTCACCCTGCAGGTGCGATTGCGAGAGCCGCACGCCCTTCAACCCGCTGCCGGCGATTC
>DAIRVG010000342.1:0-3394 GCA_036802945.1 Vicinamibacterales bacterium
TCGATCGGACCGAGCCGCTGCCGGATCTCGCGGAAGAAGGGCGCATACGCGGAATCGCCGGCGAAATAAATCCGCAAGGCGCCCGCCACCAGACTGAATCCGCCCCACAGTGCGCGGTTTCGATCCAGTGGACCTCGCGCAGAGAAGTGCCGCGCGGGAGTCAGCACGATCGGCAACGTGGTGGTCTTCGCATCCTGCCACCAATCAAGCTCCTCGACCCGGCGAATACCAGATGACCGTACGAGCGCTGCATTCCCCAGCGGCGTCAGAACAACAGGATCGAAGCGCTTCGCCAGCATACGGAGGGTACGCAGGTCGCAGTGATCGTAATGGTTGTGACTGAGCAGCACGATCGAGATAGGCGGCAGGTCATCAAACCGCACCGCCGGCTGCCGAACTCGCCGGGGCCCCATCATGTTGAATGGGCCTGCGCGCTGCGAATACATCGGGTCGGTCAGGATGTTCCCTGCCGCCGTTTGAATCAGGAACGTCGCGTGACCAATGAACGTGAGAACGGCAGCGGCGCCGTCCAATCGTGGCGGCCGTTGCGGCGGCTCGTCGATTCTCGATGGCCACGGTGTGCGCGGCTCGAGCAGCATACGCGGCACCGCCGTGAACGGCTGCGCGGCAATCCCCCAGGGATTGAAGAACCGCGAGCCATCAAAGTGATCACTCTTCTCCAAAAAGTGATCGCTCTTCTCCAACCGCCCTCTTCTTCTCGATCAGCACGTCCCACCAGCCGAAATGCGCAGCGAGCACGTGATCCAGTTCTCTGGTGTCGGCCGTTGTCTCGGTCTGGCCGGGCGTTGGGAAGCAGTACGCCGCGTGCCGCGATGCGGCAAGCATATGGCGCACGCCGTCTGAAAACCCCTGGCCTGCGTAAACAATACAGCCCGCCATCGGCAACGCGACCAGGTCGTCGAGCGCGTACGGAATCTTCTCGTCGACCGTGCCCTGGCTGTCCTGAAACTTGCACTCGATGGCGAACGCCTTCTGCGAATCTTCGGCGACGCAGAAGATGTCGATGCACCGGTTCTTGCCGATGATCGTTTTCCCCACGCGGACTTCGCGGTAGACCTTCAGCGTGCGAGAACCGAATCGCTTCGAGAGGTAGGACGCGACCAGGTTCGCGTATTCGGCGCCCGTCATGTCCGCGGAGCGATCGAGTCGAGCAGATCGGGCTGATCCGGCTGCGGTTCGGCGGCGATGTCGGCGGGCACGCGGCCCTCGCCGAATTCGCGCAGCCGCTGCGCGGCAATCCGCACCGCCTCCGGATTCAGATCGTTGCCAAGGAAACGGCGTCCAAGCTTCGCCGCGGCGATGCCGACGCTTCCGGAGCCCATGAATGGATCGACGATGACGTCGCCGGGCTGGGAGCTTTGGCGGATCAGGACGTCCGCGATTTCCGCGGGCTTTTCCGCCGGATAGCCGCCGCGAATTCTCGGCACAGAGATGATGTCAGGGATGCCGAGGTCGTTCAGCCGCCGCTTGCCCTTTTCGAAAAAGAGGATGAACTCGTACCGCGCGCGATAGTGGTAGCCCATGCCGATGGTGCATTTATCCCACACAAGCGGCTTCCAGAAGCGAAAGCCCACCTGCTCCGCCTCGGGCTTGGCGATGAACATCGTCTCGGCGTCGCAGAGGAGGTAGAAGTGCGTGTCCTTCCGGAGCACGCGATAGATCTCGCGAAAGAGCTCGCCGAAGCGTGCGTTCGGGAAGATTTTGAACCAGTCGTTGCTCGACGCCTTGCTGTGCTTCAGCCGTGTCGTCGTCCCGATCGCGCGATGCTTCTCGAGCGATTCGTACGCCGGGTCGGTGATGAGGAGATCGACGGACTCGCCCGGCAGGGTCGCGAGCCAGCTGACGGCGTCTTGCGTGGACAACTCGAACGGAACAGCGGTCACACCAACCTCGGTCTGAGCGTAAGAACGGATGCGCAATTCTACGACGGCGGGATCGACGCGATCGCACAAACCGTCGGCTCGGGGTGGAATGTCGCACGAGTCCCGGACAGAGCAGGTCACAGCTCTTCGGGCATTGGCCTCGCGATCAGGGAGATGTACTATCGGCGTGTTATTCTGCTGCCGCTTTCCTCGGTAATTTCAGCCTCGGTCGATTTGGAGGTTTGTATGAAACGCATCGCATTGCTTGTGTTCGGTGTTCTGGCGATTTCGACCAGCGGGCTGGCGCAGACGCCCGCCGATGCCATTAACACACCGTTGCTGGCGGCCCCGGCCCCTCTGAAGGAGGGAGCAACGGTCGTCAAGTGGAATCCCGACCACACGTACGTGACGTTGAGGAAGGGAACGAACCGTCTGGTTTGCTACGACCGATCGGGCTTTCCTTTACAGCAGCCCTTCTCGCTCGAGTGCACGAGCATCGCCAATCTGGATCGCGTCGCTCAGAACATGAAGGCCGAAGCGCTCGGCGACAAGATGAAGTCGGAGGCGATGCTCAACGCCCAGGAGAAGGACGGCACGCGCGTGAAGCCCGAGTTCGGCTCGGTGTGGTACCACCTGATGGGCCCGGACAAGGAGCACGCTCGCACCCACATGACCATCGCGGTACCAGGCGCGACGACGGCGACCCTCGGCCTGCCCGAGAACAACAGACAGGGTGGCGTGTGGATCATGAATGCGGGGACGACGACCGCGCACCTCATGACCCCGGGCGAATAGCATGAAGTCTTTGATCGTAATTCTGCTTGCCGCTGCGTCGCTGTCCGCGGTGCAGGGCAAGCAGACGTTCACCGGCACGATCACGGACAACATGTGCGCCAGGGCCAATCATTCGCAGATGCAGATGGGGCCGACCGACGCTGAGTGCGTCACGGCCTGCGTGTCTGCCCATGGCGCGACCTACGTGCTGTACGACGGCACGAATGTCTACGAGCTGAGCGATCAGAAGACGCCGGAGAAGTTCGCCGCGAAGAAAGTCACGGTCACGGGGACGCTGGACGCCAAGACCAAGACGATCAAGGTGGATTCGATTACGGCGGCAAAGTAGGGCCGGCCTGAGCCGGCCTCTCGGCCCACGGCGATCGCGCGCGTCACTGTCCTTCGGAAATCGCGGGACGCCGCGAACCCTTGGGTGAATGCCTGCTCTTCCGATGGGCACGTGCTTCTGGATCGACTGAAGATAACTGCGCTTCATAGAAATTCGCCCTCAAGAGCGCAGATTCATACAGAAAGATCCACCACCCCGCAGCGCAATAGAGTTCTTGATTTTCTTCTCGCAGGCGAGCGATTTCCTGCTTCAACGCGCGGTTCTCACCGAGCGCCAACGACGAAAGAGAATCGTCCATATTGGCTACTCGTCTAGACGAGCGAAGTGCCAACCGGGTCACATCCGGTTTCGCTCCGCATCTACTGTCGGGGTAGGTTCAGACGTGGAT
>DAIRVG010000343.1:0-3361 GCA_036802945.1 Vicinamibacterales bacterium
CATACGCACACTGGTACGCCTTTTCCTTGGACGCATCACAAAACGGATAGTCACATCTACTAAGGAGCCAATCAATGTACGCACGCATTAGTGCCCTATTCCTGGTATTCGCGCTGGCCATCACCGGGCTGGCGGGGGCGCAGGAAACAACGGGCGCAATTACTGGTCGAATTACGGATGCCCAAGGTCTCGCGGTCCCCGGCACCACGGTTACGGTTACGAACAATGCGACCGGCGCAGCCCGGTCGTTCGTCACCGATGCGGATGGCCGCTACACCGCCCCGAATCTGGCACCCGGACGATACAAGGTCTCGTTCGAAATCACCGGATTCAAGAAGGTTGAACGCGATGATATCGACATCCTTCTCGGGCGTACGTTCACGCTCGATACGAAGCTCGACGTCGGAAGCCTCACCGAAACGGTGCAGGTAACGGGCGAGGCAACTCCTCTCGTCGATGTGCGAAGCACGGTGGTGCAGCACAACGTCCCGGCCGAGGAGTTCGATCAGCTTCCGAAGGGACGCTCGTTCCAGGCCATCGCGATGACCGCACCCTCGGTCAACTCAGGCGAGATCGAAGGTGGCTTCCAGGTGAACGGTGCCAGCGGCGCCGAGAACCAGTACACGGTCGATGGTGTGGCCACGAACAGCCTCGTCAACGGCTCGTCCCGCCAGAATACGGTGTTCGAGTACCTCCAGGAAGTTCAAGTCAAGACGACTGGAATCCCCGCTGAATACGGCGGCGCGCTCGGCGGCGTCGTCAGCGCGGTAACGAAATCGGGCGGGAATATTTTCAGTGGCGAAGGGCATTACTACTACGAGGGCAGCGCGATCGGCGCGGGGCCGGTCCAGCGTCTCGTGCTCAGCCCCCGGGACGATGTGTCTGTCGGCAACTTCCGCGAAGGGAAACAGCCGATTCACCGGAATGAAGTCGGAGGATCGCTCGGTGGGCCGATCGTGAGGAACAAGCTGTTCTTTTTCGGTTCCATCTCACCTCGTTACAGCGACATCACGAGGGAGTACTTGTTCAATAGCGGTACGGAGAACGGTCAACTCGAGCGCAAAGACACCAACATGAGTGCGTTTGGCAAGATCACCTACCAGAACAACAGGCTCCGCGCCGATTTCTCCACGCTCTACACGCCGACTACTTCGACAGGCAGGCTCCCGGACTACGACGGTTTCGGATCTCGCATCCTTTCCAGCTCTCTCGCGGCCAATCAGCCAAACCTGGTCCGCGGGTACGAGGTCAACCAGCGGAACATGTCGGGCAGCGCTGATTGGACAATTTCCAATGCGTCGATTCTCACCCTCAAGGCGGGGCAGTTCCGTGACAACTACACGGACACCGGTATCCCGAACGTGACGAACTACACCTACCAGACGTCATCGATCGGCTTCGCGCTGGTGCCCGCCAGCGTGCAGGGTCCGATTAACACCCTGAACACGCCGCGTGCGCTCATCAACGAGCACGACACGACCAAGCAGACGTTCTTCAATGCCGACTACAACCAGGCGTTCAGCGCGGGTGGCTCGCACACGCTGAAGGGCGGGTTCGGTGTCCGCCGCAATGTCAACGACGTCCTTCAGGCGTATCCCGGCGGTTACGTCGATATCTTCTGGGACCGCACGTTCCCGAGCCTCGTGCCCGGCGCGGGCAGCGATCGCGGCGTGTACGGCTACTATGCGCTCAACGACCGCGGCGTGCGGGGTACCGCAAGCGCGAACATCCTCAGCCTGTACGTGCAGGACCAATGGTCGGTCTCCTCACGCCTCACGCTGAATCTGGGTATTCGGACGGAGAACGAGAAGATCCCCTCCTTCCAGCCGCAGATCAAGAAGTTCGGCGTTGAATTCCCCTTCAGCAACAAGATCGCCCCTCGGCTCGGCGCCGCATTCGACGTCTTCGGAGACGGCCGCATGAAAGTGTTCGGAAGCTGGGGTCGCTACTACGACTGGACGAAGTACGAGCTGGCGCGTGGCACGTTCGGTGGCGATACGTGGAAGATCTACTACCACGCGCTCGACACGCTCGACCTCGCCTCCATCAACCTGTCCAACATGCCTGGTCGCGATATCTGGAAGGGCAATGCAAACCCCGCCCTGTCGTTCCGCGATCGTCGCGTGCCGGCGTTCGAGACTGTTGATCCCGCCATCAAGCCAATGAGCCAGGACGGCGCCAATGTTGGCTGGGAGTACCAGTTAGGCAATGAGATGGTGTTCTCTTCCACGTGGGTCCACAACAAGTTGAACCGCACGATCGAAGATCTCGGCGCGCTTGTGAACGGCGACGAGGTGTACTTCTACGCGAACCCCGGCGAAGGTGTTGCGATAATGACAAATTCGTCAGGCGCGTCGGCGCCGTTCAAGACGCCAAAGCCGAAGCGCGTGTACGACGCATTGGAGCTCGTGCTGAACAAGCGGTTCTCACAGAGCTGGTTCGGCGGCGCCAGCTACGTCTACAGCCGGTTGTATGGCAACTACGCCGGTATCGCGAGCTCTGACGAGATCCGCACCCCGACGTTGGGTGTCACCTCGGCTATTGCCCAGCAGCAGGTTGGCAGTATCTCGCGAGGAGGCGGCAACGCGAACCGGGCGTGGGACATCGACGAGCTGATGTGGGATTCCAAGGGCCATCTCGACGTACTTGGTCGCCTGGCCACGGATCGCCCGCACGTCGCAAAGGTGTATGGCTCCTACCAGTTCCCGTTCGGTACGCAGATCGGGGGCTCCTTCTACGGCGGCAGCGGCACGCCGATGACCACGTATGTCAACACCATCAACCAGACCGAGGTTATGGTGAACGGCCGCGGCGACATGGGGCGAACCCCCGTGCTGACGCAGACCGACATGATGATTTCCCACGAAATCAAGGCGCGTGGTGCGAATCGTCTACGCCTCGAGCTACAGGTGCTGAACGTCTTCAACCAGCAGTCAACACGGCATATCTTCAACTACCTGAATCGCGGCGGCGGCGTCGCGCGGCCGTCGTCGTCTATAGACCTGAGTCGCGTCGACCTGGCGAAGGGCTACGACTACAACGCCCTGATCCGGGCGACACCAGACGGTGCCAACGCACTCGATCCACGCTACGGCAAGCCGGACCTCTTCAGCGCAGGTACGCAGGGCCAGTTCCTGCTCAAGTTCCTGTTCTAGACGTGAATCCAGAGGCCGGCCTTCGGGTCGGCCTCCGCGCGAGTAGGGGGAGCCTTCGGGCTCCCCCTTTTTTTGGGCTTAGAGTTCCTGCGTGTCGATCTGCGCCCGCTGCAGCCGGCCGCTAAAGTCCACGTAGATCGACTTCCATTCCGAAAAGACGTCAAGCGCGGCAATCCCCGCTTCGCGGTGGCCGTTGCCGGTTGCCT
>DAIRVG010000344.1:0-3265 GCA_036802945.1 Vicinamibacterales bacterium
GTCGGCCACGCACTCGCGGAACTCGAGCGCGCCGTGCTCGCGCCAGATCTTGCCCGACTTCTGCGCCATGCGGCGGTAGGCCTGCAGTTTCCTCTTCGGGACCGGCAATACGAATCCGTCGACATATCTCATGGGACACTCCTTGTGTTTGCTGTTTTCTGCCAGGACGAAACCTGTTCTTCAACCGTTTTACCGTTGCTCGTAAGCCTGCTTCAAGGTCTTGATGTCGATCTTCTTCATCTGAAGCATGGCGGTCATGACTCTTTTCGATTTTTCGGGATCAGGGTCGCTCATCAACTGCTGGAACGTCGCGACCATGACCGTCCCCAAGTGGCTATCCAATAATCGTTCGGGACGGGGCGAATTCGACGACCGGCTTCAAAGACCAGTGACGCAGTGACGAGTCTCCAGCTCACGCCGTCAGCCGCCGCTCAACGCCTGGACTATGATGACTTCATCCGTCGCCGCGAGCGGTTGCGCGAGGTCGCGCACCTGCTCGCCGTTGACGAAGACGCGGATGTGGCGTCGAATCCGGTCCTGCTCGTCGATCATGCGGAAACGAATCCCGGGGTAGTTGCGGTCCAGGTCGGAGAGCACGGCGGCGAGCGTAGCCCCGCTCGCCTCGGCCTCGCCGCGCTCCGTGTACGAGCGCAGCGCACTGGGAATCAGCACCTTCATGCGGACCGTGAATCGTGATTCGTGAATCGTGAATCGGAAAGCCCGGAATCGCTCATCCATTGCGCAAGCATATCCGCCCCCGTCTGTTCACCGTTCACAGTTCACCGTTCCCCAGGCCTAGATCAGCCCGGCCGCTTCCACGGAGTAGATCTCCGGCAGGTGCCGCGCGATGCAGGCCCATTGGCGGCCTTCGTCGCGGCTCATCCACAGTTCGCCGCTGGAGGTGCCGAAGTAGAGGCCCACGGGGTCCGCTGCGTCTCCCGTCATCGCCTGGCGCTTCACGGTCCACCATGCCTCCTTCGCGGGAAGCCCCGCGTCGAGGCGTTGCCACGTCTTCCCTGCATTGCGCGTCGCATAGACGGCGGGCTTGCCATCGGGACTCGTGCGCGGCCATACCTGCGTGCCATCCATGGGGAACACCCACGCCGTATCCGCGTCGCGCGGGTGCACCACGAGCGGGAAGCCAATGTCACCGACCTGCTTCGGCATGCTCTTGCCGATGCGCACCCACGTATCCGACGGCCGGTCGAGCCGATAGATGCCGCAATGATTTTGCTGGTAAATCCGGTCCGGATTGCTGGGACACATGCGCAGGCAATGCGGGTCGTGAAACGTCGGTTTCGAGGCATCGAAGCCGAAGCCCTCTACCACATCCATGCCCTTGATCAGCGTGCCCCACGTCCGGCCGCCGTCGGCCGATTCGTGCACGCCGCCGCCCGACATCGCGAGATAGAGATGCTTCGGGTCGCGCGGGTCGACGATGATCGAGTGCATCTTCGGCCCGTCCGGCGTGCCGTCCTGCACGGTGCCCATCCATTCGCGGTATTGCGAATCGTCGTTGATCGAGGAGAACGGCTTCCAGGTGACACCGCCGTCCCCGGAACGGAACAGTCCCTGCGGAGAGGTGCCGGCGTACCACACGCCGGGCTCATTGGCGTGAGCGGGCGTCAGCCAGAACGTATGGTCGACGGAGCGGCCCTTCTCGCCGTCCGCGGCTTTCGCAAACGCGGGCGGCTGCGTGGCTTCCTTCCAGTTGCGCCCAAGGTCCGTGGAGCGGAAGACGGTCGGGCCGAGGTGACCGGTCTTCGCCGCCGCGAGCAGCGTGCGTCCGTCGCGCGGGTCGAGCACGACGTGGCTGATGACGTGGCCGAGAAAGTGCGGCCCGTCGGCCCGCCATCTCTTCCGCGCCGCATCGCCGTGATAGAGCCATGCGCCTTTGCGCGTGGCAACCATGACAAGTGTGCCGCGCGCGCGGGGGGCCGCGCCTTTCTTCCCGGCCGCCGGTTTCATGCTTTTGCGTTTCATAGTCCGCTCCTCTTCAAATCCGTGTCTATCTGCGTTTGTCTGCGGCTTTATTTGCATGCACTGCCGCGACCGTCTCCCGGATCGGCCGGATCGGCCGCACCTCGACGCAGCCCACGCGAGCCGGCGGGATCTTTGCGGCGAGATGGAGCGCCTCGTTGAGGTCCCGGGCCTCGATCATGTAGAAACCGGCCAGCTGCTCCTTGGTCTCGGCGAAGGGCCCGTCGGTGACCGCCACCCTGCCGCGGCGCACCCGCACGGTGGTGGCCGTCTGCACGGACTCCAGCGCTTCCGAGGCGATGCAGTGGCCGCTCTTGCGTACCGCCGTGTCGAATTCCACGCAGTCTTCATCGGGCAGCTCGTCCAGCCTCTTCTCGTCGAGGTAAACCAGGCACAGGTATTTCATCGCATGCTCCCGTTGTCCGGCGGCCTATTTTTCGGCGATGGCCTTCAGGCCGGCCAGGCCGGCCTCGAAGTCCTTGCCGACCATGCTGTCCATATTGATGAACACGTGGATGATCTTGGCGAAGTATGGCGTCGGGCCCTCCATCGCCCACGTCACGCTGGTGGCATCGCCTTTCGGCTCCAGCGTAAACGTGACGCTGTTGTGGGCCTCGAATGGCTTGACGAAATCGAGCTTGAGCGCGACCTTGTTCGGCGTCACCGACTCGACGATCTCCATGCTGCCCTGGCCGACGTCCTTGTTCCCGTCCCACGCGTAGGTCGCCCCCTTGCCGACGGTAACGGCGCCGAATGTCCGCTTCATCGCGGGGTCCTTCTTCTCCCACGGCGACCAGGCGTCCCAGCGCTTGAAGTCATTGATGAGCGCAAAGACCTTCTCCGGCGGCGCCTTGATGCTCGCCGCGCGCTGGACGCGGAACGTGTCGGGCTTGGTCGCGGCGAAGATGAGAACGCCGGCGATCAGCACGGCGATTACGATGGCGATTTTCTTGAACATGGCTGGTTCCTGTGTGATGCTGTTGGTCGGGGACAGCGGTCAGCCGCCCATCTTCTGCATTGCCTGCTTTATCTCTTCCGGGCTCAAGTCGCGCAAGTGCGTGGCAACCGACCAGTGGTGCCCGAACGGGTCTTCGAGCTTGCAATAGCGATCGCCCCAGAACATGTCATCGAGCGGCATCGTGATCTTCGCCCCCGCAGCAACCGCGCGCTTGACGAAGGCGTCCACGTCCTCGACATAGAGGTGGATGGTGACCGGAGAGCCCTTGAGCGACTTCGGCCCGAGCGCGCCCCACTCGGGCATTTCGTCGACCAGCATCACGGCCGA
>DAIRVG010000345.1:0-3191 GCA_036802945.1 Vicinamibacterales bacterium
CCAAGGCAGGCTTGGTCGCGTCGGGTGGCTAGAGCAGAGCCACTGACACGCTGGCTGATGGTCGGGACGCACCGGAGATACTGAGATGGTTCGAGCTCTGGCTCTGGAAGAGCGGCCACAGTCTCTCGGAGAGGAGATCGCAAACAGCGTCAGCCACGGCATTGGCTTGCTGGCGGCTCTGATTGCCGTTCCGTTTCTGATAAGCGCTGCGCTTGAACGTGCGGACCCGGCAGGAATCGTGGCCGCGAGCGTGTTCGCGATCACAATGGTGCTGCTGTATGTCTCGTCCACGGTGTTTCACGCGCTGCCGCCGAACCGCGCCAAGCGGATATTCCAGATTCTCGATCACTCGGCAATCTACCTGCTGATCGCCGGGACTTATACGCCGTTTACTTTCGGCGTGCTCCGTGGTGGCTGGGGTTGGACGCTTTTCGGACTCGTGTGGGTCATGGCTTTTACTGGCTCGGTGTTCAAGATTCTCGGCGGCGTTCGGTACACGATGTTCTCGACGTGGGTCTATCTCGCGATGGGTTGGCTGGTCCTCATCGCAATCGAGCCTGTGTGGACCCTTGTGGCGAAGTGGGGGCTGTTCTGGTTGTTTGCGGGCGGGATCGCTTACACGGCGGGCGCGGTGTTCTTCATGGCGGAACGTATCCGCTACTTTCACTTCGTGTGGCATCTGTTCGTTGTCATGGGCACCGCATGTCACTTCGTCGCGGTATTGTGGTACTCGACGTAGCGACTCAAATTCATCCGCTTGAAGGATGACGACGTCACGCGCACAATGCTGATTTACAGGCCGCCTTCTGGACCAACGACTTCACGTTAAGCGGCGGTTGGACGCCGGATTTGCGATTCGTCAAGTTATGGCAAAAGGAGAAGCAAAATGCTCGAGACCATTGCAATTGTATTGGTTGTCCTCTGGCTTCTTGGTTTCGTCACCTCGTACACCATGGGTGGATTCATTCATGTCCTCCTGGTCATCGCGGTCGTGGTGATTCTGATTCGTGTCATTCAAGGTCGACGCCTGTAACGATCCCGGGATGGCTCTGCGCAGCGGACACTAAGCAGAGCGGTCCGGCTGCTCGCGGCCCTGATTCTTGCAGTCACGCCCCGGTGCGCTGTCCGTGGCGGGGATCCGTGAGTTTCCTTGACAAGGAGGAGACAAAGTGAACGCAGTCAAGATTGCGGCAATCGTGCTGATCGTGGTCGGAGTCCTGGGGCTGGTGTACGGAAGCTTCACCTACACCACGGATACCCATAAGGCGAAACTGGGATCGATCGAGTTGTCGGTAAAGGAGACGGAGACGGTCAACGTCCCGATTTGGGCTGGCGTGGGGGCGATTGTGATTGGCGGCGCGCTCCTGCTTTTTGGAAGCAAAAAAGGCTAGCCGGCTGCCGGTGGATCATCCTGTGGCAACGGGTCACCTAACGGGGGAGGTCACATGAAAAGAGTTGTCGCAAGAGCAGTGGCGATACTGGCAGTCGCGATCATCGTCGCCGCCTGCGGGCAAATGCCGTGGAAACCGGGTTGGATCACTCTGATCGACGGCAATGCCGGCATGGAAAACTGGAGCGTGTCGGGGACGGCCGCCAACTGGAGGGCCGAGGACGGCTCCATCCAGGCGGACAAGACGACCGGCAAGGGCGCCAGCGTCCTGGTCTCGAAGCGGTCATTCAAAGACCTCGAGATTTACGCGGAATTCTGGGCCTCGGAGGACACCAACAGCGGCATCTACCTTCGCGCCCCCGATCCGAACAAGGTCAATACCGCATCGGGTGCCTTTGAAGTGCAGATCTGGGACAAGAACCCCAATCCGAAGTACAGCACGGGGAGTCTCGTCAACCTCGTCGCGGTGCAGCCCATCTACAAGGCCGGCGGCCGGTGGAACACCTACGAGATCTCCGCCAAGGGTTCCGAGATCACCGTCAAGCTGAACGGCGTGGTCACCGCCACCACCAAGGAAGCCAAGACCCACGAAGGGCGGATCGGACTTCAGTTCAACGGCGGCCCGATCAAGTTCCGCAAGCTGCTCGTCAGGGAGCTGTGACGGATCAGCGTAACGCTGGGGAGATCCTGGCCTTGAAGGATGTCGCGCAGCGCGTTGTTTTCGCCGTCGCGCTTGTCAGTCTCGCGGTTTCCGCCCAAGCCCAGACGTTCCCCAGCGGCCCCATCAGCGTGGTGGTTCCGCTTGCTCCGGGCGATGCCGCGGACGTATCTGCGCGCGCCATGGGTGAGGAGATTTCGAGGCTCCTCAATACACCCGTGATTGCAGTCAATCGTCCGGGCGCGGGGGGAGCGCTTGGCACGAGCAGCGTCGTCAAGGCGAAGAAAGACGGCCAGACGATCCTGTTCGCCCCGAACGCAGCGCTCATCTTTCGCGCCGTGCTCGATCCACAGTCGGCCTCTTACGACGCGCAACGGGATCTCGTGCCGCTCGGCATCGCGTCGCGCACGCCGAGCGTGCTCGCCGTGCGGAGCGACGCACCGCACCGGAATCTCGCCGAGCTCATCGAGCACTCGAACAAGAATCCGGGCCGTATCAACATCGGTCACCCCGGCACGGGTTCGGTCAGTGATTTCGGCGTGCGGCTGATCAACGCCCTCACGGGTTCCGAGCTCGTGCCGGTTCCCCACACCGGCGCCGCCCCCGCAATCGCGGCTCTGCGCGGGGGGCACATCGATGGCGTCGTGCTGGCGCTCGGCGCGCTCAGCACCCACATCAAGGCCGGGACGTTCCGCGGCATCGTGGCGTCGAACCGGGTTCCCGAGTTTGCCGACATACCGACGCTGCGTGAGCTTGGCTATCCGGAGGAGCTCTTCGGCATCTGGTTTGCCTTTCTCGCGCCCGCGGGCATCCCCGAGGAGGCGAGACAAGCGCTCGTCGGCGCGGTCGAGCAGGCGGTCAAGGCGCCCGCCATCGCGGCGAAACTCGCACCACTCGGCATTCTGCAGAGCTATGCCGGGCCCGAGCAGATGACGGCTGAGATCCGCGAGGAGTTCAAGCGGGTGAGCGAGATGGCGAGGAAGACCGGCCTGGTGAAATGACGGCGGCCGCCGCCGCGCGCGCGTGCGGCACCACGTCGTAGGCATAGAGGTGCTTCCGGAATTCGGCGTGCGCGGCGAGCTCCGCGTCGCGAGCGCGGAGATCGGCGTGGACGGAATCGACGCGCAGCCCTTGTGTCCGGGC
>DAIRVG010000346.1:0-3161 GCA_036802945.1 Vicinamibacterales bacterium
ACACGGAGCTGATGAAGACGATGACGACGAGGATGATCTGCCAGCTGACGCCGATCGCCGCGTTGCCGACGTATCCGACGAAGTGACCGACCATGACATGGTCGATGATTCCCTGCAGCCCGGCGATGACGTTCTGGAGCATCGTCGGCCATGCGAGCCGCCACACGGCGCGTCCTATGGGGCCTTCAATGATCGAGCGATCGTATTTCTGACCGGAAGGGGGAAGGGTCGCCATCGGGGATTGGCGGCGAGTCTACTACGCGCCGCTTACCTGCCGATGCCCATCTGCCGGCCACCGTCACGGTACGGCCGGTGACACGCCTCGCAGGCCGCGGTGATGATGTCGCCCGCACCCGCGAGCGCGTCAGCGTCCTTCTTCTCGGCGGCGCCCGCCGCCGTTGCCGCCGCATCAACGAGCGCGCGCGACATCCTCATCCACCCCACGTTGTCCCGAGCGCGGCTCCCCAGCATCAGCAGGTTGCCGGCCTCGGCCAGCACGAGTGCCTGGCTGCGCGCGTCGAGCCAGCCCTTCTCGTTGGTGGGCGTGTCACCGGACGCGCGAAATACAGCGTCGGACGCGGGTGTGATCATGATCTCGTGGAGCTGCTTGACGGTGGCGATTGGACGGACACCGCTCGTGGACCGTTGCGCCGATGCCGATGCCACCGGGACAAGCAGTAGGAGAACAAGCATGCGCGTCTTCACAGTTCCTCCATTGTCGGCGAGCTCACACATCCAGCTCCTGCGCTTCTTCGGCGCGCTCCATGATGAAACGGAACCGCGCGGACGCATCCTTCCCCATCAGCTCGTTGATCACTCTGTCGGTCACGATCTGATCCGAGATTTCAACCCGGAGCAGTCGCCGGGTCCTGGGATTGAGCGTCGTCTCCCACAGCACCTTTGGCATCATCTCGCCCAGACCCTTGAACCGCGTGATCTCGGGATGCGCCCGGCCATTGCCGTACTGCTTGAGCAGCCGATCGCGGTGTGCATCGTCCAGCGCCCAGAACGTCTCCTTGCCGATGTCGATGCGATACAGCGGCGGCTGCGCGAGGAATACTCTGCCGTTGGCGATCAGCTGCGGCAAGTGGCGGTAGATGAACGTGAGCAAAAGCGTCGCGATGTGATGCCCGTCGGAATCCGCGTCCGCAAGGATGATGACCCTGCCGTAGCGCAGGCGGGCGAGATCGAAATTCTTACCAAGGCCGCATCCCAGCGCTGTCACGAGATCCGCCAGCTCCTTGTTCTCGAGCACTTTCGCCAGGGTCATCCCCTCGGTGTTCATCACCTTGCCGCGCAGAGGCAGGATCGCCTGGCGGCCGCGATCGCGCCCCTGCTTCGCGGAGCCGCCGGCCGAGTCGCCCTCGACCACGAACAGCTCGCTGTCCTCGCGGCCGGAGTTCGTGCAGTCACTGAGCTTGCCTGGGAGATTCAGGCGGCCTGACGTCGCGGTTTTGCGCGTGACCTCGGCCTGCGCGGCACGGCTGGCTTCGCGCGCCCGCGCCGCCAGGATGATCCGCGCCACGATCGCCTCCGCGACGCTCCGGTTGTGATTCAGCCAGTGCTCGAGCGCGGGGCGCACCGCGGAATCCACCGCTGATGTCAGCTCGGGATTGTTCAGCCGATCCTTGGTCTGTCCCTGGAACTGCGGCTCCTCGATGAAGAGGCTGACCACGCCGGTGAGACCCTCTCGAATGTCTTCGGCGATCAGCGTCACGCCCTTCGGCGACAGGTTGTGCGTGTCGATATAGTTGCGGACTGCCTTGCCCAATCCGGCTCGCAACCCGTTCTCGTGGGTCCCCCCCGATCCAGTGGGAATGCCGTTGACATAGCTGCGCAGGTGCTCGTCGGTGGCCTCGGTCCATTGCAACACGAGATCGAGGCGTGGCGAGGCGTCACGAGACTGAACGAACGGCGCGTCGTGCACCGGCTTGGCGCTGCGTTCCGCGAGGATCTTCCTGAGAAAGTCGAGGAGGCCTTCGCGGTGCTCGAACACCTCCTTCTTGCCGTCGAGCTCGTTGTCGAACGTGACGCGTACGCCCTTGTGGATATAGCTCACCACCTCGAGTCGCTCGCGAATCAGCGCCGGATCGAATTCCACCTTCGGAAAGATCGTGGAGTCGGGGTGGAAGTAAATGGTCGTCCCGGTGCCGCGCGCAGCGCCCGCTTTCCTCAGCGGCCCGGTCGCTTTGCCGCGCTTGAACGACATCTCCCACGTCGCGCCTTCACGTTTCACGCTGGCGCGCAGCTCCGACGAGAGCGCGTTGACGACGCTGGCGCCGACGCCGTGAAGGCCGCCGGCCGTCTTGTAGCTGCCCTGCTCGAATTTGCCTCCGGCGTGGAGCATGGTGAAAATCACCTCGAGCGCGCTCTTCTTCGTGGCGGCATGCTTGTCCACGGGAATGCCGCGGCCGTCGTCGGAGATCGTGATCGAGCTGCCGTCCTCGTGCAGGGTCAGCACGATATTCGACGCGAAGCCATTCATCGCTTCGTCGACCGAGTTGTCGAGGATTTCCCAGACCAGATGATGAAGTCCGGCGGTGCCGACGCCCCCGATGTACATGCCAGGTCGCTTGCGAACCGGCTCCAGCCCTTCGAGAACCGTGATGTCTTTTGCGGTGTAATTCGCCACGGAAAGGTTATAGGTTACAGGTTATAGGTTAACGCCCGTGCGCCTCGTTCTTGCCGGCGTCGCGTGGCTCACCGCATTCGGTCTGTTTGCGGTGCTCATCGAGTGGTCTGCCCGCCCGCCACGGCCGACGCCCACGCCTCCCGCGGTGACCGACCTGGTCCGCGCTCTCAACAAGCTGGAGTCGTCATCGCCGAATGCACGGCACGAGTCGTGGACGGTGACGCGCGCCACGTCGGCCCATCACATGATGGTGGTCGACGTCGAAGCGGACATGCCCGAGGACGCGCGGCAGATCGCGAACGACATCGTCGATCCGCTTCGAGCGAAGTATGAAGAGGTGCTGATCTACGTGCGGCCCACCGGGAATCCGCTCAACGCCATCGTGCGGCGAATCCAGTGGACGCCGCACAATGGGTTTGTCGAGATGAGCTATTGATTCGCGGACCTCAAAGGTCCGCGCCGCAGCGAGCTACTTCTTGTCTGCGGCTTCGGACTTCGTCCGCGTGGTCCTGCGCACCCGCGGCTTCGC
>DAIRVG010000347.1:0-3126 GCA_036802945.1 Vicinamibacterales bacterium
CTGAAGAAGCGGTGGTCGCCTGGACGGGCGTGAAACGCGCGCGACGGAACACTGGGGGTTTTGATTGCGCCAGCGGTCACCGTTGGGGTCATAGCATTGCCTCGCGGCTGAGTCTATACCCCTCCAGCGCTTCCTCGCCCGGCATCAGACGTCGCATTCTCCGATCTGACCAAGGTCGATGTTTCCGGTGCCCGGCTTGATCGCGAACCTTCTGCCGCCAGCGCCCTTTCTTGTCTTTCCATAATTGAGAAGATAGTCGCCCGGTCTTACAGTGGTCGCGTCCAAGACAAAGGTGAATCGCCCATCAGCGCCAACAATTGTTGGCCGCGATTCAAAGTGAGGAGTCGTTCGCGGAATGGACGTGATGAACACAAGCCACCGATTTGGCTTGTAGCACGGTGCAACGAATCCGGTGACCGTTATCTTGCTGGATGCAGGTGAAGGCGCCTGTGCAACTGATTTATTCGTGGCATCGGCAGTTGTCTGAGCCGGCAAGATCCTCGCAGGCTGAACGGCAATCAATGTCGCCAAGAAGATCGTGCGCGTCATGCAGTCCTCGTCCGGGGATTATATCGGCGACGCCGGGGAACTCCATTGTCAGATTGGTCCGGCAATGCGGAATCTGAAGGTGAGCGGACGTTTCGCGCGTTGGAGCATGCGACTGCGGTGTTGGCGTAAGCGACTCCGATGTTTGAGCGGTCGCCTCCAGCTTTGGAGCAATCGACCCCGATGTTTGATCGAACGACTTCCGGGTTGGAGCACACAGAGGCTGCCTTCGAGCGAACAACTTCCTCGCTGGAACATGCGACTGCGATTGCGAGCTCCCGTCTCCCGCGTCGGAGCAAACGATTCCAGCATTTGAGCGCCCGACTTTCGTGTCGAAGGGACCGACCGCGGCGTTTGAGCGGACGACTTCCTCGTTATGCGAAGGTTGTAACGCTTGTGAGCGGACGGCTTCCGGGTTGTACGGAGCTACTCCCGTTTTAAACGTGAAGTCTGCCCTGTGATACTTGACGTGTGACTTGCAAAACGCGTTGTCGGGCCCGTTGGACCGGCCGTCTGCTCCGCGTTTTGAGACGTCTCCTGCGTTGAACGAAGCGACCGACACCTCTCCGCGGCCCCACGCACGGTCCGCACAGGGCTCCCAGTGAGGTTCACGGCAGGATTGTTCGGAGTTATGCTGCGAGCCACTCGGGTCGAACCAGGATAGGCCGGTCAGCTTACTAGCAGTTAGGCCGGCAATTCGAGTCATGCACTGTTTGGACGACTTTGGCCGTGCGATTAAACCGCCGAACGGACCCTAACGAACCACGGAGGCACGCGCCCAACGGCCGTGCGATCATGTCGCCGTGACGCGCGGCTCATTTGGGCCGCTATGCGAACTTGCGCGGGGACGCGGCCTACCGCCCTGGCTGCCTTCGACTGCTCCGATCATTTACAAGCCCGGCCGGAGGCAACCACGATGACTGAATTGAACCGCCGACACCTATTCCTAGCTCTTTGTGCGCTTGCGCTCGTGCAGACCGGAGCTCACATCAGTCAGTCCTACGTCAACTATCCGACGTGGCACTTGATCGAAGCAGCGAGCTTCAAGCCTTACCACTGGGCCATCACGATCCGTTCGATCGTATTCTTGCTGGCACCGCGATTTTTAGAGATCGTTGTTGGTCTGATTGTGCTTCGATTCCGCCCAAGCGCGATCAATCGTTGGGTGATCCTCGTGGGAATTGGCCTCGCGGTCGGCGCCTTGTTAGCCACGGCTTTTCTTTCTCAGCCGGTCCACGCACAGCTTGACATTCAGAGCAACACACCGGAACTTCTGGCTAGCCTGATGGCCACGGACTGGATTCGTATCCCGCTCGAAGTAACACGAGCGGCGCTGTATGTATGGGCCTTGTCGCGGATGATCACATTGAACGAGCCATCAGCCGCACGAGCGATCGCATAACATCGACACACTAAAATCGAAAAGGCCGACCTGAAGGTCGGCCTCTACGAATCGTCGCGGACCTGGAAGGTCCGCGCCGCATGTCATCGGCGGGTCCAAAGGACCCGCCCTACATCCTGATGACTGGGACAGCTCTATTCCCTGCCCCCTTCACCCTTCCCCCTATTTTTTACGCGCAGCCTGATGTCGTCCCGCAGTTGCTGCACTTGTAGCAGCTCCCGCTGCGGATCATGATCGACCCGCACGTGCTGCACGGCGGCGCGTCTTCCTGGTTCTGAATCGCCGCGAATGAGGACCCTTTCGTCTCAGGCGGACCTGAAGGTCCGCCTCTACGATCGTCGGTGGGTCCGCCTCTACGATCGTCGACAGGTCCGCCTCTACGATCGTCGGCAGGTGCGCCTCTACGTGAGGGACTCTGCGCGTCGGTCGTGCTCGGCGTGGAGAAAGCGACTTTGGCCTCAGGCCTCCTGCCTGACTCAGCCCTGTCCCCTTCCCCCTTCCCCCTGACCCCTTCTGCAGAGTTCTCCGCCGGCTGGTCAATGTTCACCCCAGCCCGATACTGCGCTTCAGGCGAGAGGAACTTCGTGGCGAGCCACCGGAAGATGTAGTCCACGATCGACTTCGCGAACCGGATCTCGGGGTTCTTCGTCATCCCCGACGGCTCGAACCGCGCGTGGCTGAACTTGTCCACCAGCGCCTGCAGCGGTACGCCGTACTGCAGCGCGTAAGAGATCGCCTGCGCGAACGCGTCCGCAAAGCCGGAGATGGTCGAGCCTTCCTTCGCCATCACCAGGAAGATTTCACCAGGAGTCCCGTCCTCGAACAGGCCGACGGTGATGTACCCCTCGTGCCCCGCGATGTCGAACTTGTGCGTGATCGCGTTGCGCTCGTCGGGCAGCTTCCGCCGCTTCGGCGTCTCGACGATCTTGATGACCTCGCGCACGATTTCGGTCGGCTGGTTGAAGGCCGACCCCGCAAAGTTCCGCGTGTCCGTCACGCCGGCCTTCGACGTGTTGAGCGGCTGCGTCCGCTTGCTGCCGTCGCGATAAATCGAGATTGCCTTCGCGCCGAGCCGCCACGACTCGAGGTACGCCTTCTCAATCTCTTCCACCGACGCGTCGCGCGGCACGTTCACGGTCTTGCTGATCGCGCCCGAGATGAACGGCTGCGTGGCGCCC
>DAIRVG010000348.1:0-3064 GCA_036802945.1 Vicinamibacterales bacterium
AGCGACGGGATCTGCGGGAGCGGGTTGACGCGGTAGAGAATCGAGAACATCGGGTGCTCCACCGGCAGGTCGACGATCTTTGCGCCGGGCAGGATTCGCATGAGATTCGGACGGATGTACTCGAAGTCCGGATCCCAGTTGTCGTCGATCCAGAGAAAGCCGCCCTTCAGCAGGTAGTCGTGCATGCGGGCGGTCTCTTCAGGTGTGAAGTCGTAGTTGGCCGCATTCTGCATGCGCAAGTACGGACACAGGAAGAGATCGGGATCCATGGCCGTGACGTTCGCAAAGCCGGGGTAGCCATTGTTCCACCGGCTGATCTTCGTTGTGGTCAGCTCGGCGAGACGCACCATGAAGTTGTAGTCCGCTTGCGGATAGTCGTCGCCCCAGCCGGACTTTCTCGCCCTGCGGATGTTCTCGTACCGCAGGCGGCAGAACGTGAAGCCGAGCGGCTTGTCGGGGAGTCCGTGGTTGATCGGTATCTGGAGGTTCCGTCCGTTTGTCAGGATGGTGAACTGCTGCGCCGCGCCGCTCATGACGGCCAGTCCCATCGCGAGCGCAAAGGCCAGTGCGAACCGCATCCATCGAGCCGATGCCCGCGTCCACCGCATGTGAGCATCGTACAACGACTTCGTGTAAGGAGTCGGACGGCGCGCGGAAGACCGCGCGCGGACGTACGAGCGGGGCGCCCGCCTCCGCCGCGAGCGGTTCGTGTGTCCCTACACCCAGCCGAATGACGATAGGTATCGAATGACGCCGCAGTGATGCCCTAATCGCTTGCTGGTCGTCCGTCCCTTGCGACATTCGAGGATCAGGCGACGGTCTTTGACCTCCTTCGCCCATCAGATCATCGCGTAAGCTCCTGCGTATGGTGTTCACCAAGCACCTTCGCGAAGGCATTCGCCGCGGCCGGATCACATGCAGCGTCCGCGTCTGGATGCGGCCCCACGTCAAAGTGGGTGGTCGCTACCGTATGGACGACGGGCACATCGTGATCGATTCGATCGAGTCTATGGAGTTGGTTTCCATCACGCAGGACCTGGCGCGCGAGTCAGGCTTCGCAAACGTGGAAGCCCTCCTTCAGACCGCCAAGCACGGCCGAGGGGAAAACGTCTATCTGATTCGGTTCCATTACCTGCCGCCGGGCGGATGGGACAAGCTAACCGAGAGCCAGCGCGGGGCCCAGCGAAAATCCGATCGTCCCGCCGGGTCGAAACGACGATAAGCGGACGGCTGTTGCGAAGGCTCGCGATAAACGCCGTGGGCTTCAGCGAAAGTGTGGTGAAGGAGTTCACAAGCGTAGGTTTCCGACGAGAGGCACTCGGAGAACATCCACAACGAGTGACATTTCGAGTGTCATTGCGCTGGAAACATTCGAAAACGGCCGCGAACAAAGGAGTGCCGCGCCGACTCAGAGACTCCCTGAGTCACACCGCAATCCGGCCTGGTCTGGCGGCGCCGTGCGGATTTCTGACTCGCCTCACGAAGTCTGGTTCAAGCGGGCGCCAACGTTGTCTCGATTTTTCTTCATCGCTCGATCCCGCGCGACTCTCGTCGTAACCGTTCCGAGCTGCAGCGGCCCACTGCTGACTGCGCCTCATCCGGCGCCGGTGCCGTCCGCGATCTGGACGACTGCGCGCGTGACGCTCGCGAGCCCGGTGCTCGCGTAGCAATGGGCGACTCTCTGGTGCTGGCCCGCCAGCATTTCCAGCGTGTTCGCCCCCTACGGCCATCCCGTCAGTCAGAACGCCGCGCGTTTTAGCCGCGGCTCTTCTTGTTCATCTCCGACGCGACCGTCTCGTAGCAGTGAGTTTCCGCTGCGCTGCGGTTTTTCGTCGGCGTCCGCGAATTCTGAATCAGTGTGCGGTGAGCTCCCCGGATACACAAGGAGAACGGCATGCGGAAGCAACTCTTACTGATGGTCATTCAGGACAACCCGTCGGTCACTCTGAACTGGAACGGTCAGTAACCACGTCTGCCGGCGCCGCGTACGGTTCGTCGCACGCGCCGCCGGCCATGCTAGTCACTGGAGAGCGGACATGCAGATCTCAATCAACAGCAGCGTGCAAGCCGTGGTTCTAGAGGCTCTTGGGGTTGGCAGTTTGGAAGCGGCGTACGAGGCGATGTGCGGCGGCCGCATCGCCGAGGGTCTCGACGACCTGTTCGACGACCTGAGCCTCCGGCGCGACGACGATGCCGACACGTGGCCCGAGTTCGCACAGGCATGCCTCGCGCACCCTCTTCGACGGCTGCTGCACCAGGATCCATTCACCTATCGTGCCTTCTCCAAGCCGCGCGGCTACGCCGGAGACGCGGTGATGATGGATTACATCTACGGTCTTGGCGAGGCGCCTGAGGTCGCGTACCGGGCAACGCCGCTTGGCAGGGCCATTTTCTCGCACATGTCGTCGCGGCCGGCGGCGCGCGCGGTTCGCTACAGGCGTCGCCTGCTGGCCGGCCTGATCGATGCGACGGCGGATCGCGGCGGCAAGGCGGTGTTCGCGCTGGCGGCTGGCCACCTGCGCGAAGTCGAGATCTCCCGCGCGATGCAGCGCGGGCGCATCACGAATTTCGTCGCAATGGATCAGGACGCGGCCAGTCTATCGGTCGTCGCCGCCGACTACGCGCACCTTGGCGTTCGCACGGCGAAGGGTTCGGTGCGTCACATCTTGTCGGGCAAACTCACGCCGGGCCAGTTCGATCTCGTGTATGCGGCGGGCCTCTTCGACTATCTCAGCGTGCCGGCGGCCACCGCGTTGACCTGCAAGCTGTTCGATTTGATACGTCCTGGCGGCACGCTTTTGATTCCGAACTTCAAGACCGGCGCTCGCGACACCGGGTACATGGAAACGTTCATGGCGTGGCACTTGATCTACCGCGATCACGACGACATGCGCGCGCTAGCCGCCGCTCTTCCCGGCGACTTGGTCGCGGGAAGCGAGATCTTCGACGACGACGACGAGACGATCACGTTCCTGTTGGTCTCGAAGGCGCGATGCTGATCGCAGCCGTCAGAGGCGCATCCGCTTGACGACGACCAGAGTTTGATTCCACTCTTGGCACCTTT
>DAIRVG010000349.1:0-3047 GCA_036802945.1 Vicinamibacterales bacterium
CCGCCCTCGAGATCGAATTCGTCCTGGAAGTAGCGGTCGCGGCTGCCGCGGCGCATGGCGCCAATCGATCCCATGCCGCGGTATTCCTTGTAGCTGCGTCCCTGGAACAGGATGAGCTCACCCGGGCTCTCGTCGGTGCCGGCAAACAGGTTTCCGATCATCGTGCAGCTGGCGCCGACGGCAAGCGCCTTCACAACGTCGCCCGAATAGCGGATGCCCCCGTCGGCGATGATCGGGACGTTTCGCGCGGATGCGATGCGCGCGCAGTCCGTGATCGACGTGATCATCGGCACGCCGATGCCGGCCACCACGCGCGTCGTGCAGATTGAGCCGCCGCCGATTCCGACCTTCACCGCGTCGACCCCCGCGTCGATGAGTGCCTCGGTTGCCTCGGGCGTCGCCACGTTGCCCGCGACAAGATCCGTGTTCGGGAACTCGCGCCGGACCCGCGCGACCATGTCAATCACGCCCTGAGAATGCCCGTGGGCCGTGTCGACCACAAGGACGTCGACGCCCGCGGCCACGAGCGCTTGGGCGCGTTCGAAAGCGTCCTTGCTGACACCAATCGCCGCGCCGCACCGCAGCCGGCCGAGCGCATCCTTGGACGCGAGGGGATACTTCACCGCTTTCTGGATGTCCTTGACGGTAATCAGTCCCTTGAGGCGGAAGTCGCGATCGACGACCAGGAGTTTTTCGACTTTGTGCTGGTGGAGAATCTCGCGCGCCTCGTCCAACGTGGTGCCGACCGGCACGGTGAACAACGGATCTTTGGTCATCACCTCGTCGATCGCGCGGTTCACATTCGTCTCGAAGCGCAGGTCGCGGTTGGTGAGGATGCCGACCAGGCGTCCTTCCTTGCTGCTGTCATCCGTGATCGGCACACCCGAGATCCGGTACTTCTTCATCAGGTCCAGCGCTTCGTGAATGCGGTTGGTCGGACCGAGGGTGATCGGGTTGACGATCATTCCGCTCTCGGACCGCTTCACCCGGTCTACTTCCGACGCCTGCTCGTCGATCGACAGATTCTTGTGGATGACACCAAGGCCGCCATGCTGCGCCATTGCGATGGCGAGGCTCGACTCGGTCACTGTGTCCATCGCCGCGCTGAGGAGCGGCACATTCAGCCTGATATTGCGCGTCAGCCGTGTCGAGACATCCACCTGCGTCGGCAGCACCGTCGAGTGCTGCGGCACCAGCAGGACGTCGTCAAACGTCAACGCGGTGGTGAGGGAGGTGTCGGTGGGTAGGAGGGTCAGCGAGCCGGCTTTCAATTCCATTGGATCCTCTAGGCGGGTCTAAAGACCCGCCTCTACGGCTGTGTCATGAGGTCGTAGAGGCGGACCTTCAGGTTCGCCTGTCCATCACGCGGCAACTCCGTGGCATTTCTTGTATTTCTTCCCGCTGCCGCATGGGCACGGGTCATTCCGTCCGATCTTCGGCTCCTCGCGCCGCACCGTTTTGATCACATCGTCTCCGCCGGTCCGAGGGGGTTGCGGTCCCCGGCCCTCCGGCGAAGCGGGCGCGACGGCGCGTGGGCCTGCGAACGGAGGGATGGCTGATTCCGCCGACGGCTTGTTCATCGTGATTGGCTGGGCGCGCCGCGGGGTCGGCCGGGCCACGGCGGTCGCTTCCTCGTTGATGACGGGGCGCAGCCACATCACGTACCGGACCATCTCTTCTTCGATCCGGTCCTTCATGTCCTGGAACAGCGTGAAGCTTTCCTTCTTGTACTCGACGAGCGGATCGCGCTGACCGTAGCCGCGGAGGCCGATGCCTTCCTTGAGATGGTCGAGTGAGTAGAGATGGTCCTTCCACTGCGCGTCGACAATCTGGAGCATGATGTCGCGCTCGACGCGACGCAGCAGGTCGGGGCCGACCATCTTCTCTTTCTCGTCGTAGCTCGCCTTGATCTGCGCCCAGAGCACGTCCCCGAGCTCTTCTGTGTTCTTATCGTCCAGCTTCAGCGCCTCGAGCTGCTGCGGCTCCAGGCCGAACACGCGCGACACCTCGCGCATCAAGGCCGGCATGTCCCACTCGTCGAAGTCGATTTCCTTGCCGGCGAAGCGCTCGATCAGGTCCTCGAGGATGTCCTCCGCCAGCGCCAGCAGGTATGCGCGCGAGTCGACAACCTCCTCATCCGACAGATGTATCTTTCCCTCGAGGATCTCGCGCCGCAGCGTGTAGACGCTCTCGCGCTGCTTGTTCATCACGTCGTCGTATTCGAGGAGATGTTTGCGAACGGAGAAGTTCTGCGCCTCAACCTGCTTCTGCGCACGCTCGATCGCCCGAGTGACCATCCCATGCTCGATCGGCACGCCTTCTTCCATTCCGAGACGCTGCATCAGGCCGGAGATCCGCTCCGACCCGAAGATTCGCATCAGGTCGTCTTCGAGCGACAGATAGAACCGCGACGATCCGGGATCTCCCTGGCGGCCGGCGCGACCGCGCAGCTGGTTGTCGATCCGGCGGGCTTCATGCCGCTCGGTGCCAAGAATGTGGAGCCCTCCGAGGTCAACCACCTGCTCGTGCTCAGCCTCGGTGGCGCGCCTGAAGTGCGAAAAGATCCGCTCCCAGTCGGCGCGCGGAACGCGGTAGAAGCTGTCCACGTGGAAGAAGTAGACGAACTCCTCGTCGTCAACGTATTTCTCCTCGCCCCGCGGGACCTTTTCCGCGACCTCTTCCGACAGGCACTGCTGTCGCGCCATGTGCTCGGCGTTGCCGCCGAGCAGAATGTCGGTGCCGCGGCCGGCCATGTTCGTGGCGATCGTGACGTTGTCCTTCCGCCCGGCCTGCGCGACGATCTCGGCTTCCTGGGCGTGGTACTTCGCATTCAGGACGACGTGCTTGATGCCGCGCTTGCGCAGCAGTGTCGAGAGGCGCTCTGATTTCTCGATCGACACGGTGCCGACCAGCGTCGGCCGCCCGCTCGCCTGTTTCTCGAGAATGTCGTTGACGATCGCGTCGTATTTCTCGCGCTCGGTGCGATAGACGAGGTCGGACTCCTCGACGCGCCTCATCGGTCGGTTCGTCGGAACGACGATGACGTC
>DAIRVG010000350.1:0-2973 GCA_036802945.1 Vicinamibacterales bacterium
TGTGGCTGTACGGGACGGGCTGAACGGGACGGTAGCCCACGTCTGTGTACCACGGGGAAAAGTAGTACCAGACGCCCGCGATCGCGAGTATCGGACCCAGGCTGCCCGCGATGGCGGCCACGAGCGGGAGCTTGTTCCACCAGGGGGGGAAGATCAGGGCCAATGGATCCCGTCGAATGAAGGCGCGATCTTTCCACAAACTGGGAAGAGGGTCAAGCGCGCCACGCCCCTCCCGAGCGGGATTATTCGCAGGTGGATGATCGGGAATTCAGTGAATTCGCGGAGCTCTTCGATGTCGTTGCGTTCGTTCATGTGCGGGTCACTCACCGATGACACGTCGAGCAGTCGAGCGAAGGATTGATGCCGTGTGAATGAAGTGGTTGAAGTAGACGAAGTCCGGCAGATCGTGCATGCGGATCCACCGCAGCGGACGATTGTCGCGGAAGCTCGCGTGTATCGGCTCGAGAAAAGAGGCGTTGGCGGGTCAAGGCGTCAGCCACGTGATTTATGTGACTGAACTGGAGCGGCTGCTCGATGAACTCGTGCTGGCGGGTGACGTACGTCGATCGCGGGAGGACGATGGCGAGCAAGACAAGGCCACCGACCAAAGAAAGAACGCCGAAAATACTGACCTTCGAGAGGATTGTGGCGCTTTGACGGAATATCTGCGACATCGATTTTGGGCGGCGCGACCGCGAGGCGAACGCCAGATAAGAGGAGGTCGGTTTTGTGCCCCCGTGACCAGCAGGGGTTTGTACCACAGTTGTGAAAAAAGGATCAAGGAAGCAAAAGGCTTGGGCTTTCTCGCCAAACTGCCGCCGGCCAGGCCTGCGGGCGGGGTAGAATGCCATTCCACGAGATTCCTTCGATGAGCGACGACCGCAAATACCGGCAGCGCGGCTATCAGGACGACAAGAAGGAGCGCGGGCCAAAACCGGCGGTCAAAAAGCCCGTGGAGCCCGGGGCGCCGGCCGGCGCACGGCGCCTCTCGCAGGATGGGCCGAAGAACCTCAACATGCCGGGGTTCCGACAGGTCATTCGCTGCTCCCAGTGCGGCAACCCCGTCTCATCAGAAATCGCCGCCGACAGTCGCTGCCCTCGTTGCGGCACCGACATGCACGCGTGCTCGCAATGCGGATCGTTCGACCCGGGAAGCCGCTTCGAGTGCATGGAAACCACCATCACCGTGCGCGTCGCCCCAAAAAATACGCGGAACACGTGCACGCTGTTCGCGCCGCGCACGACGGTCGAGCGCGAAACGACCGCACCGCGCACCGATGACGCGCGAAAGGCGTTCGACGACCTTTTCAAGTTCTAATCGATGGCGCTTCTCTCGGAACAGGATCGACAGACACTCCGCACGCATCTCGCGGCCATCGCAGACCCGGTCACACTGCTGTTCTTCACACAAACGATTGGCGGGCCCGAGACCGCGCTGATTACGAAGCAGATTCTCGACGAGATCGCGGGGCTGAGCGATCGCGTCAGCATCGAGGAGGTCAATTTCATCCTCGAGAAGGATCGGGCGGCCGCGCTGGGAATCACCGCTGTCCCTGCGATCGCCGTTCTGAAACGCGATGTCGACACGCGCATACGATTTCTCGGCGCCCCGGCCGGCTACGAGTTCATGTCGTTGATCGAAGCAATCATCCTGGCGGGCGGCAAGGACTCGGGCCTCTCCCACGAGAGCAAGAGACTGATCGCGGAGCACGTGGCGGAGCCGCTCGACATCAAGGTCTTCGTCACGCCGACGTGCCCGCATTGCCCCCGGGCGGTCACGCTCGCGCACCGGATGGCGTTCGAGCATCCGCTGATTCATGCGACGTGCATCGAGGCAACCGAGTTCATGGATCTCTCACGCCAGTACCGCGTGACGGGAGTGCCGAAAGCCGTGGTCAACGGCACGATCGAAATCCTCGGTGCGGTGCCCGAGGAGACGTTCGTGCGCACGGTGCTTCAGCAGCCAACAGATGTGCCCCACGCCGACCGCCAGGAAACGCCCGCAACCTGATCGGGACCGGCTCGGCGGGAGAGCCGGTTACGGTCGAGATCTCAGAGGAAATCCGTCTGCTATGCTGCCGATTGGTATGGCGGAGACGCGGCGACTCACGAAGGATCGACTTGCGGACTTCTCGCGACAGCTGAAGACCCTCATCGACAAGGCGCAGGATCTTCGCGACGAAATAAACCGGTCGCTCATTGCCGCCACGCCGCCCCCTGCCGCCGACGGCTCACGGCGACGCACGTCTCGCTCCCGCCTCAAGCGCTAGCCGGAAAGAGCTCGAACTCGAAAGAAGAGCACCCGTCGATTGTACGGGCGACGCGTCTGAACCAAGGTCGCCGGCGTGCTCAGGCCGAGCGCTCGGCCGGGATGACTTCGACGCGCCAGTAGAATCCGCAGTCCACGCAGCGGAAGTACTGGATCGGGCTGATCCGAAGCGCCGCTCTTACATGCGAAGACGCACAGGCGGGACATGCGCGATGGGATCCCATCAATGCGGCATCGCGCGAGCGCGGCTGCGACCGCGCCTGGTCCATCACCTCTCCGATCGTTTCAACGAGGTCTTCCGCAACGGTCGGACGTGCGAGCCATGCGTGGCATCCAGCGCGCGCCCCTTCATCGCAATGGCCGAAACTGATGTCGGGTGTGAGGACGATCACCGGCGTCGCTCGGAGTTCCGGACGCCGTTTCAGCTGGGCGCACAGCTCCCATCCGGACATGTCCGGAAGACGCAGATCGATCACGATGCAATCAGGGGTGTGTCCGAGGGCGGCGGTGAGGGCATCCTCACCACTTCGCGCGACATGAACGTGAACGCCATGTCTTTCCAGAGCGTTCTCGTAGGCGTCGGCATGATCCCGGATGGCGGTGGCGAGCAGAATGTGTGTCGCGTGCGGCATCCCCGCGTCCTCCCTGGTGCGGTCAACGCACCGCGGATAGACACAATCAAATATCGTTCCATTGCGGGGTGA
>DAIRVG010000351.1:0-2958 GCA_036802945.1 Vicinamibacterales bacterium
GGCCGCTCGGGTCGCGCCAAGAACGTTCGCTTCGCGAACGGCGCTCAACCTCGCTGATCCCCCGAGCCGCCTCGCGTTTTTTAGACTTCGCTGTCGGCATGGTTCGAACGCGCCGCCCACGCGGCGCACTCCGCATCCGTTCTCGTGGGCCGTGCCCGCGCTCGCGCAGCGGGAGCGGCAACGGGCGGCGGATGCGTAAGCCATGCCGATCGTAATGCGAAGCCGGAAATCGGCCGGAGCGATTCATCGCGTCGACTTCCGTCCCCGCGTTCTGGTTGCGCCGAATTGCCACCGGCGTTTTGTGCCGTGTGACGGATGTCGCTGCGAATCACTTCCTAGTCGACGCGCAGCGAAGAGAACGAGCGCAGGCTCGATTTCCCGGCATGAGCGCCCGCAGCCGCCGGGCGTTGCCGCTCCCACTGCACGAGGAGACGACGCGACACCCGGATCGCCCGGTTGCGCTCCGCAAGTTCGGCAATTGCTGAATCCGTCAACTAAACTATCTGTAGTGTCGATCGAGAGTCCTGTCGAGTTCATTCGTCCGCGCCAACCCAAGCCCGAATGGCTGAAAGTCCGCGCTCCGGGATCGGAGAACTATCTGCGCCTCAAGGGCGTGATGAAGGAGCTCAAGCTCCACACGGTCTGCGAGGAGGCGCGCTGTCCGAACATCGGCGAGTGCTGGCACCACGGGACGGCGACGTTCATGATTCTTGGCGATGTCTGCACGCGTGCATGCGCGTACTGCGCCGTCGCGCACGGCCGGCCGAACGAGCTGGACCTTGCCGAGCCCGCGCGCGTTGCGGACGCAATCCATCGCATGGCGCTGCGGCATGTGGTGATCACGTCGGTCGATCGCGACGACCTGGCGGATGGCGGCGCATTCGTCTTCGCCGAGACGATTCGCCTCGCCCGCGAGCGGGTCCCCGGCTGCCGGATCGAGGTGCTGATTCCCGACTTCCAGGGTCTTGAGTCGTCGCTCAGGACCGTGCTCGAGGCTGAGCCGCACGTCCTCAATCACAACATCGAGACCGTGCCGCGTCTGTACAGGATGGCGCGCTCGGGTGGAAAGTACCTGCGGTCGCTGGAGCTGCTCGATCGCGCCCGACGTTATCGCCCGGCCATCGCGACCAAGACCGGCATCATGGTCGGCCTCGGTGAAGAAATCGATGAGGTCGTCACGGTGTTCGACGACCTGCGCCGCGTCGGCGTGTCGATCCTCACGATCGGGCAATACCTCCGCCCCTCTCTCGACCACGCGCCGATGACTCGCTACTACCATCCCGACGAGTTTGCCGAGCTGAAACGCCTTGCCCTCGAGCGGGGGTTCGTCCACGTCGAATCAGGACCGCTCGTGCGAAGCTCGTATCACGCGCACGAGCAGGCGGACGCGTACGAAAGTTCGAAGTTCACACTTCGCAGTGTAGAGGCGGACCTTTAGGTCCGCCTGGCGAAATAAGTGAGAAGTACGACCTTCACGACCGCGGCGCTTTTGCTGGCGCTGTCGGCCGTCCTTCCCGCGCAGACGTCCCAGGAATCCACGGCGCCCACCCGCGGCGACGTTCTCCGCGGCGAGTACGGCCCGTACCGCGCGAACAACGATCTCCTGTCCTATCGCCTGGATATCCGCGTCGATCCCGTCAAACAGTTTCTGAGCGGAACGAACACGATCCGGTTCCGCATGCTGAAGGACGATACGCGCGTTCAGATCGACCTCTACGCGTATCTCAAGGTTGACAAAGTCCTGCTTGGCTCGACGCCACTGAAGTACCAGCGCGAGCTCAACTCCGTGTTCATCGATTTTCCGCAGACGCTGAGGTCGGGCCGCGTCTATGCGATCGACTTCCACTACTCGGGAAGCCCGGAGCCGACCGCGCGGTTTGGCGGCATCTCGTTCAAAAAGGATCCGGCCGGCCGCGACTGGATCAACACGGCCTGCGAGGATGTCGGCGCGAGCTACTGGTGGCCGAACAAGGACCAGTGGCGCGACGAGGTCGAGAACATGGAGATCAGCGTCGCGGTCCCCAATGGCCTCGTCGACGTCTCAAACGGCGCCTTCCGTGGCAAGACCGACCTTGGCGACGGCTACACCCGGTGGGACTGGCAGGTCCACTACCCGATCAACAACTACGACGTGGCGCTGAACATCGGCGCCTACGAGCACTTCGCCGATCGGCTCGGCGACCTGTCGCTCGATTTTTACGCGCTTCCAGAAGATCTAGATAAGGCTAAGCGTCAGTTCGCGCAGGCAAAGCCGATGCTCCAGGTGTTCGAACAGTACTTCGGTGAATACCCGTTCGAGAAGGACGGCTACAAGCTTATCCAGGTGCCGTACGCGGGGATGGAGCATCAAAGCGCGGTGGCCTACGGCAATCGCTTCGAAAACGGCTACTTCATCTCCCCTGACTGGACCGGTGTCGGCATCAGCCCACGGTTCGATTTCATCATCATCCACGAAAGCGCGCACGAGTGGTTCGGCAACAGCGTGACCGCCGCCGACGTGTCGGACATGTGGATTCACGAAGGATGGGCCACCTATCTGGAGTGCCTCTTCGTCGAATCCATGTACGGACATGACGACTACCTGAAGTACGCCAATGCGCTCAAGGCGAAGGTGCGGAACATCCAGCCGATCATCACAGCCCGCGGCATTCACCGCGAGCCGACGCAGGACATGTACTTCAAGGGCGCGCTCTTCATTCACACGCTCCGCAGTGTCGTGGACGACGACCTCCGGTGGCGGACATTGCTTCACGACTTCTATCAGCGCTTCAAGTACCGGACGATCCTCACCGAGGATGTGGTGCAGTTCTTCAACCAGCAGACGGGAAGGAACCTGACGCCCATCTTCAACGAGTATCTCCGCCACGCTGCGGTGCCGACGCTCGAACTGAAGTTCGACGAGCCGGCGAAGACGGTTGCCTATCGATGGAAGGCCGGCGAGAAGGACTTCGCGATGCC
>DAIRVG010000352.1:0-2956 GCA_036802945.1 Vicinamibacterales bacterium
TCGAACTACCAGGTGCCCGTGGAAGTGAATCCGAACCGGCGCCTGTCGCTCAGCATCCGCTGGCTCGTCACTTACGCGCGCTCACGCGGCGACGGCAAGACGATGCAGGAGAAGTTTGCGAACGAGCTGCTCGACGCCGCCAATCTCCGAGGCGGCGCCGTGAAGAAGCGCGAAGACACGCACCGGATGGCAGAGGCGAATAAAGCCTTTGCTCACTATCGCTGGTAATTGAAGACATGGGTTCAAGAGGTTCAAACGGTGCAGACGGTTCAAACAGTTCGCACGGCGCGAACCTTCTGCACCCCCTGAACGCACTGAACCTCCTGAACCTAGAGAAATAGCAATGCCGCGCCAGACACCGCTCAATCGAACCCGCAATATCGGCATCATGGCCCACATCGATGCCGGGAAGACGACCACCACCGAGCGGATCCTCTTCTATACCGGAATCACGTACAAGATCGGCGAGGTCCACGAGGGCACAGCCGTCATGGACTGGATGGAGCAGGAACAGGAGCGCGGCATTACGATCACATCGGCGGCCACCACCTGCTTCTGGCGCGACTGCCGAATCAACATCATCGATACCCCGGGGCACGTCGATTTCACCGCTGAAGTGGAGCGTTCGCTGCGCGTCCTCGACGGCGCGTGCGCGGTCTTCGACGCGGTCTCGGGCGTGGAGCCGCAGACCGAAACCGTCTGGCGCCAGGCGGACAAGTATCGCGTGCCGCGCATGTGCTTCGTCAACAAGATGGACCGCATCGGCGCCGACTTCAAGCGGACCCTTGGTCAGATCGAGACGAAGCTCGGAGCCAACCCGGTGGCGATCCAGCTGCCGATCGGCTCCGAGGACAAGTTCGTAGGCGTGGTCGACCTGTTGAAGATGAAGGCGATCACCTACAAGGACGAGACGATGGGCGCCGACTACATCGTCTCGGAGATTCCGGCCGAGATGATGGCCGAAGCGCAGAAATACCGCGAGAAGCTGATCGAGAAGGTCAGCGAGCACGACGACAAGCTCCTCGAGAAATACCTGGGCGGCCAGGAGATCACCGAGGACGAAATCAAAGCCGCGCTGCGGCACCGCGTGATGCATTCCGTGCGGGAGGAACCAGCGCCCTTCGTCGTCGTCATCTGCGGCTCGGCGTTCAAGAACAAGGGGGTGCAGCCGTTGCTCGACGCCGTCGTCGATTACCTCCCGTCCCCGCTCGACGTGCCGCCGATTACCGGCCTGGATCCGAACGCAAAGGAAGAGACGCTCATCGAGCGTCCGGCGTCGGATGATGCGCCGTTCGCCGCGCTGGCGTTCAAGCTCATGACCGACCCGTTCGTCGGGCAGCTCACGTTCATTCGTGTCTACTCGGGCGTCCTCAAGGGAGGCTCGTCGATCTACAACTCGACCAAGCAGCGCACGGAGCGCGTTGGCCGCCTGTTGAAGATGCACGCGAACAAGCGCGAGCCAATCGAGGAGGTCTACGCCGGCGACATCGCGGCCCTCGTCGGGATCAAGCAGGTGAGCACGGGCGACACGCTCTGCGACGAGAAGAAACCGATCGTCCTCGAGTCGATGGACTTCCCGGAGCCGGTGATCTCTCTCGCGATCGAACCGAAGACGAAGGGCGACCAGGAAAAGCTGGGCGTAGGCCTCGCAAAGCTGATGGGTGAGGATCCGACCTTCCGGGTCAAGACGGATCAGCAGACGGGCCAGGTCATCATCGCCGGCATGGGCGAGCTGCATCTGGAGATCATCGTCGACCGCCTGAAGCGCGAGTTCAACGTCGAAGCCAGTGTCGGCAAGCCGCAGGTGGCCTACAAGGAAACGTTGACGCGGCCCGCCGACGGCGAGATGAAGTACGCGAAGCAGACCGGTGGCCGCGGCCAGTACGGCCACGTGAAGATCCACCTGTACCCCGGCGAGCCTGGAACCGGGTACGTGTTCGAAAACGAGATCGTCGGCGCTGCGATTCCGAAGGAATTCATCAAGCCGGTCGACGAGGGCATCAAGGAAGCGCTCACGCGCGGCGTCCTCGCGGGGTACCCGATCGACGACGTGCGGATCGAGCTGTACGACGGCTCGTACCACGACGTCGACTCGTCGGAAATGGCGTTCAAGATTGCCGGATCGATGGCGTTCCAGGACGCGGCGAAGAAGGCGAAGCCGGTGCTGCTCGAGCCGATCATGCGCGTCGAGGTCGTGGTCCCGAAGGAGTACATGGGCGACGTGATGGGCGATTTGGCAAGCCGGCGCGGCCGCATCCAGTCGCAGGAGGATCGCGGCGGCACGCAGATCATCAATGCGCGTGTCCCGCTGTCCGAGATGTTCGGCTATGCCACGGACCTGCGGTCGCGCACGCAGGGGCGCGCGACCTACTCGATGCATTTCGACCGCTACGAGCAGGCACCGCAGAACGTGAGCGAAGAAGTGGTCGCCCGGATACAGGGGACGAAATAGCGGTAGGCGGGTCTAAAGACCCGCCTCTACCAGGACGTAGAGGCGGACCTTCAGGTCCGCCTGATAACGGAGCAGCGTAATGGGCAAAGAGAAATTTGATCGCACCAAGCCGCACGTGAACGTGGGGACGATCGGGCACATCGACCACGGGAAGACGACGCTGACGTCGGCGCTGACGAAGGTGGCGGCCGACAAGGGATGGGCGAAGTTCGTGTCGTATGACCAGGTGGCGAAGGCGAGCGAGTCGCAGGGGCGGCGGGACGACACGAAGATCCTGACGATCGCGTCGAGCCACGTGGAGTATTCGACGGCGAACCGGCACTACGCGCACGTGGACTGCCCGGGGCACGCCGACTACATCAAGAACATGATCACGGGGGCGGCGCAGATGGACGGCGCGATCCTGGTGGTGTCGGCGACCGACGGCCCGATGCCGCAGACGCGGGAACACGTGCTGCTGGCGCGGCAGGTGAACGTGCCGTATCTGGTGGTGGCGCTCAACAA
>DAIRVG010000353.1:0-2927 GCA_036802945.1 Vicinamibacterales bacterium
GAAATGGACATTCAGGTGGCGCACGGAGACGCGCTGGAGACGGTCGCCGACGTTTTAGTGCTGAAGCACGCTCAGGCTACGTACGGGCTCGACGAGCTTGTCGTCGAACGACTCGAGGCGAGCGGCGGCGGAATCCGGAACAAGTTGCCGCAGCCAGGGAGAGTCCGGCTGTTTGAAACGGACGGTCGTTTGGCAGCTCGCATGGTTCTGTTTGTCGGCGTGGTCGGTATCGACTCCTTCGAGTACCAGGCCATCAGGGAGTTCGCTCATCGAGCCCTGGCGTCGCTGGCTGCGTCGAACCCGACAGCGGCGCACGTCGCGTACACGCTTCATGGCGCAGGGTATGGCCTCGACGAATCAGAGGCCTTTCGATCAGAGGTTGCAGGAATCGTCGACGCGGTCGAGAGCGGTGCTTGTCCCGCCGCTCTCAACAAAGTCACGATCATTGAACAGAATGCGGGCCGCGCGCGCCGTCTCCAGGTGTTACTTGACGGACTCCTGCGCCTCCCGGATCTCTCATCAAGTACCGTACATCGCGGCCAACCTATGTCCCAGCTTGAGCCCCTGCGCACTGCCGGCGCAAGCTCACAGGCAAAGCCTCATGTCTTCGTCGCGATGCCATTCGCGGCGGAGTTTGACGATCATTTTCACTACGGAATTCAGCAGGCGGTGAACGTCGCAGGTTACCTGTGCGAACGCGCAGATCTCGCGGCCTTCACCGGCGACGTGATTGTGTGGGTCAAGGAAAGAATCGGCAGCGCGCGCCTACTGGTCGCCGATCTATCCACAGCCAATCCCAATGTGTACTTGGAGGTTGGGTACGCATGGGGCAAGGGTATTCCGACGGTTCTCTTGGCGCGTGACGCAGCCGATTTGAAGTTCGACGTCAAGGGGCAGAGGTGCTTGGTCTACAACAGCATTCGGAAACTAGAGGAGTTGCTAACTCGCGAACTTGCCCAACTGAGTTGAGCTTAACCGGCCTCCCAGCCCCTCATTGGCTTTTTCGGGACGCTCAGGCGCGAGTCAGAATGACGCCCACCCGCATTCCTGCCTTGAACGAGCGTGGACGCCGGATAAACTGCGCTAGCGCAGACCCAGCTCCGTTCCGCTGGCAATCGCTGACTTGCGAGGTATGAAATGAAGGGGATGTCAGGAGTTCCTCTGATGCGCCGCACCCATCTCGCCGCTGTCGCCCTCAGCGCCGTCATCGCAACGACCGCCGTCGCCGTCGCGCAGCAGCCGCCCCGCGTCACCCCCATGACGCCGGAGATGAACCCGACCTACGCCTACACCCGCCCGGAAGCCGACTTCGTGCGCAAGACGCTGATGATCCCGATGCGCGACGGCAAGAGGCTGTTTACCGTCATCGTCATGCGTAAGGGCGCGAGCAACGCTCCCATCCTTTTCACCCGCACGCCCTACAACGCCGACAAGGTCACGTCGCGCACGCCCAGCCAGCGCATCGTCGACATCCTGCCGCTGATGGACGCCGAGTTCGTCAACGACAACTACATCCGCGTCTACCAGGACGTCCGCGGCCGCAACAAATCCGAAGGCGACTTCGTGATGAACCGCCCTATCCGCGGCCCACTGAACAAGACCGATGTGGACGAGTCCACCGACGCATACGACTCGATCGAGTGGCTGGTGAAGAACGTACCGGAGTCGAACGGCAAGGTCGGTATCACCGGCTCGTCCTATGTCGGCTTCACCGCCCTCGTCGCCACCATCGATCCGCACCCGGCGCTGAAAGTGTCCGTGCCACAGAGCCCGATGGTCGACGGCTGGATGGGCGACGACTGGTTCCACAACGGCGCCTTCCGCCAGCCCAATTTCGACTACGTCACCAGCATGACCACCAATGCCGGCGACAATGACGACGTCGCCAGGGGCACCGGCGACGATTACGTGACGTTCCTCAGGACGGGGTCGGCCGGCGACTACGCTCGCAGGTGGGGCCTCGACAGCTATCCCTTCGTGCAGAAGTTGATGCAGAACCCGGCCTACACCGATTTCTGGTCGCTGCAGGCCGTCGACAAGTGGGTGGCCGCGAAGCCGCTCACCGTTCCCACAATGCTGGTCGTCGGCCAGTGGGACCAGGAGGACTCATACGGCGCACCCAAGGTCTACGAAACGCTCGAGCCCAAGGACGTCAACAACGACAAACTGTACTTGGTCATCGGCCCCTGGCGCCATTCCGGCGTCAACGCCGACGGATCGCAACTTGGTCCGCTGAAGCTGCCCGGCGACACCGCACTCGACTTCCGCGTTCGCTACATGAAGCCCTTCCTGGACCACTACCTGAAGGACGCACCCGACCCGAAGACGCCGCCCGTGCTCACCTACGCCACGGGCGTCAACAAGTGGGACGAGTCAAGAGCGTGGCCGATGGGCAAGGCGACGCCGCTCTATCTCGGCGCCGACTTCAAGCTGTCGTTCGACAAGCCTGCCACGGTGTCGAACGGTGACCATGACGACTATGTCTCGGATCCGATGAAGCCGGTTCCCTTCGTCCCGCGCCCGGTCCACATGCGCGATCCGAACGTCTGGCGTCCCTGGCTGATCAACGACCAGCGCTTCGTCTCCGGCCGCCCCGACGTGCTCGAATACGAAACCACACCGCTCGCCCGGGACGTCCACATCATGGGCGCGCCGCAGGTCGATCTCTTTGCCGCCACCTCGGGCACGGATTCAGATTTCGTCGTGAAGCTGATCGACGCCTACCCCGACGAGGAGACCTACCGTCTCGACATGGCCGGCGTGCAGATGGGCATCGGCTTCGAGATCTTCCGCGGCCGCTATGTCGGCGGCTTCGACAAGCCGCGCGCGCTGACGGCCGGCAAGGTCGAGAACTACAAGTTCGGCCTGCCCAACGTCGACCACGTCTTCCTGAAGGGCCACAGGATCATGGTCCAGGTCCAGTCGAC
>DAIRVG010000354.1:0-2919 GCA_036802945.1 Vicinamibacterales bacterium
GCCGTCCTTCCGGGGGTGACCGTCACCGTCACCAACGAGAACACGGGCGTCGTCCGCACGGCCGTGAGTAACGGCGAGGGCCAGTACTTCATGCCGGGACTCGAGCCCGGCATTTACGGCATCAAGACGGACCTGCCGGGATTCGCCTCCTCGGCCCGCGAGCACGTGACGTTGGCGATCAACGCCACGATCACCCTTGATTTCAAGTTGGCCCTGGTCGGCGTGGCCGAGACAATCAGCGTGACGGGCGAAGCGCCGCTGATCGAAGTGACGCAGTCGAAGGTCGCTACGAGAATCGAGGCGACCGAGCTCCAGAATCTGCCGATGATCACGCGCACGATCACCGGCATGCTGGAACTGCTGCCGGGGGCCGCCCCGGTTGCCGACCTCCACCGGACCAAGAACAACGTCGGGACCGTGTCATTCATGGGTTCCGCCGGCGCGAACATGGTCCCGACCGTCGACGGCGCGGACAACCGGGACAACAACTACGGCGGACCCTTGATGAGTTTCACGACGGAGAGCCTCGAACAATTCCAGCTGGCCACGAGCCAGTTCACCGCGGCGGACGGCCGCACGGGCGGCGCGGCGGTGACGCTGGTGACCAAGTCGGGGACCAACACATTCCACGGTTCGGCGTTCGGCTACGAACGCGATCGAAAGCTGAGCTCGAAGGACTTTTTCACCAAGCAGTCCAATGCGGAGAAAGTGCCCTTCAGCCGCCAGCAGTTCGGCGGGTCAGTTGGGGGCCCGGTTGTCCGGAACAAGGTCTTCTTCTTCGCCGCGGTCGAACAAATGCGAGAGGACACGGGACTACCCGTGCCGGACGCCCAGTACAACCAGCTGGAGCTGCTCGCGAACGCGGCCAGGACCGGGTTGATCTCGAAGGATCTGATTTATCAGAACCATCCGCGGTTCGGGCCAGTGAATGGACGCCTCCGGATGATGTCGTTCAAAGGGAACGCCCAGCTCAATAACGCGCAGTCGGTGATGGTGCGCGTCGCGCTGCAGCGGGACCTGAAGGATGCGGTGACCTGGACCACCAACAACGACATGCGTGAGGTGAACGACGCCAAGATCACCGCGCAGAGCGTCGTCGTACAGCACGGCCTGGTGTTTGGCAGCCGCGGGTTGAACCAGCTCACCGTGCATGTGAACCACATGCGGTGGTTCGACGATTCGGTCAGCAACGTGACGGAGAAGCATTACATCCGGGACTTCCCCAGCGTGGACATCTTTCCGCCGCGTCTGTCGTTCCCGACGGTCAATACTGGCGCCGGCGGCGCCGGTGGATCGAAGTCGAATCGGAAGGAGGAACAGATCAAGGACGACGTGTCGCTGCTCCTGGGCACGCACGCGATCAAGTTCGGCGCCAATTACGCCTTCCTGCCCGGCCTCGGCCGCGACAACGGAAACGAGCATTTCGCCACGATCGTGTTCTTCGATGATCCGTCCGTGATCCTCAGCAACAGCAACGGGCGCTATCCCCAGGGTTTTGCGACACCCGGGATCGTGCGGTCGTGGCAACAGGCCAACGGTGGGGCCATCAATGGCGTGGGCTCATTGGGAACAAACGTGCAGAACGCCGCTCAATTCGGGACGTGGTACCAGGACGACTGGCGGATCAAGACGCGGCTGACCCTGAATCTGGGAGTCCGCTACGACATCGATTTCAATCTGATGGATCAGCGGCTGGCCGCGCTGAATACGACACGGATCGTGCTCGAGAAAATCGGAAGTCCGTATGGCAGGGCGCCGAAGACGCCGCTCAAGGACATCTCACCTCGAATCGGCTTTGCCTACGACCTGAGCGGAGACGGGCGGCGTGTCGTGCGCGGCGGCTACGGCCTGTACTTCGATCAATACAACGTCTCGGCATCCGCAGGGGACATCACCTCGCAAAACCATCGCCCCCTCAATGCGCTGGCCATGCTGACGAACACGTCAATCGGTGTCGGCCAGCTGGCCACGTACCGTTTCGGGATCGATCCGCTGCCGGCGCAGCCCACTGAAGGGAACTCGCTGCCGCCCAATTCTGCCGGCCAGTGGCACGACCCCGCGATCACCGATCCCCGCACGCATCAGGTGCATATCGGCTATGCCCACACGCTGGCGGCCAATACCGTGCTCTCGGTCGACTACTCTCACGTCGAAGGACGGAAAGAGATGCGGCAGTTGAATCTCAGTCCGATCATCAATGGCGTCCGCAAGCTGGCTCCGGAGTACGTCAAGGCCGGCCTTCCCGCCAACACCCTGAGTACGGTGAACATCCTGGCGGCGATCAACAAGTCCAGATACCAAGCGCTGACGTTCCTCTTCCAGCGGCGCTACCCGCGCGCCACGCTGCAGGCGCACTACACGCTCGCAGGCGCCTATTCGTATGGCGGCTCAACCGGCAACCGATCGGGAGCGGGGCTGGCGCAGGATCAGTCCGACATCTTCAACAAGAGTGAATGGGGACCGAATGGTCCGGACGAGCGTCATCGGATGGTGGCTACGGGCGTGTTCGATCTTCCGTACGGGATTCAGCTCTCGCCCGTCCTGCAGTTGGCGAGCGCGCGCCCGTACAACCTGACGGCCGGCCGCGATCTGAATGCGGATGGGACCAACAACGATCGGTGGGTCGATCCGGCGACCGGCAAGCAGGTCTCGATCAATTCGGCCCGGGGTGACAACACGACGGTCATAGACCTGCGCTCGACGAAGTTCCTCGCGCTCGGAGGCGACAGGAAGCTCGGGATCTTTATCGAGCTTTTCAACGTCTTGAACACGGCCAACTTCGGTGCGAATTACTCCGGCAACGCAAGTAGTGTGAATTTCCGGCAGCCGACGGGATTCATCCCCAGCATCGGCTACCCGCGCCAAGTGCAGATTGGCTCGCGGTTCTTGTTTTGAGTCAGCGGGCCCGCCTTCGCCGAG
>DAIRVG010000355.1:0-2913 GCA_036802945.1 Vicinamibacterales bacterium
AGCCTCCGCTGCCAGCGAGCCGGCGAGATGCCGCGGTGATCGCGGCGCTGACGGACGCGGTGGCGCGCTATCCGCGCTGGGGCTTCTGGAAGCTTTTCGATCGGCTTCGGGTCGAAGGCCGGCCGTGGAACCACAAGCACGTGCACCGCGTGTACTGCGCGCTGCGGCTCAATTTGCCGCGACGGACGACCCGGCGGGTGCCGCGGCGGATTCGCCAGCCGCTCACCGCGCCGCCGGTGCTGAACCAGACCTGGGCGCTCGATTTCATGACCGAGACGCTCTACGACGGCCGTCGCGTACGGCTGCTGACGATCATCGATGAAGGCAACCGTGAGGGACTGGAGATCGCGATGGGCCTGTCGCTGCCGAGTCGTCGCGTGGTGCGCATCCTCAACGAACTGGTCGCGCTCCACGGCCGGCCGTCCGCCGTCCGCGTCGACAATGGCCCCGAATTCACCGCGCAGCCTTTCGTCGACTGGTGCGCTGAGCACGCCGTGGCGACGCATTACATCCAGCCGGGGAAGCCGGACCAGAACGCGTACATCGAGCGCTTCAATCGGAGCTATCGAACCGAGGTGCTGAACGCGCACCTCTTTGAATCCATCGCGGAGCTGCGCGCCCTCACCGACGCCTGGCTTCGGATCTACAACGCTGAGCGGCCCCATGACAGCCTCGGGCGGGTGCCGCCGCTGACGTTTCTCCCGAGGCCTTCATCAGCGGAAAAGTCTCCTATCGAACTGTCCGCTTGACGGGGGAGCTTACGCTTTTCCTTCGATCTGCACCTTCCACGATCTGGACTCTTCACCGCGACGAGAAGATCGCTGCTGCGGAGGTTCGCTTCGTGCCGAAGGGTGTCGAGCCGCGCCATCCAGTTGGTCGGATTCATGAAAGACGGAATCCGTCGTTGCCGCATACGCTCGCAGCGTGCGGCTATTTCGTGACACCTCGCTGACTGCCCACTTGGAACGCATCAAAGAACTCGCCAAGGATCTCGCCCTCCTGCGCGAAGGCGACCCCGCCCGTCACACCATCGCCGACCGCATCACACAAGAAGCGAATGCCGTGCTCCGTGCGCTGAAGCAGCCTGAGCCTTAAGCACAGACGAGGCGTTTGATCGCATCGTTAAGACCGACGCTGCGGGACTGCCAGTACCTGCCGACAAAGTGGATCACCGACGACGAGGTCAAGAAGATCCCGGCTGAAACCAAGTACCACAGCGGAAACTGCGCCCTCATCAAAGTAAGGCGTCCGATCATCCGACGGCGTCGGCCTAGAACTTCTGTCAGTCTCAGTTTGCACCGTGGATTGACCGCCAGCAATCTAGGCAGTAGCCATCGGGATCCGTGGAAAAACTAGAGTGGGACGCCGCCAGATTACGCCCGATCTGTTCGCCCATGCTGTACGGCTTCCTGCATTGCACGCAGTGGCCGTCGCGCAGTGTGATCGTCGTATCGTCTATAGACGTACCGCGTGGCGCTGGCCGTGCTGGCGGTGGCGTTCTATCCTCGCGGAGTTTCTTTGGATCCCACATCCCAATCACCTCTGAGCGAAGGTCGTAGCGGAGCACGCGGGCGACGAGCAGCGCGTTATGGCGCGTCTAGCCGAGGGCGCGAGCCCTTCTGATAGCCGCGCCAGAAACGACGAAGCGCCCTAAACGCCCCCACCCTTCCACTTCTCGGTGCGCTCAAATGGTTTCCCGCACCCTAGGCAGAAATAGAAGATGCGTGTCAGCGTTTGTTCCTTCTTGATGATCCGAACCGCCTCGCAATGCGGACAGCGGACGGCAGGTGACGGGGGTTCGGCTGGCGACATGATGGATACCCGGGAGGAGCATACCAAGGTGTGGTCCTTCCGCAGCGCGACGGTTGGATCTTTATTTACTTTGCCGTCACAAAGAGTTCGATCTGGGGAACCAACACAACCAAATAGTCAGCATCAGTTTTGGCGCGCCGAGATCCAAGACTACAAAAAGTCTTGGATGAACTGGACAAGGTGTAGTTCACACGCGAAACGGCGACCTACGATAAGGTGAGCCGTTAACGATGTTCGATACTGCACAGCCAGGAATTGTCCTTACGTGCGGCATTGAACATGCTGCCCGATTATTCGCAGGCTATTCTGTGAACCCAGCGGTGACAACGGCGCGCAAGGCCGCGTCGTCGCAGCAGGCGTAACGCATTCTTCGTGGACACCCATTCATGACAGTCGTGGCGGTCAACTCTCCGAGCTTTTCCCCGATGGCAACGGCCTGTCCGTTCTGTGTGTCCGGCATCGTCACCGAGAGCACCCGCACAGCCACGCAGATCCAATACGTCTGCGGCGAGTGTCATCGGCGCTGGTTCGAAGCGGCGGAAAGACCGTGGTATCCCAGCGCCGCGACGAAGATATCGGAGGCCCTGTAACATCCCTGCCCACTGCGTTCGCATACGCGAACTGGCGGACTATCGAAACGCGGGAACGGTGCTACTGTCATCCTTGTGGGTCCGCCAGGATGGCTCGTCGGACCGGTTGCGGCAGTCGCCGCGCTCCTCTTCGTTGGATTCCAGTTCGGACTGGCGGCCTCGGGCGTCGGTCTGCTCATGGCGGCCGTGGCCGCGTTTTGGTTCGGCGCGGGCATAGCCGCGCTGATCGATCCAAAGCGGCAAAAGCAAAACGCGATGATTGTCGCCCTCTCAATCGTGGTGTGTTTATCAGCCTATCTGGGCATGGTCGCATCTCGGCCCGCCCCACCCGGCACGTCGCATGGCGGACCGAACGTGTATCCGCCGCAATCCCAAAGCACGGCACCTTGAGCGCGCCATGCGTTTCGCACACTAGCCGCGTCCTGTTTACATAGCCGAATCACCGACACCGAGCGAGTGAGGGGCTCCGGGTTTTTCGGGCCACATTGAGGGCGAGTGCTGCGGCATAATC
>DAIRVG010000356.1:0-2904 GCA_036802945.1 Vicinamibacterales bacterium
TTGCAGGATGCAATTCATCGCCGACGAGTTCCAACAGTTCGTCGGCCACCGCTACCGCCGCGGCTCCAGCTGCCTCGGTGGAAAAGGGCGGGCAGGAGGAGTACGGGCCGTACGAGCTGGTCGAGAACTGGCCGCAGCCTCTCCAGGACGCGCCAGACGGCGTCAAGCATGACGGCTGGACATGGGGATCGGTTGGCGCGGTGTACGCCGAAACGCCGGACCGCATCTGGATTGCGCAGCGCGGCGAGCTGCCGCTGCCGCCGGGCGCGAAACCCTGGACGCCGTACAGCATGCTCACGCCTTCCCGCGGCAACGCCACCGGCAACGGCGATGGTCTCAGCGCTACATGTGAGCCGACTGAAAAGCGCGGATGGGAGCGACGGTATCACCACGCGATCATGGTGATGGACCGCGAAGGCAAGATGGTCCAGTGGTGGAACGATCTCGACAAGATCTTCGAGGGCAAGTGCGGGCGCGGGCCGCACAAGATCAAGATGAGCCCGTACGATCCCGACAAGCACGTCTGGATCATCGACGACCAGCTGCACGTGATCTACAAGTTCACTTACGACGGCAAACTCGTGATGACGCTCGGCACGAAGGGCCAGAGGGGACGCGACGGAGGAAAGCTCTTCGACCGGCCGACCGACATCGCCTGGCTCCCGGACGGGACGTTCTTCATCAGCGACGGGTACGGCGGCACACGCGTCGCGAAATTCGACAAGGACGGCATGTTCCTGATGGACTGGGGCGGCCCTCCGAAGGATCCGAAGAATCCCGGACCGAACGAGTTCAACACGGTCCACAGCATCCAGATCAGCGCCGACCGCCGGCTCTTCGTCGTGGATCGCACGCACAGGCGCTTTCAGATCTTCGACGAGAACGGCAAGTTCCTCGACATGTTCACAACGGGCGTCCGGTCATCGCCGTACACCCATCTCATTTCGGCGGACCAGTTTCTCTGGGTCGCGGACGGCGGGACCAACCGGATCATCAAGTACGACCTGAACGGGAATTTCCTGTACGGGTGGGGCGGACCCGGCGGACAGCCTGGCCAGTTCAACGGACCTCACTCGATGACCACCGACCAGGACGGCAACTTGTATCTGGCCGAAGTGTTCAACGGCCGCGTGCAGAAGTTCCGACCGAAGCCGAATGCCGATCCGGCGAAGCTCGTGGGCCAGGAACTGCGCTACAAGGCGACCTCGACGAACTAGAACGATCTCAACCACGAAGGACTCGAAGTCACGAACAAATCGAATGCTTCGTGTCCTTCGCGCCCTTCGTGGTTGAAATTTACCAGTCGGTCGGCTGGTAGTCCTTCAGGAACTGGCCCCACACATGGGTGCCGGTATTGATGCCGCTGATGATCGGGTCGACGATCCGCGCGGCGCCATCGACGATATCGAGTGGCGGATGAAAGCCCTGCTCTTCGGTCTTCCGATTGGCGATCGCGGCCGCGTCTTCATCCGTGACCCAACCGGTGTCGACGCTGTTCATGTGAATCCCGTCGACGTGAAAGTCGGTCGCCGCCGTGCGCGTCATCATGTTCAGCGCCGCTTTCGCCATGTTGGTATGCGGGTGGCGCGTCGTCTTGAACCTTCGATAGAACTGACCTTCGACGGCTGACACGTTGACGATGTGCTTGTCGCGTTCAGAGGTGCGCAGCATCAACGATTTGAGCCGCGCGTTGATGATGAACGGCGCGATGGCGTTCACGAGCTGCACTTCGAGCAGCTCCACCGTCGAGACTTCGGCCAGCAGCAGGCGCCAGGAGTTGCGCCCGCGCAGGTCCACCTGCTGAAGATCCGTATCGAGCATCCCTTCGGGAAACAGATCCTTTTGCGCGCGGAACTCTTCCGGGAGCAGACGCACCTGTGACAACTGCGCCGCGTGCGTGAGCCCCGCCACACCGACGATATCGGGACTCGGGATTCGCGATTCGGGATTCGAATCCCGAATCCCGAATCCCGAATCCCGGGAATGAGGCCCCGTTTCGCCGGCCATCATGTGGGCGTAGAAGTCGGGAGGACGACGAACCGTCTGGCAGGCGTTGTTGATGATGAAGTCCAACCGGTCGCGCGTGGCGACCAGTCGCCGGCAGAACGCCTCCACGCTTGGCGTGTGTCGCAAGTCGAGGCCGAAGATCTCGAGGCGATCCTTCCACTCGTCGAAATCGGCCTCGCGCGCGTACCGCGACGCCGAGTCGCGCGGAAATCGCGTCGTGACGATGAGATGTGCGCCGGCACGCAGCAGCTTGAGGCCCGCCTGATAGCCGATCTTCACGCGTCCGCCGGTGATGAGCGCCACACGTCCGCGCAGGTCGGCAAGCTCGGTGCGCTTGGCGAAGTTCAGCTGGGCGCACGCAGCGCACAGTTGGTCGTAGAAATGATGGATGGTTGAGTACTTCGCTTTGCAGATGTAGCAGGTCTGTGGCTCGATGGCCTCGCGGGGCTCGCCACTCCCGACGCGTGGCTCCCAACGCCCAACATCCAATTCCCAACTCCCAAGGCGATCCTGTGGGTCGAATCCAACTGGTGGGAAGACATTCGGCGTGGTGACCACGGGACGCCGGCGAAGGGTGTGTATCCCGGTTTCGGAGCGGACCCCGCGATCGCGGCCTACACGCGCCGCTCTCTCCTCGCGCGCCGTCGCTTTTGCCAGACGCCGCCGCGAGCGGCTGGCCGGGCCGCGGGCGGTCGTCAGCGCGCGGAGGAAGCGCCTGCGGTCGTCGTCCGACAGGACGTCGAGCAGGTTGCGATTCGCGGCTATCGATTCCAGGGCTTCCGTGGTGGCACGGAGCCGGTCAACGAGGGCACCGGGCTCGTCCGTTGGTGGCGTGATCGTGGTGGGCGACATCCTGACCAGCGTAGCGCGCCTTCGCGCTCCGCGCTACGGCGAGCA
>DAIRVG010000357.1:0-2894 GCA_036802945.1 Vicinamibacterales bacterium
AACGACGTGATCATGCCCACGATCAACTCCTTCATCATGGAGCAGCACATCCCGAATGCGCAGCTGATCATCTACCCCGACTCCAATCACGGCTCGCAGCACCAGTACCCGGAGCTCTTCGTTGAACACGCGACGCTGTTCTTGAACGCGTGAAGTACTTCAGGGGCCAAGAGTAATCGGCGAAAGCGCCATGAATGCATCAGGGAAGCGCGAAAACGAGACGGCCCGCCTCAGCGGCGAATTGCTGATCGGCGACGATTTCCTCGTGGCTCGGCTCGGACTGGGTACGATGCGGCTCACCGGCAAGGGAATCTGGGGCGAACCCGCGGATCGGAGTGAGGCCATTCGCGTCGTGAGACGCGCGGTCGAACTCGGGGTCAATTTCATTGACACTGCGGATTCGTACGGCCCCGATGTCAGCGAGGGCCTCATTGCTGAGGCTCTGTATCCCTATCCGGAAGGCGTCGTCGTCGCCACGAAGGGTGGTCTCGAGCGGCCGGGCCCTGACCAATGGGTTGAAAACGGAAGGCCGGAACATCTGAAGTCGGCGTGCGAAGGAAGCCTTCGGCGGCTACGCCTCGACCGGATCGATCTCTATCAGTTGCACAGGATCGACCCAAAGGTGCCGATGGAGAGGCAGCTCGGCGCTCTGAAGGATTTACAAGCGGCGGGCAAGATCAAGCACATCGGTCTATCGGAAGTGAGCGTGCGCCAGCTTCATGACGCGCGCTCGATCGTGTCCATCGCCAGCGTACAGAATCGCTATAGCGTGACCGATCGCGGCTCGGAGGACGTGCTGGAATATTGTGAGCAACACGACATCGTCTTCATCCCGTGGTTTCCCTTGGCGGCTGGCCAACTGACGGGCGCGGAGAGTCCTCTTCGTCGTGTGGCCGCGCGAAAGAACGTGACGCCTTCACAGGTCGCGTTGGCCTGGCTGCTCGCACGATCCCCAGTCATTGTGCCCATTCCGGGAACCTCCAACGTCGCCCACGTCGTCGAAAACGTGGCAGCCGCACGCGTTGGTCTGACGGAAGAGGACATCAACGCCGTCAATCAGACTCTGCGGTTGGAGCACTAGGGAGCGGTCTGGTCGCTAGAGTTGGACGGCACCATCGCAGCGTGGTAGCGTTCGAGACGGACCGGTCAACTCGTCTGGGGGCACATGATGAGCAGCTTGGTTGATGACGCACCGGTGAAACACCTTCACCTGAAGGAGCGCTCATCGATCCCGTCCGTGTTGCGCGGTGCAGACGCATTCATGATTACGCGCCTGGAGTCCTCGAGCGGACTGGCCGAGCGCATCACCAAGGTCTCGAGCGTTCCCGCACTGCTCGTGGCGGTGTCGATCAAGTCGTTGGCGATCGCGGATTGTCAGTTCTGGGTCGACGACAAGCCCGTACCAACACCCTACGTTCCATCGTTCCGATCCAACGTCATCGATCTTGATGCGCAACCCGGTTGCTGGGTGGGAAGCGCCTTCGACTACGTGCTGTTTCACGTGCCTCGCAAGGGCCTGGACGACATCGCGGCAGATCTCGGCGTTGGTCCTGTGGAGACCTACCGGGTGTCGGTTCTGGAAGAAGATCTCGTTCTGAGCCAACTGACCAAGAGCATTCTTCCCTACATCGGGCGGCCAGGCTGGCCGTACCCCTTGGCACTGGACCACCTCAATCTGATCCTCGGCGCTCATTTGCTCCAAAAGTACGGAGGATTGCGAAAACCGCCCACGGTCTCGCTCGGCGGTTTGGGGCCGTGGCAGAAGCGTCGTGCGACAGAGTTGCTGAGCGAGAATCTGTCCGGTCGAATACGGCTCTCTCAGGTGGCACAGGAGTGCGGCCTTTCGATCAGCCACTTTGCCAGGTCATTCAAGGCGAGCTTCGGCGTCTCTACTCACCGATGGCTGGTGCAGCGCCGAATTGAACGTTCGCAGGATCTCTTGATACACACCCGCGAGTCGCTGTCCGACATTGCGGAACAGGCAGGCTTCGCGGATCAAGCAGCGTTCACTCGCACCTTCCATCAGATCGTGGGCGTCAGTCCGGGTCGATGGAGGCGAGATTATCAGCGCTGATCCGCACAGATAAAACCAGGACATACGACATGGGCTTGCGTGCGTTCCCTCGGACCGATCGATAAATCTCCGCTCATCACGCGGTCATCACCGACCCAAATGCGACGCAACAACCGACAAAACCAGCGGAATCGTGCAAGAACCGTTCGACCCCTTCTCGTAGGGTGACGTCTGTGAAAAGGAGGGCGCTCACGGATGCGGGTGCCCCTTCGTCCCGAAACATGGCGTGGGTCATCCTGTGGATTGGACTAGGGTTTGCGGTAGGGCTGTGGGTCGCGGCAACTCACGGTAGAAGCGTCGCGACGGAATATTTCGCGGCGTACCTGCTCGAGGAGTCGCTGTCGGTCGACAACATCTTCGTCTTCGTCGTCATCTTCTCTGAGCTTCACATTCCCGCCGAATACCAGCGTCGCGTGCTGTTGTTTGGCGTCGCAGGCGCCCTCGTGTTCAGGGCGCTGGCGATCGGCGCCGGGCTCACGCTCATCGAACGCTTTCAATGGATCACCTATCCATTCGCAACCCTCATCCTGTTCGCTGCCTGGCGGCTGCTGTTCGGCGCGGAACGTGAGCGAAAGGTCGTCAAAGAGGCTTGTGATGCGTGCGGCACCTGGATCGCTCGAGTCGTGCGCGTCAGTCCTGTGTTGCACGGACATGACTTCTGGCGACGCGAGGGCGGGCGGCTCGTAGCGACGCCGCTACTCGTGGCGCTTGTCGTCATCGAAACGACCGACATCGTGTTTGCGCTCGATTCCATCCCTGCAGTGTTAGCCGTGACTCGGAATCCGCTCATCGTCTACAGCTCGAATGTCATGGCGATGCT
>DAIRVG010000358.1:0-2806 GCA_036802945.1 Vicinamibacterales bacterium
CGCCCTCGCGGGTGAGGAGGGGGACCGTGCCCATCTCGCGCAGGTACATGCGGACAGGGTCGTTCGTCTTGTCGAGGGCGCCCGGCGTGAGATCGAGCTCGGGGCCTTCCTCGGACCCGTCGCGGTCGAAGTCCTTGTCGCCGCGGTACGCTTTGTCGGAATCGACGACCTCGATGCCTGCGGTGCTGAACGCGTTGAAGAGATCGTCGAGGTCTTCCGAGGAGGTGACCTCCGACGGAAGCATCTCGTTGACTTCGTCGTAGAGCAGGTAGCCTTTTTCCTTGCCGACCTGAATCAGCTGGCGTACTTCATCGTATTTTTCTTCAATCGACAAGGCTGGTCCTCCGGAACACGTCTATATAAGGCCTTCTATCCGCTGAATCAGGTCGTACTTGCGAACCAGCAGTTCCTGGAGCTGCTCCCCCTCATGCCCGCCGACCTCCTGCAGGCGATCGATTTCGCGCTGGATCGCCGCCCGCTCCCGCTCGTAGCGGAGGCGCTTGATCATCCGGACGCACCCGCCGGCGTCGTGCACGTGCGCCTCGGTTTCACTCGCGATGGCGGCCACGAGTTGAGCGTCCACGGTATTTAGACGCTCGAGAAGCGCAGATGGAGTGAACTCAGTATTTTCGTTCAGTTTGTGCGCGAGATCGAGCTGTCCTTCGCCAAAATCAACACCGTACGCCGGGATTGGTTGCATCGCTGACGCATCAAAGAACTCGCCGACGACCTCGCCCGCATGCACGAAGGCGACCCCGCCCGCCACACCATGGCCGACTCCATCAACTATCGGACGACGACGCTCGCCGTGAGCGATGTCTCAGAGTCTCTCGTCAGAGTGCGCGAGTAGGTCGCCACTTCGCGACTAGAACGAAGCCGCTGGCGCGGCGGCCGCTACGCGTGAAATACTGAGTCCAGCCATGACCTGGGTCGTAGGCCGTGCCGAACGTTTTGGTGGCTCGTAAGCAGTTGATTCTTAAGAGCGCACAATACTAGCTCCATAGCGACACCGCGCCCGCCTTTTTCGCCACCGGCTTCCTTCAAGTCTCGTTATCGAAAGTGTCTCGGCATCCGCAGCGGGGTGCTCGTCCACCCGCGACGACAAGCTCGCCTCGTGCGAGGTGCGGTTTGTGCCGAATGGGACGGAGGTCAGGGTTCTGCGGAATGGAACGCTACGCTGGTCGAGGATTTTCGAGAATGGCGATGAGGCGCCTGAAAGAGGCGGAGGAGGAGCGGACGGAACTGCTGGCGAAGGGTTGGGTAATGTCGTAGCACCAGGAGTCGCCGTGCGCTAAAGCTAAATCAAATTAGTTAGGTCGCAGCTCCGTTCTGAGCTGGAACGGAAGCCTCACTTCATTGCTGTATGACAGGACAAGGAGGTCATACGTATCCGGCTCGACTTTCGCGAAGACGTGAGTATCTACCTCGTGCCATTCCGATGTGGCAAAGCGGCCAGACCGCTGAACGAGCACAACCTCTCCGATGAGGTTGAGGTCGAACCCTTGAGCCGAGGCATCCCAGTGAAGAAACCCATGAAGCCACCCATCGGAAGGCACAGAAACGACGAATCGCTTGCACGCTCGCGCGCCCCACTGTTGATAGATGTCTGGAATACACAGTTCGTTCATCTCAACAGCAGCGGCGATGGTTGTGCTCAGACCTAGCGGTGGCCCTATTCCCGGTTGCCAACGAGCAAAGAAAAATGGGGTCCAATTGCCAGACTCACGGAATGGGGGAGCGGGAGCGGGAGTGAAAACGGGCGTCGCTACCGGCGTCGGTGCGAGCGGGAGATTGTTGCCGCCGCTACATCCGCAGGCGAACACCACAACCGAGCAACACCCCAACAACTGGCGCATGGCGGGCCTCCCTTAGCTAAACGAGAAACCATTGCCAGCCGAACATTGGCGAGATCGGGAATGACGTGGACGGCGAGTCTTTATACACCCAAACGTGGCTTGGCAGGAGGCTGGATAGCGTGTTCGATACAAGCGAGGACCCCAACCTCTGACAAGGGGGGTCTTACACCGCTTTGACCTTTTCGGTTGCCCCCCAGTCGATTGATCAAGGCGGAGGGTTGAACGCCTAGCCTTGAGTGCCGTCCGAAGTTTGTATACATATTTCGGATAGCGGTCCGACGATTCCACCGCGCAAGTGCCTGTCGCTCTGTCAGTTGTTGGGATTTGTGGTTACGCTGCTGTGATGAGGTAGTTGCGAATACCGTCCCTGACACCCAGCCAAAACCTGATCAGGTTTTGGCTGGTCAGCACGTCTTCAGCCTTCGCGCGACTCTCGTCGCGACTCGGGACGAATCCCTGCCTCCCAGCCAGTTATCCGCGGTCCATTCCGGTCGCATGGGTGACGGATTATTCCGGAGACATAGGTAACACTTTCGGTCCAAATGGGTTCTCGATCGGCTCGAGCCTGCAGGTTTCGTCGTCGAAGTAGCCGAGATCGTAGTGCATGAAGGTGACGAGCCAGATCCGCTCGCTCACCTGCTTCACCCCCACGTCCTGCCCAGCAAAGACCTGGCTGAGATTAATCTTCTGCCGCTTGTAGCAGATGCGGCCGCAGTGCGTCACGGTGCCGGTCCAATCGTGCATCGGGTACCCCGTTCGCATCGTTTGCCGCGTGGCGGCCTGACGCGCCTTCACCGGCTGCCACAGATCGCGCACCGGGCGTCACAGGCCAGGAATTCGAGGCCTTCGTGGACGTCAGCGAGAAAGTGAACGATGCGTGTGCGAACTGTCACAGGGTCCATCGCGACAAGGGCGGCGCCGAGGAGAGTGGAACCAACCGATGTCAGTGA
>DAIRVG010000359.1:0-2803 GCA_036802945.1 Vicinamibacterales bacterium
GGTGATGGCCGTCGGCGCGCTGACGATGACGGTGGCCGCGCTCCAGCAACCGGCTGGCCCGCCGGCGCCGATGGTCATCGACGTCGACAAGCTCAAGGACAACCTCTACGTGATGAAAGGCGGCGGAGGAAACTCCGCCGTGTTCATCACCGCGAACGGCGTGACGGTGGTCGATACGAAGCTTCCCGGCTGGGGACAGCCGCTGCTTGACAAGATCAGGACGGTGACGAACAAACCTGTGACGACCATCATCAACACGCACACGCACTTCGACCATAACAGCGGCAACGTCGAGTTCCCGGCGAGTGTTGAAGTCATCACGCACGCCAATACGAAAACGTACATGGAGCAGGCGAATCCCGTATACGGCCTGCAAACGGGTCCGCAGGCCAATATCTTCAAAGAGCATGGCGGGAACGGCATGCCGAAACGCACGTTCAACGACAAGATGACGGTCGGACGCGGTCCGGATCAGATCGATCTCTATTACTTCGGCCGCGCGCACACCGGCGGCGACGCGTTCGTCGTCTTCCCGGCGTCGCGTGTGATGCACGTCGGCGACACGATGGCGAACCGGAACATTCCGATCATCGACAAGAACAACGGCGGGTCGGGGGTGGAATTCTCGGCCACGGTGGCGAAGGCGGCACAGGTGCCGAACGTCGACACGATCATCAACGGCCATAACCCGACCACGATCACACCCGCGGACCTGCGTCTCTTTTCGGAGTTCATCGCGGATTTCGTGAAATTCACACAGGACGCGAAGAAGGCCGGGAAGACCGTGGACGACGTCGTCAATACGTGGAAGGCGCCGGCGAAATACACCGGCTACGGAATGCCGAACCCGATGTTTGTTCGGTCAGACGCGCAGGTCATCTTCGAGGAGACGAAGTAGCGAGCGTGCGGGCGCGCCGAGTCGCCTATTCTTCCAGGGGGGAGGTCGCTGTTTCGCGTGCCATCAGGAGCGCGACGCCGGTCACGCACAGCGCCGCGACCACGTAGAGCGATACCTTGGTGCTCGTGCCATAGACGCGAAACAGGCTCGCGATGATCAACGGCGCGAAGCCGCCTCCTGCAATGCCGGCCAGTGTGTACGCGAGTGAGGAGCCTGCGTACCGGACACGTGTCGGAAACTGCTCCGTCACGAACGCGGCCTGCGGCCCGTACATGGCGCCGTGGATCACCAGGCCGATGACCACCGCGATCACGATGAGTGCCGGCCGTCTGCTATCCAGCAGGACGAAAAAGACGAAAGCCCAGAGCATTCCGAGCAGCGCGCCGGCCGCATACACCGGACGACGTCCGACCCGATCGGAAAGGGCTCCGAAGAAGAGGACCGACATCGCATTGCACGCGCTCCCGATGATGATCGCCGTCAGCGCCAGCGTCCCGGACAGACTGAGAACAGTCGTCACGTACGTCAGTGCGAATACGACCACGAGCGCGTACAGAACATCCGAGCCGACTCGTACGCCCGCAGCTATCAGCAAGCGCCGCCAATAGTGCCGTAGCACATCGCCGATCGGCGTCTGTGCTTTCGTACCCCTCTCTTCCAGTTCGGTGAACATCGGCGTTTCCGCCACACCGCGACGAATCCACAAGCCAAACCCAACCAGGACAACGCTGGTCGTACCAGCGATTGAAGTCGTCTTCATGCGCCGGCTCGACGTTCGTGCACACCAGCAGCATTCCCTGACGCACCGCGGCGGAGCGTTCGGGCATCACAGGATGACGATCGATTGACGTCCGGCCACGAAAGGCGTTTCGGTTGGGAATCGGTGCCCGGTGTGTATAAGTGCCGACGCGAGGAGTACCGACCTTATACGCCCCCCCAAAACCGCTGTCAAACGCCAGTCACGGGTCGCGAATCGTTCTGCTACCTGCCGGGGCTACCGTTCGAAGACTATCGGCCCGGCGATCACGAAGGAAGATCGTTGGGCTCTCGGCGCACCGGGATAGCCGCGTAGAATGTTCAAGGACGCCGGTCACGCCGCGTCGCTGTACTCACGCACGAATTTCTGACACTCCCTTCCAATTGGAGGCAGACACTAGCGTCTCTGATGTGAGAAGGTGCCATAACTGGAGAGACCATGACGCCGATTACAGGGATTGCCAGAGAATTCTTTGAGGCCTGCGAAACAGGCAAGGGATGGGAAGGGTGCAAAGCGTACTGCAAACCCGATGCGACCTTTTCCGCGCAGGCTGAGCCGCTTGTCGCGGTAAAGACCCTGCAGGAGTACACGGAGTGGATGAAAGGTTTGCTGACGTTCATGCCGGATGGACGATATGACCTCAAATCGTTTGGCACTGATGATGAGCGGAAGAGCGTCAGTGCGTACGGCGTCTTCTCGGCCACTCATACCGGCCAGGGCGGCCCCTGCCCACCAACCGGCAGGCATGTGAAGTCAGACTACGTGTATGTGATGGAGTTTGACGGTGAGAGAATCCGACACCTGACCAAGATCTGGCATGCTGGATTAGCCATGAAGGAGTTGGGCTGGGTTTAGAGTCTCTACGATGAGAGCACCAGCTCGACATCTGCTTACCGCGGTGATTCTGGCGGGCCTTGGTGTTGCTTCAAGCCTCGTGGCTCTCAGGGCACAAGCCGCGAGCTATGACCTCGTCATCAAGAACGCCAACATCGTCGACGGCACCGGCAGTCCGTGGTTCCGGGCCGACATCGGTGTGCGCGGAGATACGATCGTCACGCTCGCTCGGCAAATAAACGCTCCGAGCACACGCACATTCGACGCAGCCAACCTGGTGGTGGCTCCCGGCTTCATCGACCTTCACGTGCACG
>DAIRVG010000360.1:0-2664 GCA_036802945.1 Vicinamibacterales bacterium
CGCGCCTCGAGGAAGAAGACCGGCAGGAACGACGCCACGATGATGAGCAGCGAGTACAGAAGGGGCCTGGCCACGCGAACGATCGAGCGAAGGATCACTTCGCGCTGCGCGGCACGGCTCATCGCCGGATGCGCGGCGAGCTCCGCCGCACAGTTCTCGACGATGACGATCGTCGCGTCCTCGATGGCGCCAATCGCGATGCACAGTCCCGCAAGCGAGAACAGATTGATCGTCTGATGGAAGGCGACGAGCGGCAGCACTGTGAAGAGCGTGCTCAGGAGCAGGATCGCAATCGGACCGACGGAGGATCGAAAGCTTCCGAGAAACAGCACGGTCACCAGGATCAGGACAATCAGCTCGGAGACCAGCGTGCCGAAGAACTGCTTCAACGTCGCCCAGATCCAGGCCGACCGGTCGTACGTCGTGACGATCTCGATCCCCTGTGGCAGCGACGCGCGGATGGTCTCCAACTTCTGTTCGATGCCGCGCGTGACCGCCAGGACGTTCTGATCCTGCGCCATGATGGCGATGCCGCCGACCGCTTCGCCCTCGCCGTCGAGATCGGCCGTGCTGCGTCGAAGGTCGTACCCGACCTGGAGATAGCCGACATCCTTCAGCTGGATCGGAGTGCCATCCGGGCCCCGCCCGAGGACGAGATCCGCGAGTTGGTCGATGCTGTCGGTGTTGATCGAGCCGCGAAGCTGGTACTCGCGATTCGTCACCTCGATCGTGCGGCCGCCGGTCTCCTGAAAGACGTCCTGCAGCGAATCGATCACCTGTCGCATCGACAGTCCCGTCGCCGCCATCAGCGGCGGGAACAGCTTGATCTGGTATTGCTTCTCCAGCCCGCCAACCGATGCGACTTCGGCAACACCAGCGACGCTCTGGAGCGCCGGCTTGATCACGCTCTCATTCAGGATCCGGAGCTCCCGCAGGTCGCGCAACCGCTCGTGGTCCATCAGCGCGTACTGATAGATCCATCCCATGCTGCTGGCATTCGGTCCCAGCGTGACGACGGCATCCGGCGGGAGCTGCGGCCGGATCGTGTTGATGCGATCCACGATCGTCTGCTGTACCGCGTCGCGCCGTGCGCCGTTGGCGAGGATGACGTAGATGAAGGAGTACCCCATGTGCGAGGTCCCGCGGATCGATTGAATCTGCGGCGACCCGGCCAGCGCCTTGATCACCGGCTCCGTCACATTCGATTCGATCAGCTGCGGGCTGCGCTGCCATTTCACATAGACGACGACCTGGGGATCCGAGATATCGGGAATCGCGTCGAGCGGGGCCGTGGTGAGCGCCCATGCACTGGCGACGACGGCGACTGCCAGCAGCGCCCAGACGATTACCCTGAAGCGAATGACGGTGCGCAGGACGGCGGCAATCATTGAGCGCTCTGCGCCGTGCCTTTGAGCTTGTACTCGGAGTCGATGAAGAAGCTGCCGAAGGTCACGACCTGATCACCTTCGCGAAGTCCGTCGAGTACTTGCGTATAGAGCTCGCCCTGGATGCCTGTCTTGATCTCCTGAGGCTCGTACTGTCCTTCCTGCCGCTGGATGTAGACGATGTGCGTGTCGCCCTCTTCGATGATGGCCTCGTTCGCGACCGACAGCATCTCGCCCCGATCGGTGACGATCTCGATCAGGTAGCTCCTCGTGTTCTCACGGCCGGTTGCGGCCAGCGTCACCTCGATGCGAAGCCGCCCGCTGTCTGGAACGACGCGCGTGACGCGCGCCTGGTTCATGGACGATCGCGATTCCACGGGGAACACCCGTGCACGCTGCCCCGCCTTGACCAACCCCGCCTCCGGTTCGCCCAGGTACGCGGTGATCACTTTTCGCGCCGTGTCGATGCGACCCGCCGTACGCACCCACGTCTGCACCGGACGCGTCGCGGCTTCGGTAACGGTGAGGGTGAGGTCGGCCGCCTGGGACTGGCTGACGGTGGTTCCGCGGGGGCTCAGACGGGTATGGGAGCGAACGCCCTGGCCGTGCGCGTTGCCGGCCAGGGACGTGACGAGGAGGAAAAGAACGACGGGACGTCGTGCTGCCATCAGTGACAGTAATTATCCTTGCTCTCCATGATGTGCGTACCCCATGGATACAGGCCAACGTTCCCGATTTTCGTGAACGTGTTGGTCTTCGCGTCGATGACCACAACCGAGTTCTCGGTAGAGTCCGCCAGGTAGAGCTTCTCTTCCTTCGTGTCGGTAGTCGCCGTTTCGAGCTGGATATTCGTGCCGATCTTGATGCGACCGGCCGGCTTCAGCGAATTCATGTCGTAGACATAGACCATGCCGCTTGTCGAGCTGATGACAAAGGCCTTGCCGGCGGCATAGTTGACGCCGGTCATGTCCGGTCCTGCTTCGAGCGTCGCGGCGACCTTGTTGGTCTTGAGATCGATGATGGAAATCGTTTCGTCACCGTTATTCGGCGTGATCGCGTACTTGCCGTCGTGGTTCATGTAGATCCGCCACGGATCGCGGCCGACCCGGATGACCTTGATGACCTTGTCTTCGATCGGATCGATGACGCCAACCACGCCCAGGTCGCCGTCCGCGGCATACAGCAACTTGCCATCGTTCGACAGCGCGGCAATGTTGATGCCCTTGATCTCGCCAAGGTACTTGTCCGGATCCAGCTTCGCCACGCCAGGGACAGCGGC
>DAIRVG010000361.1:0-2580 GCA_036802945.1 Vicinamibacterales bacterium
CCCAACTCCCAAGGCGAAGGGGGAAAATCCCAAAGCCCAAAGCCCAAAACCCAAATCCCAAACGGCAAATCCCGAATCCCGAATCCCGAACCCCGAATCCCGAGTCCCGAACCCCGAATCCCGAGTCCCGAACCCCGAATCCCGGGAAGGGCGCAAGCGGCAGGACGCCGACCGCAAGAAGAAGCAGCGCGTCACCGAGGCGCTGCAGAAGCGGATTGCCGACCTCGAGTCGCGCATCGCTGAACGCGAGGCGGAGGTGAAGGAGTTGGAGGCCGCAATGGCGGGGCCAGGCTTTTACGACAACCTCGAGGCCGCCAAGCCGCTCACCGACAAGCACCAGGCGCTCATGTGGGAAGTCGGTGATCTCATCGCCCAGTGGGAGGCGCTTCAGGAACACGCCGCCGAGCAACCGTCTGAAACGTAACCCCGAAACGTAACCGCAAGCTTTCTGAGTCACGCTTTCTGCGGTACGCTTACAGAATCGTAATGAGGGCTGCCAGACTTCGCGGCGGAAACACCTCAGTCAGCGTCCTTTTCCCCATTTCCCGCCTGTTCAGCCTGGGCATGTCGTTTGCCCCTCCCGCCTCGCGGTTGGGTTTCGCTCGGTGGAGCGTCCCCCCCCAATGACCAGCGCACACCGTCCTGTTCCCCGTCGCGGCCGTGCCGCCGGAACGACTCTCCCGGGGCCTGCCGAGGCGGAAACGGCAGGACGACCGGGCGGATTGTCTCGAACGGACGATGTCTTCTTCCGTCACATGGTGGCGGGAATGCGAAACGGCGTTCTGGCAATCACGCGGGCCGGAACCGTAGCGCTGCTCAACGAAGAGGCGTGCCGGATTTTCGGCGTCGACCCACGGCCGGACGACCTGGGACGACCGGTTGCGGAGGTGTTACACGCGCATCCGGATGTTGTGCGGCAGTTGTTGTCGGCATACGAGCTCCACATGCTGCCGAACCGCGCCGAGATGCGGCTGAAGCCGTCGGGCAAGGTCATCGGCTTCACGCTGGCGTTTGTGCGGAACGATGACGGCGAGGTGACGGGCGTGGCGATGTTCTTCAAGGACCTCACGCGCGTCGAGCAGCTTGAAGAGCGGGAACGGCTGCGCGATCGACTGGCGGCGGTGGGCGAAATGGCCGCAGCCATCGCGCACGAGGTGAAGAATCCGCTGGCCGGGATCGAAGTGATGGCCGGGCTGCTGCGCAGGAAGATTCCGGATATTCCGGATGCGCAGGCGGTGCTGACCGACATCATCGCCGAAGCGAAGATGGCCAACGCGATCGTGCAGGAAGTGCTGGAGTTCGTCAGGCCGATCCGGTTGCAGGTCGAGCACACCGGCGTTGCCGAAGCGCTCGATGCTGCCGTGCAGCTGGCGGATACGAAAGCGGCCCGCGGCTCGATCGCGGTGGCAGTCGACGTGCCGCCGGGTCTGCCGCAGATACAGGCGGACCACTATCAGCTGACGCAGTTGTTCACGAACCTGCTGATCAACGCGTACGAGGCGATGGAGGGGCAGGGGCGCGTGGGATTCAGTGCCAGCGCCGTCCGTCAGGACGACGGCGGGGACGGGCGCGAGGCGGTGCGGATTGAAGTGATGGACGACGGCCCCGGAATGCCGCAGGACGTTGCCGATCGCGTCTTCGATCCGTTTTTCACGACCAAGCCACAGGGCTCTGGTCTCGGGCTCGCGATCGTGCGGAAGATCGTCGACGCGCACGATGGACAGATAGACCTGCGGACCGCGCCGGGCGGCGGGACACTGATTCGCGTCACGCTGCCGGTATCGGTCAGCCGGGACGCCGGATAGCAACGTTCGTACAGAGGGAAAAGGATAGACATGGGCCGCATTCTCATCGCAGACGATCACGATTCACTCCGCCGCGGACTGGCGCAGGCGCTTGGCGAGGCGGGACACGACGTAGAGGAGGCGCCGAACGGCAACGCGGCAATCGAGAAGCTCCACGAGGGCTTCTTCGACGTCGTTGTCAGCGACCTGAAGATGGGGGGCAGCACCGGGCTCGAGGTGCTGAAGACCGCCAAGACCCTGCATCCCTCGGCCGCGGTCATTCTGATGACCGCGTTCGGATCCGTGTCCACCGCGGTGGAAGCGATCAAGGCGGGCGCGTTCGATTACGTGCAGAAGCCGTTCGAGATCGAGGAGATGGAGGTCAAGATCGCGAAGGCGCTCGAGATGCGCCGGATGCAGCACCAGATCGACTACCTGCGCCACGCGCAGGGTGACATCTACGATTTCGAGCGGATCATCGGGTCGAGCGGCGCGCTTGAAAAGGTGCTGACCGTCGTGCGCAAGGTGGCGAAGAGCAACACGACCGTGCTCGTCCGCGGTGAGACCGGTACGGGCAAGGAACTGATTGCCGGCGCGATCCACCACAACTCGCACCGCGCGGCACGCAACTTCATCAAGGTGAACTGCGCGGCGCTGCAGGAGAACCTGCTCGAGTCCGAGCTGTTCGGGCACGAGAAGGGGGCGTTCACGGGCGCCGACAAGCAGCGTATCGGCCGCTTTGAGCAGGCCGACGGCGGCACGCTGTTCCTCGACGAAATCGGCGACATGAGCGCGA
>DAIRVG010000362.1:0-2490 GCA_036802945.1 Vicinamibacterales bacterium
CGTCAGCAAACGCGAATTCGACCGACGCCAGCCAGTTCTCATGTGCTGCGGCGGATGCGAGGCTGCGCGCGTGTTTTACGTTCGACGGCGATACGAAGGATCGATCCTCATATGGCAACCATGCAAACTCGGCCAACGTCAGCTACGTGCCCGGCAAAGCCGGCAAGGCCGTGAGCCTTGCGTCGAAGAGCAGAGTCCTGGTGGCCCAGCACCCGAGTCTCGACCTGTCGGCGATGACGATCAAGATGTGGATCCGCCCCTCGTCATTCCCGGTTAGCCGTCGGGAGGCACTTGCGGGCAAATCTGAGGGCGAAGCGCGCATGGGCATCATCGACGGCGAGGCGACTTATCGGATGTACGTGCAGGAGAATGGAATCATCCGGTGCAGCCTCACGGGTCGCCCGGAGGCGTACTCGACGGTCGGAGTTCCGCTCGGCGAGTGGACGCGAGTCGCGTGCACCTTTGACGGAGCCGTCATGCACATCTACTTCAACGGGATCTCCGTCGCGGAGGTGAAGCAGGCCGGTAAGATTGCGGCGTCGATAGCGTCCATGGCGATCGGCAGTGACTTTCCGGGCAGCGACAACTTCGTCGGCGAGATGGATCAGCTCGAGATTTGGAACGCGGTCGTCGCCCCTTGACCGACAGCGATGGCCGAGCCTTGTCAGGCGTCTGCCCGACCGACGGTTATCTCGCGAGCCTGGCCTGGATCGCGATCCGAATTTGATCCAGATACGCGTTGACGCGCTGCGCACCCACGAGGCCGAGCTGTTTGGTGGGATTTGCAGGGAGCGCGTCCACGCCGAGCATCTGCCGCGCCGTCAGCGGGATCGCAACCGGTGCCAAGTAGGGATGTGAGGGCAACATTGCGTCCCATGGGCCCAATTCCTTGAGACGCTCGATGCTCTTCAGCGAGGCAGGGAGCATTCCCGGAGACGGCTCGAAGTCGACTCCAATCGCCGTCCGAAACTGCCTGCCGCCCGCGACTGCATGTATCTCGGCCACGAGGTTGCCGGCGGTGTGACCGGATATCAGGTAGAACCAGAGCTGGGTGTCGCCCAGGGTCAGCATGTCGCCGTCCTTGATGACAAGGTCTCGCGTCAGACGAACACCGTTGGATTGATTGCCCTGACCTGGGTCCCTCTGCAAACGTTCGACGTTTTCCCAGTCCGCAAGCGCCATTCCCACTCGCGCGCCCGTGACCTGCTTGATCCGTCCGGCGCCCGCAAAATGGTCGGCGTGCCCATGAGTGATCAGCACGTACTTGATTTGCGCCGGATTGTGGCCAAGCTTGCGGACGCTATCGAGTACGAGGTCGGCGGTGTCCGCATAGGTCGCGTCCAGGAGAATCAAGCCTTCGCTCGTCGGGATCAAGTAGGAGCCGACCGTTTCGAGGCCAACGTAGTGCACATTGTCAACAATCTTGAAAGGCTCGGTTTTCTGGGCGGTCATAGGTAGCCCTTCAAATCTTTTGAAGGCTGCAGCTCGCGTGGCCTCCCACGGCATGCCCGCCGCGTTGTCGTTGGTCTGGGCATCCAGGAAAGAGCGCCCAACCGTCAGGACGACAACTATGCCGAGGAGCACAACGCAATACCGGTTCATAGTGACCTCTAAACTCATCGCTGTTGAGCCACGCAACCTATAGCATCTCTTTCGACGATGTCAACGAAACGTACCGCCGCCTTTGTCACGGAATCATCACATCGGGATTCCGTTTTGGCGCGTCGTAATGTGAGACGGATTCGCGAGACAACTTCGATGCTTCCCCGAATGAACGCCGATCGTCTTCGTGGCTGACCGGGAGGTTCCTGTATAATCCCGCCCCGATCATCGAAGGGCGGATATGGATTCCACTTCCTCGCGGCGCCGGTTTCTCCGTTCCCTCACCACTATGGGGGCAGGGGCTTGTCTTCTCCCCGAGGCTCTTCTCATCGGGCAGACGCCTTCTCCGGTGACAGCGACGAACGCGCGTCGCGTCGTCGACGTGCACCACCACTTCTACCCTCCGTCTTTCGTTGAGGCTTGGCTGAAGAGCCCGCCGGCGGGCGAGCCGCCGATTCCTGTTCCCGTGCGACAGTGGACACTCGCGAGGACCCTCGACCAGCTGGATTCCAACAACGTCTCGACGGCCGTGCTGTCGACGTCGATCCGGGTTGCCGCTCTCGGCGCCAACCCGGAGGAATCGCGCGCAATCGTGCGGCGGTACAACGATCAGGGAGCCCAGATCATGCAGGCCCACCCTGGTCGCTTCGGGCTGTTTGGCATCCTGCCGATGCCGGACGTTGAAGGGAGTCTTCGAGAAATTGAATATTCGCTGGACGTATTGAAGGCCGATGGTATCAACCTGTTTACGAACTATCGAGATCGATGGCTCGGGCACTCGCAATTCGCGCCGATCTTTGAAGAGCTGAACCGCCGCCGGGCGGTTGTCTACGTTCATCCTGCGACGGCGAATTGCTGCGGGAATCTCAGTAGTTACGTGTCTGCGGC
>DAIRVG010000363.1:0-2369 GCA_036802945.1 Vicinamibacterales bacterium
GTCGGCTTCTCTGCTCATCCACTCGCGGATGAACGGCGCGCAGCGATGCAGGACCATGCCCCCCCGCTCGGCCGCGACGAGAAAGCGAACCGCCTCGACGTCGGCTAGCGTGACCTCATCAAGGTCCAAGACCGTTGGAACACGACTCGCGGCAATTTCCGCGCGCACATGAGCAATGTGTTCCGCCTGCAAGTGACCGATCAGACGAATCGTTGTCCCGTCTTCATTGACGTCCGCGACGATCCTGAGAGTCATGAGCGCGGCCTGGCAAATGCCTGGCGATGGTGCAATCGCCAGACCTGCGGCGATCGCGTGAAGTCAATGACTTACAGGAACACGACGTGCTGATTGTTCAGAATTTGCCGATTTGTCGGCACCGCTCCGGTTGCTCTAGCGAGGTGAAAGGGGCATTGTGCGGTGGGCGCGGTGAGGATTAGCGGCTCCTGTACCGATGCTTGTCGATGTCTAGCGCCGTGATCTTCGAATCGAGCGTCTGACGCGGAATTCCGAGCTTTGCCGCGGCGCCGTTGGGTCCGGCGATCCGCCCTCGCGTCGCAGCCAAAGCGGTCTCGATCATCTGCCGTTCGGTCTCCGACTGGATGCGCTGCTGTTCTGCCAACGAGGTGCCGATCGCAATGCTTGGCTCGCCTGCGGTCTTGGCGTCGCGCGTGAGCCACGTCTCGTCAACGGAGAACGTGTCGCCGTCGCACAAGATCACGGCCCGCTCGATGACGTTCTGGAGTTCCCGAATGTTCCCTGGCCAGTCGTACGTCTGGAAGAGCGTCAGCGCGGACCTGCTGATTTTCCGGATGCGTTTGCCGGCCTTAGTGGCATACCGCTCAATCAGATACTCGACCAGGAGTGGGATGTCTTCCGCACGCTCGCGGAGGGACGGCACATGAATCGGAAAGACGTTGAGCCGGTAAAACAGATCCTGCCGGAATGTTCCTGCGGCAACCGCTTTCTCCAAGTTGCGGTTCGTCGCTGCCAGGACGCGAACGTCCACGGGAATCGGGTGGCTGTTGCCCACGCGCTCGATCTCGCGATCCTGAAGGACGCGGAGCAATGCGATCTGGGTTTCCGCAGGCAGATCGCCGATTTCGTCGAGGAAAATCGTGCCACCGTTGGCGGATTCGAATCTCCCCAGACGTCGCTGCAGCGCGCCCGTGAACGCGCCCTTCTCGTGGCCAAAGAGTTCCGACGCGACGAGCGACGGCGGGATGGCTGCGCAGTTCACCCGAATGAACGCGCGAGCGGCTCGACGCGACTTCCTATGGATGGCTCGCGCGACCAGTTCCTTGCCGCTGCCGGTTTCGCCCGTGATGAGGACGGTTGAGTCCGTGTCGGCCACCTTTTCGACGAGCGTCAGCACACGTCGGAGCGCTGCGGACGACCCGACGATCTCCTCGAACATGGACGAGCGATCGATCTCTTCACGCAGCGCGACGTTCTCATTGCGAATCCGCTCTTCAGAGCGTGTACGATCGTCGATGTCGGTGGCCGTGCAGTACCAGCGCACGACGCGGCCCTCTTCGTCGCGCAAGGCACGGTAGCGAATGAGGAACCATCGATACTGTCCATCGTGCCGTCTGGCGCGCTGCTCGTTCTCGAACGGTTCGCCGCGCGTCAGCGCGCCGGCGCGCTCCTCCTTGAGCCGTTCCACGTCTTCCGGGTGAAAGACGCGCCGACGGAAATCCGCACCTCTCGCTTCGTCGGCGGCAAGGCCTGTGTATTCGAGAGTGAGTTCGTTGACGTACAGCGCGTGGCCGTCCGGCGCCAGGACCGCGATCATTTGCGGAATCATGTCGACCATGGTCCTCAGCTCGGACTCGGACTTTCTCACCGCAGCGAGTGCACTCGTCAGCGCCGCTTGGGCGCGATGGCGCTCGATCGCGAGGAGTGCGATGTTGCCCGCCTGCTCGACGACCTCGATCTCGTCCGCATGAACGGCATTCGCCTTCGTGTGATACAAGCCGAACGTGCCGAGCACGTTACCGTCCTTCGACAGGAGAGGGACAGACCATGTACTCCGAAAACCATGCTGCAGTGCGAACGCCCGGTACTTCTCCGCGGCGCCAGACCAGAGCGGGTCGGTGGCGATGTCCTGATTGATCACGCGCTCCTTCCGAAACGCCGCCGTGCCGCACGCTCCCACGCACGGCCCGATCGGAAGTGGTGTGATGAATTGCTTCCAGTCCTCAGGTACTCGCCGTCCCGCCTTCGGCCAGAGGCGCTGGCCGTCGGGATCTGCGAGCAGGACGCTCGAAATGAGGTCTGGATCGAGGGCGTCGATGCCGTCGCAGAGGGCGCCCAGGACCGTCTCCAGAGAGGCGCCCTGGACGATCAGTTCAAGCGCTTGCCGGTGGATG
>DAIRVG010000364.1:0-2300 GCA_036802945.1 Vicinamibacterales bacterium
CCGGGGATCACGTGGTGACGAACGGTCATACGCACGGATCCTAACTGTACCGACTGCGCTTGGGCGAAATTCACCTCTACGACCATTCGCACATGCACCGGACGGCGGCGTTGGTGCATGAATCCTGCGGCGTGAGAGGTCCAGACTGGGATTCCTCGATCTTCTGTGCGCCGCGACCACACCGAGGGGATGAATTCGAGAGTCTGGAGTGTCTCGACCGAGGCTGCGGTCGAGTGCTCGCGATCGCACGATCAAGAAGGTGATGACTCAGCGTGGCAGGCGTGTGTCGTACGCCATCGGGAGGTGACGGACTTGTGGGGGTTGGGATCGTTGCAGGCTAGTCCCGATTCATGCACCAACGCCGGTAGGCGGCGTGCCGAGGTTCTGGACGACGGACGGTGTGGCTGGGGCAACGCGTCCCCAATCAATGGCGGGCGGTATGGAACGCGAGAGTCGCCCAGTAGGAATCCCATTCCACGCCAGGCACCCCCGCCTGCGCGCCCGGAATCATGTGGACGGTGCGGACCAGCCATGCGCCCTCACGGTCGATCGGCAACGTGACATGCCCGCTGGCGTCGGTGCGGCCCATGATCGGATGTCCGCCGCCGCTCGCTCGGGCCGTGACCGCGGCCCCCGGCACCGGCTTCCCATCCGCAAGAAGTTGCACTGTCAGCAACTGTCCGGCTCGAAGAATCGTGGGGTCCGTCATCGGGACGAACTCGGCGAGGACGCCGACCGGCCGTGTCAGGTGAGCGCCGCTTCCGAAGCCGTTTCTAACGACTATCTTCGCGTACCGCGCGAATCGCTCCGTAGCAGGCTCTTCTGAGACGCCAGCGGCGCGCCGTGCCGTCAGGACCCAGTCCAAGCCCTCTTCAACCAAATAACTGTTGAACAAGGGTCCATTCATTTGTTCGACACTCGCCGCTGTCGTCATGGTGGCCAGGTATGCGCCAGGGACGGGTAGGACCACATCGGCTGCGATCCTGGGGCCGTCCCGCCGGAATTCGTCATCGGCTGTTATTTCTCCGCCGGGCCCGTACAGCCGCCAGCGTTCTACGCCCTCCGGTTTTACGTTATCCGTCGGGACCGGAAAGATCTCGCCGATGTTCGCGGTGATCGTGACGCGGGATCCGGGTTGCCACGGAGTCGCCGCCAGCCAGAAGTCGTGCGCGGCGAGGCGGATTCCCGTTGATGCGAGGACCCCCAGAATCAGGACAACCCGAACACGCATTGATGCATCCATCAGAGTGCCGAGGACGATGGCACAGTACTCGCGATCGCGGTGGGTAGACCTGAATATTCTCTGAATTCTTTTTCAGGGATCGTGGTGGCGGCACGCTTGGATTGACCGAGTTGACGTTTGCAGTTATCGTCTCTTTCATGAGGTATTTTCGTCATCGCCATGCGGCCGCCGCTGTCGTGCTGGTCGCCGCGTCTCTGCTCGCCGGCTGCGGGACGCCGGCTCCCGAGGGGACGCCGGCTCCCGAGCAGCCGCTGCCTGCGGACCCCCCGTACCGTCCCGTCGCGTCGATCAGGGAGGTTATGAACAGCGTGATCGATCCCTCCGTAGATGTGGTGTGGAACTCGGTGGGGAGCGACATTGAGCACGGACGCATCACCGATCGCGCCCCTGCCACCGACGAAAACTGGGCCGAGGTGCGCCGCCACGCGCTGATCGTCAGCGAAGCGCCCAACCTCCTGATGATGCACAATCGCCCGGTCGCGCCACCGGGCGCTCCGTCCCTGGCGCCGGGCGTCGAGTTGACGCCCGAGGAGATTCGCTCGCTGATCGACAAGAACCCCGCCGGCTGGTACCTTTTCGCGCAACAGCTCCAGGAGGCCATGAAGCCGGCCCTGGCCGCGATCGATGCGAAGGATTCGGAGGCGCTGTTCGCCGCCGGGGAGAAGATCGACACGACCTGCGAGAACTGCCATCAGGTGTTCTGGTATCCGAAAGCCGTGGCATCTGCTCGCTGACGCGCATCGACGATTGTGACTGGAGGCATTCTGATGAAGACGAAGATTCTTCTCGTTCTGCTCGCCGCTGGGGCGCTTTGGTCCGTCCAGCCGGCACAGGCGCATCATGCGTTCGCGGCGGAGTACGACGAAAAAAAGCCGGTGACGCTGACGGGCATCGTGACCAAGATGCAATGGGTGAACCCGCACGGCTGGATCTACATGGACGTCAAGCAGCCGGACGGCAAAGTCAAGCATTGGACGATCGAAACCTCGGGGCCGAGCCAGTTGTCCCGCCGCGGGCTGAAGAAGGCCGACTTCACCGACGGGATGTCCGCCGTGGT
>DAIRVG010000365.1:0-2285 GCA_036802945.1 Vicinamibacterales bacterium
TTGTGGATGATTATGCCTTTGACAAGGCTCGGCGATAGCTGTGCCGTTTTGGACAGCCCGCCGCTCAGCGCAGGCATACGATTTGGTGCATGGCGAATGTCAGACTCTATGAATTCATTGAGGACAATCGTGACGAACTGATCGGCCGATGCAGAGCGAAAGTTGCGACGAGGCTCTCTCCACCGGCTACGGAAGCGGAGATCGATCGCGGAGTTCCTTTGTTCCTGGGTCAACTGGTGGACGAGTTGCGCCACGGACCGACGAAGAGCCAAGAGATCAGCACGGGCGCGATCCAGGGCACGACCTTTTGCTACAGGGGTTCACCGTGTCACAGGTGGTGCACAACTATGGCGACGTCTGTCAGTCCGTCACCGCTCTGGCAATGGAAACGAACGCCCGCATCGCCACGGAGGATTTCCGCACGCTGAACAGATGCCTTGACGACGCCATCGCGAGCGCCGTCACCGAGCACGCTCGCGGACAACAGGTCACCCGCGAGGGACAGTCAGACGAATTACAGCATTTAACCAACATCGCGATCGCCGCGTTCGAAGTGCTTCAAACGGGGACTGTTGGAGCCGCAGGGACGACGGGGGCTTTGGTTTCTAGAAGCCTCATGGGGATACGCGCGCTCATTGATCGCCCAGTCGCCAAGATCGCTCAACCAACTCCTCCGGCAATGAACAAGCTAGACGGTTGAGCGGCCAGGCCGTTTCGGGTCTGCACCGCGACCCAGTTAATTCGCCACGGCTGAGATTTGAATTCCTACGTCATGCGACCCTCCCAACCCAATGTCACCAAAGGCACGCGACCCGACGCGGAAATCCTTGACCGTCAAGCGCGCGAACTGGAGCGGCTGATTAAGGAAGCGCAACGCATCCACCGAGAGGTTAAGGAGCATCTCTCCAAGCTCCGTCACGCCGGGGACCGGTCAGCCCCTAACAAGAAGTCTTAGTATTTCGCAACCACTTCGACTGTAAGAATCACGACAGACCAAGGCCGTTACAGGGATCTACGCTATCGACGTGCCAAGCACACGTGATGCATTGACCACGCGCTTGGAAAACATCAAGCAACTCGCTGACGACCTCGCCCGCATGCACGAAGGCGACCCCGCCCGCCACGCCATGGCCGACGACATCAAACACGACGTTGATGCGGTGCTCCGCGCACTCCGGCGACCCAAGCGCCGTGGATCAGTTTGAGAATGGTGGACACTCATATGCGAAGTGATGTTCAACGCCTTCGCGACTAAATGGGTGGTCCGCGTGCTGCAAAATAACGGAATAGACGACCTCATGACCGGCAATCTGGGCTGTCAGAAATGCGTTGCCTTCCGGAAGATCTAGGTAGGTGAATTTCACGAGCCGATCGCCGGACATCACCTTCGTCCATTCGTCTTCCATGACCCCGCCTTTCGGCCTGACGAACATGCAGCTCTTCGAGGAGAGCGCGGGCCGTCCGCAGCTCTTCCTCGACCGTTCTTTGGAATTCTTCCGCCTGCTGGCGTCGTCGCTCGACGCACACGAGCACGTTCTTGGGCTTACCAGAGGAGGGTGACGATGTCTTCGACGGCCCAGACATGAGCGGCCATAACGGCCTCCATTGCCGGCGTCACTCTCAGCGTCTGATGCACGCGGAAGAAGTTGTCATACGTGAAGTATAGGGCCACGGCTGCTGCGTGATTCTCGACCTTTTTTGAGAATGCGTTCGTCAGTCGCGTGAATCGGCGCATCGACATTCTCATGGTCAAATTCTGACGCTCGACGTACGACGTCGAGATGTACTTCGGATTCGGTTCCCCGCTCGCCCCTTCATCTCGTGTCCCCTTGCGTGTGCCTCGGAAAGAGCGTATCCTCGGCTCGTCTCGCTTTCCTGAGCACTGCCGCACCTCCGCCGGGGAATCCTCCCCGACCCTGAGTAACAGCCCTCACCAAAGCTTTCCCGTCGTGGCACTCTCGGCCGGCGTGTCGCCATCCCGGCTCCGTGAGATCGGCGAGCGATGTCCAGTTGCTCGATTCGGCTCCTCTGATAGTCACAAGGCTTTTCAGATGCGTATTGTTTGCCAGCCGTTCGCCCAACGCGTGCAGCGACCTGCCGCCCACCGATTCCTCGCCGCGCGCGTCATCGATCAAGCCTTTCGAGATGTGCGCGAACTTTCTGTCCCGCGCCGGAGACGGCCTGTTTGTGCGATCGACCATATATTAAAGAACCGCAAACATCTCACGCGGATCGAACTCACGAACACCACGACGATCACGGAAGTCACGGAGTGGTACTGATGG
>DAIRVG010000366.1:0-2239 GCA_036802945.1 Vicinamibacterales bacterium
TTCTGGCTTTCGAGGATCTCGGGGTGCACCCTCACGACGAGCGTCTCTTCGTAGTACGAGCGATTGAAGATCCCGATGCGGCCCCGCTCCGGCAGGCACCGCGTTGTCCGCCACAGGAAGTCATGATCCAGGTCTTCCGCCGACGGCGCCTTGAACGAATATACCTGACAGCTCTGGGGATTGACTCCGGACATCACGTGTTTGATCGTGCTGTCCTTGCCCGCGGCGTCCATCGCCTGGAAAATGAGCAGAAGCGCCCACCTGTCCTGCGCGTACATCTTGTCCTGAAGCCGCCTGAGGCGCATGATGCCCCGCTCGAGCAAGCCATCCGCCTGCTCCCTGGACCGAAACTCCCCAGTGTCGGCGGGGTCGATGTCCTTCAGACGAAATTTTCGGCCGTCGGTCACCCGGAATGCGTGCGCGAACTTCCTCGCCCCCGAGAGGGCCTTCCGTCGCGAATGTGCGCTCATGTCGTCGGCGCCTGCTTCGCCGATCCTTTCGCCAATCCGATCACTGATATCGCCAGTACCGGTTTCAATGTGGTGAGTCCGATCCAGGCTGACCAGCGCGAGGGGCGGGTTATTTCCAGGTCAAGCTGAGGCCGCCGCCGCCCGGCGTTGCCGCCGGGGACATCGTGACGCGGTGTTCGCCACGACCGAAGGTCACTGTGCGGCCAGCCACGATACCGAGCGCGGCGCCAAACGCGACGTCGCTCAGGAAGTGACGCTTGTCTTGAACACGCGATGCTGCCACGTATGTGGCGACAGCATACGCCGGCACGCCGGCCTTCCAGCCCAGATGCCTCTGGAGGACCGTGGCGCTGGCGAAGCTCACCGAGGTGTGACCTGAAGGAAACGAGAACTGGGTCCCGTCAGGACGCGTCCGCCTCACCGAGAGCTTCACCGCGCTCGTGAGTGTCTGCGCCACGAGGTTGGCTCGCACGAGATCGGCACCGATCGTTGTCACGTTGCCATTGCCAAACGCGCGGCCGAGCGCGTAGGTCGCAAATGCCCCACCAAGCTGAAACCTCGCACTGCCGATTGACTGGCCAGCGCCGAGGAAGTCTCCAAGGCGAACGGAGCCCGAAAACGTCGTGGATACCGAGCGGTCGGCGTTGTGTCCGGCGATCGCGGCCGCGGCCCCAATTGTCAGGATTGTGACGGTTTCTTTCGACGGCAGACGCCGAAAGTCGTCGAAGGTATCCTGGAACAGACGCGCGAACGCAGGCGAGGGCGAGACACCGCCGCTCGGCGCCGGGGCTTGGGTTTCAGTGGTGCGTGGGTCAAGCTGGAGATGTGTTTGGGACGCTGCAGGGGCTGCGATGACTGTCAGCGTAACCGCCGCCAGGCACGTGCGAAACCGAGTCGAACGAATCACAAAAGTCATGCAAAGGCCTTCCATCCCGGACCTTACGGGCGTCAATAGCATGGCGGGGTACATGGAAACTCGCGAAGTTTCCGTGCAGGGACATCAGGTTCCTACGGTGTATCGGCGGGTGCGCGATCGAGGCCTACAGCCTCCCATCCGGCGAGTACACGTCTCAAATAGACGTTGGCGGGAGCATTCCAGCCGGGATAGTCGGGATGGATGGTTCGAATTGAGACCGTAATGAACTCGGCCCCCTGAAGGATGGACGAGGGAGCATCGGCGCGCGGGCTGCTGACGCGCACGTTCTCGGTGGCAGCCACAGACGTCCCGGTCGCATTGTCGAAGCGCGCCCAGGTGAGCACGTACGAAGCCGACGGGGATGCCACATCGGCTTCAATCGCGGCATTTGCCCACGTCAACGTTCCGTCCGCGCCGAGCCGCGGTTCGACGACAGGGTTCACCTGAGTGAGCCACGCTCTCAGGACCTTGTCGCGACGCTTGATGAGCGTCGAGGCGATGTACTCGGCGGCGCCCGGCTCGCTGTATCCGGCCTTCGCCACCACCGCCCTGATCGCAGCGTCCGAGAAGCGCGAAACGAGCCGCGCGGCCCAGAACGCATCGTCGGGTCGCATCAGATCGAAGGCCGGATTCGGGTACTCGGGACGCCATTGCAGCGGGTCGAAAAAATCCGCCTCGAATCGGCCCACGGCGCGACCGGCGTCAGGGTAGTCCACGAGAATCCACGGGCGCACGTAGAGGCCGAGCGTCGCAAGCGTCTTGAGCGCGGGCGCCCACTCTAGGATGTACTCGTTGCCCGCGCGCGGCACCTGCGCGAACACGCTGCCGCTCCCCATGATCGAGCCGAAGTCGA
>DAIRVG010000367.1:0-2212 GCA_036802945.1 Vicinamibacterales bacterium
AATCAATCACTTCATTCCCCTACATTGCAAAGTCATTTTGATATGGAAGTGGTATGAGAAGCATTTCGATGGCGGTGGCAATCGCCGGTGCATCGAGCCCGTACACGGCTGTGAGCACCCAGATCGCTTCGGCGAGTGCGACATGCGAGACCCAGGCCCCCCTGTTCCACGAAAGCTTCGGCTGCCGCGACCTGTCTCGGGTCGTCGCGCGTCACGAGCCGGACCAGGACCTTCGTATCAACGGCGCGCACGGCGCGCTTTCACATATCGCCGAATCCCGGCTTTCATCTCCTCGATGGTGCGGCGCTTTGGGGCTCGTTTCGGGAATAATGCGCAATGGATATCTTCGAACGTATAGCACCCTGTGCGAGAAACGACAACTCTTCACCCTCCTTTGTGTCGTAAGCTCATGAGTTGTCCGGGTTAGGTAGCACACGAGTTGTCCGGTTTTCTGCCTCCGTTGGGAGGCGAATCGATGAACCGGACGACGTGGCTACAGGACCGCAGGATGCAGAAATTTCGGGATGTATTGAGCCGCTGGGAACGGCGGGAGCTGTCGATGCTGGAGGCTGGGGAGTTGCTTGGGATGTCGGAGCGCCAGTTTCGGCGTTACCGTGCCCGGTTTGACGATGAAGGAGAAGCCGGTCTGATCGACCGCCGTTTGGGCCAGGTCTCGCCGAAGCGGATCGGAGCGGCGGAGGTGGAGCGGATGCTGCATCTCTATCGGCGGGTTTATCGGGGCTGGAACGTGAAGCATTTCCACGAGCACGGAGTGCGCGATCACCGGTTCAGCTGGGGCTATACCTGGACCAAGACGCAGCTGCATACGGCTGGCCTGGTGGAACGGGCGAGACGGCGCGGGGCGCACCGTCGCAAGCGCGAGAGGAAGCCGTGCGAGGGCATGATGCTGCACCAGGACGGCTCGCGACATCGTTGGCTGCAAGGCGAGGCCCCACTCGACCTCATTGTTACGATGGACGATGCAACGAGCACGATCTACTCGGCCTTTCTGGTGGAGGAGGAAGGCACGGCCTCGACGATGTGCGGCTTGCTCGAAGTATTCGTCGCGCATGGGCTTCCGTGCGCGCTCTACAGCGACCGCGGCAGTCATTATTTTTACACCGACAAGGCCGGCGAGGCGGTTGACAAGGGTCGCCGCACGCAGGTGGGTCGTGCGCTCGATCGGCTGGGCATTGAGCACATACCGGCCTATTCGCCGGAGGCGCGCGGGCGCAGCGAGCGGATGTTCGCCACACTGCAAGACCGGCTGGTGAAGGAGCTCGCACATGCCGGCATCGGGGACATTGAGACGGCGAACCGGTGGATACGCGAGGTCTATCTGCCGGCGCACAATGCTCGCTTTGCCAAACCGGCCGCGGTTGCCGAGAAGGCCTTCGTTGCCGCCGATACCGAGGTCCTGCGCGAGACGCTGTGCAGCGAGGATCAGCGCGTGGTCGGACGCGACAATACGGTGGCCTATGCGGGGTTGCGGCTGCAGCTGCCGCACAGCCGCACGCGCGCCCATTACGTCAAGGCAAGCGTGAAGGTTCGAGAGTATCCCGACGGGACGCTGGCTATCTTCCACGGACCGCGTCGGCTCGCCCGCTACGATGGCCAGGGCAATGAGATCGTCGCCCCGACCGCACCCAGCATGGCCTCGTGCTCACCGCCGTCAAGGCGTGGCCTGGAAGCAGCACCGTTCGCGGAACCGCCGGTGCGACGGCCAGCCTTGACCGCGTCTCGACACGAGGCCCAGGCCACGGCATGGGTCGGGACGAAGAAACGGGCATCCCGGTCGAACAAAGAAACTGCACTCAGAGCTACGGCAGCAGGACTCTGACGGCAAAACGGCCCCGGGAGTTTGTTCCGCTTGCTCCCGGATCGCCGTCACCAAAAGCGGACAACTGATGTGCTACAAAAACCGGACAACTTGACAAGCTACTGACAGGTGATCATGACTTCCGACAGCGGCACGGGGCTGCCAGAGCGCTCCCGCTCCAGGGTCTCGACGAGCTCTTCGAAGGGAAGATCCTGGTGGGCATAGGCTGCAAGCGTCGTCGCACGAACGCGGCGCATCACCTCCAAGAGACTGGGGTCGCCAGCGAAATTGGTGCGCAGAATCATCATGTTCGCGAGCGGGCCGATGAGTCTCTCGGTTCCCGGACGATTTCGATTGGCGTCGAGCGTGGCCACTCGCAAGTCGTCTTGAGCC
>DAIRVG010000368.1:0-2135 GCA_036802945.1 Vicinamibacterales bacterium
ATCGGCGGCATCCTCGTCGTGCTGATCATCTTCGCGTTCCTCCGCGACTTCCGCTCGACGCTCATCGTCTGCACGTCGATCCCGGTCTCGGTCATCGGCACGTTCGCGCTGCTCTACTTCGGCGGCTTCACGCTGAACACGATGACGTTCGGCGGACTGGCGCTGGGTATAGGCATGATCGTGGACGCCGCGATCGTCGTGCTGGAGAACACCCATCGCCATCTCCACATGGGCAAGGACCGGATGACAGCGGCGATCGACGGCAGCGAGGAAGTCTGGTCCGCGATCCTGGCGTCGACGCTGACGCACATCGCCGTGTTCGTGCCACTCCTGTTTCTCACGGGGATCTCGAGCATCCTCTTCACCCAGCTGTCGTTCGTCGTGATGTTCTCGCTCTCGATGTCCCTGTTTGTCGCGGTGACGATCGTGCCGGTGCTCTGCTCGCGCTGGCTGCGTCTGCCGGAAGAGCACCAGAAGCACGCGGGACCGCTGGGACGCTTCTACCGGGTGAGCGAAAGATTCCTGGAGAACGTCGACGAGCGGTACCGCCGCGCGATTCACTGGACGCTCCAGCACAGGCCGACGGTGATTGGCGCCGCGGCCGGGCTGGTGGTGCTGGCCGCCGTCCTCTATCCGCGTATCGGCACCGAGCTGTTGCCCCAGACCGACGAGGGGCAGGTCAACATCAACGCCGAGCTCCCGCTCGGCACGAAGATGGAGCTGACCGAAGCAGCCATGCTGCGGCTGGAAGAGCTGGTGAAGCAGTCCGTCCCGGAAGCGACGACGATCGTCACCAATGGGGGAGGCGGCGGTGGCGGATTTGGCGGCCCTGGAACCACGAACCGCGGCGGGATGCAGGTCAAGCTCGTCCCGCGCGATCAGCGCACGCGCACGAGCGATCAGATCGCGCAGGAGATGCGCCGCCGCCTGGCCGGCATCGCCGGCGTCGTCGTGCGCGCCCAGCCTGGCGGAGGCAACTTCCAGCTGAACTTCATTCTTGGCGGCGGCAATGACGCCCGCGTCGCGCTCGAGATTCGCGGTCACGATCTCGACGATGCCAGACGCGTTCAGCAGCAGGCGATCGCCCTGATGCAGGACACGCCCGGGATCGCGGACGTGCGCGTTGGACAGGATCAGGGGCGCCCTGAGCTCGCGATCCGCGTCGATCGGCCGAAAGCCGCGATGCTCGGCCTGACGGTGAACGGCGTCGCGCAGACGATTCAGACCAACGTGGCCGGAACGACGGCTGCGCAGTTCCGCGAGCACGGCAACGAGTACCCGATCGTCGTCCGGCTGCGTGAAGAAGATCGCGGCCAGGTGACGGACATCGGCGACGTGCTCGTCAGCACGCCGGGCGGCCAAGTCGTGCCGGCCCGGAACCTGCTGGCCGTGGACCGCGAAACCGGGCCGGTGCAGATCGATCGCAGGAACATGGAGCGAATGGTCCGCGTGAACGCCGACCCTGAAGTCTCACTCAGCGAGGCCGTCACGAACGTCCAGGCGCGCCTCGGACAGATTCGTGTGCCGCCCGACTTCTCGGTGGGCTTCGGCTCGGAGGTCGAGGAGCAGGCCAGGTCCTTCAACCAGCTGAAGATCGTGCTGATTCTCGCCGTGCTCCTCGTCTACGCGGTCATGGCGTCACAGTACGAGTCGCTGCGCGACCCGTTCATCATCATGTTCTCGATCCCGACGGCATCGATCGGAGTGGTAGGAGGGCTCCTGCTGACCGGCACCTCCTTCAGCATGCAGGCTTACATCGGGGTGATCATGCTGGCCGGCATCGTCGTCAGCAACGCGATCCTGCTGGTCGACTACATCAACACGCTGCGCCGCCGCGACGGCGTGCCGCTGCGCGAGGCGGTCGAGATTGGCGGGCGCACGCGTCTCCGTCCGGTGCTCATGACGTCTATCGCGACCATGCTCGGCCTGGTGCCGATGGCGATCGGCATTGGCGACGGCGGCGAACTGCAGGCACCGCTCGCCCGCGTCGTCATCGGCGGACTGCTCGCATCGACCATCGTGACGCTCGTCCTCGTGCCTGCTGTCTACACGCTGTTCGAAGAGGGCTGGAAGGGAATCTCGCACAAGGGCGAGGTAACGACCCACTGACGTCCCGCAGTCATCGTGTGGTGTAG
>DAIRVG010000369.1:0-2072 GCA_036802945.1 Vicinamibacterales bacterium
CGCGCTCGGCAACCCACATCGCGATCCGCCGTCTATTCATTGGGGCAGTCCTAGAGCGGGATGAATTTAAGTTTGAGCATATCCTGAATTCCTGAAGTAGTTGGCGCATTCCTGTGGTGTGAACGCTCGAAGGATTTCTCCGATTGCGGTGCAGATGGCATCAACGGTTCGCGCGTTGGCTTTTCGAAGCAGGTGCTTGAGCTTAGCGAACATCTGCTCGATCGGATTGAGATCGGGGGAGTATTTGGGGAGCAAGAAGAGCTTAGCGCCGGCGGCGCGGATCAGCTCACGCACGATCTTGCCCTTGTGACTGCCGAGATTATCCATGACGACGATGTCGCCTGGGCGCAGCGTCGGCACGAGGACGCGCTCGACATAGGTCCGAAAGCTCTCCCCGTCGATTGGTCCGTCAATGAGCCAGGGCGCATCGATCCGGTCGAAGCGCAGTGCGGCCACGAACGTCGTCGTCGTCCAGCGGCCATGTGGGGCCTTGGCGACGAAACGCTGACCGCGCGGCGCCCATCCACGCAGCGCCGTCATGTTGGTCTTGGTCCAGGTCTCGTCGATGAAGACCAGGCGTTCAGGCTCGACGCGATCTTGATACTTTGTCCACTGCGCCCGTCGGCGCGCCACGTCGGGGCGATCGCGTTCGCCAGCCACCACGCTTTTTTTTGAAGCTGAGCTTCTCGGCATGGACGAACTCCCACACCGATCGGTAATCGACCTTAAGGCCACGCTCGGCGAACTCGACCACGAGCCCTCGCAGGGTGAAGTCTCCGTCCTTGATCCGCTCCAGCAGCCAGACGCGGTGCGCGCCCGAGATCGCCCTTGGCTTGTGACCGCCCATCTTGCCAGGTGCGATGCTGCCGGTCTCGCGCAGCCGCCTGACCCAGTTGATTGCCGTGCTGATAGCTACCCCGAACTGCTTCGCAGCCTGATTGCACGACAGATCACCGGTCTGCACCGCCGCAACCACGCGCTCGCGAAGATCATTGGAATAAGGCTTGCCCATCCATCCTGGCCTCTCTCCCGACCAGCATGCTGAATCAGAATCCCTCTGATTTGGGAATCCCAAATCGCTTCAGCCTAACCCCATCCCGCTCTAGGGTCTGTTGGGATTCAGGATTCTCATGCGGACTTGGTTGTGATTCAAGCTTTGGATGGACCGATTCGTTTTGACTGACGCCCAATGGGCGAAGATGGAGCCTCTTTGTCTTGGCAAGCCGGGTGATCCCGGCCGCAGCGGCAAGGATAACCGACAATTTGTCGAGGCCGTGCTGTGGATCGCCCGAACCGGCAGCCCTTGGCGGGATCTGCCGGCCTCGTTCGGTCACTGGAACAGCGTATTCACGCGCTTCCGCGATTGGGTGAAGGCGGATATCTGGAAGCGGCTGTTCGACGCCGTCTCCGATGACCCCGACATGGAATACGCCATGGTCGACGCCACCATCGTCAAGGTCCATCGCCACGGACAGGGCGCAAAAGGGGGACTCAAAACCAGGCGATCGGCCGTTCGAAAGGCGGCATGACCACCAAAATCCTGGCCCTCACCGATGCGCTCGGCAATCTCGTGCGCTTCGTGCTTCTGCCGGGACAGCGCTTCGACACGGTGGGTGTGCCGCCGCTCATCGAGGGATTGGCCTTCGACGCGCTGATCGCCGACAAGGCGTTCGACAGCAACGCCATTATCGCCGATCTCGACGCGCGCGGCGCCAAAGTCGTCATCTCCCAGCATCCGCGCCGCGCAAGGCCGCTCACCATCGACGAGGAGATGTACAAATGGCGCCATCTCATCGAGAACTTTTTCGGCAGGCTCAAGGAGTTCAAACGCATCGCAATGCGCGCCGACAAGACCGATCAGAGCTTCGCCTCCATGATCCATCTGGCGGCAGCTGTGATAAACTCCCGATGAATCCCAACAGACCCTAGGACAGGATCCCGATGCTCAGCGCACGGCCGTCAGCGGCGTGCCCGGCTGCATGTTCGCCCCGAGAGCATGCCCGACCGACTCCGCGATCTGGTCGGCCAGCTCGCGCAGCTTCGGCGTATCCGCGCCCTCGCGCAGATAGACG
>DAIRVG010000370.1:0-2068 GCA_036802945.1 Vicinamibacterales bacterium
TTCATGTCTTTGCTCCGTGGGCTCCGTGCCTCCGTGGCCCGTCGATGTGAAAAACGCCGGAGCGCCCTCAGAACATCGCAATGGGATTGACCGGTGATCCCGTCGCGTTGGGGAGCGCCAACGGGTTAACCGTCAACATGAACTCCCAGCGATTGCGGGATGCGGCCGCTTCGCTCAACGCCTCCAGATCAGCACGGTCGAGTATGTGAATACCCAGGATCGCCTGGACGAAATTGTGGACTGCGTTTCTGAACAGATCGCCCGGGGGCTGCGGCGCATAGCCAGCTGTTTCCCAAACGATTAACGCAACGTCGCGCTGTTTCAGCCATGGCAGGATCGAATTATCGAATCCTGCGGCGCCGTCGTCCGGACCAAGTCTGGCTCGCCTCCCGTAGCGGCCCCATCGAAGGACTAGCGCGTCGCCCGGTCCCACTCGGACACCCGCTTTCTTTTCCCAGGCCTCCAGGTCCTCCGGAAAGATGCGATCCCCCGGCGCGAGATACGGCACACCCTTGAGCCTCGCGATGTCGTACAGCACCGCGCGTGTGACGATCCCGTTCTTCATGGGCAGCACGGAGTTTTTTTCGGCCCCCTTTTGCATGGTCACCAGCGCCGACGTGTCATAGCCGTTCCACATCTTTCCCCGGAAGAATGTGTGCGCGAGAGAATCGAGGTGAGTCGCGGCCGCGCCGTGGATGCAGGGAAATGCCACCCGGTCGGTGGCTCCGGTCTCCGTAGAAGTGAGCATGGCCCATTCGGCCGGGCACGGGACGTCGGTGGCTTTTTCAGTAAATGCATTCGCCGACAGGGACACCGGCACTCCCTCCTTCACCAGCGCCAATGCCGCCCGGCGCTTGGCGGGAGTGATCAGGTTGAGCGTCCCCAGCTGATCGTCCTTCCCCCAGCGCCCCCAGTTTGACAACTCTGTTTGCCAGGCTAGGTACTGTGCCTCGCTCACGAGAGGACGGGACGACGATCCCTGGGAGGCCGCGTCACCGGCAAGCGCCGCGGCGATGCCGACGGAACACACGAGGATCGAGACGGCCCTGCGGAGTGTCAGCGCTCTCATAATGTCTCCTCGCCGTTTGTCTGCCACCGTGCGGACCGCGAAGCGGTCCCGCCCAGCCAGCTCTGTGCGGCGCGATGGTATAGGGAACGGACGGCCGAAGGCAACGCGCGACGCCAGAACTTGCCAGGCCAGCGGCAATTGCGGCAGGCGGCGACTCACAAGATCGCTCTCGAACAGCGATCGGCGTACCTGATGACGAGCTGTCTTCTTTTCTTTGTTCGTGATTGGGTGGGGCCTCGCCCTCTGGGCTCCAGGCTTCGGCTGACAAGTCGGTTTCGGCGCATGATCAGGGTTGGGAGAAGCAATGAATCTGAAGAACGCAACCGCATTGATCACGGGGGGTACGAGTGGCATCGGCCTCGCCATCGCGAAGACACTGGCGAGCGCGGGAACCCGTGTCGCCATCACCGGACGTGACCAACGGCGCCTCGACGAGGCTGCGCGCGATTTCGGCGCGCTCCCGATTCAGGCTGACGTCGCCGACAACGCCGACGTCCAGCGGACGTATCGCGAGGTGTTCAAGGCGTTCGGCCACCTCGACGTGCTGGTGAACAACGCGGGCGTCGGCGTGTTCAAGCCGCTAGTCGACATCGACCCCGCGGACTTCGAGCGGGTGTTTGCCACCAACGTCACCGGCGCCATGCTCATGGCCCGCGAGGCGGCAAAACACTTCATCGAACGGAAACGGGGCAACATCGTCAATATCGCCTCGACCGCCGCGGTCCGGGGCGCCGCCAACGGCACCGCCTATTACGGGAGCAAGTTCGCGCTCCGCGGGATGACCGAATGCTGGCGCGCGGAGCTCCGCCCGCACAACGTGCGGGTCATCTTGATCAATCCAAGCGAAGTGATCACAAACTTTTCCGCCACCGCCGGACTCAGACAGAACGAGAACCCGACCAAGCTGCAGAGCGACGACATTGCCGCGATCGTGAAGGTGGCGCTCGAGATGGATGACCGCGGCTTTATCCCGGAGTTGACCGTCTTCGCGACCAACCC
>DAIRVG010000371.1:0-2050 GCA_036802945.1 Vicinamibacterales bacterium
GCCGGAGAGCGAGATGCGGTCCACCTTCTTCTTCGCGAGCAGGTCGAAACGCTGCCACAGCGTGGGCAGTTCCGTCTCGACCGCAGCGAGCGTGTAATCCTTCAGGTCAAGGCCGGTCGTCAGCAGCAACATGCCTTCCGGCGCGACGCGGTAGAACTGGTAGGCGTCGAGGTCGGTGTAGAGGTGCGGGATGACGTAGCCGAGCTGGTACCAGGGGTGGATGACGCCCATTAGCGAACGGTCTTGCGCGCGACGACCACGTTGTCGTGCACGAGGTTGAACGACCAGATCCAGCGTGCGCCCTTGAACAGCTCCGGGAAATGGGTGTAGGCCCTGAGCGTGGTCACGCCGACGTCCTCGTCCGTGTACTCGAACGCGCGCGGCCATTTCGAGTCGTCGAACCTCGGGGCAGCCCAGTTCTTCGGCAGCGGGTAGTGCACCGCGTAGCAACGGTCCGTGCACCCCGGCTTGGGCGCACCGGGATGGATGCGGCCGGTTCCGACCGTCATGTGGATGCCCGCCTTCTCGACCACCTGGTCGGGGCTTTTCAGCGGAGCGATGTAGAACGACTGCACCTTCCACGAACTGTCGGTCACCGTCCCGTCACTGAAGCGCGCGATCAAGCCGGCGTCGCCCTGGTAGAACGGGCCATCTCGGGTGCCCAACTCCGTTCCCAACCCAAGGTCCTCCTCCCAGTCCACCACCTTGAATGCGTAGGTATAGGGTTTCTTCACCCTGAACTTCACGATGGACGAATTGAAGGGCGTGAACGGCACGGCGTCGACGGCGACCAGCTTGCCGTTGACGTAGAGCTCGAAGTAATTGTCGGCCACGATGTAGCCGGTGACGACTTCCCCGTCGCGGTCAATCTCGACGATGGGCACGTTGGCGTCGGAAACTTCCCGGGTGCTCTTCGGTATCACCTTGTTGCATTCGTTGAACAGGTCCGCGCCTTTCGCACCCGTCTGGTACGCCGTCTCGGCAGGAACGGTCCAGACCTTGCCGTCGGTGGAGGTGATGGTCCCGACCGCACTGATACGGTGGTTTGAAACTTTGACGGTGCACCGGAATAAATTGTCGATCACGGTCTTCGCCCGCCCCTGCGTCACCGACCGGGCAACCGGGGTTTCCGCCATCGCATCAACCGCGAAGACGACGGTAAAGACGGCAGCCGCAACGAGGGCCCCACTACATGATAAAAGCAGATTCGACCGGGTCATGACATAACCTCCCTTCGGTTCCTGGAAATGCTACCCATAGTGATGCGGGCCGTCCGCGAAGGTCTTGACGCAGATCAAATCCGGGCGCAAACCGCGTGCGAGCGTGGCCGCACCCGGTTGGTTGGCATCGTACCGAACTGAACGACTGAAAAATCCCTCATCCCTCATCCCTCATCCCTCACCCCTCGCTTCTAAAAGCGATACGCAATGCCTGCATTGGCATAGAAGCTCGATTTGTTCTCCACGATCATGCTGTCCGCGGCGTCGCCGTGCAGCCGCCTTCCCTGCACACCCGCCACTGCCGTCCAGTGGCGGCTGAGGTCGTACGATCCGAGCAAGCCGATACTCGTGTGCAGCAAGCCGCTGTCCGCGTTGTTCATCGCATAGAACGACTCGATCGATTTCGAGCTGGCCCAGGTAGCCTGCGCAAAAGCGGCGACGATCAGGCCGCCGCTGCCATGCAGGCCCACGTTCAGCCGCAGATCGGCCTGCGCGCCGCGGTCCGAGTCGGAATTCTGCCGCACGCGGCCAAGCAGCGAAATCGGCGCCTGGCCGATCGTCGAGTCCCATTCGATGTGCGCCCCGATCGACACGCCGGGATCAACATCCGGGAGATTGAGGTTTTGAAGCAGGCTCGATTCACTCGTTTTGCGCCCCTCTTCGTACGCCAACTGCACGCCGGCATCCAGCCCGGACGCAAGCGCCCAGCGCGCCCCGCCCTCGAGCACGCCTTGCGTCGTGCGCGCGAACCAGGGCTTGCCGTAGTACCTCAGTACCGGAATGAGATCCGTGCGCTGCGAGTCGGAGCCGTCGTAGGCCGGCCGCGTGCG
>DAIRVG010000372.1:0-2046 GCA_036802945.1 Vicinamibacterales bacterium
CCCTCCAGCTCTCGCTGAGCAGCGGTCTGGCGCCGGAGGTGGTCGTCAGGCACTCGACCGGCGCCGCTGCGCGGCTTGTTCTTCGGGCACGACTCCCACCTCCGACAGCACTTCGCACGCAGGACGGGTCCTGCGCTTCGTCCAGGCGAGTCATTCGCTTTGAGCGCTCGCGCGCAGTCAGTGCCTTGTTCGAGATTTGTTGACTCTGCGGAATTGCCAGACGAAGCCGGCGATGAAGCCCACAAGCCCGGCGAGCATGATCGAGCCGGAGCCGACCGTGGCGCCCGCGCCTCCGGCTCCGTAAGAGCCAAATATTCGTGAGATGAGGAGCGGAGCCGCAATCGGAAGAACCAACATCGCCGCTATCCAAGTCACAGACGCAGCCAACGCAGCCACGATCCCGACCGCGGCGCTCTTGAGATAAATCATGCGCGAGTGATTTTAGGACAACTGACGCTGTCCGGGGGCCGCTGCGACGCTTCTTCTTACTCTTCTTACGCCGGATCGCCCACGAGCCCTCTCAGGTCGTGCACCACGTGTTGATGCGCCTCACCGAAGGTCCTGCCGCGCGTGAGCAGCTCGGGTCGATTCCTTGACAGCCACACGTAAAAAGTCATCAGGTCTGCAGCCATCCGGTCGTGCGCCGGGCGTTCCATCCACAACTGCCGCACCGTCGTACGCCGCCTGTCTGTTTGCACGGACCCACCGTATCAGGAATCAGAAAGCATCAGACTCTAATTCGGCGTCACGAGTTTGGGGTTTGCCTTGCCCGAAGGAACTGGTTGAGCGACTTCGGCGGCCGGGCGATCGATGAGAGCACGTATTCCCATGAGGCTCTTTTGCACCAAGGCGCCTGTCGTCCCTCCAACTCCAACAGTTCCCGTCTGAATCACCTCGAACGCGGTGATGGCGGCGTTGATCAAATTCCGCATTTCATTTGACTCTCCGTCGCGGCCGACCTGTTGTTCGCGCGCGTGCTCGGTGACGGCACCCGCGATGGCATCGTCAAGGCATCGGTTCAGCGTGCGAAAATCCTCGGTGGCGATCGGGGCATTTGTTTCCATTGCCAGATCGGTGACGGACTGACAGACGTCGCCGTAGTCGTGCACGACCTGCGACACGGTGAACCCTTGAACCAGGAGGTCGTGCCCGTGCTTCATCGCGCTCTTGCTGATCTCGCTGGTGTGCGACGGTCCGTAGCGCAACTCTCCGACCAGTTGATCCAGAAAAAGCGGGACTCCGTGAGTGCCCTGTGTTTTTGTAGCCCCTGTAGCCCCTTTAGTGGCGATCCTCGTGACCACTTTCGCCTGGCAACGGCGGATTATTTCTTCGCGATTGGTGCCGATGAATTCATGGAGTTTTACATTGGCCATGGACCAAATCGTACGCAAGAGCCGACCGGACTGCTGTCCAAAACAGGACAGGTCCCAATCCATTCCATTGCAACGGGGAAATCCGGTTGGTAGCATGTCCGCCCACAGGAGGGTTTATGGTCAGACGCTTGGGATTCTTGCCGCTGCTGGTCGGCGTGCTCTCGGTGACGCCGGGTTCGATGGCGCTAGCTCAGCGTCCGGCGGGTGAGGCAGCATCGTTTGCGGCGTACGTGTCGACTGGCTATCGCGTAACCCCCAACGTCACCTACATGACTGCGAGTGGCATGGAGCTGAAGCTGGATTTCTATCGTCCGGCCCAGGCATCGGGGCCGTTGCCGACCGCGATCTTCATGCATGGCGGCGGCTATAGCGTGAATGCCAAGAAAGAGGCGGCCGCGTTGAACGTCATGCCGTACGTCCAGATGGGATGGAACGCGGTGAACGTCGAATACCGCCCGAGCGGCGTCGCGCTCGCGCCGGCGGCCGTCGAGGACGCCCGCTGCGCGCTGCGCTGGGTGATTCGCAACGCCAAGGAATACAACGTCGACACGGAACGCATCATCGTGACCGGCCAGTCGGCGGGATCGCACCTTGCCCTGATGACGGGCCTGGTCCCGGAGTCAGCCGGTTTCGATCGGAATTGCCCGGGCCCTGAGCCGTTGAAAGTGGCCGC
>DAIRVG010000373.1:0-2041 GCA_036802945.1 Vicinamibacterales bacterium
GGGGTGGCGCGGCGCACCGTCCGGCGCTGCGCGGTTGGCGTTTACTGTTAGCGGTCGCATAGTCAGGAAAGGGTTGCCCCGGAACGACGCTCCGCTCGATCACATCGAGCGGAGCGCCGGCTCCGCGACGCAGACGTGAGCCAATCGCCCGTCGTCGAGAACGCCATTGGACGAGGGTTCGTTGATTGCTCCGAGAAGATCGACCGGAACTCTCAGCGCTCGGGTCGCACGTTGGCGCGACAGATGCCGTTACGCGCTAGCTTGCCGGATCCGCATAGTCTTCCAGCCCATACCGCTTTAGAAATGACCTTGGTTTCGTAACGCTTGGTTAGGATCCTGGTCCATGCGTCCAGCGACGTCCCTCGATCAATCACGACTGCTCTAGGCCGCGCACAAAGAGAACAGCGACGACCAGTATGTTGGCGTCGACTGAAAGAGCGGCGCGCTGCGTGAACGTGAATATTCTCCGATGACAGTCGCGCGGGGAACGCCGCTGGCGGCATCACGACGCTACTGGAAGATGGCGATCTGCTGATTGACAGGGCGTTTGGCATCAAGCGGGTGATCGGGAGCTCAGGGCGCACTGCAAGGAACGCGGCCAGCGGAAATCTCAGTAAGGAGAAGGCAATGGCGAAGCCCGACAAACCAAACATTCTTGTCATCTGGGGAGACGACATCGGCTGGTTCAACATCAGCGCGAACAACAACGGGATCATGGGGTACCGCACCCCGAACATCGATCGCGTCGCCAAGGAGGGGTGCCTTTTTACCGACTGGTACGGACAGCAAAGCTGCACCGCCGGTCGTGCGGCGTTCATTACCGGCCAGTCGCCGATCCGCACCGGCCTTACCAAGGTCGGGCTGCCTGGCGCCGACCTGGGCCTCCGGCCTGAAGACCCCACCATCGCCGATCTGTTGAAGCCCCTGGGCTACGTGACCGGTCAATTCGGCAAGAACCATCTCGGCGATCGCGACGAGTTCTTACCTACCGCCCACGGCTTCGACGAGTTCTTCGGCAACCTGTACCACCTCAACGCGGAGCAGGAGCCGGAGTGCCCGGACTATCCGAAGGACCCCGAGTTCAAGAAGAAGTTTGGTCCGCGTGGCGTCCTGCACACTTGGGCCAATGGAGACGGCACTCAGAAGATCGAGAACACTGGGCCGCTGACGACCAAGCGCATGGAGACGGTGGACGAGGAATTCCTCGATGCGAGCTTGAAATTCATCGAGAAGGCAAACGCCGATGGCAAGCCCTTCTTCGTATGGTGGAACTCGACGAGGATGCACATCTTCACACATCTCAAGAAGGAATCGGACGGGAAGACCGGGCTGGGCGTGTATCCCGACGGCATGGTCGAGCACGACGGCCACGTCGGCAAGCTGCTCGACAAGATCGATCAGCTGGGCATTGCCGACAACACGATCGTGATGTATTCCACCGACAACGGCGCCGAGGTCATGAGCTGGCCCGATGGGGGATCGACACCCTTCCGCGGAGAAAAGGACACCAACTATGAGGGCGGCTGGCGCGTGCCGTGCGCCATCCGTTGGCCGGGCGTCATCAAGCCTGGGACGGTGTCCAACGAGGTCTTCTCCCACACCGACATGCTCCCCACACTGGTCGCGGCCGGCGGCGAGCCTGACATTGTCGAGAAGCTCAAGAAGGGTCACAAGGCAGGCAAGAAGACCTTCAAGGTTTACATCGACGGTTACAACCTGCTGCCCTTCCTGAAGGGTGAAGTGAAGGAAAACCCCCGGAAGGGATTTCTGTACTGGAGCGATGACGGCGATCTGATGGCGCTGCGGGTGGGCAACTGGAAATTCGCGTTCATGGAGCAGCGTGCCCACGGTTTGGGCGTCTGGCGGGAGCCGTTCGTGTCGATGCGTGCCCCGAAGATGTACAACCTGCGGAGTGACCCCTTCGAACGGGGTGACGAAGACGCGAGCATGTTTTACGACAAGTGGGTGGCCGATCGCTCCTTTCTGCTGGTGCCGGCCCAGGCCATCGTGGGCCAGTTCCTCAAGACCTTCCAGGAGTTTC
>DAIRVG010000374.1:0-2038 GCA_036802945.1 Vicinamibacterales bacterium
CCTATCGACGTTCACGCGCACGAGCCGGATACGATCTACGTCGTGCCGATCAAGAGTGACTCGGAGCACTATCCGCCCGACGGAAAGCTGCGTGTCTACCGCAGCCGCACGGGCGGACACGAGTGGGAGGCGCTCACCAAAGGCTTGCCCCAGCGCGACTGCTACGTCAACGTTCTGCGTGACGCAATGGCCGTCGACTCGCTCGACTCGTGCGGCGTGTATTTCGGTACCACCGGCGGTCAGGTCTATGCGTCGGCGGACGCCGGCGATACCTGGGCGCCGATTGTCCGGGATCTTCCACCGGTCATGTCCGTCGAGGTCCAAACGCTCCCATGATCCGAGTCGAACTTCCGGCGCATCTGCGGACGCTGGCGCAGGTCAATGGCGAGGTGGAGATCGAGGTCGCGGGTCAGCCCACAGTGCGCTCGCTCCTGGACGCGCTGGAGGCCAGCTATCCGACCCTGCGCGGAACCATCCGGGACCACGTCACGCAACAGCGCCGCCCGTTCGTGAGGTTCTTCGCCTGCGAGGAGGACCTGTCCCACGAATTGCCGGACACGCCGCTTCCTCAATCTGTCGCGACCGGCGCCGAGCCTTTTCTCGTTGTGGGGGCCCTGGCCGGCGGCTGAGCGCGGAGCCACGTGGCGCAGGATCCTTCACTGCGACGTCGCCACGGAGACACGAAGACACGGAGGAATTCGTAGGTTTGATCTCCGTGGCCTCCGTGTCTCCGTGGCCCGTTGAAGTTAGGAATGGCCAGTGTGGTTTGATAGTCGTGCGGCTCGCCGCCAATACGACAGACCGACGCTGTTCACGCTCAGGATCGAGGGGACAAGCCAGGGAGAAAGCGGCGATGCTGCAGGCGAAGCCTCGTGAGGTCCTCAGGCAGGATGCGAAGCTGATTGGTGATCCGGTGGATCTCCGTCTCTTCCGCCATCGAGATCGCCTCGTCGCTCGACGCCACCGAAAAGAGGCAGCGCGCCAGCGCGAGTTTCTCCTCGTAGGTGGCGGCCTCGGCGAACTCCTGCGCGACTATGAAATCCGCAGTGCCGCCGAACAGCAGGTTGCTTGATTTCGCCAGGCTGACGACGAGCATGGCCTGTTCCGCAGATATGTGTCCCTCCTCGACGACCAGCGCCTCCATGTCCCGCGTCTCTTCCGGGCTGACGCGGCGATCCGCGTGCGCGACGCGGCCGAGCAAATACGCAAAGCGCGCAAGATGGCGAGCGCGGTCTGGCTCGAGACGATCGAGCGCGTCGACGAGCTCGCGCAGCGGTGCATGTTCCGGTGTCGGTGCCGTTTCGAGCCCGAGCCAGGAAAAGACTGACTTCATGCGTGATTCTTGCGCGCGCTCTTCAAGAATGTCCAGACCTCATCCACCGAGCCCCATCCACTCGAGCCGACGTACGGCGGCGCGAAGTAGCGCTCCGGTGACCGCGCGAGCAGCAGACCCTGCGTTGCGCTCGATTCCTTGTCCCACGCACCGGGCAACGCCAGGCAGATGCGCCGAAGGCGAGAGCGCGGATTACGAGCCAACGTGCGAGCTCTGCGGGCGGTTGCCGCAACTGCAACTACGGTTGTCGCTTTTGGCCGCGCACGAATCGTCATCAATTCTGCTCTGCACATAACCTCCGTCAGTCGTTCAACATCCGTCGACATCACGTGATGATGTACGGCGGCCCCGCGCTTGCCCTGCGTGGTGACGTCCCGGCGGGCAGGTTCATCGTGCATCCGACCCTCGAGCACGAGTATCCACATCCGCCGGGGCCTTTACACCCCAGCAACGATGTTACGAGGAGGACGAAACGATGACCCGAATCATGATTGCTGCGATTGCGGCAATCGCACTGAGTGCAGCCTTGGCAGGGGCCCAGGGGCGCGCGACCGCGCCCAAGACCACGGCAACCGCCGCGTCGCCCATCAACCTGAATACCGCAACGATGGACCAGCTTGCGACGATTCCTGGAATCGGTGTGAAGACCGCCGAGCGAATCATCGAGTACCGCCAGAAAAACGGTGGCTTCAAGAAGATCGAGGA
>DAIRVG010000375.1:0-2003 GCA_036802945.1 Vicinamibacterales bacterium
GTCGATTGTCCGGCCAACCAACGCGAGTCCACGGTTAGTAGCTCGCCATCAGAGACGATCACCGCGCGCTCGATCACATTCTGCAGCTCGCGGATATTGCCAGGCCAGGGATACGACTGAAGCAACTCGAGCGTCTTGCTGCTGATCCCAGTGATCTTTTTGCCTGCCCGCTTTGACAAGCGGTGAACGAAGTACTCGACGAGTATCGGAATGTCTGTTGGACGTTCATGTAAGGGTGGCATCTCGACTGGGAAGACGTTCAGGCGATAGAAAAGATCGGAGCGGAAGGCACGCTCAGCAATCGCCGTTTGGAGGTCTCGATTCGTCGCGGCAATCACCCGTACGTCGATACGGATTGGGCGGCTGCCGCCAACGCGCTCGAACTCGCGCTCTTGCAGGACACGAAGCAGCACCACCTGTGTATCTGCGGGCAGCTCGCCGACTTCGTCGAGAAAGAGAGTACCCCCATCGGCGAGCTCGAATTTTCCTTGTCTACGTTGCAGGGCCCCCGTAAATGCGCCTCGCTCGTGACCGAACAATTCAGAGGCGATGAGCGAGGCCGGCACCGCCGCGCAATTCACGGCCACAAACGGGCGGGCCGAGCGCGCTGAACGCTTGTGAATCGCGCGGGCGACGAGCTCCTTGCCGGTACCCGTTTCGCCCGTGATAAGCACCGTGGAATCTGTAGGTGCCACTCGGGCGACCTGTTGCAGCACCGTCCTGATTGGCGCCGATGACCCGACAATTTCTTCGAACATGGAAGCGCTGCTGATCTCATCGCGAAGCGCCGCGTTTTCGTTCTTGGCCTGCTCTTTGGCCCGCTTGAGGTCGTCGATATCGCTACCCGTCGCGTACCACCGCGTCACGTTCCCGTCATCATCCAGAAGGGGGTTGTATCGAATGAGAAAACAGCGGTACGTACCGTCCGAAGCACGCCGAATTCTCACTTCGCTCTCGAATGGTGCGCCTCGCGCAAGCCCCTCTCGCCTGGCATCGGCGAACGCTTCGATGTCGTCGGGGTGGTAGACCCGTTCACGCCAGCCGTCGCGTTGGAAGTCCTCCAGCGACAAACCGCCATACGTGAGTGAGAATCGATTGGCATAGAGAAGCCGGCCTTCCGCACTGAAGACGATGATCGGCAGCTGAGTGGCGTCGGTCATCTGCCGTAGCTCTTTCTCGTCCTGACGCAGCTTCATCTGCGCCTGCTTCAGATCATCGATGTCCGTATTCGTCCCGTACCATCCCAGCAGCGCGCCGGACTCATCGCGAATCGGCACCATGCGGATCAAATACCACCGGTACTCACCGTCGAATCTTCGAACGCGCGCTTCGGCCTCCTTGGGTTGTCCCGCCTCGAGGACGCGCCGCCACGTGTCGAGCAGTCCCGGCCGATCATCGTGATGAATCACCGAGACCCACCCCCAGCCTTGACTGTTCTCTTGGGACAGGCCGGTGTAGTCCATCCACTGCTGGTTGACGAATTGAACAGCCCCGTCTGGCGCGGAGCGCCAGATGTGCGCCGGGATGGCGTTGACCACGCGAAGATCGTTGAGTTCCGGAGGTGTCACGGAGCCTTTTCTCGGGGCGAAGCTACCACCAGCCATCGGCTTGGGCAAGCCGGGAGGTACAGGACGACCTGCTTGATCATCCGCCCATGATCCGAGGAGAGTTGTTGGGGTCGATGCGGCAAGTCACGGGTGTTGGTTCGACCGTCTCTGAGGTGCCTTGCGTGAAGAGGATCGGATTTCTGTCCTTCGGCCACTGGACGCCGGCGCACCATTCCGAGGTGCGCACCGCGGCCGACGCCCTTCTGCAGTCGATCGAATTGGCAGTAGCCGCCGAGGAGCTGGGCCTGGACGGCGCATACTTCCGCGTGCATCACTTCGCACGTCAGCTCGGCTCGCCGTTCCCACTCCTCGCCGCCGTCGGCGCGCGCACGAAGCAGATCGAGATCGGGACAGCCGTCATCGACATGCGCTACGAAAACCCGATGTACATGGCCG
>DAIRVG010000376.1:0-1896 GCA_036802945.1 Vicinamibacterales bacterium
GCGTCGGCATGCTCGTCGGCGGCACGCTGGGGCTGCTCGCGGGCTACTACCGCGGCTGGCTCGACGAGGTGGTCGGCGTGCTCACCAACTCGGTGCTCGCCTTCCCGCCGCTCATCCTGCTGCCGTTGTTCGAAAATGCCGTTAAACACGGCCCCGCAGCGGGCAAACGCGGCAGCCTGTCCGTCCACCTCGACGTGGTGGCTGGGCAGCTCCGGTTCCAGCTCGATTCGCACGCGGCTCAGGTCCTAGCAGCCCGTGGTGAAAGTGGTCATGAGTCGGTCCTTACCTGACGGTAGTAGGTCGTAAGGTTCGAGCATGGCAATGGGCAAACGTAAGCGAAGGCAAGAGGGATTGTGGGTCGCGACGAGTGAATTGCCGCGGAGCCCCGGCCACCCGTTCTACACGCGGCTGAATGGAGCTTTGGAGTCCGAGGGCTTCGACGCGTTTGTAGAGGCACGGTGCCGTAGGTTCTACGCGCCTGTGCTTGGGCGCCCGGGAGTGGCGCCGGGCCGTTACTTCCGGCTCATGCTGGTGGGCTACTTTGAGGGCTTGGACTCCGAGCGTGGCATGGCCTGGCGGGCGGCGGACTCGCTGGCGGTTCGTAGCTTCTTGGGTCTTGGGCTGGAGGAGCAGGCACCCGATCATTCGACGATCTCCCGGACGCGGCGACTGATCGACGTTGAGACGCACCGTGATGTGTTCGGCTGGATCCAGGAACGACTGGCGCACGCGGGGTTGCTCAAGGGGAAGACGATCGCGATCGACGCGACGACCCTGGAAGCGAATGCAGCGATGCGGAGCATCGTGCGCCGGGACACGGGCGAGACCTACCAGGAGTTCTTGCAGCGGCTGGCCAAAGCATCGGGGATTCGCACGCCGTCTCGGGAGGCGCTGGCACGATTGGATCGACTGCGGAAGAGGAAGGGCTCGAACCAGGAGTGGAAGAGTCCTGCGGATCCAGACGCCAAGATCGCGAAGATGAAGGATGGCCGCACGCATCTGGCCCACAAGGCCGAGCAGGCTGTGGACATAACCACGGGCGCGATCGTGGCGGTGACGATCCAGGGTGCGGACCAAGGAGACACGTCTACGCTTGGCAAGACGCTCGCGCAGGCTGAAACCCAGATCGAGCGTGTTCACAGGAAGACCGGAGCTTGCCATCCGGGAGGCTTGCAGGAAGTCGTCGCGGACAAGGGCTACCACAGCACGCCGGTTCTTCAGCAGCTCGAAGCCGCAGGTCTGCGCGGCTACATTTCCGAACCGGATCGCGGCCGCCGCAAGTGGCGTAACGACATCATCAGCCGCGAAACGGTGTACGCCAACCGTCGGCGCAATCGCGGCAAACGAGGGCTGCGTCTGCATCGTGCTCGAGGAGAACGAGCTGAGCGCCCCTTCGCTCACCTCTACAGAACCGGCCGTATGAGGCGCACGCACCTTCGCGGTCACGAGAACATCCTGAAACGTCTGCTGGTTCACAGCGGCGCCTTCAACCTCGGGCTCCTGATGCGGAACAGTCTCGGCGTCGGGACGCCGAGAGGCCTGCAGGGTCGTCTCCGTTCCCTTCTCAGCCTTCTCATTCGCTTCTGGCCTCGCTTGACGACCCTCGCGGCGCTGCTTGGGCACCACAATTACCGGCAACCTTCTGCCTCACCACTTAGCTCCACCACCATGCCCGGCTCGGCCGAAGCGGCTTTAACCACGGGCTGCTAGCCCCCGTCAGACCTGGGCGGGAAATCGAATACTCCTACCATATGAAGTATTCTCCCGCAATAGTGCCAAGAAGCGACCGGCGTCCCCTCGCCTCTTCGTCTGGCAGATCGAAGTCCCCACGGAGGTAACTGTATGCGGCTCGTCTCGTTCGTGACCGCGATGGCCATCTTCACCGGACCTAGCCTC
>DAIRVG010000377.1:0-1813 GCA_036802945.1 Vicinamibacterales bacterium
ACAAACCCGCAGCACGCAGGAGCGAGACGTAGTCATCCTCGGTGATCGCGCCGACCACGCACTCGGCCCAGAGCCGCGGATCGGCGCGTGACTGATCCGACACCGGCACCCGGAGCGCGATATCCGCGATCTGCAGTCGACCACCAGGCTTGAGGACTCGAGCGATTTCGCCAAACGCGGCCGGTTTGTCGGGCACGAGGTTCAGCACCCCGTTGCTGGTGACCACATCGATGCTCGCGTCGGGAAGCGGAATCTGCTCGGCATTCCCTTCGATGACGCGCACATTTCCGATTTGCTTCGCCGCCACGATGCGCTGAAGCTTCTCCCGCATCGCTCGCGTCATGTCGAGCCCGTACACGACGCCGTGCGGACCGGTCAACATCGCGGCGATCAGCGCGTCGGTGCCGGAACCGCTGCCGATGTCGAGCACGGTATCGCCTGGGCGGATGGCGTCCGCCTCGAACGGATAGCCCACACCCGCGAACGATTCAGTGGCCTCGGCCGGGAGGCCATCGAGCTGGTTGGCAGGATAGCCAACGAACAGGCAAGCCGAACGGCCCGTGGGAAAGTGGAACACGGTGTCGGGGTGCGAGGCCACGTCCGTGTACATCTCGTCTACGGCTTTGAAGATGAACTCCTTCTTGTGACTCCAGAGTGCCATCGTCGGAATCCCTTTGCCGCGGCGAGCCGCGTTCGTCGCTCAAAATTTCTTGATCAGATCCCGGACACGGTCGCGCGTTGTCGACGGGACGTCCTCAGTCGAGAGCGCCGACAGGCGCTCCTTGAGCCGACGCTCGAACTCCATCCGTGAGCAGCAATTCCGACAGATGCGCAAATGTTGCTCCACGCTGTCGTGCTCGCTCTCGGGCAGTTCATGATCGACGAATTCTACGAGGCGTTTCAGGGCCTGCTCACAGCCCACATCGTCCGTTTCAGACATAGGATTCCTTCCGGCGCACTATCCGCGAGTGCCGGCCGCCCGCGACATCTGAAGGCCGTGATCGCGGGCGACAGTCCATAGCGTCCGTTGCAGTGCGTTGCGCCCACGAGCGAGCCTGGACCGCACCGTGCCGACGGGCACGTCCAGCGCCTCCGCAATCTCGCCGTACGTGAGTCCTTCCACGTCGGCCAACACGACCACGACGCGGTAATGCTCGGGCAACGCGGCCAGCGCTCGATCCAGATCCTCGCGCAGCAGTTTGTCGAGAAACTCCTGTTCGGGATTGGCGAACCACAGCAGGAAGGGTTGGTGCAGACGCTCGAAGATCGAGAAGGCGCCCTCCTCGTCGCCGGACTCCTCCACCAGCAGCTCTTCCCGCGGACGGGCCAGCGTCTTCCGTCGCTCGCTGATAAACGTGTTGTTCAGGATCCGGAATACCCACGCCCGAAAGGCTCCTGCATCCGCCAGCGATGCGCGGGCCTGCCACGCGCGCGTGATGGACTCGGCCACGAGGTCCTCCGCATCGGCCTCGTTCTTCGTCAAACGCCTGGCCACGCCGTGCAACGGACCGAGGATCGCCAGAACCTGGGTCTCGAAGGCTTCTTTCGAAATGGTCACTCTGCGCCCACTCCCAAGACGCGCGGACCGGCGAAATGGTTCCAGTGGTCGGGCAGCATGACAGCTCCACGCATTGTGGCCGGGATTTCCGCGCAATTCCAGCGCGCTGGAACCATTTCGCAGACCGCGGCGTCCTCGGCGGTGAATCACGGCGAAAGCGCCGCGGGCTGGAGGAGGTCGACATGAGCAGAACCGTCGTGGATGCGGTGGATCTCGAACGCAGAGTCAAGGACATGTACACGCAGGTCGCGCTCG
>DAIRVG010000378.1:0-1779 GCA_036802945.1 Vicinamibacterales bacterium
AGGACTAATCGCCTCCGCCCTCCCGCCTCGCCCGTATAATCCACAGCGAATTGGCCCTGACTCCGGGTAACTCGCCTCGGCCCGTATGAAGTCGTCCGCCCAGATCGGCGTGGGCGGCATAGGGCGAGGTGTACACAGCCACCGACACAACAAGTTTTGAGGAGCGTTATGGCTAGAAAAACGAACAGACGCGAGTTTGTGCAGGTCGCCGGACTGGCTGCGTCAGGGTTTATTACGGCTGCCCGTCCGCTGGCCGGGGCCGCTCAACAGCCGCAAGCACGGCCTGCGCCGAGAACAATGGGTGCACGCTTTCGTGCCTTGATGAATGGGCCGGAGCCGCTGATATGCCCCGGCGCTTACGATGTCCTTACGGCTCGTCTGATTGAAGTTCACGGGTTCAAAGCCGTGTTTGTCGGCAGCAGCGCCCCCAATCAGGAATTGGTCGCGCTGCCGGACCAGGCGGTCGTCACGGTGTCCGAAATCATCGCCTATAACAGTCTCATCGCCTCGAACGTGGATATTCCGGTGCTCGCGGATGTGGACGATTTCGGCGCCACTCCCCTGAATATTTACCGCTTCGCGAAGCTGGCTGAAAAAGGCGGCATCGGCTGCGCGTCCTTTGACGACCGAATGCCGCTCAACCGCGCCACCGCCTATTCCGTTCCGGGCGTCGTTTCCAAGGCTCGGATGATCGACAACATTCATGCTGCGGCCGACGGGCGTACGGATATGGTTCTTATCGTGCGCTGCCTTGCTCCGACTCCGAACAATTCGTACGCCGAGATGCTGGATCGGGCTGCCGCCTACGCTGAGGCCGGTGCTGACGCCCTGTGGCTTGGATTACCAACCGCGCAGGACTACGTAAAGGCGGCCGACATGGTGAGGAAGCCGCTCATGGCTGTGGTCGGTGGCGCGAATTTTCCGGCAACCCCAGCCGCCATGAAGGCGGCGCGCGTAGCCGTGGCCCAGTCCGCGAGCATGGTCAACATTGCGTTGGGCGCCGTCGACAAAGCCCTGGTCGAATTGAAAGCCACAGGACGCATGACGGAAGCGCAAAAGGGCGCTCTGGGCCGGGAGACCGCGGAGAAGATTGAGCAGGTTGAAGAACTCAACGCCCGCTCGCGGAAGTACAACCTTCCCAGCGCCTCGGCTCCGGAACGCTAATGCGATTTTCAATTCGACGGGCCACGGAGACACAGAGGCACGGAGATTATTTTCAAACGATGGGAGTGATCTGATGCGCGCAGCACTGGCGTTACTATCGGCTCTCGCGTTGTTCGTGGCGTTTCCAACAGCGCAGACCCGAGCGTCGAAGAACCTGGACATCTACGTCGTCGACGTCGAGGGCGGCAATGCTCAGTTGTGGGTCACGCCGTCAGGCGAATCGGTCCTCATCGATACTGGGAACGCGGGCGCCGCCGCTGTCCGCGACGCCGACCGCATCATGGCGGCCGTCAAGGACGCCGGGATCTCGCAGATCGATCATCTGATTACGACGCACTACCACGGCGACCACGTCGGCGGCCTTCCCGAGCTCGCGACGCGGATTCCGATCAAAGAGTTCATCGACCACGGGACCAACGTGCAGCCGACCCCACAGATCGATCCGGTGCTCCAGCAGTATGGGGCACTTGCCGCCAAGGCGAAGCACACCATCGCGAAGACCGGCACCAGGATTCCCGTCACCGGTCTGGACTGGCGCATCGTCAGCGCCACGGGACAGGTTCTGAAGACGCCGCTGCCTGGCGCCGGTGCGCCGAATCCGTATTGCGCCGGCTT
>DAIRVG010000379.1:0-1724 GCA_036802945.1 Vicinamibacterales bacterium
CCTGTCGCGGGGTGGAGCAGTCCGGTAGCTCGTTGGGCTCATAACCCAAAGGTCGGGGGTTCAAATCCCCCCCCCGCAACCAACCTTTTTGCCCGATAGACGTTGATCAAAACACACCGGCCGCCGGGCCGCGTGTGTTTTGCGTGTGGTTCTCTTTACGCCGCGCGCCCTCCCTTGACACGTGGCGGGACGAACTAGGGCAATGCACGTCGGCTATGCTGGTCGGCACATGGCCTACTTCAGCGAGCGGGAGAAAGGGCCGAAGCCGCGTACGATCGAGGAGATTACGCCCAGTGCGTGGAAGGGCATCTGGTCGATCATCCACGCGCGGCTTGAGAACGGCTCCTTCGGCAACGCCTTCCCCGACCAGTGCCCGGATGGGCGCGGCGTAGTCGGTCATTCTCCGGCTCTCATGGAGGCGAGTGCGCAGGGCCACGGCATCATTTGGCCGCTCGATCTTGATCAGGTTCCCGACACTCTAGAGGTTATGGACCTCGTAGTGTCTGAAAATTGCGTCCACACAGCCTTGACGTAGACTGCGTCCGTGCTTCCGCTGCACTTAATCGTCGCGACGCTGCTCGGCTGGCTCGAACAAGAGCAGCGCGATGTCATCAGATTTCTGCGGGAAGAGAATCGGGTACTTAGGTCGCAGCTGCGCGGTCGGCGGATGCGATTACGTGATGCCGAACGGCGGCGTCTGGCCGCGCTCGGTCAGCGCCTCGGACGTCGCATTCTCGCGCAGGTTGCCACGATCGTCACGCCGGATACGATTCTGCGGTGGCATCGCGAATTGATCGCGCGTAAGTGGACGTACACAGCGCGGCGGTTCGGGCGGCCCGGCGTGCAGGTTGAGATCCGGCGGCTCGTCGTCCGGATGGCGACGGACAATCCGAGCTGGGGCTACACGCGGATCCAGCGTGCGCTGAAGAACCTCGACCACCAGGTCGCCCGATCGACGATCGCGAGGATCCTGAAGGAGCAGGGCATCCCACCGAGCCGTGAGCGGCCGCTGACGTGGCGGACGTTCCTTCGCGCGCATTGGCGCGCGCTCCTCGCGGCGGATCTCTTTACGACTGAGGTGTGGACCGTTCGCGGGTTGGTCACCTTTTATACGGTGTTCGTCATCGAACTCCACTCGCGTCGCGTTCACCTTCTCGGCTCAACGCCGCATCCGGACGAAGCATTCATCGTGCAGACGATGCGCCATTTGACCGATGTCGATGGAGTACTACGCGCCGGCAGCGTGCTGATCTGCGATCGCGATCGGAAGTGGAGCCACGCCGTTGAGCACTTCCTCGGGACCGCAGGCGTCCGGGTCATTCGGACACCTTATCGGGCGCCGAACTGCAACGCGTATGCGGAGCGGTTCGTACGCTCCGTCAAAGAGGAATGCCTGAATCGCGTCATCCCGTTCGGTGAACGCCATCTTCGACGGACGCTCGCCGATTTTATGATTCACTACCACGGCGAACGGAATCACCAAGGGATTGGGAACGAGCTTATCGATCGTCCGCAACGGCAGCGTGGCGGCGCACCCGTTCGCCGCCGCCAGCGCATCGGTGGCCTTCTCAGTTATTACTACCGCGCCGCCGCCTAACGACGAGTGAGCGACACCGCCAAGTTGTCGGACACTACGAGGCTGCAACGGGTGCGGGCAGATCGATGGGTTTCCCAGTCTTTGGCGTCATGAAAATCACTGTAGGGAGAACACGACGAAATCGCAA
>DAIRVG010000380.1:0-1574 GCA_036802945.1 Vicinamibacterales bacterium
GCCGCGTCATACACGAGGCGAGCGCGCCGTCGTGGCGGACCGGGGACCGGGTCAAAGTCATCAACGGCGTGATCCAGTCGAACGCCTGACATCTCACCATTCGCTAATCAACCAAAGGATACTTGCCATGCTATATACCATCGCTGTTGTTCTGCTCATCTTGTGGCTGCTCGGACTCGTCACCTCCTACACCATAGGCGGCTTCATACACGTTCTCCTGGTGATCGCTCTCGTGGTCGTCCTGCTCAGTGTCATCGGCGGACGAAGAGCTCTGTGACCGTTGCAGGTTGAAGGTGCGATCCATGATGAAGTTCCGCAATGGCGCCATCGCAGCGGCGGCGATCGGCACCCTGATTGCAGGGCTGTCCGGCTGCCAGCGACAGGAAGGTCCGGCGGAGCACGCCGGCAAGGAAATCGACAAGGCGATCGGGGCGGTCGGACAGAATATCGAAAAAGCCGGCGAGAAGATACAGGACGCGGCAAAAGGCACGAAGCAATAGGGCCCGCCGCGCGGCTCCAGCGCCGGCCGGCGCCACCGAGGCCCTTGGATCGGGAGCAGTTGAATGGGGCAGATCTTTTCACATCAGGTAACAGACAGGAGATACACCATGCTTCGAAGAATCTTGGCGGTAATGATGTTGTTGGGCATGTTAGGCACGATCGCGGGTTGCAACACGATGCACGGCTTCGGGGAGGACGTTGAGCGTGCCGGCGAAAAGATTCAGGGCAAGTAAGCGCGCTGAGCGCGGCGGGTGGGCGATAACGACTGACGACTGATGAGTGAAATCGACGTGCTTTTTTCCGGCGTACTGGACCTCCCCTGGTGGGGTTGCGTCCTTGCGGCCCTGGCGCTGACTCACGTCACCATCGTCGCGGTCACGGTGTTCCTGCATCGCCATCAAACGCACCATGCGCTCGACCTGCACCCCGCCGCGAGTCACTTCTTCCGGCTGTGGCTGTGGCTGACGACCGGCATGGTGACGAAGGAATGGGTCGCGATCCACCGCAAGCACCACGCCAAGGTCGAAACGCCGGAGGATCCCCACAGCCCGCAGGTGGTGGGTATCAACCGCGTGCTGTGGGGCGGCGTGTTCCTGTACGTCAAGGAGGCCCGCAATCGCGGCACCATCGAGCGCTACGGCCAGGGAACCCCGGACGATTGGCTCGAGCGCAGCGTGTACTCCCGCTACGTCGTGCTCGGGCTTGCGCTGACGGGCACCGCCGACGTGCTGCTGTTCGGCATCGTGCCCGGCGCGCTGATTTTCCTGACGCAGATCGTCTGGATCCCGTTCTGGGCGGCCGGCGTGATCAACGGGATCGGCCACTTCTGGGGCTACCGCAACTGGTCCACCGCGGACGCCAGCACCAACATCGTGCCGTGGGGCATCCTGATCGGCGGCGAGGAGCTGCACAACAACCACCATGCCTTTGCGACCTCTGCCAAGCTGTCGAACAAGTGGTACGAGCTCGACATCGGCTGGATGTACATCCGCATGCTCGAAGCGCTCGGGCTCGCCAAGGTCAACCGCGTCGCGCCGGTCCCTCGATTCACCGCGCCCAGGCTGATCCCGAAC
>DAIRVG010000381.1:0-1508 GCA_036802945.1 Vicinamibacterales bacterium
GTCGAGTTGGGCGTTCAGGTTGAGATCTAGACGCGCGGCAGAAGTCAACGGCTCGCCAGTCTTCGTGTAGCATCTCACCTGCACATCGGCCCACAACTTCGGGCGTGGACGCTTGCGAGTCGGGCCCGCGCACGGTAGAAGGGAATTGTCGTGAGAAGCGCCGCGGAAAAGAGCACCGGCGTCATGACTGCGGTCATCGACGGAGACGACCACCTCGACCTCGCCGACGTACGCCGCCGACTGCGAGCGATCTTCATCGGTTCAATCGGCAACCTCGTCGAGTGGTATGACTTCTACGCTTATGCAGCGTTCGCGCTCTATTTCGCTGCCTCGTTCTTCCCAGGCCAGGATCCAGTTGTTCAGCAGCTGAACGCCGCCCTGCTGTTTGCGATTGGCTTCATCGTGCGTCCCATCGGCGGATGGCTGTTCGGCCACCTCGCCGATCATTATGGACGACGAAACGCGCTGATGCTCTCCGTGCTGCTCATGTGCTTCGGCTCGTTGATGATCGCGATCACGCCGACATACGCCACGATCGGCGTAGCGGCGCCCGTGCTTCTAGGCCTTGCGCGAATGGTTCAGGGGCTGAGCCTTGGCGGCGAGTACGGCACCAGCGCCACCTATCTCGCAGAGGTCGCGGACGCGAAGCACCGTGGCTTCTATTCCAGCTTTCAGTACGTGACCCTGATCGGCGGTCAGCTGTGTGCGATCCTCGTCCTGCTGCTCCTACAGCAGGTGTTTCTCACGGCGGATCAATTGAGGGCATGGGGCTGGCGCATCCCGTTCGTCATCGGCGCCCTGCTCGCGATCGTCGCGCTCGCCATGCGCCGCAACCTGCACGAGACCGACGATTTCGTCGCGTCCAGGACGGTGGGTCGCAAGGAAAGCTCGATCAGAGCGCTCATGAAATACCCCCGCGAGGTCATGATCGTTGTGGGGCTGACGATGGGAGGCACGACCGCCTTCTACACATACACGACCTACATGCAGAAGTTCCTCAAGCTATCGGTCGGCCTCAACGACAGCCAGACGACGCTTGTGACTGCCGGCTCCCTCATCTTCGCGCTGTGCCTGCAACCGATTTATGGTGCACTCTCGGACAGGATCGGTCGAAAGCCGCTGTTGATCTGGTTCGGCGTCGCGGGCACATTGGGCACGATCCCGTTGCTCTCTTTGCTGCAGTCGACCAGAAGCGCGCTGGTTGCCTTCCTGCTGATCTCGACGGCGTGGCTGATTGTGGCCGGATACACCTCGATCAACGCCGTCGTGAAAGCGGAGCTGTTTCCGACCCGGGTGCGCGCCACGGGGGTCGGCCTGCCCTATGCCGTCACGGTTTCAATCTTCGGCGGGACGGCGGAGTCGATTGCGCTGTGGTTCAAATCGATCGGCCATGAGGCGTGGTTCTCCTACTACCTCACAGCGGTGATTGCGACATCTCTCATCGTCTATCTGACGATGCGCGACACCAAGCACCAGACGGCAATGGGAAGACATCAGTAGCATGAACA